>DATHVP010000025.1:0-146533 GCA_035461245.1 Longimicrobiales bacterium | reverse complement strand
AAGGTCGGGCGCGCCCTCCGGGGCGCGCCCTTCTTGTTTATCGGGATGGGGATCGTAAACGTAAACGTTGAACGAAGACGTGGCGGTGACGGGTTCGTGGGGACAGGCGTCGGAGGGCGGTGGCACGCAACCTGACACCGGGGCGGGTTGAACTGAATCGAGTCTGGACGGGGCAGGGTACATGGACGGGCAGAGACGACGGGAGCAGGCGGAGCAGCGGGACGCTCTGGGGAAGCGGCTGGGGCTGGCACGGCTGGAGAAGGACGTGCCGCTGGCGCAGTACACGACGTTCCGCATCGGTGGCACGGCGGACCTGCTCTACCGGGCGCGCACGGCTGACGAGCTGGCCGAGGCGGTGACAGCGGCGCGGGAGCTGGACATCCCGTACTTCCTGCTGGGTCTCGGCGCGAACATCCTGGTGGCGGACGCCGGCGTGCGTGGCCTGGTCATCCGGTCCGAGGTGGACGACGTCGAGTTCATCGACGACGTGCGTGTCCGTGCCGGCGCCGGTGTGCAGACGTTCATGCGCCTCATCAGCGACACGGTCTCCCGCGGGCTGGGCGGGCTGCACCACTACGTCGGCATCCCCAGCACGGTGGGCGGCGCGGTCTGGCAGAACCTGCACTTCCTGTCGCCACCGCCGGAGCGGGAACGGACCTGCTTCATCGAGGAAGTGATCGAGTCCGCTTCCATCCTGACGGAGGAGGGCGAGCGACGCACCGTGGACAACGCCTACTTCAACTTCGGCTACGACTACAGCATCCTGCATGATCGCGACGACATCGTCCTCGACGTCACGTTCCGCCTCGACCCCGCGCCGGAGCAGGACCTGCGCTACGTCATGCGCGAGAACCTGAAGTGGCGCGATGACCGGCACCCCGACCTGTGGCTGTACCCGTCAGCGGGTTCCATCTTCAAGAAGATCGAGGCCGTGGGCGCCGGCCGCCTCATCGACCAGTGCGGCCTGAAAGGCCACATCCTCGGCAACGCCCAGTTCTTCCACAAGCACGCAAACATCATCGTGAACCTGGGCGGCGCCACCGCCGCCGACGTGCGCGGCCTCATCAGCCTCGCCCGGGAGACCGTGCAGCGCGAACTGGGATACGAGCTGCAGACGGAGATCGGGATGGTGGGGGAGTTCTGAACGGATCGGGATCGGGATCGTAAACGTAAACGTTCAACGTAAACGGGTGTTAGCCGGCCTCAGATCGGATCCGGCGACGGGCCGATCACGTAGCCCTTAACGGCCCAGAGAGCTCACGTGAAGCGGGCCCGCCGATGAGGCGGGCCCGTTCAACGTTTACGTTTACGTTTACGATCCCGATCCCGGTTTCGTTATACGTTTACGATCCCGATCCCGAATCCGTTCTACTTCACCAGTATCATCTCCACGTCAAACACCAGCGTCGCCAGTGGCGGGATGGGGCCGCGGCCACCGCGGCCGTAGGCGAGTTCGGGCTTGATGACGAGCTTGCGCCGGCCGCCGGGCATCATGCCCACCAGTCCCTCGTCCCAGCCGCGGATGACGAGGCCCACGCCCAGCATGAACGTAATGGGAGCGTTCCGCTCATAGCTGTCGTCGAAGACGGTGCCGTCAGGGAGCCAGCCCTTGTAATGGACGCGCACCGAATCGCCGGCCGCCGCCGCACGGCCCTCGCCTACCTCCAGGTCCTGGATGTACAGGCCCGAGGGGGTCCGGGTCATCTCCGCCAGGTCCACATTCAGAGACGCCGCGTACTGGATGGATTCGGGTCGGGCCCAGCGATCATCGGGTTCGGACGGGCCGCGACACGCCGAGGCCGCCGTCACTGCCAGGAGGACGATCAGAAGCTTTTTCATTGCCGGTGCTGCACTGGGTGATGCGCCTGCCGCGCCGTGTGCACGGTCCTGCTTTTAAGGAACGAACAGAGGGCCGGGTATGTTACAGCGGCCCCGTCGCGGACGTGCGGCGGGGCCGGAAACATGCCGTGGCAGAGCGATGTACACGGCGCACGCTACGGCGAGGGTGCCGGCTGGTGCGGACCGATGGCGCGGACGATGCGCACGGCGTGCCGGTCCGTCGGCGCCTCCGGTCGGTGCCGGCTCAGTCGAAGGCGGGCGAGTCGCCGTTCTTCGAGAAGTGCTTGAACAGCTTCACGATGAGCCAGCCCACCAGCAGGATGGGCAGGACAGTGAAGAGCAGGAATCCCGCGAGGGCGAGGGCTCCGCTGAGCACGGCAATGACGACCTTGATGGTGATGAGGCCGATGACGGCGAGGACACCGCCGGTCATGAGCCTGGCTCCGAATCCTGTCATGTTCCGCTCCCGTTGTGTGGCGTCCGGACTCCGTGCCGGTGTCGTGTGCCGGCCTTGCTCCATACCGTACGGCCGGGCGGTGGCGGCGGTTTCACTTGCGGTCGGCGTCCCGGTTGATGAGGTCACGGACCCAGTCCTCGAGGGGCTCGGCGGCCTCGTCGTCCAGCGACCAGGACTCCTCCTGCACGCCCTCGTCTGATGACCCGCCGGAGCGCTCCACGACGTTCTCCGCGGTCTGCTGCCACGTCCGCTTCTGCGCGGCACTGCCCACGAGGGCCATGGAGATCTGGTCCACACGGGACGCGGGTCGTTCAACGACGTCAATGGTGAAGCGGACGACGTCGCTCCTGATGTTGTCCGGGGTGTCGGCCTCGACGTCGTCGAAGCGGAACCGGACGACACCGGCCAGGGGATGCCCCTCGAGGGTGGCGAGCGTCACGCTCTGGTCGGTCATGTCCACGACGCGGACCTGCACGTGGCCGCGCGCAGGCAACTCCAGCGTCAGGGTGGCATCGGGCTCCAGCGACACGGGCGAGCCGGGCTCGGCGGCGGCCTCGAAGGGCGCGATGTCGGCGAAGTCACGGCGCAACTCCTCGAACAGCGCACGGGCGTCAAAGCGGCTGCCGGCGATGTCCACGCGGAAGCGGCGGCGCTGCAGCCTGCCGACGCCCTCGTCGGGGGTCTGCTCGAGCATCTCGTCGGCGAGCTGGGCGAGGCGTGTGCGGATGGGTTCCGGACGGAACGCCAGTCGCTGTGTCAGGTCATTGGCCTCGTCGTCACCGATGACGTTGCCTTCGAGCAGCATCTGCACGGTGGAGGCGCTGACAGGCGTTTCGATGCCCAGCGCCGAGGCCAGCGAGGTGCCGAGCTTCGCCAGCAGCGACGGCAGCGGCACCCTGACGGGGTCCCGGTCGGTGATGTTGCTGAACAGGTCCAGCACCTCGTTGACGGTGATGACGTCGTCGCCAGCGATGCGCAGGGTGGTGCGTGCGACGTCGTCACGTTCCACGCACTCGGCGATGGCCCACGCCAGGTCCTCGTGCCACACCGGCTGGAACGGCTGGTCGCCGTCATCGATGACGGGCACGGCGGGCAGGATGCGCACCATGCGCAGCAGGACGGAGACGGTTTCGTCGCCGGGCCCGACGACGGCGCCGGTGCGGAGGATGGTCCAGTCGCCGTCGAAGCGCTGGACGAGGTCCTCAGCCTGCACCTTGGAAGCGTGGTAGTCGGACTCGCCGCGCTCCGCGCCGAGCGACGAGATGAAGACGACGCGGCTGACGCCCGCCCGCGCCGCTTCCGCCAGGATGTTGCGCGTGCCGCCCACGTTCACGGACTCGAAGGTCACTTCCGGCGGCGATTCCTCGACGATGCCGACGATGTGGACGACGGCGCCGCAGCCGTCGCCAGCGCCGCGGATGGCGTTTGCATCTGCGACGTTGCCGGGGTACGCCTGAACGCGCTGGTCCTGCCATTCCTCCACATCCTCGGCCGCGCCCCGTGACAGGAGCCGCACTGTGTGGCCGCGGCGGAGCAGTTCGGTGACAGTAGCGCGGCCGATGACGCCGGTACCGCCGGTGACGAGGACTTGCACGACGGGCCTCCGATGATGGGGTGGTGCGCATGACACCTGTCCTCCGGTGCACGTGCCGTACCGCCCCGGTACCGCCCCGGCCTGGCGCCGGTACCGCCGGTGGGAGGGGCCGGCCGATCGTTGCAAGCTGACGGCCGCGCGATCATTATCCGGGCTGACCCAGACAGCCAACGGAGCATGAACTTGCCTTTCCTTCGGATCTTGCCGCTGGTCCTGCTGGCGGCGCCGGCGTGCGCGCCTCTGTCGAACCTGCTGCCGGCGCGCGAGGAGGCGGGCGAGCGACTGGCGGCGAGTGTGACCATCGTCCGCGACGAGTGGGGCGTGCCCAGCATCCTCGGGCCCACGGACGCGGCGGTGATGTTTGGACTGGCGTACGCCCAGGCCGAGGACAATTACTGGCAGATCGAGGAGGATTATATCCACCTGCTGGGCCGGGCCTCGAACTGGTACGGCGAGCGGTACCTGGCGGCTGATCTGGTCCGGGCCGTGTTCGAGGTGGAGCGATTGTCACGGGAGGAGTACGAGGGGGAGCCGCCGGAGCGGAAGGTGCTCTGGGATGCGTTCGCCGCGGGGCTGAACTACTACCTGCGCACGACGCCAGGGGTGCAGCCGCGGCTCATCACGCGGTGGGAGCCCTGGATGTTCTTTGCACGGTTCCGGCTGGTGGGCGAGAACACGCGCATAGACGGCGTCCGGCTGGGCGACATCGCGGAGTTGATGGGCGTCGGCGTGACCGGTGCCGTGAGGTCCGCGGAATTCGGCGGGTTCAGCGGGGTTGGCGGGTTCGGCGGTGGGCGGGGTGCCGGTGTCACCGGGGCGTACCCGGCGGATGCGTCCACCGGCGCCCTTGCGGAGCCGCAGGGCTCGAACATGTGGGCGATTGCCGGATCCCGGACGGAGTCGGGGCACGCGCTGCTGTTCCAGAACCCGCACGTCCGGTTCTTCGGCGACGGCCAGCGCTACGAGATGCACGTCCACAGCGACCAGGGCTGGCACGTCCGCGGCTTCGCCGTGCTGGGCACGCCGGTGCCCCGATCCGGCCATAACGAGCACCTGGCGTGGAGCCACACGAACACGGGCGCCGACCATTCGGACGTCTACGAGGTCGTCTTCGACCATCCGTCAGACCCCCTCATGTACCGGTACGACGACGGCTGGCGGCAGGCGACGGAGTGGACCGATACCATCCGGGTGAATACCGCCGGCGGCGTCGTGGCCCGGGAGTTCACGTTCCGGCGGACGCATCACGGTCCCGTCGTCGCCATGCGGGATGGCGTGGGGCTGGCGGTCCGGGTGGGACGGATGGAGGAGGGCGGCTCCATCCAGCAGTGGTACGAGATGGGCCGAGCCAGGAACCTGGACGAGTTCCGCGCGGCGCTGAACCGGCGGGCGTTCCCCATCTCCAACACCATGTACGCCGACGTGGAGGGCAACATCTACTACCTCCATGGCAACGCGGTGCCGCGCCGGGCCGACGGCTACGACTGGTCCCGGCCCGTGGACGGCAGCACCAGTGCCACGGAGTGGCAGGGCTGGCACGAGCTGGACGAGCTGCCGGAGATCCTGAACCCGCGCAGCGGCTGGATCCAGAACACGAACGGGACGCCGTTCCTGGCCACCGGCGAGGGCGACAACCTGGACCCGTCGCGGTACCCGACGTACATGGCGCCGGAGCCCGACAACGGCCGGGCGCGTTCGTCCCGGCGGCTGCTGGAGGCCGAGCCGTCGTGGACGCTGGACGCGTTGCAGGCGGCGGCGTTCGACACGTACGTCAGCGAGGCCGACGGCGACGCGCTGCGCATCCTCATCCACGAGTGGGAGGAGATCGGCGGCACCAACTTTGAGCGGGCCATGCGGGTGGACGAGGCGCTGGACGCGCTGCGTTCATGGGACCGGGTTGCGACGGTGGCGTCTGAGGCGACGACGCTGTTCATCCTCTGGCAGGAGCGACTCCGGTCCGGCGACTTCACCGGCGAGTACGCGCAGTTCCGGGCGCTGGAGGACGTGGTGGCGGAGCTGAACCGCAACTTCGGCCGCGCCCTGGTGCCGTGGGGCGAGGTGAACCGGCTGCAGCGGGTGCATACGAGCGGCGGGGACCCGGCCAGGGGAGAGGCGTTTCCCGGGCAGCCGGTGGGCGGCGAGTCCCTTGGTGGCGAGCGGCCGTCACTGCCGGTGCCCGGCGCGCCAGGCTGGGCGGGCGTCATCTTCGCCTTCAGCGCCCAGCCCGCGGCGGACGGCCGGCGCTACGGCGTGAGCGGCCACACGTGGGTGAGCGTGGTGGAACTGGCACCGGGTGCAGTAGAGTCCCGGTCGGTGGTGCAGTTCGGGCAGTCGGCGGACCCGGCGTCGCCGCACTGGTTCGACCAGGCGCCGCTGTACGTGGCGGGCCGGATGAAGCCGGCGTGGTTCGCCCGTGAGGACGTCATGGCGAACGCCGCTCGGACGTACCGGCCAGGGCCACCGCCGCGCTGAGCGTGAAACGTGCAGGCAGGAGGTCGCGTAGGGTGGTGAGCCGGACGGGACCCTTTCCCGGCCGGTTGTTCATGCTGAAAGGGAGGCCCGACGTGGAAAATACGCAGGGGACTGGTTCGACGAGCGGCGCCGGGGATGCCGGCAGCACGGGAGGCACCGGTAGCGGTGATCGCGGACGCGACGCGCTGAAGGAGTTGCAGGCGAAAGTGGAAGCAGCCATCGAGGATGCGCGGCCGAAAGTGAAGCGCGCGCTGGACGAGCTGGACACGCGCGTCGACGCAGCCATGGCGGAGATCCGGCCGAAGGCGCAGAGCGCCATGGAGGACGTGAAGCCGAAGGTGGACCAGTTCGTCGCCGACGTGCAGCCGCGCATTGACTCGATCCTCAGCCGGCTGCAGACGAAGATCGAGGACCTGCGGAAGGACCTGGATGAACGGGCGGCGCGGACCGCGCACAAGGCAGACGCATCGCCCGCCGGAGAACTGCCCCCCGCCACCGGCACAGACTCACCGCCTGACGAAGGCCCGGGGGCCCCTGGAACGATGCCGTAATTGCGCCGGCCGTGGCGGCCGGCACTGCAGGCTCAGGCGGAGGCAAGGAAGTGGTAACGGGCGTCACACGGCGGGCGGCATACTGCGGGCGACGAACGACGGGCTGTAATAAGTCGCCCTCGTCGCCTCAGTTGCCCAGGGCCGCTCGGGTAGGTTTCGTTTACGTTGAACGTTTACGTTTACGATCCCGATCCCGAATCCGTCTCAAAGCTCCGTCTGGATCGCCCGCGGCGCCTGTCCCGGCTCCTGCATGTCGCCGGCCTGGAGGACGCGGGGGCTCTTGTCCACGGCTTCGAGCTGGTCGATCTCCTCGTCGCTGCCGACGGCGCCTAGTTCGCGGAACCGGCGGGCGGACGGCAGGACCCGGGACTCGAGGGATGAGACGGCGCGGTTGTAGGACAGGACGGTGCGGTCCAGCGCCTTGCGCATGTCAGCGAAGTGGCCGGCCATGGTGCGGACGCGGGTGTAGAGTTCCTTGCCGAGGGCACTGATCTGGAGCGCCTCGCGGGTGATGGTCTCCTGACGCCAGCCGTAGGAGATGGCGCGGAGCAGTGCGATGAGCGTCGTCGGTGTGGCCAGGATGACGCGCTGGTCGATGGCGCCCTCGATGAGACTGGGGTCCAGCTCGAGGGCGGCGCTGTAGAAGGACTCGCCGGGAAGGAACAGCACGACGAACTCGGGGGTCGCATCCGTCGCGGCCAGCCGGTCCCAGTAGGACTTCTCGCTGAGCTTGCGGATGTGGCCTCGGATCTGGGCGGCGTGCTGGCGCAGGCGATCGGTGCGGACGTCGTCGTCGGAAGCCTCGACGGCTTCGAGGTATGCCTGCAACGGCGCCTTCGAGTCCACGACGATGCTGCGGCCGTTGGGCAGCCGCACGATCATGTCGGGACGAAGCCGGCCATCCTCGTGGTTGATGGTGTCCTGCTGCGTGAAGTCGCAGTACTCCACCATGCCCGCCATCTCGACGACGCGTCGCAGCTGGATCTCGCCCCAGCGGCCGCGGACCTGCGGCGCCCGCAGCGCCTTCACCAGGTTCTGGGTCTCCGCCTGGAGGGACTGCTGAGTGGCGGACAGGTTGCGCACCTGCTCGGCTAGCGTGCCGTAGGCGACGGCGCGGGCCTTCTCCAGTTCGCCGATCTTGCCGTCCACCCTCTCCAGCGATTCCTTCAGCGGCTTCACCAGCTGGTCGATCTGCTGCGCCTTGGCCGCCAGGTCCTGCTCTGCCGCGGACTGCTGCTTCTCCAGCAGCTGCTTCGCGATGGTGAGGAACTCCTGGTTGTTGCGGCTGAGGGCGTCGGCGGACAGCGCCTTGAACGCGTCGCTCAGCTTGCGCTGGGCGTCGTCGAGCATGGCCATCTTCTCGGCGCCGGCGTGGCGCTCCGCGTCGAGCCGCTCGCGCAGCGCCGTGGCGTCCACGCGGGCTTCGGTCAGTTCCTTCTGGAGGGCGCTGAGGCGGGCGTCGTGCTCCCGCTGGAGCTGGTCGGCCCGGACGTCATGCTCGCGCTGCACCGCGCTGATGCGGGCTTCGTGCTCCTTCTGCGCCTGGTGCAGCCGGGCGTCCCGCTCACGCTGGAGTTCATTGATGCGGGCGTCCCGCTCGTGCAGTTCGCGCTGGAGCGTTTCCGCGCGGTCCGCCTGTGCCTTTGTCAGGATGAGCTGCGCGCGGAGCGCCAGCCCCACCATCAGGGCGCCGGCCGCCGCGCCGACAAGGATATACAGCACCGTCATCGATGGGACCCACCGACGTCGTTGCTGCCACTGCTCCCGTTGCTTCCGTTGCCCCCGTTGCCGTTACTGCCGTTGCTTTCGTTGCTGTTGTTGCTGTTGTTATCCGCGGGCGCGGATCGCCGGCCGGCTGCGGCTTCCCGGGCGGCCCGGGCGCCCTGCCGGTCCAGCAGGTCGGCCTGGCTGACGAAGTCGGACGACGGCGTGAACTCCACCTTCCGCGACGTCGTCTCCCGCTCGAACGCGGCCTCGATCTGCGCGTACCGGGAGCCCGGGTGCCAGAAGATCCAGTCGTCGAGGCCCACATCGTAGACGGCCCGGATCTGGGCGGCGGCCTGCTCGGGGCCGTACTCGTAGTCCCGGTCCACCCACGGCGCGTTGAAGGCCTGCAGCCACGGGATGACCCGGCCGGGCCTGACGCCGGCCTCCTGCAGCCGGCTCCATCGGACCATGCCGATGCCCAGCGAAGTGAAGACCGTCTCGTACGGCATGCGGTTCGGCCGCGGCACGTTGCGCAGGTGCGTCGGGAAGTAGTGCGACGGGTAGACCATGGGCAGCACGTGGTCGGCCTTCGCCAGCACCGTCTCCCACTGCTGGCCGATGGCCACGTCCCGGGGGTCGTTGGGCGAGAGGCCGAACACGTCGGCGGCGACAACGACGCCCAGCGGGTGCAGGCGACGCCGGGCCTCGTCCAGGAACGCGGCGATGGCATCGCTCCGGTCGCCCTTCGCCTGCGGGTGGATCTGGTCCGGCAGGCTGCGGTACGCCTCCGGGAAGCGGATGTAGTCGAACTGGATCTCGTCGAAGCCGGCGCGGGCAACTTCCTCGGCGATGTCGATGTTGTAATCCCAGACCGCCGGCTCCCAGGTGCTGACCCAGGTGTGGCCCTCGCGGTCGATCCAGACACCGCCGTCAGGGCGGCGGATGGTCCACTCAGGCTTCGCCTCCGCCAGGATGGGGTCCTTGAACACGACGATGCGCGCCATGCTCCAGATGCCCCGCTCCTTCAGCCGCGCCGCCAGCGCCGACAGGTCCCGGATCATGACCTCGCCGGGCTGCGCCAGCTCCATGGCCAGTTCGATGTCCGAGCGGTAGCGGATGCCGCGCTCGTCCTTCACGTCAATGACGAACGTGTTGATCTCCGTCGAGTCCGCCAGCGCCATGAGGGCGTTCAGCCGGTTCGTCGAGCCGGCGGCATACGCGTTCAGGTAGATGCCGCGCAGCTGCGCCGGTGCCCGCCCCGCCACCTGCGACGGTGTCAGCGCCCTCACGCCCGACGCCGCCACCACTCCGGCGGAGTCCACCGCCTCGCCCGAACCCAGGGTGACGCTGTCCGCGGTGGTGCCGGCAGGCGCGCCGGAATGAAGATCTGCACTGCCCGCGTCACGGCACGCAGTGGTGGACAGCAGGGTCGAGACGCATACGGCGGCCAGGAGCTTCTTCATGCATTCCGGGAGGTGCGCGTGTAGTCAAGTCGCGTTGCTGAACCAATATAGCAGAGGTCGGCCGTTTGGCGAGGCGGCGGGGCGGGACCTGTTTACCGTTTTTCGTTATTGCCCTGGCGATCGCGCCCTGACCACGCAACGGCGCGGCAGCACGTGCCGGACGTCAGGCCGATGAGGCGCGACGATAGCTGGATGTTCCGAAAAGCGCGCAATAACGAAAAACGGTAAACAGGTCCCGCCCGGGGCCGTCCCGGCCGTTACGCCGGCTCGCCGCCAAACACGTTCAGCACCTCGCCGGTGACGTAGCTGGAGTCCGTTGGCGCGGCGAGGAAGACGTAGGCCGGCGCGAGTTCCTCCGGCTGGGCCGGTCGCTTCATGGGCACGCTGGCGCCGAACTCCGCCACCTTCTCCGCGTCCAGGTCGGCTGGGTTCAGCGGTGTCCAGACGGGACCCGGCGCCACGCAGTTCACGCGGATCCCCTTCGGCAGCAGGTTCTGGGCGAGCGACTTGGTGAAGGCGTGGATGGCGCCCTTGGTGGCGCTGTAGTCCAGCAACCCGCCGGAGCCGTCCTCGCCGGTGACGCTGCCGCTGTTGATGATGACGCCGCCCCGGGGCAGGTGCTTCACGGCGGCGCGGGCCATGTAGAAGTAGCCGTAGATGTTGGTACGGAACGTCCGGTCCAGCTGTTCATCCGTGATGTCCTCGATGGACGCCTGGTGTTGCTGGTACGCCGCGTTGTTGACGAGGATGTCGAGGCGGCCGAACTCACGAACGGTCTGTGCGACGGCGTGATCGGCGTACGAGGGCTCCGAGACGTCGCCGGGGATGAGCAGCGCGCGACGTCCCTCGGCTTCCACCGCCTGCCGCGTCTCCTCGGCGTCCCCGTGCTCGTCCAGGTACCCGATGGCGACGTCCGCGCCTTCCCGTGCATAGAGGACCGCGACCGCCCGGCCGATACCGGAATCGCCGCCGGTGATGAGGGCCACCTTGCCCTCGAGCTTGCCTGAGCCGCGGTACCGCGGGGCCTGGTACATGGGACGCGGCTCCAGTGCCGATTCCAGGCCCGGCTTGCGGAGCTGCTGCTCGGGCAGCGGGTTCTCGGGATAGCGGCGCTGCCCGAGCTGCACCGCTTCCTGCGGCTCCTCCGGTCGCTGCTCCTGGCGCTTCTCCCGCTTCCGCTCCTGCGTTGGTTGCAGGGCCCGCTGCTGCCGGCCGTCCCGTTCGCCCCGGGCACGTTGCGTCGCCGCGGACTTCTTCGCTGCGGTCTTCTTTGTCGCGGTCTTCTTTGTCGCGGTCTTCTTCGCTGCGGTCTTCTTCGCTGCGGTCTTCGCCGGTGACTTTCTGCTGGTGGCCATGCTCTGCTCCGGGTGGCTGTTCGCGGCGGTCCGGTGTGCAGGATCAGCGCCAGCGATGCACGGCGTGGCGGCTTACGCAGCGGGGGTTGGTGAACGCCGACGTCGCCACAGCCACGTGAGGAGACGGAGGCCGAGCAGACCAGCCAGGAGGATGGCGAACGTGGTGGGCTCGGCGACGTCCGCCTTCGCCGACTTCTTCCAGTAGAAGTGCAGGACGGCGAGGGCGGTGGCGGGATAGATGAGCCAGTGCAGCAGCTGCCAGCGCCGGCCGAGGCGGCGGATCCAGCCGCGGGTGGACGTGACGGCCAGCGGCAGCAGCATGAGGAAGGCGAGGAACCCGACGGTGATGTAGGGACGTCGCAGGATGTCGTCGCCGATCTCGGAGAAGTCGAAGTAGCGGTCGAGGGTGATGTAGGTCAGTAGGTGCAGCGTCGCGTAGAAGAAGGCGAACAGGCCGATGAGGCGGCGCACGCGGATGAGGCGGTTCCAGCCGGTTAGACGGCGCAGGGGCGTGATGGCCAGTGTCGCCAGCAGGAGGACCAGGGCCCACCACCCCGTCTGGAGCGTGATGTACTCGATGGGGTTGGCGGTGAGGCGGCCCTCGAGGCCGCGCTGGATGAGGCGCGCGGCGGGCAGCAGGCACAGGATCCAGACGACGACCTTTGCCGCCAGCATCCCGTCAACGCGTCGCGGGCGAGCGCCCGCAGGTTGAGCGCCCGCAGATGGAGCGGACGCCGGCGGAGTGCGCTCAGGCGCTGTCGAACGGTCCGGCCCTGCTCCGTTTGTCAGAAGTTCCGCCGCAGGTCCATGCCCCGATAGAGGCTGGCCACCTCGGGGTAGCCGTTGAACATGAGCGTGTCCCGGGGCCGGATGGTGCCGATGCGACGTTCCCGGCGCTGGCTCCAGCGGGGGTGATCCACGTCGGGGTTCACGTTGGCGTAGAACCCGTACTCCGACGGCGCCATCTGCATCCACGTGGTGCGCGGCTGGCGGTCCACGAAGCGAATGCGGACGATGGACTTCCCGCTCTTGAAGCCGTACTTCCACGGCACGACCAGGCGCAGCGGCGCGCCGTTCTGCGCCGGCAGGTCCCGGCCGTACAGCCCGGTGGCCATGAAGGACAGAGGGTGCATGGCCTCGTCCATGCGCAGTCCCTCGACGTACGGCCAGTCCAGCAGCCCCGTCTTCTGGTAGGGCATCTGCTCCGGGTCCAGCAGCGTGTAGAACTCCACGTACTGCGCCCGGGACGTGGGCTCGAAGCGGCGCAGCATGTCGGCCAGGGCGAAGCCTCGCCACGGGATGACCATGCTCCATGCCTCCACGCAGCGCAGCCGGTAGACACGGTCCTCGGCGGGGTGCGCCCGCAGGATGTCCTCGATGTCGTACGTGCCGGGCTTGTCGCAGTGGCCTTCCACCGTGACGGACCAGGGCCGCGTCTGGAGCAGGCCCGGCGCGTATCGGCTGGGGTCAGCCTTGTCGGTGCCGTACTCGTAGAAGTTGTTGTACGTAGTGATGTCCTCGTACGACGTCAGCGGCTCCTGCTCCTGCTGATCGTCGGCGCTGCCAGCGGAGCCGGACGCGGGAACGTCGCACGCCACCAGGGAGCCGGGTGCGACGGCGGCACCCACGGCACCGGCGGCCCCCATCCGCAGAAACCGCCGCCGGTCCAGGTACACGGATTCCGGCGTGATCTCCGAGGACGGGATGTCGTCATGATTCCGACGCTTGCTCATTCCGGCTCCTGGCTGACGCTGCTGGCTGCGGCGATGCGGCCCACGGGCGGCGCGGTGTGTGATACGGCACCCGGTGTATGGAACGCAAGATAACCCCGGCAGGTTCCATGCGGCGACGGTGCAGCCGGCTGCTACGGCGTCGGGAGGGATGCAGCAGGGCCCCGGCAACCGTGTGGTGGCCGGGGCCCTTCCGTAATGGCGACGGTCGTCGCCAGGGCGACGCCATCAGGTTGCGACTAGTACCAGCTGCGGACCAGTGGCAACTCGTACCCGATCATGACCGTGGGCACGCGGTGCCGGACGTCCGGTGCCGTGGCAGCATCGAAGATGTTGCGCAGGCCGTATGTGTAGCGGCCTTCCAGAAGCACGGAGCCGGGGCCCATGGCCATGGCCAGGCCGGCGCCACCGACCAGGCCCCAGTCCGGCGAGTTGGTGGAGATGCCCTCGTCGCTGCAATTGGTCTGCGATCCGCCCTCGGGCGCCACGCGGCACCTGACCTCGAGGCCCACGGCGCCGCCACCGAAGACGTACGGCGCCACGGCGCCGAGCGTCAGGGGGATGTGGACCAGGACCGGGATCTCCACATACTCGAAGCGATACTCATCCGTGTCGGCGCCGTCCGTGACATCCGCGCCCTTGGTGACAGACAGCAGCTCGGCCTGCAGGCCGATGCGGCCGCCGAGGCCGAAACGGATGTGGCCGCCGCCGGCGAATGCCGTGATGCTGCTGCTGGAGATGCCGGAGTCGTCGATGGACATGTTCGGGAAACCGGCGCCGAGCTTGAAGCCGATGGTCTGCGCCGACGCAGCGCCGGCGGAAAGGACCAGGGCGGTTGCGCACGCTGTGATCATCGAGAAAGTACGTCGCATACTCACTATCCTTGCTGACTTGTGGGGTGGCCGCCGGCACTGTTGCCGGCAGACACACCGTATCTTCCGCCGCATCGTGCGACGGAGCAAGGGCGCCGGTGCAAGCATCAGGCCCATCCCGACTCCCCTGCCCAAGGACGCGCGAAACGGCGATTTCCTGACAGCGCTTCATGCGCGGACCAGGTCCCGGATGTCGGGTACGACCCGATAGGCCATGGGTTGTCCACAGCGGTTCACGTCCGTGGCGTGGGGCAGGATAGGCAGTTCCGCCATTCAAGCGCAGGTTTAGCCTGGCTCGGGTCGCGGCTGGCATCAAGCTGCACCGGTTGTCGGGGCGTTTCCATGTCCAGCGGCGTCATATCCAACAACCGGGCGCTGGTCCGCTATGGGGGCGCTGGTCCGCTATGCCGTGCGTCAGAGCGGCGCTGTGGCGCTGGCCAGCGGGTCGGGCACGGCCAGGTGGTGGACGGTGCGCCAGACATGGTACGCGGAGGAGTCCAGCCAGCGCATGGCGGCCAGGCGGCGATCTGCCAGGTCGGGATCCATCTCGCCGGCGGCGGTGCGGGCCAGGGTCCTGTCCCGATCCGTGCGACGCCGTTCGGCGACTTCCTCGCTGAACCGCTGCCATTCGCCGTTGGGGGCGGCGGCGCCGCTCTCACTGCGAAGCCAGGCCCGGACGCCGGGCATGATGGCGAGGGCTCCGGCGCGGAGCTGGTCGAATGCGGGGTCATGGGGTGGGTCTGCAGGCGTGTGGTGGCGGATGCGCTCCACGAGACGGTCGAGGTGGTCCATGGCGTGATGCAGGGACAGGCGTCGCGCGTGCTCGGCGGCGTCCTCGGAGGCGCGCACGGTGGCGAGGAACCGTCGCGTCTGGTGTAGTGCGTTGGAGGCGTCGTCGAGTGTGGCTGTGGTCAGGCGGTCCCGGCGCGGCTGGCGGAGGGCGTCGGCAAGCACGCCCAGCACCACGTCCGCGGTTTCCAGGACGACGCGACGGGCGGCCTCCACGGCGACGGGCGGCAGTTCCGCCACGGACGGGTCCAGGTTGCGGGTGAGGGCGGGACCGGCGTCGGGCACCATGCGGGTGATGAGGCGCGTGAACGGGTCAATGAACGGCGCCAGCAGCAGCAGGCCAAGAAGGTTGAAGCTGGTGTGGAAGGCGGCGATGAGCAGAGCGGGCTCCGTGACATCCAGGCGCGCGGCCAGCGTCGTTTCCAGCTGCAGCGCCACCGGCACGAGGAGGAACGCCACTGCGCCGGCCGTAGCGTTGAACAGGATGTGCGCCAGAGCGGTCCGGCGGGCGGGCACGGAGGCGCCGATGGACGCCAGGGCGGCCGTGACCGTGGTGCCGATGCTCTGGCCGATGACCAGTGCGGCGCCCTGTTCCAGCGTGATGGTGCCGGTGTGCAGGGCTGTCAGCGTAGCGGCGACTGCGGCACTCGACGACTGCATGACTACCGTAGTCGCGACGCCAATGGCCACCAGAAGCAGGCGTCCGGCGAACGTCACGGCGGGCAGTGACGCCGGGTCGAACCGCTCCGACAGGGTCGTCATGCCCTGCTGCAGCACGTCAATGCCCACGAAGATGAGGCCGAAGCCTGCGATGGCCAGGCCGGTGGCGGCCATCCGGTCCCTGGTGAGCAGGCGCATGAGGGCGCCGATGCCCACCAGGGGCAGGGCCAGGGCGCCGATGCTGAGCTTCAGCCCCAGCAGGGCCACGATCCAGCCGGTGCTGGTGGTACCGACGCTGGCGCCGAAGATGACGCCCACGGCCTGGCGCAGCGTGAGCAGGCCGGCACTGACGAAGCCGATGGTGGTAAGGACGGTGGCACTGGAGGATTGCACGAGGGCCGTGACTCCGGCTCCCGATAGGATGGCCCGGACCGTGCCGCCGGTGAAGCGGCCCAGCACGGTGCGCAGCGCGCCACCGGCAGCGCTCCTGAGCCCGTCCGTGAGGAGCACCATGCCCAGCAGGAACAGGCCGATGCCGCCGAGGATCGTTGCGACCATGGCGGATAATGCCGCGGCGGCGGACCGTCGGCAATCGGCCGGGCTCTTGCATCCTGCCCGGTCATGGCTAACACTGCCGGCCCCCAGTCGGCAGCGCACACCCGTCGATGCAGGCGGCAGTTCGCGTAGTGCCGCCGCTCGTCTACCAGACCGGAGTTCGCAATGCTACAACACGGCAACCGCCTCCTGTTACCTGTCCTGCTGCTGGCACTGAGCGTGGCAGGCTGCCGGGATGAGACCGTGGTTTTCCCGGACCGGGACCTCATCGGCGGGGTGGGGGCGGCAGCGGGTGGGTACCTGGGCTACGCGAACCCGGCGACGAACCTGACGGTGTGCGGTGCGTGTCACGTCGGGCAGCAGCGACGCTGGCAGGAGACGGCACACGCCGGCGCCTGGCTCACGCTGCAGCAGTCGGGCGCAGCGCAGCAGCTCTGCGAGGCGTGCCACACGGTGACGCACCTGGGCAACCGCGTGGCCGAGCCGGGCGTCGGATTCCAGGCCCTGGCCGAGGACCGCTTCCACGACGTGCAGTGCGAGGCATGCCACGGACCGGGGCTGCACCATGTGCGCAACCCGGACGCCGCCGGCAACATCCCCCACGCATCCATCAACGCAGGCGTGGGCATGAACGGCACGTGCGCGGAATGCCACAGCGGTTTCCACCACCCCTTCGTGGACGAGTGGCAGGACTCCCGCCACGGCCGCGTGCTGGCCGCGCCGGCGAACAACCCCGAATGCCGCAGCTGCCACGAGGGCAAGGCGGCGCTCGAGCAGATGGGCATCCGGGCGAATTACCTGGAGCGCGGGTCCACCCAGCACATCGCCATCACCTGTGCCGTGTGTCACGACCCTCACGAGAATGCGTTCGATGGGCAGCTGAGATACTCCATAAATGTGCCCAGCGAGCAGGAAAACCTGTGCATGCGCTGCCACCAGAAGCGCGGGCAGCCGGACCCCACCACGTTCCGGGGCCCGCATGCGCCGGAAGGCCCGCTGCTGCTGGGCGATGCCGGCTGGTGGCCGCCGAACATGCCACTGGAACCGGGTGAGCGTATTGCCACCACCCACGGCTCCGTGGCCAACCCGCGGCTGTGCGCCGGCTGCCACGTCAATGACTACACGGCGCAGGACGCCGTGACCGGCGAGCCCATCATCACCACCGGCCATTCGTTCCAGGCGACGCCGTGTACGGACGCCGGTGGCACTCCTACCGGTGAGCGTGATTGCGACGTCGCCCAGCGCTCGTTCCAGACGTGCACCGCCGCCGGCTGCCACGCGTCCCAGGCCACGGCGCGCAATGCCCAGCAGCTCGCCCGGCAGCGCCTCCTGTCGCTTGCTGCTACCTTGAACGCGCAGCTGGCACTGGTGCCTGCTGCCGAGTTCGATCCCAACGACGGCGTCTACACCACCGCCGAGGGCGCCCGCTTCAATGCGCAGCTCGCGGTGTTCCGCGGCACCGAGGTCCATAATCCGTTCCTCGCCGAGGCGCTGCTCATCGCCAGCATCCAGCAGGTGCAGCGGGACTACGGCGTGGGGCCGGGCTCGACGACGTCGCTGGATTACACGCTGGGCGCAGCTCACTGACGGGGACAGTCATGCAGAAAAAATCCGGCGGCGGTGACAGGACAGGCCGCCAGGGTGGTACAGGCGGCCGTGGCGGCCCGGGCAGTAAGGGCGGCGGTGGCGGTACAGGTGGCCGTGGCGGCCCAGGCGGCCGTGGCGGCCCGGGCAGTAAGGGCGGCACAGGCGGCCGTGGCGGCCCAGGCAGCAAGGGCGGGACAGGCGGCACCAGCCGCAAGGGCGTGGCAGGTGGCCGCGGGGGGACAGGCGATCGCCGCGGGACTGGGGGGCGCGGCACCGGATCCGATGCCGGCGGGGGCGCGAATGCCGTCAGCCTGGCCCGCGCCCTGTCAAAGCTCGGCTGGTGTTCCCGGGCGCAGGCCCGGCCCCTCATCGAGGGCGGCCGTGTCAGTGTCAATGGGGAGGTGGTGCGGGACCCGGACCGGCGCGTGGACGTGCGGCGCGCCCACATCGTCGTGGACGGCCAGACGGTGCGGGCAGCGTCGTCAGTCTACCTCATGCTCAACAAGCCCCGGGGCTGGGTGACCACCACGTCCGACGAACACGGTCGTTCCACCGTCTTCGAACTGCTGCCGGACGACGTGCCGCGTCTCGTCGCCGTGGGTCGTCTCGACCTGGACAGCGAGGGCCTGCTCCTCTTCAGCAATGACACCCGGTGGGGTGACCGGATCACCGATCCGAGCACGCACCTGTCCAAGACGTACCATGTCGAGGTCTCCCGGATGCCAACGGAGGACGAGGTTACCCGCATGCTCGCCGGTGTGGACGCGGGACGCGGCGAAACCCTGGGGTTCCAGTCGGTCCAGCCGCTGAAGCGGCCCGGGAAATGGCTCGAGATCGTCATTGACGAGGGTAAAAACCGCCAGATCCGGCGAGTCCTGGACGCCGTGGGGATCGACATCGTCACCCTGCGGCGGGTAGCCATCGGCTCCCTCGAACTGGGGGACGTGCGACCCGGCATGTGGCGCGCCCTCACTGACGAGGAGGCGCAACGCGTGGGCGGCATGGTCGATACGGAGGGCGGGCGGTGAATCGCCTGCCCCTGCCGCAGAGTCCTCCATCCCCGTAACCTGCCTGCTGACAGACCTTTCCCAGCTATCGCCCGGTGCGTGGCCGCGGCGGGCAGCACGCGCCCCCAGAACAAGACTCTTGACTCGTCGCTGTCCCGCGGCAAAGGTACAATTCTGCATGCAAATCTGCGCGTAGGCGCGGGCCTTCTTATTACAGGAGAGTGTTATGACGAGCGGATGGCGCTGGCGGGGCGTACTGCGGCTGGCCACGCTGATGGTGGTGCTGGCAGCGGGTATGGGGCCGGTACCGGTGGAGGCGCAGGCGCGGCGGCCGGTACTGAACCAGGCGGACGACCCGCTGCTGACACAGTTCCGGTGGCGGGAGATCGGTCCCATCGGCCAGGGTGGCCGGGTCAATGACATTGCGGTGGTGGAGTCGGACCCGCGCAGGTTCTACGTGGCGTTCGCCGGAGGCGGCCTGTTCCGCACGGAGAACAACGGGATCACGTTCGAGGACGTGTTCGGCGCCTACGGCACGTCGTCCGTGGGAGCCGTGGCGGTCTCCCGGTCGAACCCGGACGTGGTGTATGTGGGCACAGGCGAGGCGAACAACCGTCAGAGTTCGACGTATGGCGACGGAGTGTACCGGTCATCTGACGGCGGCCGGACATTCAGTCACGTGGGCCTGCGGGAGACGCTCACCATCGCGCGCATCGTCGTGCACCCGACGGATCCGGACGTGGTCTGGGTGGCGGCGGCGGGCGCACTGTTCGGCGGGAATCCGGAGCGCGGTGTCTACAAGAGCACGGATGGTGGCCGCAACTGGCGCCGTGTGCTGTACGAGAACGAGCATGCGGGCGCGACGGAGCTGATCATCGACCCGTCGAACCCGAACACGTTGTTCGCGGCGTTGTACCAGCGCCAGCGGACGGCATGGGGGTTTGCCTCGGGCGGTCCGGGCAGCGGCATCTTCCGTTCGGACGACGGCGGCGAGACCTGGCAGCGGGTCCAGGGCAACGGCCTGCCCAATGGCACAATGGGACGGATTGCCATGGATTTTGCCCGGTCGAACCCGGACGTGATATACGCACAGATCGAGGTGGCACCGGACCGCGAGCCACGGGTTGCGGCGGCGCAGAACTCATCGCAGCAGGGTGGCCAGCAGGCGCCGGATCCGCAGTTCTCCGGGGTGTGGCGCTCCAGCGACAAGGGTCGCACGTGGACGTTCATGTCGAACAACAATGTGCGTCCCATGTACTTCAGCATTCTCCGGGTAGACCCGACGAACCCGGATATTGTCTACACGGGTGGCGTGCAGGCGTACAAGTCCGTGGACGGTGGCAGGACCTGGCAGACGCTGAGCGGCTTCGGCCACGTGGACCACCACGCCATCTGGATCAACCCGAAGGATGGCAACCACGTCATGCTCGGCAATGACGGCTCCGTGGATGTCAGCCATGACCAGGCGGCGACCTGGGAGTCCCTGCGCACCTGGTCCGTGGGCCAGCCGTATCATGCCTCTGTGGACATGCAGCGACCCTACAACGTGTGCACCGGGCTGCAGGACAATGGCAGCTGGTGCGGCCCCAGCGGCATGCGGACGGGGCCGATCCTCGCACAGGACTGGTTCCGGGTGGGCGGCGGTGACGGCTTCTACACGGCCATTGACCCGACGGACCCGAACATCATCTACTGGGAGTCACAGAACGGGAACATCAATCGGGTGAGCCTGCGGGACGGCAGCGGCGGCAGCATCCGCCCCCGCGCGCCGACGAACCAGAACCCGACTACGAACATCGTCCCCGCGCCGCCGGCGGGTACGCAGATCCGATGGAACTGGAACACGCCATTCATGCTGTCGCCTCACAACCCGAGCGTGGTGTATGCCGGTGGCAACCGGCTGTTCAAGTCGTACGATCGCGGCGAGACATGGGTCATGAGCCCAGACCTGACGAAGCAGATCGATCGCATGGGCCGCAGCATCATGGGTGTGCGGCTGAACACGCCGACGTGCAACAGGAACACGCGGGGTGTGCCATGCATCCTGTCCCGCAATGACGGTATCAGCGCCTACGGCACCATCGTGAGCGTCGCCGAGTCGCCCATCGTTCCCGGCATCCTCTGGGTGGGCACTGATGACGGCAACATCCAGGTGAGCAGGGACGGCGGCGCCACGTGGACCGAAGTCGGCCAGAACGTTCCCGGCGGCACGAAGGAGTACTACGTCTCCCGGGTGGAGGCCTCGCATCACGACCCGGCCACGGCATACGCGTCCGTGGACGGCCGCCGGAGCGCCGACTACCGGCCGTACGTCTATGTGACGCGCGACTACGGCCGGACGTGGCAGAGCATCGCATCGGACCTGCCGCAGTTCGGCAACGTCAACACTGTGCGGCAGGACCCGAAGAATCCGGGCCTGCTCTATGCCGGCACGGAATTCGGCTTCTTCATCAGTGTGGACGAGGGCCGCAGCTGGAAGCGGTTCATGAACAACCTGGCTACGGTGCGCGTTGATGACGTACTGGTTCACCCCCGGGAGAACGACCTGGTGCTGGCCACCCATGGCCGGGGCGTGGCCGTGATGGACGACATCTCGCCACTGCAGCAGCTGACCCCGGACGTGATGGCGGCGGCGGCTCACCTGTTCGCGCCCCGGGAGGCGGTGCTGTGGAAGACCGACAGGCGTAGTTCCCGGTCCGTGACGGGTGCGAAGAACTGGACTGGCCAGTCAGCGCCCGCGGGCACCGCCATCAGCTACCACCTGCGCCAGCCGGCAGGTGGCGATGTACGCATCGTTATCACGGACCTGGTGTCGGGAGAGGTATTCCGTGAGTTGTCGGGCCCGGGTACGGCCGGCCTGCATCGTGTGCAGTGGAACCTGCGGGGGAACTCGCGGCAGGGACCTGGCGGGCAGACGCAGCAGGGTCCGCTGGCGCAGCCGGGCACGTACCGCGTTGCGCTGGAGATAGGTGGCAGCCAGTACTCGCAGATGGTGCGGGTGCTCGAGGATGTGTGGCTGCAGGCGCGATAGAACTGCCATGCCGGAAGGGCCGCGGGCGGACTGCCCGCGGCCCCTGCCCGGCGGCTCCCTTCCACTCCTCAGCGGCCGCGGCCGAACAGGAAGAAAAGCAGTCCCAGGACGATGATGACGCCAATGGCGCCGACCCAGAAGCCGGCGCGGAAGATGCCGGCAATGGCCTCGCACCCGGCCATGGAGGTCGAGGCGAGGAAGAGGAGCGAAAGCTGGAAGTAACGGGTCATTGACGTCGTCATGTCAGTTCCTTTCGTGTGTGCGCGCATCGCGCGCTCAGAGTCCACCTACGAGTCCCCAGACGAAGCGCCACCGGCCATCGCTGTCCAGCGGCCGGGCGGCGCCGATGTTGACGCTGCCGCCGAAGAAGCGGAGGCGCAGGTCCACGGCGGCGCGGGCGCCGTCGGAGGTGCCCCAGCCGAAACGGTCCATGAGCTGCTGCGTCTCCGCGGCCGCGTCCGTCCAGCCGACCTGGAGCCCGACCGACGGCGATGGCGCGGGTGCCGGCAGCCAGAACGAGCCGAGGCGGATGGGCGCGTTGAAGATGGGCAGCGTGTACATGATGGTGCCGCGGCCCAGGGCGGCACGGTCTCCGACGAACTCCTTGTACGCGAAGCCCGGCAGGTCCGCGGACGTCCCCAGTTCGAACAGGGCCTGGGGCACGGGCTCGGCGTCGCCGGGCGTGAGCATGATGCCGGCATCGCCACGGAGGCCCAGCGTCCAGCGGCCCAGCATGCGACGCTGGGCGAAGCCGGCCTCCAGCCGGTGCCAGTCCAGGTCACCGCTGGCGCCCTCCCAGGCCAGGCGCACGGCCAGCCCCGGATCCAGCGAGATGCCGCCGGCGGACGGGTTCAGGCGCAACTCCGCGCGGCCCAGCCAGTACTCGCCTTCCGCCACGGGACGGTTGAGGCGCAGGTCGCCCGTGTGAGTCTCCGGCGGGATCCAGGCGCCGTCGTCATCCAGCGCGGGGAAGTCCATTACGTTGCGCCCCACGTTCCTGTCCTGGGCCCGGGCGGCCTCGAAGCGGAAGCCGACGCGGTCGGCCGCGGCGGTCCGGACCACCAGCCCACCCACGCGGCGGTCCAGGTAGTCGTACAGGTCGCCTGACAGCATGGGCGGCACCGACGGCTCGGGGTCCATGGCCCAGGTGAAGTCGTTGGTATGGGCCAGGAGGCGCTCGCCGCGGGCAATGCCCTCCCAGTTGCCGATGCGCTGGGACAGTTCGGCACCGCCGCGCCAGGTCTCCTCGGCCCAGGCCCAGCCGCCGTGGACGCGGGCGCCGAAGCCGGGCCACGCATCGCCGGCGTCGAAGCCGATGCCGGCACCCGTGAACGCGCCCTCGGCCGTGTTTATACGGAAGATCTGCGAGAAGCGGCGGGCGCCCAGATACACGCGGGGCTCGCCCGTGCGCCGGATGCCCGGCGGCGCCCACTGGTCGAAGTCCCGGGCGTCCACTTCCGCGTTCAGGTCGCCCATGCCCGTGCGCCATTCGCCGAACCGGCCCAGGGCGCCCAGGTCATCGCCGCCAACCATGAGCCCGAAAGGATGATCCACCGGGTCCGCCGCCAGCCGCGCAGCCTCCGGGTCATTGGTATGGATGTCCACGAACCGCGAGATGGCCCGGAACAGGATCCGCTCCTCGCCCAGCCGCGAGATGGCCTGGGACTCGAAGCGCTGCGTTCGCGGCAGCCAGTAGCCTTCGTCGTACTCGGCTGTCTCGAAGCTCACGAACAGCACGCCCTGCGCGACGAGGTCCAGCGCCGTCCGGCCGCGACCCGACGGGACCAGTCGCCCCTGCATGCGCACGATGTGCATGCGCGTGACGTCAATGTCTATGTCGCCATGGAACAGCAGCGTCGGCAGCCGCGGCTGAGACCGGGGTTCGACATGGATCCGGATGATGGGGATGCGCCGGTCCGGCAGCACGATGATGTCCACGGTGTCGCCGCCGGCGTAGCGGTACACTTCCTCCCGCGTGGGCGCGAACGGGTGTAGCGCCCGCCGTCGCAGCAGCATGCCGCCCTCGTACGCGGGCCCCCCCGTGCGGACCAGGTCGATGCGTTCCCCATACAGGATGGGCACCAGCCACGGCACGTCGAAGAAGGTCAGCCCCGAGAACGACGCGCCCAGCGTCTGCGACCGGTAGCCGATGAGCCGCTGGAGCACGCCGCCGTCCTGCCGCCAGAACAGATCGCTGGCCACCTGCTCCAGTTGCAGCACCGTCTCCCGCCCGTCCGGCTCCGCCCGCACGAACGACAGTTCCGTCTCTACCCGGGCACGGTAGGAATTCAGGCCCGCGGGTACGCGAGCGTTCAGCTCAGCGGCCCGGTCCACAATCGCCGCCAGCGCGGCAGTCTCGTAAATGCTGTCGCGGGGCTGCTGGGCAGCCACCGGCTGCTGCAATGCGACGAGCATCGCCATGGTCAGTGTCTTCATACGGCGGTCGGACAGAGGCACGAGCAGTGCCAGCGCGACGGAATTCCACATTTTTCCGGTCCCCCACATTTGATTGCGAGTACAAAATATCCCTTGTCCCGCAACATTTTCCGATCGTTACACTTCCTTCACAAACGTTTACGCCGCAACCATTTACGGCAATATTCCCAGTGACCGACCACAGCTGAGATCGCCGACGACGGTGCGACCGGGCTGCTGGCCATCCGGCGGGCGCAATAGCGGGCGTCCGCCGCACGATCGGACACGGGAGGCGAAATGAAAAGGACCATGAAGCTGGTGACGGTGCTGGCAGCGGCGATGGCGGTGCTGGGCCCGGCCAGGGCGGCGCGGGCGCAGGCGTCCGGCGGGGATGAAGCGCTGGTGCTGCGGCAGGAGAATTTGACGCTGGCGAAGGACAGCGCGCGGTCTTCCGCGGCGGCCACGCTGCCGGGCGACACGCTCCGCTTCCACCTGGACTTCACGAATACGCAGGACGCGGAGGTCCGGAACGTGGCCATCGACAACCCGCTGCCCGGGGGGCTGGTCTTCATCGGGGGCAGCGCGCAGTCGGATGTGACCGCGCGGATCGAGTACTCGGTGGATGGCGGCGTGTCGTACTCACCGCAGCCGATGGTGGAGGTAACGGATGGCGGCCGCACAGTGGCGCTGCCGGCCGACCCGGCGACGTACACGCATGTCCGCTGGGTCATCACCGACGGCGTTGCGCCGGGCAGTCGCGTCACGGCGCGGTATGACGTCCTGGTGGGCGCGCGGCCGGCGCCGCCCGGTGCAGTACGGCAGTAGCAGGTGAAGTAGCGGGGCGGCGGGTGCCGTCCCCTTTCGTGCATTCGGACCACTTGCCCTGTGGAGAGAACAATGAGGAAACAGATCCTGCTCTGGCTGCCCGTGCTGCTGATGGTGGCAGCGCCGCTGGCGGCCCAGACACCGACGCCGGAAGGCACGGTCATCACCAACACGGCGCGGGTGACGTTCACCGACGCCAACGGCAACACGTACGCTGAGCAGACGGCCAGCGCCACCGTGACCGTCGGCTTCCAGGCCGGCGTCACGGTAGCGCCGCCGTCCGGGCTGACGACACTGCCCGGCGCCACCGGCACCGCGGCCTACACCATCACGAATGCCGGCAACGGGACAGACCAGTTCGTGGTGGGGCTGACGACGAGCGCCGGTCTCACGGTCACCGGCTTCACCGTCGGCGCCGCAACGTACGCGGATCTCGCCGAACTGAACGCAGCGCTGGCTGCCATGAACGTGGACATGGGCGATGACCTGACCGTCACCGTCAACTACTCGGTGAACGGCGGAACCGGCGGCGATGACCAGGCGCTCACGTTCACGGCCACGTCCGGTCGCGACGGCGACGTCAGCCACACGCCTGCGGCGGTGACCATCGAGGTGCCGACGGCGGGCGTGTCGGTAACGGCGGACCCCGCCACCCGCGACGTGGTGCCGGGCACGTACCAGGTGACCTTCACCGTCGAGAACACCGGTGGCGCCTCCTACACCTTCAACCTGACCCAGTCGGCGTCAGGCGAGGTGAGCATAACCGACGACGGCGGCATGCCCGCCAGCGTCATCCTCGCCGCGGGCGCATCCGTGGACTACACGGTGACCTACAGCGTCGCGAACGTGGCAAGCGGTACCGGCAGCATCACGCTGACGGCCGTCAACGCCAGCGACGCCTCGGTGACGGACGCAGCGACCCATACGGCCACACTGGCGCGGCCGGCCATCAGCATCGCGAAGGACGTAACGCGTCCTGACGGTTCGGTAATCGCCGGCAACGTGCTGCCCGGCGAGGAGGTCCGCTACGTCATCACGGTGGAGAACACGGGCGGCAGCGCAGCAGTGGATGTGGTGGTGACGGATGACCTGCCGGCGGAACTGGAGTACGTGAGCCACACCGCTACGGGCTGGGATTCGGCCACGGGTGGGCAGACGGTGACGGCAACGGTAGCGACGCTGGCGGCGGGTGCTTCGCTGACCATCGAGATCATCGCACGCGTCCGCTAGAGCGCGCGAGCGGACAAGGACCACAGGGTGATGCGCACGAGCGGGTTCACGGAACGGCTTTCGGCAGGCAGGACGTTTCTGCGTGCCGTCGGCCGCGCCGCGGGCCCGCTCGTCGTGCTGCTGGCGGCAGTGTCGCCGGTGGCGGCCCAGTCGGGCGGCGTCGTCCAGGTGGAGAACCGGGCAGTGATCCGGTTCCTTGACAGTACGGGCCGGGAGTGGATGGACACGGCCCGGGCAACCATGCCGGTCCAGATGCGGGTCCTTCCCCGGGACCTCGCCCTGGAACTGGAAGCAGTGGTGAGCGGGCCGCTGCGTGCGGGCGACACGCTGACGTACCGCATCACGGTGGGCAACCGCTCGGCTGAGATGCTGCTGCGGAATGTCGTGGTAACTCATGAACTGCCGCAGGAACTGAACTTCATTGGATCAGACACCCCCCTGACCGGCGTCAGCAGCGGGGCCATGTCAGCGCGGCCGGCCGCCAATTCGCCCAGGTGGCGGATCGCGGAACTCGCCCTTGGCGAGACGCGGGTCATCGAGATGAGCGTGGAGGTCCAGTCCGTGGCCAGCGGCGCCATCGCCACGCGTGCAACGGCACGCAGCGACGGCATGGACGAAGCCGTGGCGACCTCGGTGGCCGTGGCCGTGACGGACCCGCAGCCGCCAGCGCCCGAGGCGTCAGTGGCGCTGGAGAGCCGGGCTTCGGTGGCGGAGGTAGGCGTCGCCGGGCCGGTGGGATTCACGGTTGTCATACGGAATACGAGCGCTGGCGCGGTGGCCGGCGCGACATTGCGGGCCAGCTTCCCGACGGGGCTGGATCCCCAGCCGGGCACGGAGCATGGCGCACTCATGATGGAGGCGGGGCGGGAGCCACGCTTCGCGCTGCCGGTCCTGGCGCCGGGCGACAGCGTGGTGGTCCGGTACGCTGCCACGGCGGGCGCCGAATGGGGCAGCGTGCTGCGGCACGCGACCTGGGTGGAACTGGCGGACGGTACGCGGACGGACACGTCGTGGACGGCGGTGCGGGTGCGCGACGGCCGCATGGCCACGCGGGCGGTCCTGGGCCGCGTGTGGCTGGACGACAGCGGCGACGGCCGGCAGCAGCCCGGCGAGAGGGGGCTGGGCCACGCCATCGTGTGGGTGTCCAGCGGCGAAATGGTCCGCGCCGATGCCGAGGGCCGGTTCTCCCTGCCGGACCTGCGCCCGGGCCGGTATACGCTGCGGGTGGACCCGCTGAGCGTGCCGGCGGGATACCTGCCCGGCGATGTGGCCAGCATCCGCGTGGACGGCTGGACGACACCGTCGGTGGGCTTCGGGCTGCGCCGGGACACGACTAGTGTCGTGGCGGACGAGGCGGCGGTTGAGGGCATCGCCGTGGCCGGCGGCCTGTTCGTGCCGCGCCCCCGCGTGGCGGCGCCGGCGAACGGTGCCATGCTGCCGAACGATCGGGTGTACGTGCGCGTGGAAGGCGAGGCGTCGCGGCCGGTAGCGCTCTACGTGGGCGGCGCCCTCATCCGGGAGTCGGTGCTGCGGCCGGACGGCGTCGAGGACTTCATCGGTGTGCCGCTGCGGGTGGGTCCGAACACCATCGAGGCGGTGGTCCGGGGCGCCGCCGGTGAGCAGCGTCACGCCATCTCCGTGCACGTGTCCGGCTCGCCGCACCGCTTCGAGCGGGCGGATTCGGCCGAGGTCAGGGCAGGGGCGACGTCGCTCATCGCCGTTCGCGTGCTGGACGAATGGGGCGTGGCGGTGGCGCAGGGGCCGCATGTGACAGTGACCGCCGATGGGCTGGATGTGCTGGCGGAGGATGCGAACCGCGGCAGCTACGGGCTCCAGGTGCCAGTGAACGCCAATGGTGTCGCCCTGGTGCCGGTGCGCGCGGACTCCACGGGCGCTGCGCGCCTCACGCTCCAGGCGGGCCAGGTCCGGGGAACCTTCCCGCTGGCCGTGCTGCCGGACGTGCGCGGGCTGATCCTGCTGGCCGACGGTGAGGTTAGTGTCGGCGCCGCCTCCCGGAATTACGGCGCGCTGCTGGCCCGGGGCGCCCTCGACGAGCGAACGGCCGTGACGGTGAGCTACGACTCCCGGAACCGCCGGCCCGAGGACGGCTTCGGCGGCGCGTACGACGCGCTGGACGAGAGCCGCTACCTCACGCTTGGCGACAACAGCGAGCGCATCATGCTGCGCAGCCTGACGACGCCGGTGTCGCTCCGCATCGAGCGGGACCGGAGCTGGCTGCTCCTGGGCGACATGGATACCCGCGGCTTCGGCGAGCCTGGCACGCCTGGTTCCTACAACCGGGCGTTGCCCGGCGTGAGCGGCCAGCTCCATGCCGGCGCCGTGGAGCTGCTGGGCTTTGGCAGCCTGGTGGGCCAGCAGCTGGTGCAGCACCAGATGCGCGGCAACGGCAGTTCCGGCCCGTACCATGTCGGCGGCGCCGTCCGCCTGGGCACGGACAGGGTCGCCATCGAGACGCGGGACCGGCTGAACGCGTCGCTGGTGCTGGCGCGGCACGAGCTGGAGCGCTTCGTGGACTATGACATGGACGCGGCCGGCGGTGCCATCCTGCTGCGCCGGCCGCTGCCGTCGGCGGACGCCGCTGGCAACCCGCTCATGCTGGTGGTACTGGCGGAGCAGCTGTTCGGCGAGGAGTCGTTCGTGGGTGGCGTGCGGGCGCAGGTGGATGTGGTCGGCGCGCTGGGCGTGCCCGCGGATTCGGCGGTTGCCGGCGCGGCGTTCATCGAGGATCGCAGCACGCTGGGCGGCCATTCGCTGGTGTCGGCGGACGCGCGGCTGGCGGCGGGCCCGGTAGGGGCGCGGGTGGAAGTGGCCCGCGGTGCTGCTGGCGACTCGGCAGGCCTGGCCATACAGGCGGCCGGCTGGCTGGGTGGCGCGTCGGACCGGCTCTCGGCGCGGCTTGAGTGGAACCGTACGGGCGGTGGCTTCCACAACCCGGCGAACCCGCGGCTGGTGGCGGGCACGGAGGACGTGCGGCTGGCGGGCGCCGTCCGGCTGGACAGCGCGTGGCGCGTGGAGGCGATGCACAGCCAGCAGTGGTTCAGCCAGAGGGGCGCGGCCCGGTCGCGGACGCTGCTGGGCGCGGAGCGGCGCCAGGGCGCCAGCCGGATGACGCTGGAGGGCGGGGTGCAGGAGGAGAGCAGTGAGCGGTCGGGTGTGACGTCGTCGCTCCGGTCAGCGCTGGTCCGGGCCGCGTGGGAGACGGCACGGACGGCGATCTGGGTGGAGGGCAGCGAACCGCTGAGCGGCAGCACGATGGCGCGGCCCCGGAGCATCGGCGCCGGCGCAGCGTACCGGGTGCTGGACGGCGTGCGGCTGGAGGCGGGACACCATGTGTTCAGCACGGACTCGGCGACGTGGGGCGTCACCAGTGCCGGCGTCCGGACGGAGTTCGGCCGGGGCACGCGGGCGTGGACGCAGATGGAGCAGTCCGGCGGCGCTGTCGGTGTCCAGCGTGCGCTGCTGGCGGGTCTCGGCCAGAAGCTGAGCCTGGGCGGCGGCTGGGGCGTGGACGCGATGGTGGAGCGGCGGGCAGGCATCAGCCGGCTGCCGGAGACCGATCCGATGCGGACGCTGCCGTTCCCCGAGCTGGAGGAAGACCGGTGGACGGTGGCCGGTGGCGTGGCGTGGGCCCCGGAGCAGCGGGACGTGATGCTGGGCCTGCGGGCGGAGTTGCACGACCGTGAGAGTACCGGACGGGGCTACCGTGTGGTGGGCACGGCGGAGGCCGTGCTGGACCGGTCGTGGGCGCTGCTGCTGCGGCAGGATGCCCGCGAGGACCGGCGGCTGCTGGACACGGGCGTGGCCGCCGTGCGGGCCAGCCACAGCATGGCAGCGCTGGCGTACCGGCCGGCAAACCGGAGCGACTGGAACGGCCTGTTCAAGCTGGAGCGCCGTCGGGACGAGAACCCCATGCGCGCCGGGGGCGCTGTACTGAACGGTGTGGACGCGCGCATCATCGCCGCCGCCGAAGGCATCTGGGTGACGGAGTACGGCACTGAGCTGGGCGGCCGCTACGCCATCCGCTTCTCGGAGCTGACCGGCGAGGCCGCCAACGGCTGGGTGCTGCGCAGCCATAACCACTACGTGGGAGCGCGGGTGCGCCAGCCGCTGATGGACCGGCTGGACGCCCGCCTCGGGTTCCGCGTGCTGGGGGAGACACGGTCGGAACTGGCGCAGTGGGACCTGTCGCCGGCGCTGGGCTTCCGGCTGCTGCCGGGGCTGGAGCTGGAGACGGGGTACCGCTTCGGCGACCTGAGTGACCGGGACTTCGCACCGGATGGCCGGGGCGGCTGGTACCTGAGCCTGGGCATGAGCGTGACGGAGCAGACGGGTCGGAACATGGCTGAGAACTGGCGTGCGCGGATGGGAGGTGGCCGATGACGTGGCTCCGACAGGCAGTCGTGGCTGCGGCGATGGCGCTGCTTGCGCTCGTCGCCATCAGGGCGCCGGCAGCGGCGCAGGCGCGGATTGATCGGACCATCACGGTGGATGGCCACATGTCCGACTGGACGGCAGCGCCGTCCATCCTGACCAACCCCGGCCAGTTCAGCACGGATTGCCAGGCCGGTCAGGCGTGCGAGAACGACCCGGGCCAGAGCGCCGGCCGGGACCTGAAATTCTTCTCCTACACGTGGGACGCGGCGTACCTGTACTTCTACGTTGAGCGCTATGCCAGCTCCAGCAACACGACGACGTGGCTGTTCTACCTGGACGACAATAACGACGGTCGCATGTCCACCGGGGAGCGTGTCTTTGCCGTGGACTGGCAGGGTAGCAACCGGCGCACGACGGCCTCGCTGTGCACGTATGTGCAGGTCGCCGCGGGCGGCGATCCCATCCGTGGCGATGGGTTTACGATGCCCGGTTCAGCCACGGGCTGCGCCACGCTCTACTCCAACGTTACAGGCGGCTCTGTCACCGGTTTGGAGATGGAAGCGCGTCTTGCCTGGAGCGACCTGGGCATGGCGGGGCCGCAAAACGTGGGGTTCCATATCTCGTCATCCCGCGGCTTCAACCTGCCGGGCCACGTGGAGGACAACATGGGCGGCCCGACGGGCGGCTCGCTCTTCCCGCCGGACATGGGCGTTGAAGTGGTTGCCGGCACCGCCCACGTGGGCCACGGCCAGGACATGACGCTGACCGTCACACTGAGGAACATCTACTTCGATGATTTCACCGGTGTCGGGGTGGACGTCGCGCTGCCGTCGCAGGTGACGTACGTCACTCACAGCGCGCCTGCGGGCACCGCGTTCGCCGACACGAACGGCGATGGCCGCCCCGACCGCTGGACGCTGCCGCTGCTGGCGGCGGAGGCGCAGCGGCAGCTGCAGATCACGGTGCGCGGCACGGCTGTCCCGGAACCGGCCGGCCTGTCCGCGTCCGCCGTCATTGCCACCTGGACGGGCACCGACTCGGACCCGGCGAACAACGCGGCGTCCGTCCCGTTCACACTCCAGCCGTCGCCGCAACTGAACATCCTGCACACCGTGGACGTGGCGGCGGCCGTGCCGGGCGACGTGCGGCTCTACTCGGTGGCCGTTTCCAACCCGGCGCACGCGCCGGCGGAGGGCGTACTTGTCCGGACGGCGCTGGACGGCGTGGCCCTGGAACTGGACGCATTTGGCGGCGCTCCGTTCCTGCTGGTGCAGGGCGCGTCGGCGTCGGGGCTGGCGCTGGGCACACCGCAGTTCTCCAGCGACGGCGGTGTGACGTGGACGTATGTCCCCGTGTCCGGCGGCGGCGGCGCGCCGGCGGGCTATGACGCCAACGTCACGCACTGGAGGATCCAGATGAGCGGCAGCATGGCCGGCCACGGCGCATCCTTCGAGGTTTTCTACCGCGTCCGGGTGCCCTAGGGGCGGGCCCGACGTCGCCGAAGCGCGGTCAGCGAAGGTGTACGCGGTGCCCGCCGGCCCCGGACGGAACCTGCCGGCCCGGGCGCCGTAGTACTCAGGCGGGAGTAGTCGGCGACGGTGCCGGTGCACGCCTTGCGTCGTACCTTCTCACAGACATCCAGATGCCCGGGAGGCCTCATGGGCAGATTCAGGACATGTGTGGCGGCCGCCGTTGCGCTGGCCGGCGCGCCCGCGCTGCTGCACGCGCAGGACGGGTTCCTCTTCTCACGGCCGGAGGCGCAGCTGACGGTGCGCGCCGGGCCGTCACTGCCGCAGGCGCGCAGCGACCTGTTCGACGAGATCACCACGGAGTTGACCCTCGAGCGGAGCGATTTCCGGGCGCCTATGCTGGGCGCGGAACTGGCCCTGCTGCTGGGCACGAACTTCGACCTGGCCCTGGGCGTGGGGTGGGCCGAGTCCTCGAGCAGGTCCGAGTACCGGGACTTCGAGGGCGATGACGGGCTGCCCATCGAGCAGAGGACAAGGCTGCGGATTGCGCCGGTGACGGCCACTGCCCGCTACCTGCCACTGGATCGGGGCCGCACCATGAGCAACCTGGCCTGGCTGCCCGCCCGGGTCACGCCGTACATCGGCGGCGGCGTGGGCATGACGTGGTACCGCCTCCGGCAGGAGGGGGAGTTCGTTGACAGGCAGACCTATGATATCTTCCTTGAGGAGTACGAATCCACGGCCCACAATTTCACCGTCCACGCAGTGGCGGGCGGCGACTGGTGGGTCACGCCGCGCATCGGGTTGAACGTGGAGGCGCGGCACACTCGCGGCTCGGCGCCGGTGCAGGGCAGCTACAGCCGGTTTGAGAGCATGGACCTCAGCGGTACGCAGGCGTTCATTGGCGTCTCCTGGCGCTGGTGACTGAGTAAGGAGGCACGGATGAAGGCTCGCAGCATGACCCCGGCCGCAGCGCTGCTGGCGCTGCTGGCTCTGCCCACGGCAGGCACGGCGGAGGGCACGGCGCCCGGCAGCGCCGCCGTCGCTGAGGCCACGGCCGCCTCGCAGGAGAACAGCGGCTGGACGCCGTGGCTCGGCTGCTGGCGGCCGCTGGGCGACGACGCGCCGCTGAACGCCCTGGTCTGTGTGGCGCCGGGAGAAAATCCGGCCACCGTCCGCATGCTCTCGGTGGAGGACGGCGCCGTGGTGGACGAGTCCGTGTTCACAGCCGACGGCACGGCCCGGGCAGTGGAGGACGGCGGCTGCACCGGCACGGAGACGGCAACGTGGTCCCGGGACGGACGCCGCGTGTACGTCCGCACCGAACTCGATTGCGACGGCGTGCGCCGCAAGTCCTCCGGTGTCCTGTCCCTCATCGCCGAGAACGAGTGGGTGGACGTGCAGGCCGTGGAGATTGCCGGCCAGCACCTGACCCGCTCGGTGCGTTATCGCGCCGTCCGGCCGGAGCAGGTGCCGGACGCAGTGGCCGGCATGCTGCCAGCCGACCGGAGCCTCGCCACGGAAGCGGCCCGGCTGAACGCGGCAGCGCCCATGGGTACGGATGACGTCGTCGAGGCGACGACAATGGTGGCCGCACCGGTGGTGGAGGCACTCATCGCACTTCGGCAGCACGGCTTCGGCCTGGATGCCCGGGCGCTGCTGGCGCTGGAGCGACAGGGCGTGCCGGCGTCGGTGCTGGACGTGATGATCGCCGTATCGCACCCGCAGCGGTTCGCGGTGCAGGAGGGGCCGCGCAGCCAGGGGCAGGCAGCGCCGGCAGGGCTGCGCACCGGCATGTACGACGACTGCCGGGACCCCTACACGTTCCGTCGCCTGAGCCGCCTGGAGTGTGAGCGACGGGCGATGTACGGCTATGGCTCGAGCTACGGCCGGTTCGGCTATTCGCCCTGGGGCTATGACGCCTACGGCTGGCGTTACGGTCAGGGCCCCATCGTCGTCATCGTGGAGCCGGAGCGGGAAGAGCGACGGGGCGGCCAGATGATCCGCGGCCAGGGCTACACACCGGGCAGCAGCGCCACGTCCAGCGGGCGCGGCGCGCAGACCCGCCAGCCGGCCAGCGGGTCATCCGCCGGCGCATCGTCCACGTCGGGCAGCACCGGCAACAGCACCAGCACCGGCAGGACTGCAGTGCCGCGGAACAACGGTGGCGGTGGCGGCGGTGGTACAAATGACGACGGCGCCCCGGAGGACGCCGCGCTGTGATTGTGATCGCTGGGTGATGCGCCGCTACTGCGGAGCCGGGTCCCAGCCCATGGCAAAGCCGACGAGGAACGAGAGGGTCCGGTTGCGCACGTCAGCGTCGCCGGGCCCCTTGTGTATGTTGCGCAGTCCCCATGTGTGCCGCCCCTCGACGAAGGCCCTGCCCCCGAAGACGGGATACGCGACGCCGCCGGCGGCCGCGACGCCGTAGTCGAACGCGGTCCTGCGAAACAGCTGGCCCTGCGGCGGGTCGCACGGCAGGTTCGTACGCAGACCATCCTGCCGGACGTACGAACGGCAGCGGCTCTCCAGCATGAGGGCCGGGCCACCCATCACGTACGGCTCCACCATCCCGATGGACACCGGCACCACGATCATCAGTGGTACCTCGATGTACTCCATCCGGATCTGGTCATCTTCCAGGTCGGCGGGGAACGGCTGCGACGCCGATGCGCCCTTCGTCACCACCAGCAGCTCGGGTTGCAGCACCAGCGGGCCGAGGCGGAACCGGGCGTGGCCGCCGAACGTCGAGGTGACCAGATTATCGTCCCAGTATTCGGCCCCGTCCGTCTGCAGCCGGGAGATGGAGACGCCGCCCTTGATGCCCGTCTCCTGTCCCGCCGCTGGCATCGCCGCGCCGGCCGAGCCCGCCATCAGGGCCGCCATCGCGGCCGTCCAGCACCTGCGCAACTTCATGCCTGCTCCATTCTGTGGGACCGGTGTTGCCGCCGCCGTAATAGAAGGCGCGTGGGCCGTGGCGGCAACGGCAGGCAGTCCGCGCGGTGCCGAGCGGATCCGTCAGCGGGCGGACGCCGGCAGGCGGATGCCCAGGGCTGCCATGCGCGCGCGGAGGGTGTTGCGGGACATGCCCAGTGCCCGCGCGGTGCGGGTGAGGTTGCCGTGACACGCGCGCAACTCCGCCTCGATATGCTGGCGCTCCTCGGCCGGCGGGCCGTAGAAGGAGTAGCGAGCGCCAGGCCGCCGGGATGCCGGTCGGCCCCTGCCCGCGCCGGAATCAGAGCTGTGCAATGGGCCGGCTGCAGACCTGGTCGCGTCCATGAGCCGTGCGGGCAGGTCCCGGGGCAGGATGGTGCCGCCGTGGCAGTTCAGCACGGCGGCCTCCATGGCGTGGGCGAGTTGCCGGATGTTACCGGGCCACGGATGGTTCTCGATGATGCGCAGTGTTGCAGGGGCAAGGTCACCAGTACGGCGCCCATGGCGCGCGGCGCTGGTGCAGATGAAATGTCGCGCCAGCAGCCGTATGTCGGCGCCCCGATCCCGGAGCGGCGACAGGTGAAATGACAGCACCAGCAGCCGATGGTACAGGTCCAGGCGGAAGCTGCCAGCCGCCACGGCCGCCTCCAGGTCCACACCGGTGGCGGCGATGATCCGGCTGTCCACCGCCACTGTCGCTTCCGCGCCGAGCCGCCGGATCTGGCCGCGCTCGATGCTGGTCAGCAGCTTTGCCTGCAGCGGCAGCCCGAGCTCGCCGATCTCGTCCAGGAACAGCGTGCCGCCACTGGCCTGCTCGAACAGGCCGCGCCGGGCGTGGTGCGCACCCGTGAAAGCACCCCGGGCATGGCCAAAAAACTCCGCCTCGAACAGGGTGTCCGGCACGCCCGCGCAGTTGACCTCCACCAGGGGCCGCTTCGTCCGGCGGGAACCGTGGTGAATGGCCGCCGCCAGTACGCCCTTGCCCGTGCCCGTCTCCCCCGTGATGAGGACCGGCACGTCCACGGCCGCCGCCTGTGCCGCAAACTCCCGTGTCTCCACCGCCGCACGGCTGCTGCCCAGGATGGGACTCGCTGTCTCGTTCATGGCCCCACGCTAACCACCGGCGCGGGGCATTCGGATAGCGGGGCGGGACTTCCCGACACCACCGGCTCGCCTGCCCGGCCGTGAACGCAGGAAGGGCGGCCGCCGGAGTGCGGCCGACCTTCCCATGGTGCCCGGCAGGACTGCTGCTACCGTCCCGCTGCCGCCCGTGGCGACTGCGTTGCCCCCGGCTGGCACTGCGGCCAGCTCAGGTTGCCGCCCATGTCGCGCCGGTCCCGGGACAGCCGTTCCGGGTGCTCGGAGGCGAGGTAGACGAGCATGGCCGTCAGCGTCGCGTTGTTGCGGACCTCCTCTTCCACGATCTTGTCGAACGTGTCACGGTTGGTGTGCCATGTCACCGTGCTGTAGTTCCAGGAGTTGGAGCTCAGGTTGAATGCCGGAGCGCCAGCGCAGACGAAGGCTACGTGGTCCGTACCGCCGGAGCCCGGGAAGCCCGGGTTCTGGAAGCTTATGTGATTCGTGATCTGCTGGGGGATGCGGCCCATCCAGTCGCCGAACGCCGGCGCGACGCCGGTGAAGCCCTGGAACGAGATGGTGGAGACGCGGCCCGTGCCGTTGTCCTGGTTGAACAGGGCCTGCGTGTTCTCCACGATGTCCGGGTGCATGGCGACAAAGCGCCGGGACCCGTGCAGGCCGTGCTCCTCGCCGCCCCACAGGGCGATGAGGATGGTGCGCTTCGGGTTCGGGTAGACCTGTCGCAGGATGCGCATGGCCTCGAGCATCGTCGTCGTGCCGGTGCCGTTGTCGGTGGCGCCGGAGCCGCCGTCCCACGAGTCGAAGTGGGCGGACAGGATGACGTACTCGTTGGGCAGCTCACTGCCACGCACCATGCCGACGACATTGTGTGCCGGGACTTCACCGCGATCCTCCGCCTCGGCGACGATGCGGACCACCGGGCCCTGGTTGTTCGCCGCCAGGCGGTAGACCAGGCCGTAATCCTCGCAGCTCAGGTCCACGGTGGGCGTGCGCTGGGTGTTGGTGCTGAAGACCTTGTTCACGCCCAGGTCATTGGACCAGTTGGACTGGAGGATGGCCACGGCGCCGGCCTCTTCCAGGCGCAGCCGCATGGCGTTGCTGTTGGGCTTGTTGGCATTGAAGCGCTGCTGCGCCTCACGCCGCTCCATGACCAGTCGCTCCGCCGCATTGCGCGGGCCCTGCTGTGCCTGGCCCCCGCCGCCGAAGCCACCGCCGCCGGCGTAAGTCTGGCCGAACTGCTCGTAGTGGGAGACGGGCCGGCAGGTGGGCTGCGGGAAGTCCATGGCCACAACGCGGCCGCGGACCGACGGCAGCCAGGCCTCGAACGCCTCGGCGGAGTCGAACCCGGGCACGGCCACGACCTGCGCCTCCACGGGGCGGCCGCCGGTGCCGGGGCTCCAGGCCAGCATCATGCCTTCCAGCGAGCGGACGCGGGGCTGGATCAGGTCCACGTGCGTGATGCCGCGCCGCCAGCCGTTCCAGGTGCCGTACTGCTCCCGGCGGGCGTCCACGCCCCAGCTGCCGAGCAGGGAGACAGCCCAGTTCACGCCGGCGTCGAAATTGGGCGTGCCGGTGAGGCGCGGGCCGATGGAGTCCGTAAGTACCTGGGCAATGCGCATGGCCTGGGACTCTTCCATGCCGTGCTGCCAGATCTGCTGCATGACCGGGTCCTGCACGGCCCAGGTCTGGCCGGCCGTGGGGGCGGCGCCTGCCAGGAGGGCAAGGCCCGCCGCGCAGGTGAGGATGCGACGTCGCATGACGATTACCTCGTGTGACGATGGACGACGTGGGCGCCCGACACCGCCAGCGCCCGGCTGGATCCTGAGAGAATCGCAGGAAGCGGACGGGCGGGCAAGCGTTGACGGTGCGCTGTGGCGAGCGCGACGCGTGCCAGTCGCGCCGCGGCACCGTGCGAGTCGCGCGCGGCACCTGGCGCGCCCGCGTGCGGCGTGAGCCAGCGCGGACGCGCCGTGATGAGTCGCGCTACCGGCCCAGCGACACGAGGTTCGCCAGCAGGCGGTAGGCGCCGGGCACGCCTTCAGGGAGCTGCCGGAACAGGGCCAGCCCGGTGTAGACGTACCAGCCGTCGCCGACGCGCGCGGCGACGAGGGCGCCGTGCTGGACCGGTTCACCGGGATCCTGCATGGCCAGCAGCGGCGTGTAGCGGTCGTCGAACGTGTCCAGGTAATAGAGGCCGCGCTCCTGGACCCAGCCGTCGAAATCCGCCGCGGTGATGCGGTTCGGCCCCGCCAGCAGCGGGTGGTCAGGGTCGAGGAGCGTGACGGGAGCGTCCGGCTGCGTGATGCGGCCGTGAGGGCGGGACATGGTAGCCGGGAACGGCATGAACCCGCCGTCGTCCACCAGTTCGTACTTGTTGTACTGCACGACGAACGTGCCGCCGGCGCGGGCGTACGCCAGCAGCCGGTCGTTGTGGGCGATGAGGTCCGGGCGGACCTCGTAGGCACGGATGCCAGTGATGATGGCGTCGTACCGTGACAGGTCGGCGTTGGCCAGGGCGGCGGCGTCCAGCGTTTCGACAGTGGCGCCGAGCTGGCGCAGGGCATTGCCGGCGTCGTCGCCGGCGCCCTCGATCCAGCCGACGCGCAGGTTGTCGGCGATGCGGACAGGGAACGTGGTCACGCGCACCGTTGCATCACGATAGAGAGCCCGCGGCTCGATGTGCGGGTAGTCAATGACGGAATAGCCGCGGTCGAACGTGCCCCGGTCCGATTCGAAGCGGGCGCGCAGCTCGGCGACGGTGCTGGCCGGCGGCGCGCCGGCCGAGGCCGGTGGCGTCACCTGGAAGAGGGCGGTGGCGCTGGCGCCGCGGCTCTCCAGCACCAGCGGCACGGACGCCGGCTCCACACGCCAGCCGGCGGGCGCGTCCAGGTGGGCGGTGCCGCGGACAGGCGTGCCGGCGGCGGAGCTGACGGTCACGGTGTAGGTGCGCGAACGCGCCGCATCGTGGGCCGGGATCACCGCGACGCCCGGCTCCGCCGTCACGGACACGGCCGGCACGACGAGCAGCGGCTGGCGCAATTCGCCGAAGGACTTGTCCACGGTGACGAACTCCGCGTCCCAGGTGGGCCGGACCGCTGCGCCGAAGCCGATGTGCGCGACAGCACGGACCTCCCGGGGCTCGAAGGCCGCGGCGCGGTGGGTGTCGTCCACGGCCCACGCGTAGAGGGAGCCCGGCCGCGGCTGCCGCAGGAAGTACGGTTCCGACGGCGCAGCATCCTCCGGCACGTGGACCCGGAAGCGGCGCTGGAGCAGTTCGCCGGGGGCGAGGCGGCGCCCGACCGGCTCGTCCTCGAGGGCGGTGTAACTCCAGCCCGAGGGCAGCAGCGGCTTCAATCGATCAAGCGTCGAAGAGATCCGTGGACTGCCGTTCCAGGCCGAGATGGTCAGCGTGAACGACTCTCCCGGGACCGGGAAAGGCGTGTCCGCCACGGCGTCGAGCACGAAACCGCCGGCCAGCCTGTACGCGTGTTCCAGCCGGACAATTTCCTCGGCCAGGTGGAACTCCAGCGCAGGCAGCTCGGCCGTCACCGCCACCCGGAGCAGGTGCTGGTGCAGGGACACGAGGGCCCGCCCTGTCTCGGCGGGACGCAGCGGGTTGAACGCCTCCCTGGCCTCGTGGATGCCCGCCTCATACAGCTCGAGCAGGCGGAGGATGGGTGCGCTGGCGCCTGCGGTCCGGGCCCGTTGCGACAGGGTCGTGTCCAGGGCGGCGAAGAGGGATGGCCCGACATTGCCAGGCGCCCGGCCGGCAGAGCCAGCAGGCCCGTCCCCTGTCTCAGTCACCGCCCTGCGGCCGGGGTGATCACCGGCAAGGAGCGAGAGCGCGACGCTCTGCGGCCCCGCCGTCTCCGCCTGGCCCATGTCCTGGGAACGGTGCCGGCTGCGGCTCTGCATGGCGATCTGGTAGCGGGACCGGCCGAACAGCGGGTCATAGTTGCCCGCGGCGACAGTGAACTCCGGGTCCGCCGGCGGCCGCCAGTGCGACTGGTAGAGGTAGTGGGCCCGGTGCGGCGGCAGGCCGCGGGCCGCGTGCTCCGGGTACCGCGCCGGGTCCGCCGCGGCGTCGAACGCCTCCCGGGCCAGGATGCCCGCCGCCTGGTGGTGGCCGTGGCCGTCGGCCGGCGTGCCGCTGAACACGCTGACGACGATGTCCGGCCGATAGCGACGGATGACCTCCACCACGTCGCCCAGGATCGAGTCCCGGGGCCAGTGCTGGAACGTTTCCTCCGCGGAACGGGAGAAGCCGAAGTCGAAGGCGCGGGTGAAGAACTGGTGCGCGCCATCCAGCCGCCGCGCCGACAGCAGTTCCTCGGTCCGGATCAGGCCGAGCCCTTCCTGTAACTCCGGGCCGATGAGGTTCTGGCCGCCCTCGCCTCGCGTCAGGCTCAGGTACGCGACGTCGGCGCCGTCACCCAGCGCGAGTTCCGCCAGCAGCGCCGTGTTCTCGTCGTCCGGATGCGCGGCAATCATGAGGACGCGCTTGGTGGTGGCCAGACGGCGCAGGGCCACGCCCAGGGCAGCGGCGCCATCGTGCTCGAGGACCGGCGGCGTGCCGGACGTCGCTGCGTCGCGCAGCATGCTCGATCCTGGCGCCGGCGGCGGCGTCAGTTGCGAAGTGGCTGACTGGGTAGACGGCTGAGCGGTGGCCCGGGCCGACGGCGGCGTCGCGGCCTGAGCATGCAGTACGGAAGCCGCCGGCGCGGTCGTCAGGGCGAGGGCGAGCGGCAGGGCCAGCAGCAGCGCCCGGTACAGGAGGGGCAGCCGGTGCAGGAGGGGTAGCCGGTGCAGGAGGGGTAGCCGGTGCAGGAGGAGCAGCCGGTGCCACGGTCGGTCGCGGAGTGGGGATCCAGGCATGGGGTAATGGATAACGGCTGCCATTGGGCGGCGCCATGCTGGCGGGCGCCAGCGGAGGCGGCAGCGCGCGGTGCGACGAGTTTCCTGGGCCGCCACCGCCGCGCCGCTGCCCCGCCAAGTCGCTGCCCCGCCGCGTCGCTGCCCCGCCAAGTCGCTGCCCCGCCAAGTCGCTGCCCCGCCGCGTCGCGAATCGAGGGCCCAGCCGTCCGCCGCAAGGTCCACAATCTACAGTGGTATCCGGCTACTTTGTCGACTCTGCGGCAGTTTTGCAGCATAACTCCGCCCGATGGTGCCGCAGAGTCGACAAACTGCCGGGAGGACCGTCTGGATTGTCGACTCTGCGGCAGCACGGGACCTCTGATGGCGGTGCGGCCGCGGACCGACTTCGCCGATCACCTTCCGGCGCGCGCTTTACCGAACGGCTTCCCGCCCGCAGCTTCCTGCCCGCAGCCTGTCGCCCGCAGCTTCCTGGCCGCAGCCTGCCGCCCGTAGCCTGTCGCCCATCCGCCGCCTAGATTGCCTCAGCAACCGATCCCGTCCTGCCCGGAGGAACCCCGATGCTCCGCACCACTCGACCGCTCGCCAGCGCGCTGTTCCTGACCGTCGCCACCGTCGTCCCTGGACTCGCGCCGCTGCACGGGCAGCAGGCGGACGACGAACTCGTCGAGCGCGCCCGTCGCATCCACGAGGCCGTCATCACCATAGACACGCACGACGACATCCCGTTCACCTTTGCCACCGCCGACATGAACCCGTGCTCCGGCACGCGCATGCAGGTGGACATGCCGAAGATGGAGCGGGGCGGGCTGGACGCGGGCTTCTTCGTCGTCTACATGGGGCAGACGGAGCCGACGCCGGAGAACACGGCGCGGGCGAAGGACCAGGCGATGACGAAGTTCAACGCCATCCGTCGCATGACGTACAACCTGTGCCCGGACCGCATCGAGCTGGCGTACACGGCGGACGACGTGGAGCGCATCCATGCCAGCGGCAAGCTCGTCGCCGCCATCGGCATCGAGAACGGCTATGCCATCGGCGAGGACCTGTCGCTGCTGGCGAGGTACCACGAGCTGGGCGCCCGCTACATGACGCTGACGCACAATGGCCACAACGCCATCGGCGACTCGTGGACCCCCGGCCGGTGGGAGAGCGGCCCGAAGCACAACGGCCTGAGCCCGTTCGGTGAGCAGGTTGTGGCGGAGATGAACCGACTGGGCATCATGGTAGACGTGGCGCACGTCTCGAAGGCAACGTTGCTGGATGCCGCGCGCGTCTCCAGGGCGCCCATCATGTCGTCCCACTCGTCAGTGCGGGCCATTGCCACCACGCATCGCAACATGGACGACGAGATGATGCAGGCGCTGGCGGCCACGGGTGGCGTCATGCACATCGTCGCCCTGGGCAGCTTCGTCAAGGACACGCCGCCCCAGCGCACGGCGGCGCTGACGGCGCTGCGGGAGGAGTTCGGCATCGGCCAGGCCCTGCGCGTGCAGGACCTGGAGCCCGCCGACCGCGCCCGTTACGACGCGCGCATGGCTGAGATCGAGGCGCGCTGGCCGGCGGCCACGCTCCAGGACTTCGTTGACCATATCGATTACGCCGTCAAGCTCATCGGCATCGACCATGTCGGCATCAGCTCGGACTTCGACGGCGGCGGTGGCGTCACCGGCTGGAGCGATGCGTCCGAGACCTTCAACGTCACGCTGGAACTTGTGCGGCGCGGCTACTCGGAGGAGGAGATCCGCAAGCTGTGGGGCGGCAACCTGCTGCGGGTATGGCGGGAGACGGAACGGGTGGCAGGGGAACTACAGGGTTCATGAAAAGCGAGCGGGAGGCGGCAGTGAGGCGGGCCATCGAGGAACTGTTCCGGGAGCGCATGGCGCCCCCGAAGCCCGGCGGCGGACGCCGGTTCACGCTGGATGACGACGAGGTGTCGGATGCGACGTCGTCGCAGGCAGCATCCCGGGCGCATGCCGAGCTCGACATGCGCCAGCGCCTTCACGTCGCGGCATGCGCACTGCTGCTGGAACTGGCGTGGGCGGACGACAACTTCACCGACGACGAGCGCCTCCACATCGAGGCCGTCATGCGGCGGCACTTCGACCTGGACCAGGAGACGGCGGAAGCGCTCATGGAACTGGCGGAAGCGGAGCGGACCCAGGCCGTCGACCTGTACCAGTTCACGTCCCTCATCCGCCAGCACTATGACCTGGGCCAGAAGACGCTGCTTGCGGAGATCATGTGGGGCGTGATCCTCACCGACGGCAGGGTCCAGCGGCACGAGGGCTACATGCTGCGCAAGATCGCAAACCTGCTGGACCTGGAGCCGGGCTACCTCTCCTTCGCCCGCAGGAACGTCGAGGGCGAGGAAGACTGACGCCCGGCTGCGCCGTACGTCTGCTGACACGCGAAGGGGCGAGGCCACAGGACCTCGCCCTTCTCGTTGGTGACATGTCCGATCGGTCTGCGACCCGGGCGGCCTGAACGGCTGGTGCCGCTTAGCGCAGTTCCATGGCCGCCAGTGTTACTGTCGCCGTGAACCGGCCGGATGGACGGACGCCGGCCACCTCCAGCCGCGTACCCGGCTGCGTGCCCCGCAGCAGGCGGCGCAGGTCGCCGCCGGAGTTGACAGGAGTGCCGTTCACTTCCGTGATGATGTCCTCGGGACGAAGCCCGGCCGCTGCCGCCGGGCCGCCCGGCTCGACGCTGGCAATGAGGACGCCCTGCTGCACCGGCAGCCGGAACTGCTGGGCGAGTTCACGGGTCACGTCGCCGTAGCGGATGCCGATGAACGGGCGGACGATGCGGCCGGTGGTGAGGAGCTGGTCTGCAATGTCCCGGGCCGCATTGATGGGTACGGCGAAACCGAGGCCGACCAGCGCCGGGCCGACGCCGCGGCCCTGGAGCACCACGGTATTGATGCCGATGACGCGGCCCTGCGAGTCCAGCAGCGGTCCACCGGAGTTGCCGGGGTTGATGGCCGCGTCCGTCTGGATCATTTCCTCCATCCCGGGCTGCGGCAGCATCCGGTCCACCGCGGAGATGACCCCGGTCGTGACAGTACGCTCGAGCCCGGCCGGGTTGCCGATGGCGATGGCCGACTGGCCCGGCTGGAGGTTGTCCGAGTCGCCCAGCGGCGCGGCCGGCAGCGGCGCTTCCGCCTGGATCTGTACCACCGCGATGTCCATGTGCGGATCCCGGCCCAGCACCCGGCCCGGTCGCTCCTCGCCCGTGGCCAGGCCCACCGTCACCTGGTTCATGTTGCCCACGACGTGGGCGTTCGTCACGATCACGCCGTCCTGCCGGATGATGACGCCTGATCCGGAGCCGGCCCGGGAGCGGATGCTCACCACGGCTGGCGTCACGCGCCTTGTTACTTCGATGATGGCTTGCTCGGGCGCCAGCGTGGAGAGTGGCGCCGCGTCGGCGAAGAGCGGCATGTGACGGTTGCCGCCTGTCATTCCCTGCCCGGCACCGATGCCGAGGCCCAGCAGGCCGGCACAGGCGAGGGCGGTGGCGGTCTTGCGCATATGGAAGTGCTCCCTCGTCAGTGAATCAGAGTGCTGCTGTTTCGACGCAAGGCGGGACCGAAGCGTTGCCCGTCCCGCTCGCATGACGTTATACCCGTCGGCACGGATCACGTTCGTCGCTGAAAGCAGTACAGGGCGACGGTGATCACGTCACCGCCGCCCTGTACGGGTTTCCGTGAACAGCTGCCCTCAGTCCGCGCGGAGCGCGTCGGATGGCGGTGTCCGGGCAGCCCGGCCTGCCGGTACGATGCTGGCCAGCACGGCCACCGTCAGCAGCACGCCGCTGACGAGGACCAGCGTGAGGGGGTCAGCGGGCACGACGTCGTAGAGCAGCGATTGCAGGCTGCGCGTAAGGGCCAGGGCGCCGACGATGCCGAGGACGATGCCCACCACGGTCAGCCGCACGGATTGCAGTACCACCATGCGAGCTACCTCGGAGACCCGCGCGCCGAGGGCCATGCGCACGCCTATCTCTGCGCGGCGCCGGCCCACCAGGTAGGCGATCACGCCGTACAGCCCCACGCCGCTCAGGAACAGCGCCATGAACGCCGCGAGACCGAGGAGCAGCATGGTGAAGGATGTCCGCGCCATCGTCTCCGAACTCATGATGACGTCCTCCATGGTGCGCGTCAGGGAGAGCGGCACCTCCGGGTCCATCTCCCGCAGCATGCTGCGCACGTCCGGCGTGAGCAGGTCCGGCCGGTCAAGCGTGGTCCTCACGACGAAGCCCATGCCTCGCTGCAATTCCGGGCCCCAGTACCCCTCGGCGTCCGGGCGCCTCACCGGGTAGTACACGGCCTGCGTCGGTGGCTGGTCGAGGCCTTCAGCGCGCACGTCGTCGGCCACACCGATGACGGTGTACCACGGCGGCCCGTCCTGGAATGAGATCAGCCGTCGGCCCAGGGGGTCCTGTCCCGGCCAGAGGCGTTCGGCCAGGGCGCGGCTGATGACCGCCCCGTCCGCCCGTCGTTCCAGGTCGCTCCAGCTCGGGGCTGCTCCCCGCACGCCGATGCCCAGTGCCTCGAAGTAGCCCGGCAGCACGAATACGGTGGGCACGCAGCCGCCCGTCGTCGAGTCCTCGCCGACGGTGTGACTGCAGCCGCCGACCCCCGCAAGCGGCAGCGAAGATGTGGCGCCCGCCACGTCCACGCCGGGCAGTGCCTCGAGGCGTTCCACGAACTGCTGCTGGAAGCGGAACACCGCCGCCTCGTCCTGGTAGCGGGCCCAGGGCAGCGTCACGTTGAAGGTGAGTACCCGCTCGCCTTCCACGCCCGACTGCACGGCCCGCAGGTTCAGGAAGCTCTGGAACATCAGACCGCCGGCGGCGAGCAGCACAAGCGCAAGCGACACCTGGCCGACGACCAGGCCGTTGCGCACGAGCTGGCGCCGCCGCGACACCGTCAGCCCCCGGCCACTCTCCCGCAGTTCCGTGAAATCCGCGGCCGACCGGATGATGGGCACCAGCCCGAAGAAGAGTCCGGTAACCGCGCTGACACCGATGGCAAAGAGCAGCGCATTGGCGGAGAGCGCCACATCCGCCAGCCGCGGCAGGGTGGCGGGCGCTGACGCCAGCAGGAGCTGGACGCCGCCGAACGCCAGCAGGATGCCCAAGAGGGCGGCCGTGCCCGTGAGCAGCATGCTCTCCGTCAGGTAGTGCACCGCCATGTGCGCGCGCTCCGCGCCCAGCGCGGCCCGCACGGAAAGTTCGCGGCGACGTGCTTCCGCCCGGACAAGCATCAGGTTGGCCACGTTCGCGCACGCAATCAGCAGCACCAGCGAGACGGCACCCAGCAGCATCCAGAGCACGCGGTCAACGCCCGCCCGGTCGCCGGTGGCACCCAGCACCACGTCGCGCAGCGCATGCACCCGCGGTGTGAAGCCGGTTCGCTCAATCCACGTACCGCCGTATGCGTTCGGGTAGAGACCCGGCAGGTTCGGCACCAGCCGCTCCAGATCGGCCTGCGCCGCTTCCGGCATGATATCCGGGGCCAGGCGCGCGTAAGTCGTGAACATCATGTGCGCGTTGATGTCCGCCCGGGCCGGGTCCATCTGCAGCGGCAGCCAGAAATGCGTCTCGTGATTCGGCAGCGAGAAGCCGGGCTCCAGCACGCCCACCACAGGCGTCGGCACGGCGTTGATGTGGATCGTCCGGCCAATGATGTCCGGGTCACCGCCGTAGCGCGCCTGCCAGATCTCGTGGCTCAGCACCACCACCCGGTCGGCGCCAGGGCTGTCCTCCTCGGGCGTGAAGAGGCGGCCCCGCACCATACGGGCGCCCAGCACCCGGAACAGGGACTCCGATGCCGTCGCCGCACCCAGCCGCTCCGCATCCCCATCCCCGGAGATGGTCAGCGTCGTCGCCGACGCCGCGCCCCATCCGGCGAACGAGGTGCTCGCCTCCCCATAGTACAGGTAGCTGCCAATGGAGTTGCCCCACTCCTGCCCCTCCTGCACGCCCGGCACCGCGTGGTTGATCTGGACCAGCCGGTCCGGCTCAGGGTACGGCAGCGGTCGCAGCACTATGGAGTCAAGCAGCGTAAAGATGGCCGTCGTGGCGCCGATCCCCAGGGCCAGCGTCAGCACCGCTACTACCGTGAAAACCGGCGTGCGTAGCAGCGCACGCAGCGATTGCCGCGTCTCCCGCCGGACCGCGTCAAGAATTTCCATGCGACGTCGCTCCCTCCGGATGCTCTCGTCTATGGCACACGTCTGTGCCCGGTAATGCTGCACGCTGCCGAACCGGCGCAGCGCTTCCTCGCGCGCGCTCGCCGGTGACAGGCCTGTCGCCTCCAGTTCCGCCGCCCGCAGCGCGAGGTGCAGCTCCAGTTCCTCATCCACATCGTCCGCGATGCGCTCAGGGCGCAGCCTGCTCCGCAACTCCCGGTAGCGGTCCGGTATCCAGTTCATGGCACGTCCTCGTGATGAGCGAAGGGGCCCCGGCCATCAGGCCTGCGTCGGCTGCGCCGATAGAACAGTGCTCACAACGCGCGTGAAGACCTCCCACGTCTGCGCCTCCCGGCGCAGCTGCTGCCGGCCCGCCGTCGTGAGTGTGTAGTACTTCGCCCGGCGGTTGTTCTCCGACACGCCCCACTCCGCCTTCACCCACCCGCGCTTCGCCATGCGGTGCAGCGCCGGATAGAGCGATCCCTCCTCCACCTGCAGCGCTGAATCCGTCGTCTGCTCCAGCCAGCGCGTGATGCCGTACCCGTGCATCGCGCCCCAGCTCAGCGCCTTCAGGACCAGCATGTCCAGTGTACCCTGCAGCACGTCCACTTTCATTGTCCCCTCCGTTGCCCTAGACGTTCTCTGGGAAAGCTGCAGGGCTGACCCATAGACTGTCAAGGGGAGTCCATGGTCCGGTCGGGGACGGGCCCGGATCCGCCGATTCGCGGCACGAGGGGGAAGGGGCGGTCCGGCGTCCGGATCCGGGACGCCGGTGCCCGGCGCCGGACGGCCGGTGCGCAGTCCGGGGCGGGCTCGGAACTGGAAAATCGGTTGTACGAGAAGCGTTTAAGCGCCGATGAAGCCTCGGCACGCACGTTTCGCTACAGGTGGTGCGGCGGGAGCCCCGTCGCAATCAGATCCTGAGAGTTCGGAGACAGTCATGGGACGCAGTTATCTGTCGGTGAAACTTGCCTTCGCCTTCGGGCTCTGTATCGGTGTTCTGGTCCTGGTTGCGGACCGGGCGATGGCGGGCGGCCGTGGAGTGAGCCCGCCTGCGGCGGAGCGGCCGGTGCTGGTCCCGGCCGCATCGGCCGTGCCGCCAGCGCCGGAACTGACGACGGAGCCGTGCCTGTGGCGCGGCTGTCCAATGCTGCTGCAGCCGTACCGCCGAACGGCGGAGCGCCTGCCGCGCGGGCTGCGGGCGCACCGGGCCACGTGACGAGGTGGTGGTAGGCGCCTCCGCCGGCCGATATCTTGCCTGACGAGGCAGGCACTCGACCGAGGGAGGACCGTACATGGCACGCACGCCATCCACGATGCTCGAGCTGGGCACGCCAGCACCTGACTTCACGCTGCCGGACACGGACGGCGGCACGGTGAGCCTGGACGACTACGCCGATGCGCCGGCACTGCTGGTCATGTTCCTGTGCAACCACTGCCCGTTCGTGAAGCACGTGCGGGACGAACTCGCCCGACTGGGCCGGGACTACGGCAGTCGCGGAGTGGCCATCGTCGCCATCAGTTCCAACGACCCGGCCGCGTATCCGGACGACTCGCCTGAACGGATGCGCGAGGAAAAACGGGATGCCGGCTACACGTTCCCTTACCTGTTCGACGGCACGCAGCAGGTGGCCTCGGCGTACCGTGCGGCATGCACCCCGGACTTCTTCCTGTTCGACGCGGACCGCCGGCTGGTCTATCGAGGCCAGCTGGATGACAGTCGTCCCGGCAACGACGTTCCCGTCACGGGCAGTGACCTGCGCGTGGCGCTGGACGCCGTACTGGACGGGCGTCCGGTCCCGGCGGATCAGACCCCGAGTCTGGGCTGCAACATCAAGTGGCGGGCGGGCAACGAGCCGGCGTGGTGGGGCCGGGTGTAGGCTCCGCGGGAGGAGGGGTTTAGCGTGCCGGCAACTGAGGGCAACGCCCGACGCTACCGCATCGGGACCCAGGGCTGGAACTACGATTTCTGGAGCGGCGTCTTCTACCCGCCGGGCACAAAGTCACTGGACCGGCTGGAGTTGTACAGCAGGATCTTCGACACGGTGGAGGTGGACTCCACCTTCTACGCCACGCCGCCGCCCGGCCGGTTCCGATCCTGGTACGAGCGGACGCCGGACGAGTTCCTTTTCACGGCGAAACTGCCCCGCAGCATCACCCACGATGCTCGCCTGGTGGGCGCGGCCAGCGAGCTGTTCGAGTTCTGCGACCGGGCCGCGGAACTCGAGGAGAAGCTGGGCCCTCTCCTCATCCAGCTCCCGCCGGACATGGGGGTGGGCGAACGGGACGCTGTCGAGGGGTTCCTGGGCGTGCTCCCGGCGGAGCTGGCGTTCGCCATCGAGTTCAGGCAGGTGGCCTGGTTCACGGAGGATATCTTCGACCTGGTCCGCCGGTGGGACGTGGCCATGGCGGTGAGCGTAGGCCCGTGGATGGACAGCGCCACGGCGCAGCGTGTGGCACGGGTCGCACCAGGCAGCTTTCAGTACCTGCGGTGGATGGGATCACCTCGTCGCCAGCAGCTGACGCCGTCGCTCATCCGGGAACGGGAGCAGGAGGTAGCGGCATGGGCGGCGACGATCCTGTCCGTGAACGCGCCGGCGACGTACGCTTACTTCAACAACGACTACCTGGGCAGCAGCCCCGACAGCGCCCGGCGGCTCCAGACGCTGCTGGGCCTGGAACCGCGGGACATGGGGCTCATGCGGGAGCAGCAGGACCTGTTCGGCTGACGGGGGCGTTCGCGCCACCGTTTCCGGACGGGGCCTAGAGCACGGCGTCCACGTGCAGGTCCAGGCGCCAGCCCCGGCGCGCCTGCTCCGCCTGCCAGCCGCGCCGGGGCCCGATGCCGTGGGCCAGGTCCAGCCGGACCAGCCCGTCCAGGAGACTGAGGCCGGCGCCGGCGGCGAACAGCTCATTTGTCCATTCGCCGTCACCCAGGGCAGTGCCGCCGGTGATTGTGCCGCTGCTGGTGCGGGCGTAGTCACCGAACGCGGCCAGGCCGCCGAAGGAGAAGGTGCGGGCGAGCTCGAGCCGTCCGCGCAGCATCTCCGGCCCCCACAGTGTGCCGGGACCATAGCCGCGCAACGTTGAAGCACCGCCCAGGTAGAACAGGCGCTGCGGCGGAACGCCGTCCATGGTCGCATGGTCCAGCGTACCGTGGGCCAGTCCCGCCCCGAGTTCCGCACCGAGGCGGACGCCCGCGGTGAGGGGTACGGCGCCGCGCAGCGTGGCCTGTGCCCGGACGACGGCGCCGGTGCCGGCGTCGTCGGGGAACCAGGTGTGCTCGCCCTGCATCAGCACATCAATGCCGAACTGCGCCGCCGTGGGGTCAGTCCCCCACCACGGTCGCACGCGTATGGCAGCGCCTGCCTGCCGGGACTCGTAAGCCGCGATGTTCTCCCGGAACACGTCGTCCCGCCATGCCCGGGGCACGGCGATGTGGGTGCCGCGCTCCACGTCGCCATGGGCCTCGGCGTAGAGGCGAATGTCCCAGGCACGCCGCCGGTGGGCCGGCGGTGCCAGTGTCACGGACGCGCCGGTGGCGCGGAAGTATTCGCCCTCGTCGCGCCCCAGCAGCAGCGCGGACAGGGAATTGCCTGCGCCCAGTGCCCGGCGTGACTCGTCCACCGTGGCGAGCTGGTGGTAGCCGCGCAGTTCCAGGGTCCGGCGCATGGTCTCCCGGCGCAGCAGCAGCTCAGCGTTGGGGTGCAGGTCGGCGGCGCCGATGCGGCCCACGGCTTCCACGGTCACGTGGGGCAGGGGCAGCGTGACCCGGGCGCCAACCGACAGCGCCTCGACCCGGTTGTAGCGCAGCATCCCCGGCTCGCCAGGCCCCCAGCCGAAGCGCACGGGCAGGTCCGGACGCGCCGGTCCCGGTATGCGGCTGATGCGGTCTGCCATCTCCTGGAGCTCGGCCTCGGTGGCGAAACCGGGCGCATCCTCCCAGATGGGGGGCGGCAGCATGGGGTGTCGCAGCAACTCGTCCTGGTCCCGGGGCGCCAGGATCCGGGACGGGCTGCGCCGGGATCCGCCCCGGCTCAGCCGGTAGTCGCCCTCCGCCTGCCACTCGGCGAGGGTCTGCTCGATGAGTTCCTCCTCGGTCGCGGCGATGGCATCGTGGTCCGTGAGGACATCGAGCATCTGGTAGCTCGTCTCGAACGAGGCCGGCATCACGAACACACCAGCCCGTGCGACGCCCTCGATGCGCATGCTCCGGGGCAGCCAGTGCCGCATGTCCCAGAGGGAGTACTCCACCGTCATGAGTGACAGGTCGAACTCCAGCGGGTTGATGAGGGGGACGCGGCCCACGGTACGGCGGTCGTCCTCATCCATGGCGTTCATGTCGTGGACGATGTCAACCCGACGGGCAAGGCGGAACGCGGCGCGGACCACGGCGGCGGAGCCCGTCTCGATCCATAGCGTGCCGCGTACGGTCTGCGGGTCATTGCGGCGTGGGATGACCTGCAACTCGGCGACGCGCAGGGTCTGCCCGTCCTGCAGCCGGATGACCATTGTGTCGCCACTCTGGTAGCGGTAGTGGCGTTCCGCGTATGAGCCCAGTGGATGCTCGATGTAGAAGTCGTCGTCGTCGCCGACGTTGTCCGTCCGTCCCGCCCGGACGCTGTCCCGCATGAGGTCGAAATACAGCCGGTCCTCCCTGGGGTCGAACGGGCGGATGCCGGAGGCGTCCGGCTCCACGCCTCCGGGCGTCTGCTCCCGTCCGGCCAGGACCTGGATGATGTTGTCGCCGTCCCGGCTCCACCGTACCCGTGCCGCCGACTCGGAGCGGAACAGCGTCCGGTCCTTGAGTGGCATGCGCAGGCCTGCGGCCATGCGCGAGCGGGTGATGGCCGTATAGCTGCGCAGCGAGCTGTCACTGAGCATGCGTGCGTCGCGGGCGCGGTTCATGAGCGAGGCCGCGTGCGCGTCCAGGAACGCGCCCGCCGTGTCCGCTGGTGCCGCCGGCGGTCCCGTGGGCCGCTGGGCCGCGGCCGGCATGCCGGCCAGCAGGGGCATCATGATGGAGGCGAGTATACGACGTCGCATGAGGTTGTCCCGCGTCCTGCGTGAGGGGTCGTGGGCGCCGGCTCGATCCTGCGCGCTACAGCATACTTTACGGAACCGGTCCGCGCCCGGTTTCGCAGACATCGTCGTGTCAGTAGCTTGCTGCGCCATGAGCACGCTGACCGGATTCCGCCGCGCCACCGTCGTGGCTGCCGCCTGCACGCTGGCGGCATGCGCCGGCAACCCGTGCGAAGGGCCGCCGCCGCCGGAAGCGGTGCCCGCCGGCCACGTCCTGCGTAACCCCGACGCCCCGGAAATGCGCGAAGCCCCGCCCGACTCCTTTGACGTCCGGTTCGAGACGACGCAGGGCCCGGTGACGGTGCGTATCTACCGGGACTGGGCACCCCTCGGTGCAGCCCGTTTCTACAACCTGGCGCGGCACGGGTTCTACGACGGGTCCCGATTCTATCGGGTGCTGCCCGGCTTCATCGCGCAGTTCGGCATGAACGGTCACCCGGAGGTGGACGGCGTCTGGCACGAACGGCCCCTGGTTGATGATCCACCCCGGGTGAGCAACGGCACGGGTACCCTCAGCTACGCCAAGGCCGGGCCCGACTCGAGGACCACGCAACTCTTTTTCAACTACAGGGCGAACGAGGCGCTGGACGCGGAAGACTTCGCGCCCATCGGCAGGGTCATCGACGGCATGGGTTCGCTGTACCTGCTGAATGGCGAGTACGGCGAGATGCAGCCTCGCGGTCGCGGCCCGGAGTTCGGCTGCATGCTGTCCCATGGCAACCACTACCTGTCCCGCCGATATGACGACCTCGACGTGATCGAGAGGGTCACAGTCCTGCCGCAAACTGCTCCATAAGTTCGTGCTGCGCTGAAACTTGTCGTGCGCCGGGCGGCGGCGTCGGCGGCGCGCGGGGATGTCGGTGAAACCTGCCGCGCCGGGGCCTCGTAGGGAGGTTCGGACAGCAGCTCGACAACCAATTCAGCGGTTGCTGCGTCCAACCAGATGAGCGCCGGCAGAGACCGGCGAGACCAATAGATCGCAGTGACAACGCCGCACCGGGGAGGACACATGATCCGCAGGAACATCACAAGTGCAGACCGCGACAGGACCGTCGTGAAGTGGTCACTGATCGCAGCAGCGTTCGCCCTGTCCGTCGGCAGCCTGGCCGAGGCGACGCTGACCCGCTCGACGGAGGATACCGCCAAGGTGGTGGCCGAGCAGGCCATCGACGTGGAGGACACCAAGGCGGTACGGATCGCTGGCTGACAGTTCCTCCTCACACGGAGGGGCGCCAGCCGGTGCCGCTCCGCGACGCTGGCAGGGAAACAATGAATGATGTACCATGACGACGCGCGGCCTTGTACGAGGACCGCGCGTCGTGTCATTTCCGGCACTTCCGCACGTGGGCGATCTTCGCCGCGGGCCGCTCGCAGGGTGAGGGCATGACTGGCAGGCGAGTCCTGTTCCGTGAGATTCAGCGCTTCACGCAGCCCTGGCTGTGGCTGCTGCTGGGCGGGTCGTCGCTCATGATCTGGTACGGCGCGTGGCGGCAGCTCGCGATGGGCCAGCCGTTTGGCAGCAACCCCGCGCCGGACGGCTGGCTCGTGGTGCTCCTCCTGGTATTCGGCGTAGGGTTCCCCCTGTTCTTTCTGTGGCTGCGACTGGAAACGGAGGTCACGACGGAGGGCCTGGGTGTTCGTTTCTTCCCGCTCCACCTGCGGCGCCGGGCATGGAACTGGGACGAGATCGAGGTGGTGGAGCGGCGCGCGTACTCGCCCATGCTGGAGTATGGCGGCTGGGGCATACGGATGGGCGTGCGCGGCTGGGCCTATAACGTCCGGGGCAACGACGGCGTGCAGCTGGTGCTCCGGTCTGGCGAGCGGATCCTCATCGGCACGCAGGACGGTGACGCGCTCATGGCGGCGGTAGCACGCGCCCGGGCTGCGCGATGAGGGCAATGTGCACATCGTTGACGTTGGTGCCGGTGGGGCCGGTCATCACCAGGCCATCGGTGGCGGTGAAGTACGAGTAGCTGTCGTTGTCATCCAGGATTGTCCTGACATCAGCGCCTGCCGCCGCCGCTGCCGCCGGTGTCGCCTCGTCGGCGATGGCGCCGGCGGCGTCCGTGTTGCCGTCCACGCCGTCGGTGCCCACGGACGCGATGGTGATGCCCGCTCTGCCGTCCAGTGCCAGGCATCCGGCCAGCACCAGCTCCTGGTTGCGGCCGCCGCGGCCGCTGCCCTGCACGGCCATGGTTGTCTCACCGCCGGCCACGATGCAGACGGGCAGGCCGTCCTCCCCCTGCAGTATGCGCGCTTCCCGGGCCAGTGTGTAGCCGGCCTCGCGCGCCGGCCCGGTCACGGGCCGGGTGGCCCGCCGGACCCGGTAACCCAGTTCTTCCGCGGCGAGAGCGGCGCCCTCCACCGCTACGTCATTGCCGCCGATGACGCGCACGCGCACGTTCTCGAAGCGGGGGTCCTCCTCGTCGGGTGACTCGCCGTGATCGCTCTCGAGCACGGCGCGGATGGCGTCGTCGCAGTCGTACAGCAGCCCGTGGCGCTGGAGGACCTGACGTGCATCATCGGCGCGGGTGGGGTCCGGCGATAGCGGGCCGGACGCAATGACGTCCAGGGGATCACCCACCACATCAGAGAGGACCAGGCCGAGGACGGGGGTGGGTGCAGCGCGGACCGCCATGCGGCCGCCCTTCAGTCCGTCAATGTGCTTCCTCACGGTGTTGAGCTGCGTGATGTCGGCCCCGGAACGCATGAGCCGGGTGATGCAGTCCGCGTAGGAAGAGACCGCGATGTCCCCGAGGGGCAGGGCCACGCAGGCGGACGCACCGCCGGACAGCAGGACAACCACCGTCTCGTCAGGCCCCGCCGCCTCCAGCTCGTCCAGCACGGCGCGGCCGGCGGCGACGCTGTCCTCGTCGGGCACGGGATGCCCGCCGAACAGGGCGCCGGTGGGGGCAGGCGTGCCATGGGGCGCGACGATAAGTCCGCGGACCACGCGGTCACCGAGGACGCGGAGCGCCGCGCCGGCCATGGCGGGTGCCGCCTTGCCGATGGCAATGACGCGGACATTCGCCCCGGCCTCCAGCTCCACGGCACCGCGGAGCGCGCGTTCCACCAGCGGCGCCGGATCTGACGCGGCTATGGCTGCCCGCAGGATGGCCTCGGCGTGGCGACGTCGCTCATGACGATCGTATCCTTTGCCGTCAGTCATCCCGGACCCTCTTCATGCGCTCCCGGTACGCGTCGGTTTCGTAGACGTCCAGGTTCACCACATTGGGCGCGCGCTCGAGGCGCATATGGGCCACGGTGTTCGCCGCGGCCATGCTCGCCATGCGGCCCCGGGTCGCGTCCGACGCGCTGCCGATGTGCGGCAGCAGCACCGCGTTCGGGCATGCGGCCAGGCCGTCAGACATGGCGGGCTCCCGCTCGAAGACATCCAGTCCTGCCCCTGCGATCCGGCCCTCGCGCAAGGCACGCACCAGCGCTGCCTCATCCACCATCTCGCCCCGTGCGGTGTTGATGAGGAAGGACGTCGGCTTCATGCGCTGCAGTGCGGCGGCGTCAATGAGGTGGTGCGTATCCGGCGTGTATGCTGCATGGAGCGACACGAAATCGCTGCGCTCCAGGATATCCTCCACAGAGGCGTACTCGACGTCGTCAGCCGCCTCGATGACGTCCCTGGAATGGGGGTTCCAGGCGAGGACCCGCATGTCGAAACCACGGGCTCGCCGGGCGACGGCCTGGCCTATGCGACCGAAGCCGATGATGCCCAGGGTCTTCCGTTCTCCATCGGGTCCGGTGCCCACGTCGGCGCCGAGGAGTAGTTCCGGCCCCCAGATCCTGTACCGCTCGGCCCGCATGTACGCGTCCGCTTCGGTGATGCGTCGGGCCACGGCGAGGATGAGGGCCCATGCCAGGTCGGCGGTGGTCTCCGTGAGCACGCCCGGCGTGTTGCTCACGGGTATGCCAAGAGAAGTGGCAGCGGCGACATCAATGTTGTTGTAGCCCACGGCCATGTTGGCAACGCCCCGCAGGAGCGGGCAGGATTCCAGCAGCGGCCGGTCGATGCGCTCGGTGAGCAGACACAGCAATGCGTCGGCGCCGGCAACGGCGTTGCGCAGGGCCAGCGGGTCCACGTGGGCATCGGGGTCCGGCTGCAGCACGGTGGCGCGGCCCATGGCGGCTTCGTCCAGGATCCTGAGCCCGGCCGCGGGGATGGGCCGGGTGACGACGATACGGCGTGCGGTTGCAGTCATGGCCGAAGCATAGGACCCGGCGCGCGGGTTGTACACTGCCGCGCCGTGCGCGCCAGGGCCAACGCAGGCGAGCGCGCCGGCGGTTGTACGCCGTCGCGTCCAGCGCCATCTTGTGAGTGTCGCCCCGGTGCGGGCATTCCCGGACAGGACTTGAATGGGACACGAATCCTGACAAAGACTCCATGCAGCCAACGGCAGTGACGCAGGCATCTGCAACACGGCTGCCGCAACTGCTCCGGGCGCTGGCGACGGAGGCGGAGTCGTACCGGTTCCAGCGGAAGCTGCTGGTCTGCCCCCGGGCCGGCGTCGGGCGCGAGCTGTTGCGAGCGCTGTCCGCTGCCGGTGTGCCGTGGATCAACTTCGAGGTCGTCACTCCGCTGCAGCTGGCCCACCACATCGTCGCCGCCGATCTGGCCCGGCAGGGTCTGGGCGTGGCCGACGAGTTCGACGAACTCGGCCACTTCGATGCTGCCATCGACGCCGTGCTGGGCACCTCATCCGGCCGGCTGGCGGAACTGTCCCGCGGCGTGGGGCTCCGGCAGGCCATCGGCAAGTCCATCCGGGACCTGCGCATGGCAGGCATCGACGCCGCGGCGCTGGAGGCAACGCGGCTGCGGGACGAGGAGAAGCGAAGCAGCATCGCCGGCATCATGCGGGACTACGAGTCGCGCCTCGCCGCCGCAGGGCTGGTAGATGGGCCGGCGGTGCTGGAGCGGGCGGCAGCTATCCTGAGCGGACCACCCCGCGCCGGTCATGGTGACGGCGGCCTGACGCTGACGCCGGACGGGCGGGTGCTGCTCGCCCCCGGGCTGACTGCTCGCGGGCGGGCGGGCGAGCTCGTGCAGGCACTGCTGGACAGCGGGGCAGTCGCCCTGCCGGCGGACCCCGTGCACGGCCTCGAGGTCCCGGCGGGCCGGCTGCCGGCGCCCGCCGATGAGGCGGGCACGCCGCTGGCCTGGCTGCACCACACGGCCGGCTGGCCCGGCACAGACGCGGATCAGGACGGGGGCGGCGTGATCCTGGGCGTCTTCGCGGCGTCATCCGTGGCGGCGGAACTGCGGGAAGTGCTGCGCAGGGTCATGGCGGCGGGTCTGCGCTGGGACGAGGTGGAGATCGTCGCCACGGACCCCATGGCCTACGGCGTCGCACTGGACGGGCTGGCCCGCCGCATGAGCATCCCCGTCAGCTATTCGGCGGGGCTGCCACTGGCCCGGACGCGCCCCGGCCGGGCCGCGGCGGCGTTCCTCCGGTGGCTGGAGCACGGGCTGCCCGCCGCGCACATGCGGCAGATGCTGGAGCGGGGCGACGTGGCGCACCCGTCGGTCAGCGGCACGGCGCTGGCCCGCCGGCTCCGCGCGCTGAAGGTCGGCCGCGGCCGGGACCGATACGGCCAGCGGGTGGCCGCGCGTATGCGCGCGCTGGAGCTGCCGCAGGATCCGGGGGACACCCGGACGCCGGAAGAATTTGCCGCGGACCGGGATCGGGAGCGGGCAGAACTGGATGCGCTCTCCGCCGTTCTCCAGCCGCTGCTCGACGCCGCACCGGCTGACGGGAAGCGGGTATCCGCCGGCGAGCTGGCGGACGGCGTGGAGACGCTGCTGCGGATGGTGCCGCTGGCGGATGCCTCCGACCGCACGGCCCGGCAGCGGATGCAGCAGCGCCTGATGCGGATGTCCAGCACCGTACGCAGGCCGACGACGCTGTCTTCCGCCGCTGCCATCCTGATGAGCCGGCTGGAGGACCACGTCCCGTCACCGGCGGCCGACGGCGGCTCGCCGTGGGTCGCGGCAGGCGGGCACCTGCACCTCAGCGACCTGGACCAGGGCGGCCACGCCTGTCGCCGGGCCACGTTCATCGTGGGGCTGGACGCCGGCCGGTTCCCGGGCCACGGCGGCACGGACGCGCTGCTGGTGGATGAGGACCGGCGCCGGCTGGCGGGTGATGGGCCGGTGCCGCGCCTGCCCACCTCCGCCGAGCGGCTGGCGGAGCGGCGTTACGCGTTTGCCGCGCTGGCCGCCCGCCTGCGCGGCACCGTGACGTTCAGCTACGCCACCTGGGACGCGGCGGAGGCCCGGTCCGTGGCGCCGGCGTCGGAACTGCTCCAGGCGTACCGGCTCATGTCCGGCGACGTCAACGCCGACTACGAGAGCCTGCACCGGGCCGTGGCGCCGGCGGCCTCGGCCGTGCCCCGTGGCTCCACGCTGCTGGATGGCGCGGACACCTGGCTGCACGCCCTGTCCGCGCCTGACACGGATGCACCGGACTGGCGGATGCTGCGCCACGGCGTGGCTGCCGTCTGCCAGGCCTTCCCGCCCCTGGGCGTGGGCGTGCAGGCAGTGAAGGCACGGCGACGCCCGGGGCCCGCAGGGCCATGGCATGGCGCCATCGCGGCGCGACCGGAACTGGATCCGCGGGCCGGCCCCGAACCGGCACCGGTGTCCGCGACGGCACTCCAGACCCTGGGCGCGTGCCCGCACCGGTACCTGCTCCGCTACGTCCTGCGCCTGCGGCAGCCGGATGAGCCGCCCGCGCCCGACCAGTGGCTGCGCCCTGGCGAGCGAGGATCACTGCTCCACGCCGTGTTCGAGGAGGCGCTCAGGACCGCTGCCGGGGACGGCGTCGCGTACGACGACGATGCGTTCCTCGACCTGGCGCTGCGGATACTCCTTCGACTCATCGACGAGTTGAGTGAGACATCGCCCCCCCCGGGCCACGCCGTGCGGGACCGGGAACTGGAGGAACTGCGGGCGGACGTCCGCGCCTTCGTGGCCATGGTCCGCGAGGACGCGCCCCGGCCAATCGCGCTGGAACTCGTCTTCGGCCGGGACGGCGCCGCGCCCGTGGAAATCCCACTGCCTGACGGCAGCCACCTGCTGCTGGCCGGGGCCATCGACCGGGTGGACGAACTGGATGACGGGACAGTGGTCGTCGTTGACTACAAGACGGGCAGTGCGGGGCCGTTCCAGCGCCGGTCCGGTCCGTTCGACGGCGGCCGGCGCCTGCAGCACGTGCTGTACGCCGCCGCCGCCGCCCGCATCCTTGACCGGTCGGTAGAACGGGCGGAGTTCCATTTTCCGTCCCGCCGCAGCCAGAACCACCGTGTACGCCATGACGTGCGGCGGCTGGACGGCGGCCTGGACATTGTCGCGGACCTCCTCAGCCTGGTGCGGGAGGGCCGGTTCGTCCCGACAAACGTCGCCGATGACTGCCGGTTCTGCGACTTCGCCACCATATGCCGGGCGTCGGTCGATGGGCGGGACAACGTGGTGTCGCCACTCGCGGACTGGGCACGGCAGGCGGACGACGAGGCGGTGGACGTGCTGCGCCGGATTCGTCGATGAGCATGCCGGACGACCAGCTGAGCCTGTTCAGCGGGGCCAGTGCACCCGCCGAGGACGTGGCTGATGCTGCGGCCGTGGAGCCCGGCGCCGGACCGGTATCAGTTGCACTGGCACTGCCGGATGCCGAGGCCCGACGCCGCATCGTGGAGGATCTGCGGACGAGCCTCATCGTGGAGGCGGGCGCGGGCGCGGGCAAGACGACAGAGATGGTCCGGCGCATGGTGGCGCTGGTGGAGTCGGGACTGACGGACGTGAGCGGCATTGCCGCCGTCACCTTCACCCGCAAGGCCGCGGCGGAGCTGCGGGAACGGTTCCAGACGGACCTGGAGCGACGCCTGCGGGCGGCGCTGGACAATGGTGATGGGCCCGTGGCCCGGCGGTTGGACGCGGCACTGCGGGAGATTGACCAGGCCTTCCTCGGCACCATTCACGCGTTCTGCGCGCGGCTGCTGCGGGAGCGCCCGCTGGACGCGGGCATTGATCCGTCGTTCCGGGAGACCATGGGCGCCGAGGAGCTGCGGCTGCAGCGCAGGTTCTGGCACGAGTGGCTGGAGCGTCTGGCCGTGGACGGAGACCCGCGTCTGGCCGGCCTGCAGGACGTGGCGCTGGCGCCCGCGCAGGTGGAGGACCTGTTCCGTGAACTGGCCAGCCAGCCGGACGTCGCATACCCCGCAGCGCTTACGGAGCGACCGGACGCCGGGGGGGTCCGGCGCAGGGTGGAACGGGCCATGGATGTTGCGGCGTCCGTCATGCCCGCGGACGAGCCAGCGGGCGGTTGGGACGCGCTGCAGACGACCTTGCGCATGCTCCGCTTCCATCGCTTCGTGCTGGGCTGGTCCCGGGACGAACGGTTCCTCGAGGCAGTGGCCCCACTCACCGCATCGTCGTTCCGGGTGACGCGCAACAGATGGGACGACAGCGAGACCGCACGCGTGGTGCAGGAGGAGTTGGAGACGCTGTTCCGGGAGGATGGCGCCGGCCACGCGCTGCTGCAGCGTTGGTGGGCCTACCGCTACCCCATCGCCATGGAGTTCGCGCGGGCGGCTGCACTGGCCTGGGAAGAGGAACGCCGGCGGACGGGTGTACTGAACTTCCAGGACCTGCTCATGTTCGCCGCGCGACTGCTGCGCGACAGTCCGGCGGCCCGCCGGGAACTCAGCGAGCGCTACCGTTACCTGCTGGTTGATGAGTTCCAGGACACGGACCCCGTACAGGCGGAGGTGCTGTTCCTCCTCGCCTCGGACGAGGAGCCGGACCTGTTCGTCGAGGGCGGTGCGGCGCCACCGCCGTTCGCGTCATGGCGCCACCTGACGCCCCGGCCCGGCGCACTGTTCGTCGTCGGTGACCCGAAGCAGAGCATCTACCGGTTCCGGCGCGCCGACATGACGCTGTACCAGCAGGTGCGGGGGCGCTTCGATGTGGTGGAACTGACGTCCAACTTCCGTTCGCGCCCCGCCATCGAACGCTTCGTCAATGAGACGTTCAGCCAGCGGTTCCCCGAACGGAGCGAGCCGGAGCAGGCGGGCTTCGCGCCCATGCGCGTGCAGCACGTCCACGAGCCGGGCGTCGTCGCCTGGTACGAACTGGATGACCCAGTGAACCTGAAGGTCGCGGACCTGGCCAGCCAGGACGCCAGCCGTCTCGCCACATGGATGGCCGGGCGGGTGTCAGCCGGCGACCGGCGGCCGGGGGATTTCCTGGTGCTCACGCGCAATACGCGGCACCTGGGCCTGTACGCCAGGGCACTGGAACGGCGCAACATACCGGTCCAGGTCACCGGCGCCGGGGTGGGCGGCACGGACAACATGGAGCTGGAGGAACTGCGGCTGCTGCTGCGTTGCCTGTGCGATCCGGGCGACCCTACCCTCGTCGTCGCCGTGCTCACCGGCCTGCTCTTCGGCATGGATTACGAGCAACTGGTGCAGCATGCGGAACGCGCGGATGGTCCGCCGTTCTCCTTCACGCGCCCCTGGCAGGATCCCGAGGGGCCGGTGGAGGAGGCGCTGGCCACCCTGCATCGCTACTGGCGCATGAGCCGCACCGAGCCGGCGGACGTGGCCGTGCCGCGCATGGTGGACGAGCTGGGGCTGCTGCCGTTCGCTGCCGCCGGCGAGCTGGGCGAGAGCAGGGCGGGCGCAGTGCTGTACGCCCTGGAAGCAGTGCGCCGGTCGGCACTGCATGGGGACGCGTCGCTCCATGGCGCACTGGACGCGCTGGAGACGACGCTGGAGGAATCGGATGGTGAGGCGCCCCTGGAACCGGGCCGCAGCGACGTCGTCCGGGTCATGAACCTGCACAAGGCGAAGGGCCTCGAGGCAAACGTAGTGGTCCTGGCCGCGCCGTTCGGCGACTGGTCACCCATGCCGGCGTCCCGCGTGGTGCGAGACGTGACGGGCAGGGCCGTGGGCTACACGACGGTGTGCGAGCAGCGGGGCTTCGGGCAGCGCGTGCCCCTGGCGCAGCCGGCGGACTGGGCGACGCACGAGGCGGAGGAGCTGCGCTTCAGCCGTGCCGAGGACGAACGCCTGCTGTACGTCGCCGCGACCCGCGCAGTGGAGGAGCTGGTGGTGGGCTGCGCCTACAACCCGCGCAGCCCGTCACCGTGGCGCAGCTTCCACCCGTGGCTCAGGCAGCACGGCAGCCGGCTGGAACTGCCGCAGCCGGTGCCCGGCCGCCGGCTGGAGCTGGAGGCGTCCGGCGCCGATGTCGCCGCGACCGTGGCAGCCGTGGACCAGGCGCGGCTGGAGCACGGCCGACCGACCTACCGGGTGGCGTCCGTCAGCGAGCGCAAGCTGGAACTGGCGGACGCAGAGGTTGCATCAGCCGCCGCCGGGAACGGCGCCGGCGCGGTAGGCGGGGGTGAGGCGCACGAACCGGCAGAATCCGCCGCTGCGGGAGCGGTGGTGCAGGGCAGGGGCACGGCATGGGGCACGGCGGTGCATGACGGACTGCAGTACGCCGCACAGGGGCTGGCCGGCGATGCGCTGAGACATGCGTGCAGGGACCGGCTGGCGGCACTCGAACGGCCGCTGGACAGCAAGGGGGAGCCCCTTGAGCTGGGTGAGCTGCTGGACACGATTGCGGCAGTGCGCAGCTCGCCGCTCTGGCAGCGGGCGACGGCGTCAGGTCAGTGGCTCGTGGAGGTCCCGTTCGCGTTGCGTCTCACCGCCCGGGAATATGCCCGCATCAGCGGCGCGGCAGTGGACGAGGTGCCGGACGACGCACCGGACGAGCTGGTGGACGGCCGCATCGACCTGGCGTTCCGGGAGGCTGCGGGCTGGGTCATCGTGGACTACAAGACCGACGCCGCCGGCGACGCCATTCCGCCCGCGCTGATGCGCCGCTACCGCGCCCAGCTCGCGCTGTATGCGGCGGCGTGGGAACAGATCTCCGGCGAGGCGGTGGTGGAGACGTCGCTGCTGTTCACCGGTGCACTGACGCCGGCGAGCAGTTGACGGAGGTCTGACGGGGCGTCCATCGAGCCCGTTGTCCCGGCGCCGGCGTCAGCCCGCCGTGATCGGTGGCATGGGGCAGTCCATGGCCTCGCCGACGGCCCGGAGCAGCTCCGCTTCCTGGGCGTGGATGCGGCCATCATGGGCGGCCACGAGGGATGCGGCCTCCATGATGCGCAGGCGCAGCGTCGGCAGCACGCCGCGGCAGCGGTCCAGTGCCGCGTCGGTCGCGGCGAGGTCAATCCCGGCGCGGGGGCGCAGTTCCAGCGGTCCCGCCTGTCGCCGGAGACTGTCGGCACCCGCCTCGAACGCCGCCTGCGCGCCCGTGCTGTCGCCTGCGCCGGACCAGGCGACGGCGGACAGGATCACGCTGACCTCGTCCTGCACCTCGCGCAGCGCACGCACGGTCTGCGGTTCCGGCGTCCGGCGCCCATGGTCCGGCGGTATGAGCTGCCGACGCAGCACATGGAGGAGGGCGAACTCGAAAAGGTCCAGCCGTTCGTCCGCCGCTACGAGCCGCTGCGCGGTCCCGTACACGGCCTGACGTTGCTCATCGTCCAGTTCCCGCAGGGCGGGCAAAGTGATGTCCAGCAGCGGCAGGCGCGCGCCCTGGCCGAGTCGCCTGACGGCGGGCGCCAGCCCGGCAACGCGCTCCACGAGATCCGGGCCGTACGCCGTCAGCACCTCCTGCTGGGCGAGTGCGTCGGCGCCTTCGTTGAGGAGCAGCGCGTACAGCAGTGACGGCGCCCGGGCGGGTTCATGGGCGGCTGCCCGGATGCTGTCCGGCAGTGAGGCCAGCAGCCGGCCGGCCCACAGTACGTGCTCCGGCTGCGGGCTGCCGATGCTGGACAGCAGGGCCGCGCCGGATACCGGCGCCGGGGCTGACGGGGCGGCCCCCTCCGCCGCTGGCCCGGGCGGCGGCCCGTCCGCCGGTGTCCCCGCCGGCGCAGGAGCAGCAGCGGGGGCATCCCCCCTGGAACTGACGTCGGCGGCGAGGCCGGACAGGGCCAGTTCCCGCTGCCGTCCTCCGGCGGCGTGCTCCCCTGTGGCAGCCCCCGGCAGCTCACCGGTGAAACCGGGATCGAGGCGTCGTATGCGCTCGGCCAGCGGCGGGTGCGTGGCGAGCACGGCGGCGAACGGGCGGGTCAGCCCATTGGCGAAGAAGAGGTGGCCGGCCTCCTGGGCGTGATGGTCCTCGATGCGCGATGACGCGCCGCCGATCTTCTTCAGCGCCCCCGCGATGCCGGCGGGGTTGCGCGTGAACTGTACGGCGGAAGAGTCAGCCAGGTACTCGCGCTGCCGGGACACGGCGGCCTGGATGAGCTTGCCGAAGAACACGCCGATGTACCCGATGGCGATGAGGGCCAGGCCCACCACGGCAACCTGGCCGCCACTGCTCCGGCCGCGGCTGCGGCCCCCGCTGTATGCGCCGGTACGCAGCAGCCCGCGCCCGACAATGGCCAGCAGCAGGATCCCGAACAGGATGCCCATGAGCCGGATGTTCAGGCGCATGTCCCCGTTGAGGATGTGGCTGAACTCGTGGGCAATGACGCCCTGCAGCTCGTCGCGGTTGAGCTGCTGCAGAGTGCCCCGCGTCACCGCCACCGCGGCATCGTCCACGGTGTAGCCGGCGGCGAAGGCGTTGATGCCGGCCTCGTGGTCCAGGACGTAGATGGCCGGCACCGGCGTACCGGAGGCGATGGCCATCTCCTCCACGACGTTGACCAGCCGGCGCTCAGCCTCGTCCGTCGTGTTCGACCGGACACGCCGGCCGCCCAGCAGTTCGGCGACTTTGGAGCCGCCCTGCCTGAGCTGCACCGTGCGGATGCCGCTGCCCGCCGCAATCAGCCCGCCGGTGAACACGGCGACGCCGACGAACAGCCCGGGGCTGATGCCGCCCTGGACGCCGGGGCCCAGCACCACGTGGACCACGGCGTAGATGGCAATGATGATGGCGGCGACGGCGGCCAGGAACAGCACCACCAGCGTGCGCGTCCTGGCCCGCGCAGAGTCCTGCGCCTCGAAGAAGTTCATCGCCGCCGGCTGGACGTGCGCTAGAAGCTGACCCGGGGCGCGGCCCGCTCCTGCTCGTCCTCGATGAGGAGCAGCGGCGCTTCCTGGAAGCCGAAGCTGTTGGCGATGATGCTGGACGGGAATGTCTCCCGTGCCGTGTTGTACTGCGTCACGGCGTCGTTGTAGCCCTGACGCGCGAACGCGACACGGTTCTCCGTGGACGTCAGCTCCTCACTGAGCTGCCGCATGTTCGCGTCTGCCTTCAGGTCCGGGTAGGCCTCGGCCAGTGCGAAGAAGCGCGTCATGGCGCCGGCCAGGCCGCGCTCGGCATTCACCAGTCCCTGCATGGCCACCACGTCCGTCGGGTCGCCCGCCACCTTCTGCTCCGCCTGCGCTGCACTGTTACGCGCGGCGATGACGGCTTCCAGCGTGTCACGCTCGTGCTTCATGTACGCCTTTGCCGTCTCCACCAGGTTCGGGATCAGGTCGTAGCGGCGCTTGAGCTGGACATCGATCTGCGCGAACGCATTCTTGAACCGGTTCCGCAGGCTGACCAGGCGGTTGTACATGGAGATAACGAATACGACCACCGCCACGATGATGACGAGCACCACGAGCATTCCCATCGCAACCGTCCTCGGCGAAAGTGATGTGGAGATGTCCTACATTCGCACCGCGGGCCGCGCAGGACAAGCCGCCTCGCCTCACTGCCTGGGCCTGGCCACCCGATCCAGATGTTCGTTGCGCCCGGCCACCAGCAAGGTGTCAGATTCCTTGAGGGGCGCGTCAGGGTCGGGCACCGGCATGATTTCGTCCGTCAGGACGTCATGGACGGCGATGACGGAGACGCGGTACTGCCGGGGAAGCTCCAGCTCCCGCAGGGAGTGACCGACCCAGGCGTCCGGGACGGCCATCTCCTGGACGCTGAAGTTCTCGCCCAGTTGCACGTACTGCAGCAGAGTCTGGTGCGCAATGCGGTGCCCGAGCCGGAGGGCGGACTCGCGCTCCGGGAAGACCGTCTCTGTAACGCCCAGGCGGTCCATGACGCGACCGTGGTCCCGGGAGATGACCTTCACATAGATCTCCCTGATGCCCAGGTCGCGCAGGGCCAGCGTCGTCAGCACACTGGCGGTGATGTCGTCACCGGTGCTGATAATGGCAGCGTCCGCATCGCCGGCGCCGATACGCTCGAGCGTGCGTGCCTCACGGCCGTCTCCGACGGCGGCACGGCCCACGAACTGTGCGATGCGATCCACCGCGGATTCACTGGTGTCCAGCGCGATGACGTCGTGACCTGCCCGGTACAGTGCCTCCGCCACGCCTGCGCCGAAGTTGCCAAGTCCGACAATGATGAACCGTTTCATGGTGTCACTCCTAGCCGATAACGACGTCTTCGTGGGCGTAGCGGAAATCGCCGCGTCGGTCCGGCCGCATGGCGATGGCAGCGGCGAAGGTGAGCGGGCCGACACGACCGATGTACATGAGGAGCGTCGTCAGCAACCGACCGGTCGTGGTGAGTTCATCCGTCATGCCCATGGACAGGCCCACGGTGCTGAACGCGCTCACCGCCTCGAACATGAGCCGCAGGAACTCCCCCTGCACGGCGTTGTGCGGGACGGCGCCGAGCTCCGTCGTGGTGAACAGGAAGATGGCCATGGTGACGATACCGAAAGCGACGACGAAGAGGCCGACGGCGCGCTGGACCGTTTCCTCGGGTACGGTGCGGCCGAACGCACTGGTGCGCGTGCTGCCCCGCAGCCGGCTCAGCGCCAGCAGGCCGATGACCGCGATCGTCGTGGTCTTTACGCCGCCTGCCATGGACCCCGGCGAACCGCCGATGAACATGAGCAGGATGGTGAGAAAGCTGGTACCGTCGGCGGTCGCGGCGTAGTCGATGGTGTTGAAGCCGGCCGTCCGTGCGGTGACGGCCATGAACAGGCCGTTCATGGGCCGTGCCCACGCCGGCAGCATGGCGAAGCTGAGGTGCCATTCGTAGATCGTAAAGAAGACCGCTCCCACCCCGATGAGGATGGCTGTCGTCACCAGAACCAGGCGGGAATGCAGGGACAGGCGCGGCACCAGCTCGTCGGTAACGCGGCGGTGGCGCATGCGCCGCGACTTCCGGCGGAGGTACAGCTCCTCCATGGTCAGGAAGCCCAGCCCGCCCACGACGATCAGGCACATGATCGTGAACATGGGCAAGACCTGGAGACGCGTGCCCACCAGCGAGTCTGCGAATATGGAGAACCCGGCATTGCAGAATGCGCTCACGGCGTGGAACACGGCGGGCCAGATGGCGGCGGTGACGCCCATGCCCGGCGCCCACGCCAGGTACAACAGCGCTGCGCCGAGCGCCTCGAACAGGAGCGTGAAGCGGACGACGTCGCGGGTCAGGCCTCGTACGTTGACTGCCGGCGACAGTTCCGTGCCGGCCCCGGCGACGCGCTCCTGGCGCAGGGACAGGCGCCGGCCGAGGGCCAGAATGATGAGCGTCGTAAGAGTTATGAAGCCGAGGCCGCCGAGCTGGATGAGCAGCAGCAGGAAGGCCTGTCCGGCCCGGGTGAAGTAGGTGCCCGTGTCCACGACCACGAGGCCTGTGACGCATACGGCGCTGGTGGCCGTGAAGAGCGCATCGACGAAACCCAGGCCCGGTCCAGTGTACAGGCCCGGGATCGTCATCAGGCCGAGCGTGCCGAAGGCGATGAGGCCGAGGAACGACCCGACGAACAGTTGGGGTGGTGTGATGCGACGCCACCACTCCGTACCGGCCTGCCAGTTCCGGGGCCAGGCGATCCCCCGTCGGATCTTCCTGCTGATCACTGTGTGACCTCAGGCGTTGTAGATGACGCCGCCGGTCCGGCGATACAGGTCGAGCACCGCGCGGCCTTCGTCACGGCGCACGCCTGCAGTGAACTCGATGCCTCGCAGGCGCAGGTACTCGTACGACGCCTCGAACACGGGGCCTTCGTCGAACGCGATGTCGCCGGCGTCCTCGCGGAGAGCGCTCCACACGACGCGTCGCACGCCGCTCCACTGCACGGCGCCCAGGCACATGGCGCACGGCTCGCAGGACGTGTGCAGTTCGTGGGCAGGCAGGTCCGGCCGCTGCAGGGTGTATGACCCGACAGCTTCCTGCGCCATCATGAACGCAACGATCTCCGCGTGCAGCGACGAGTTGTGCAGCGGCACGACCAGGTTGACCCCCGCCGCCACCAGCCGCCCCGATTCAGACTCAAAGATAGCGGCGCCGAACGGTCCGCCGGTGCGCCGGGTCACGTTCTCCCGCGCACATGCGAGGGCGACCTCCATGCGGTCTTCGTCGGTCTCATACAGTTTGTCCCAGTCGAGTTGCTCCTCGAGCCAGTCGGGGCAGGCGATGCGGAGTTCGGGCAGGCGGCGCGGTCGGGTCATTCCGGAAAGTAGGCGGGTATCGCCGGGGCCGGCAATGTGAGCCGGTCCCGGCCCCATTGCGGGCCCGGCGGGAGGCGTGCATTGTCAAAGGTACCTTTCCCCCGAGGTATTCATGGTACTCATGCCGCGAGAGCAGTCTGCCGCGCCCGGAGATCCCCGGATCCGCGGTTACCTCGAACAGCTGGACGCTATCCTGCTGGACGCCCGGGAACTGGCGGCGGACCTGACGTCCGCCCAGTTCAACTGGCGGCCGGACGGCCGTCGCTGGTCCGTAGGCCAGTGCCTCGAGCACCTGACCCTTACCGTGCGCCTGTATCCCCGGCGGATCGAGGAGATGATCGAGGAAGCCCGGAGCCGGAGCGCTGCCGGTGGCAAGCCGTATCGCGAAGGATGGTTCTCGCGCTGGTTTGTCCGGAGCATGGAGCCGCCGCCGTCCTTGCGCGTTCGCACCTTCAGCAAGGTGGAGCCGCCCCGGGAGCTGGATCGGGACGCGGTGCTGGCGGCCTTCGAAGCGTCGCACGGACGCCTGGCCGACCTCATGCGCGCCGCCGACGGCGTATCCCTCACCCACGGCAGGATGCCGTCGCCGTTCCTGTCTGTCCTGAAGTTCACGATGAACCAGGTCTTCGACATGAACCTGGCCCACGCCAGGCGGCACCTGTGGCAGGCCCGCCAGGTCGTGGCACATCCCTCGTTCCCGGCTGGCGGCTAGCGGGTCGCTTCGGGCGCCCGGGGAGATGTCGCAGGGCGGCTGCCCTGGCTGCGTACGACGAGCGCCACCCAGCCGATGAGCCCGATAAGCGCAAAGCCGAACCACTGCAGCGCATAGCCGAGATGCGGCCCGTCATCGAGGGGCGGCGGCTCCAGTGCGGCAGGATACTCGCCCCTGCCCATGGTGGGCGACGTTCCCTGCTGCGGCAGCATCTGCACGAGCACGGGCAGCATGGGATACGGATACTGGGCCCGCAGCGCCGCCGCATCCACGGTGTACCAGACGCGCCTGAACTCCGTGCCTGTCCCGGTCTGGCCGCCGGTGCGCTGGGCCAGTGATTCGTGGGCGCCGGGGAAGGGCAGGACCAGGCCGGTCACCGTGATGGCGCCGGGATCGTCGAAGTCGGCCGTCTCGATGGTGGCGGCGTCCGGCGACGGGACCCAGCCCCGGTTCACCAGTACGGCACCCCCGCGCTCCGTGAGGAGCAGCGGTGTCAGCAGGTGCACGCCCGGCACGCCTCGCAGGCTGCGGCCAGGCAGCACAATGGACCGCGCATTGTCCCACGTCCCGTGCAGAGTGACTGCACGGTAGAAGGTCCCCATCGTGTCAGTCAGCGCAACGGCGCCGGTCAGCGGCGGCTCCGTCAGGCGCGCCGCCACCTGCCGGTTCCGCTCCTGCCGGTCCTCGTGGCGGGACAGCTGCCAGAAGCCGAGGCGAACGCAGAGCGCCACCACCAGCAGCAGCAGCAGGGTGCCGATGAGACCGCCAGCCGTTATGGACAGCGGCCGGCGTCGGGATTCGGCGTCGGGTGGTCGCGGGCGGCCCGGAGGTTCCATGGCGGTCCTGTTCAGGACCTCACAGTGGCGGGGTCTCGCCGGTGACGCGGTGCCACCCGGCCTCGGTGGTGCGCTGGGCCAGCAGGCGACCGATATTGCCGATGGCGCCGGTGGCTGCGGCCCAGATGATGGCATGCCGCCAGGGCACGTCCGGTGACGACGGATCGTCCGGCGGGTCGTCGTCGGTGGCAACGCGCCAGGCCTGCTCCAGCCCCTTCCGCACGGCGAAGGCCGTCAACGCGGCGGCACCGGCGGCGATGCCCATCCAGATGATTCTTTTCGGGTCCGGCGATTCCAGATCCATCCGTGCCTCACGTTCTGCGGCCGACCGCTCGGGCCGCCCTGCCATGATCCCTCAATGCCGCGCCCGGTCCTCGGGGTCCTCGTCGAAATAGTCCAGCTTGTCCAGCGGCATGACGACGGAAGAGAGCACGTTCATCAGGTGTGCCACGACGCGCTTCAGGTAGCGGTGCGCCAGCGCCCGTGCCACCGCCTGCGGGTTCGTGTCCGAGCCACTGACCAGCGCTGACACGCCGTCGTCGAAAACGTCCAGCAGGCCGTCGCCGTGGGACAGCAGCTTCCGGGACGTGTCCGGGTCCCGCGTCCTGAAGGCACGGCCGCAGTCGGCAATGTAACGGGAGATGTCCGCCTGGAGACGGCGCCACTCCTCCGAGTCAGGCAGCCCGCCGAAGTTGGAGCCGTCCAGCGCCAGGTCCACCAGGTTCTTGGCGTAATCGCCGATGCGCTCGATGTCCTTCACAATGGACATGTAGACCAGCACGGCGGGCGTGTCTATGCCGCCGAACACGCTGGCATGGACCAGCAGCTCCCGGCGGATCTCACGCTCCAGCTCATTGACGCGCCGATCCGTCGAGCGGAGCTCGTCATTGACGCCCGCCGCCGTGGCATCGCCGAGCAGCGCGGACATGGCCAGGTCGAACTCCTTGCGGTCGTACTCCAGCATCTGCTGGATCTTCGCCTCGATCCGCTCCAGCCGCTCGCTGTCCTGGGCCTTGAAGAATTTAAGCACCATATCTGCCTCCTAGCGTATCACGAACAGGCCGAGCAACGGGAGCACGATGAACAGCCCCACCACGTAGGCGAGGACGACGGTCCTGCGTCGTGTCGCGACAGCGGCAATCCATTCAGCCATGTGAACCGGCAACAACCTCACCTGCCGTATCGGGAAGATGAGGAGCGTACCGGAGATGTTGAACAACGTATGCACCAGCGCGATGACCAGGCCCTCCGGCCGCATGACCGCCAGCGACGCGATGAGCGCCGTGATGGTCGTTCCGATGTTTGCGCCCACCGTGATGGGATAGGCGCTGGGCAGCGTCAGCACGCCGGCCGCCACGAGGGGTACCAGGATCGACGTCGTGATGCTCGACGACTGTACGGCAACTGTAATGCCGATGCCGACGATGATGCCGATGGCGCCGCCGCCCCGCCCGATGATGCGGTTGATGGCGCGCTCCACGCTGCCCGCCACCAGCCGGCGCATGTTCCGGGTGATAAACGTAAGCGCCGTGAAGATCAGCAGCAGGCCGAGGGCCACGAACACGAGGCTGGTGCCGGGGCTCGGATGGATCACCCCCTCGATGCTGCCCACCGCGGCCTTCACGGCAGCGCGGATGGGGCTCGTTCCAGGCTGCGACGCGTCGAACTCCGTCCCGCGCAGCAGCTCCGCCAGCGCTTCCGCCATCCCGCTCAGCACGCCGGTGGCAAGTTCCACCGGCAGGATGACCGTTACCGCGATGATGTTGAAGAAATCATGCACCGTCGCCGCCGCGAAGGCCCGCTGGAACTCCGCCGTCCGGCGGATGCTGCCCAGCGCGGCCAGCGTGCTGGTCACGGTGGTGCCGATGTTCGCACCCATGATCATGGGCACCGCCAGCGAAACCGGCAGCGTGCCGGACCCGACCATGCCGACAATGGTGGCGGTGGACACGGATGAGGACTGGACCAGCACGGTGGCGAGAAGGCCTGCGCAGACCCCGGAAATGGGGTGGGACACCTCCCGCAGCAGACCCTCCTGGAAGCCTCTGCCTGCTGCGGCAATGCCCGCCTCCAGCAGGCCGATGCCCACCAGGAATACATAGAGCAGGAACAGCACCAGGACCAACCGTACCGGCGTCGGCAGCGTGCGTTCCAGCCCTCCGAATCGGTCAGCTTCACTCATGGCGGCGGAACGATAGGCGTGGCTCCGGCGTACAGCAAGGCCGGATTTAACGTTTCCGACGCATTGGCGTCCCTTCTATGTTGGCTTCCCTGCGACCATCGAACCTCTGGAGACCGAAGATGAACCGCCGTCAATGGCTCGGCCTCACTGCGGGCGCCAGTGCCGCACTGGCCCTGAACCCGCGCCTGCTGTCCGGAATTTCTACCCGTGAGCTCATCACCCGCGCCATCCCGTCGTCCGGTGAGCGACTGCCCATTATCGGGCTGGGCAGTTCCGCGACCTTCTCGCAGGTGGCCCGCAGCGAGGACTACTCGGCGCTCCGCGAGGTCCTGCGCACCCTGGTGGACGGAGGTGCCACCGTGTTCGATACGGCGCCGTCCTACGGCGCGTCCGAGCAGGTCGCCGGTGACATCGCCGCCGAACTCGGCATAAGCGACCGCATCTTCTGGGCGACGAAGGTGAATGTTGCCGGTCGTGGCGCCGGCAACGCCGACCCCGCCGCGGCTCGCCAGCAGATCCAGACCTCCTTCGAGCGGCTGCGCAAGCGGCCCATCGACCTGATCCAGGTCCACAACCTGGGCGACATCCCCACTCAGCTGGGGATTCTCAAGGAGATGAAGCAGGAGGGCCTGGTCCGCTACATCGGCGTGACCAGTACCAGCGAGGGGCAGTACGAGGAACTGGAGCGGGTGATGCGCAGCGAGCCGCTGGATTTCATCGGCATCGACTACGCCATTGACAACCGGTCGTCCGAGCAGCGCATCCTGCCGGCGGCGGCGGATCGGGGCATCGGCACGCTCATCTATGTGCCGTTCGGCCGCACGCGCCTGTGGAACCGTGTGGCGGGCCGTGAGGTGCCGGCGTGGGCCCATGAGTTCGACGCCCACACGTGGGCGCAGTTCTTCCTCAAGTTCATCGCCGCCGACCCGCGCGTCACGGTCATCACGCCAGCGACGAGCCGGGCGACGAACATGGCGGACAACCTGGGCGCCGCCACGGGCCGCCTGCCCGACGAGGCGATGCGCCGTCGCATGATTGCGCACGTGGACGCGTTGCCGACGGCCTGATCGAGCAGTATTGCCGGGCTGTGAATTGACGGGGGCCGTGCTGCCGGAGTGGCAGCACGGCCCCCGTCTCATTGCACGAGGGAGGCCCGGTCAAGCCGTGACTGTTACATTGCCGGCTGTGTCATTGCGACTCCTTACCGTGCGGAACGTCCTTGAAGCTGCTGTACCTTAATCACAACGTCGTGGGCACCGGTACGTACTTGCGTGCGCTCCACCTGGGCATGGCCATGGCCGGGCGCGGGCACGAGGTCACACTGGTGACCACATCCAGGGACCGGCGGTGGAGCGCGGTGGAGCGCGAGGAGCGCGGCGTACGGGTAATCGAGGCGCCTGACCTCTGGTTCGGCCCGGCCAGGACCGGGTGGGATCCCTGGAACACGCTCCAGCGCGTCCTGCGTCTGCGGCGCACGCCCGTGGACCTGATCCATGCCTTTGACAGCCGCCCGGTCGTTGCGTTGCCGGCCGTCGTGCTGGCGCGCCGGGCGAAAGCCGCGCTGGTCATGGACTGGGCGGACTGGTGGGGTCGCGGCGGGCAGATCCAGCAACGGTCGGGGTGGCTGGTGAGGACGTTCTTCGGGCCCCTGGAAACGTGGTTCGAGGAATCCTTCCGGCCCGTGGCGGGAGCGCACACGGTGATCAGCAATGCGCTTTACCATCGTGCGGTGGCTCTCGGCCTCGACCCGGCGCGGGTCACGGTCATTCCGAACGGCTGTCAGCCCGCGCTGATCCGCGAGCTGGACCGCAGCGAAGCCCGGGCCGCGCTCGGGCTGGTGGACGGCCCTTTCATCGCCGCCCACCTGGGCCGGCTGACGCCCGCCGACATGGCGTTCCTGATGAGTGCATGGCGCATCGTGTGGCAACATCAGCCGGGCTCCACCCTCGTTCTGGCAGGACGTCCGGGCTGCACGGTACCCGCTGACCTCATGGAGGCCGGTGCCGTGCGCGTTACCGGCTTCGTGGACGCGGCCGACAGGGATCGCTGGCTGGGGGCAGCGGACGCGTGCCTGGTGGCGCTGCCGGACACGATAGGCAACCGCGGCCGCTGGCCCAGCAAGATCAATGACTACCTCGGGGCAGGCCGGGCTACCATCATCACGGACGTAGGCGACGCGGCAGATCTGGTGAGGACGGCCGGACTGGGCCACGTCACGCCGGCAACGCCCGAGGGGTTTGCCCGCGGTATCGTGAACGCAGCCGGGAATCGCGCATTGCTGGACGAGTCAGGCAGACGTGCCAGGCTGCTGGCGGAGGGTGATCTGGCGTGGCCGGCGCTCGCGGCGCGCGTGGAAGCGATTTACGCCGGCGCCGTGGAGGGTGCCAGCACGCCACGGGCATCGTCGTCCGGGTCGTGAAGGGGGTGGCGGGGGCTGTCCGTGGGGCCGCCCGCCGACAGAGCAAGTCGCGGTTCTAGGACTGCCGCGGCATGCGGCCGTCGGGCATGCGGCCGTATCGCCCTGCCAGGTGGTCCCTTGTGCCGTGCACCAACGCCCTGGTCTGCAGCGTTGCGTCGCGGAGGGATCCGCGCCAGTGCGCCCGTCGCGACGGGACCACGGCTGCGCGGGCCGCGCTGGCCCAGCCGCGAGCGGTTTCAAGTACCAGTTGCGCCGCCACGCGGCCAAACCCGACGTTGTAGTTTTTCCGCCAGAACCGGTAGCGGTTCCTCGTCATGTAGTAGAAGTAGTACGGTGGCAGCAGGCCGACGTCCTTGGGATGGTCCACTTCCGCGCCGGGGACGACGGAGACGCGCCAGCCTGCAGCGCGCACGCGGCGGCACAGGTCTATTTCCTCATAATAGATGAAATATGCCTCATCAAAGCCGGTGACGTCCCTCAGCGCTGCGGGTCGGCACAGCATGCAGCAGCCGTCCACGTAGTCCACGTCCCTGGTCTCATTGCTGCGCCCCCGCTGCAGGCGGACGCGGGCGTGGTCGGGTTCCACCGCGCCGCCTGAGCAGACCAGCGGGTTCGAGCCGCGCGCGTAGAACATGGCCGGGCCGACGATGCCGGTGTCGGGCGTGCGCGCGAGTTCGTCGGCGAGAATCCTGAGCGTGTCACTGGCAACCGCGGCATCGGGGGTGATGATCAGGATCGGGTCCGAGTGCCCCTGCCGCAGCCAGAACTCGATGCCCGCATTCATTCCACCCGCATACCCGGTGTTGTGGGGCAGGGCCAGGACGCGATCGGCACCGAGCCGACCGCGAAACCAGTCCGCATCGTCCCCGGCCGAGCCGTTGTCCACCACAAGCACATCTACGACCACGCCGACGGAATCCTGCAACCGCTGCAGGCAGCGGTCAGCCTGCTCGTGCGAATTCCAGTTCAGCAGAACGACACGGATGGTGGGGCGGTGGCCCACGGTTTCGGCGGCTTCCATCATTGCTCTCGCTTCATCGTGATCGGTCTTCACTTGCCCGCGTCCGCGCCTGGCCGTGCACCGTCCGTGCCGATGCGAGCCAGAACGTCGCGCGGCCGGCCTGCCCGGTGCTGTTGAGCAGGGCGGCCTGTGCGTCAAACTGCTTCATTTCCCTCGCGGAAAAAACCTTGCCGGCGCCGCCCATGCCGTGTGAGGCCGGATCAGCCAGCGGGATTCCGCGTCGGTACTGCTCGCTGCCCCAGAGCTCGAACCCGGAACTGTCCCACACGACCCGGTCCACAACGAGCCCAGTGGCCTTCGCCAGAAATTCAAGGCTCGTCACAGTATGAACGTGCAGGTGGCGCGGGGCATCGAGTTCGACCCAGTCCGGACCATACTCGCGCCAGGTCCTGGAAGCCACCGGCGTGGCAATGAGGATCGAGCCCCCTTCGGCCAGGCGTTCCCGCGCGTCCCTGAGCGTCTGCGCCGGATCCGGGACATGCTCGAACGAATGGTGAAACATGATCAGGTCGAATGTTTCGTCGAGCTGCTCGAGGGACGCGCGCCTTATGCGGACGCCGTCGTACTCACGGTCGGAGTCGATGAAGGCATCGAGGCCAAGCAGGTTACGGAAGCCGTAGTCGCGGAGGCTCACCAGGAGCTGCCCAGCCCCGCTGCCGACGTCAAGTATCCGCGCGTCCAGCCCCAGGCCGCGCCGGCCGATCCCTGCGATAAGGGGCGGTGCGGGATGGACGCGGGCCAGAGCCGCACCGATTGCGGAACGACCGCCGAGGGCGTGCTTCGCCAGGCGTTGCATGAGCCAGCTTCGAACGACGCCCGCGTTAACGGGAGGCTGGAATGAGTAGTAGGGCGGGGCATAGTACGGCGCCAGGTCCGCAGGGATCCGCCCGATCTGGAGTGCGCCGCAGCGGCCGCATTCGAAATATTCGAACCGGTCCCGCAGGCCCAGCATCATCTCGGTGGCTGGGAATGAGCGGTTGCCCACCTCGTTGTCACAGATCCTGCAGGGAGGCGGCGACGCCGAGTCTCCAGGACCGGTTTTCATCCGCGTTCCTCCCGCCTAGAATAGGCGGCGCCTGAACGAGTCACCGGTGGTACCGGAAGGGACACACGCATGCGAGCACGATCCTCTGCTGTCTTCATCACCCTGCTGCTGGCAGTGCACGCTCGCCCGGCGTCCGGCCAGGAGCCAGCTGCGTGCGCGCCCCTGCCGGTGCATACGGCGCAACTGGCGGAACAGCTGCACGCGGATGCGCTGACGCCAGCGACGGCGGCCGGCCGGGAACCGCCGGCGCGTCGGCGCTGGGCCGGCGAGGCGAGGTTGTCGGACCGCGTGGTTGAATGTGGCACCGGGCGCGATCGTTTCACCTTGCGGATCCTGCCACTGGCGATGGAAACGCGCTATAACAGTGCCTTCCCGCGTCCGATGAACGATGGCTCATTTCGTCCGGGCCGTGGTGCGCTGCTTGGTGCAACGGGCGGCTTCAGCCTCAGCGCCTGGCCGTTCACCCTGGTCGTCCGGCCCGAGTTCCATCACCACCAGAATTCGGACTTTGACATTGTCGAGCGGTCCGTTCCCAACCATTCGCCCTACATTCATCACGCCGTGGGTACGGTTATAGACCTGCCGCAGCGGTTCGGCGACCAGCCGTTCTCCGTGGGGCATCTCGGCCAGACGACCTTGCGTGCGGACTGGCGCGGGGTGGTCGGGGGTGTCTCGACGGAGAACCTGTGGTGGGGACCGGCCCTGCGCAATCCTCTCATCATGTCGAGCGCTGCCCCCGGCTTCCCGCACGCCTTCATCGGCAGCAGCCGTCCGGTGAACATAGGGATCGGGCATGTGCATGTGCGCACGCTGGTGGGACGCCTCACGGAGTCCAACTTTTTCGACTTCGATGATGACAACGACCACACGCTGATCAGCGGGACGGTCGGCACGTTCGAGCCGGCGCCCCTGCCCGGCCTCGTGATCGGTGCCACGCGGACGTTCACGCTGCGGCAGAGTGACGAGGTAGGGTACGGCACGTTGCTGCGCAGTGCGTTCACGGACTTCCGGGACAACCGGACCGGCGCGCTGGCGGACGACCAGAACGTGTCCGTCTTCGCGCTCTGGGCGTTCCCCCGGGCAGGTGTAGAGATCTACGGCGAGTTCGGCCGTCTTGACCACTGGTGGGAATGGATCGAGCTGGTGACCGCACCCCAGAAGTCCGGCGCGAAGATGTGGGGCGTACAGAAGCGATTTGGCGAGGAGCGTGACGGCTGGCGGGTGCTCGTCGAGGCGGTGGACCTGGTGGACCCGTTCCCACTCAATGGCCCGGTATGGCAGATCGTCTGGTATACGCACAGCGGGATACGCCAGGGCCACACGAATCAGGGGCAGTTGCTGGGCGCGCCCGTGGGGCCGGGCGCCAGATCGCAGGTGCTGGCCGTGGACCGGTTCTCCGAAGCCTACGGTTACGGCATCGAACTGAGCAGGACCCTCTACAACGAGGAGACCTACCTGAACACGTGGTGGCCGTCCTACTACATTTTCGGCCACGACGCGGAACTGTCCGGTCTGCTGCGAGGCCGTGTGAGCCGCGGCGAATACGATGTCCAGGCCGCGGTCGGCTACAGCCGTCGCTGGAACCGCAACTTCCTGGGACTGGCCGACGTGCAGAGCGCCTGGACCCCGGCGGACCTGCGGCGGGAGGACAACACCTACGTCGAACTGCGGGGTGTCTGGCGGCCGCAGTGGCGCCTTGCCCGCTAGGAGGGCGGCGGTGCGCCGCCCGGCGGGCGCCTGGGGCTATTGCGGCCCGGCGATACGCACCGGCTGAGTGCTCATGTTCGTGTGCGGGCCGATGCCGCCCTCGTTCGCGGTGCCCCAGCAGAACGCCGCCGGGCCCTCGGTGATTGCACACGCGTGGCTCATGTAACCTGCGGTGATACCGAGGAAGCGCACGTTCGCCGGCAGCCGGACCTGCTGCGGGGTGGCGGCTACGCGCAGCCTGTTGTCGCCAATCTGTCCTTCGTAGCCCCGGCCCCAGCACCACGCGTCACCGCGGGTATCCACGGCGCACGTGAAGTTGAGACCGGCGGAGATGGTCCGGAACACTGTCCCCGCTCCCTGTTGCTGATGCACGGGTGTCGGTGCGGATACCGGCACAACCGGTGTCCCCGGCGGGGGTACGTGGCCGAACCCGATTTCGCCGTACTGCGTGCTGCCCCAGCAGTACGCCTGACCGGCCGCAGTCAGGCCGCACGTGTGGCTTCCGCCGGCCGTGACTGCCGTGTACACGTCGCCCCCTGCAACGGGTGCCGGTTCGAGGCGGGCGCTTTCGTCGCCGGTTCCAAGCTGCCCATCCACGTTCAGCCCCCAGCAATGGATGCGGCCGGCCGTGTCGACGCCGCACGTGTGGTAACCGCCGGCGGCAATGGCGGAGAATATCACCTCTCCCTGTACGGCCACCGGCGTGGGTGCCGCGACGGTGGTCCCGTCGCCGAGCTGGCCCTGTGAGTTGTCTCCCCAGCACCACGCGGCCCCGTCCTCGTCCAGGGCGCATGTGTGATAATAGCCAGCGGTAATCGCCGTGAAGCTACCGACGTGCTGTACCGGGGCCGGGAAGGAAAGCGTATAGCGGCTTCCGTCCCCGAGCTGGCCGTAATGGCCCCATCCCCAGCAGGCCGCCTGGCCGTCAGCCTGCAGCCCGCACGAGTGGTTATGGCCCGTGGTCAGGCTGGTAAAGGTCGCCGAGCCTGTGACCCGAACCGGATAACCTGAAGAGCTGTACGCGCCCTGACCAAGCTGCCCCTCGGAACCCCGTCCCCAGCATACCGCCTCGCCTTCCGCCGACAGTGCGCACGAGTGGGCGCCACCGGCATGGACCTCGACATACGGCATCGGGTTGAACGGGACACCCAGCGGGCCGTCGTCGCAGGCCACCGTCAGGACGAGGGCCAGTGGGACCAGGCCTGCCAGCGGCTTCCGGGTAGGGAAGCAGGCCGGGCGGCAGTGAGTTACCTGAGTCAAGATCGTTCGGCTCCGGAATGGAATTTCACGTGCGACGGCACTGTGCAAGCATCGTACTCGATGGCGTGGGGTGTCGCCAGTTCGCGGTACGCCGCGCACTTGCCTCGGCTGGAGCAGTCCGTGCATCATGTCGCCGACCGCCACGAAGACACTTCGCGGCGTCGGCAGACAACGTTACTGGAGGAGCATGCGAATACTCGTGACCGGCGGCGCCGGCTTCATCGGGTCCCACGTCGTGGACCGGCTGGTGGACCACGGCCATGAAGTCGTCGTGCTGGACAACCTGGATCCGCAGGTGCACGGCCCGACAGTGGAACGGCCTCACAATATTGCGGATCACATTGCTGCGGGCCGCATCGATTTCATCCGCGGAGACGTCCGCAGCCGCGATGACGTGCGCCGCGCGCTGGACGGCGTGGACGCTATCGCGCACCTGGCCGCGGCCGTGGGCGTGGGGCAGTCCATGTATGAGCCCCATTACTACGCGGACGTGAACGTGGCGGGGCAGGGCATGCTGCTGGAGGAGATGGCGCGTGAGCCCGGGCGGTACCGCCGCTTCGTCGTCGCCAGTTCCATGAGCATTTACGGTGAGGGCTCGTACGTGTGCCCCGAGCATGGCGTCATGGAGGCGGAGCCCCGGCCGGAGGAGCGGTTGGAGCGTGGGCAGTGGGAAGTCCCCTGTCCGCGGTGTGGTGCCGACATGGACGTGGGTCGCACCTCCGAGGACAAGCCGCTGCAGTTCACCAGCATCTACGCCATCAGCAAGAAGACGCAGGAGGAGATGGCGCTGTGCTTTGGGCATGCGTATCACATACCCACCATCGCCCTGCGCTTCTTCAACGTTTTCGGTTCCCGGCAGGCGCTGTCGAACCCGTACACGGGGGTCGCCGCCATCTTCATGGGCAGGCTCAAGAACGGCAGGCCGCCGCTGGTCTTCGAGGACGGCCGACAGAGCCGTGACTTCGTGCATGTGCACGACGTGGCTGACGCCGTGGTCCGGTCCCTGGAGCTGGCAGACGCAACGTCGGGCGCGTACAACGTCTGCACAGGCCGGCCCGTCAGCATCGCCGAGGTCGGCGCGGCGCTGGCCCGTCTGCTGGATGTGGATATCCAGCCGGAGGCAGTGGGCCGATACCGCGCTGGCGACATTCGCCATTGTATCGGCGACCCGACGCTGGCACGTGAGGTACTGGGCTTCGAGGCCCGCATCACGTTCGATGAGGGACTGGCCGAGCTCATGGCGTGGGCTGGGGAGCAGGACGCCGAGGACCGGGTGGAGGACAGCTTCGAGGAGCTGACCCGTCAGGGGCTGGTCCGGTAGCGGGTCTTACGCGTGGCGGCCCTGTCTTCGTGCTGGGCCGCGAGCGCGTCCCCTACGCCGTCAGAGCGCAGGCAGCCCCAGCACCAGGAGTGCTGCCAGCCAGGGCCGCCGCTGCCGTACGCGGGCGAACTCCTCGGGGTACTGCCGTTCCAGTCGGTGGGCATACTCGCGCACGAACAGGAATGTGAGAACCAGGGTGAGGCCCAGGAGGGCGCCGAGGATCGCCTTCTGGGCCAGGCCGCGCCGCCGCGTCGCGGAGCCTTCAGGCTGGTCAATGATGGTGATTACAGGTGTGTTGCGCACCTCGTCCAGCCGCGCCCGCTCCAGGGCCTGCGTAAGCGTGGTGTAGACCTGCTGCTGGAGGTCAACCTGCCGCTGGAGCCGACCGGCCTCGAAGCGCAGTTGCGGCCATTCCTCGTAGCGGCGATTGGACTGCATGAACGTGCTGAGCTCTGCCTCGGCATCGGCCAGGTCCTGACGTGCACGATCCACCTGGGCCTCGACGAAGTGCCGCTCCGCTGACGCCTGCGACTGCCGCCGCTCCAGGTTGAACCGGTTTATCTCGTCCAGGATGGCGCGGTTCAGCTGCTCGGCCACCGCACGGTCCCGGTGCCGGGTGCCGATGCTGATTACGCCGGCGTTGATGTCCGTCTGGACACTCACGTCCCGGCTCAGCCGTGCTGCCGTCCGACGCAACTGGTCCGGACCGTCGTCCACGCCATACCACTCCACCAGCGAGGCTTCGGATCCGTCGGACCCCGTGTACTGCTGCACGGAAACCGCCTCCAGCAATGACCGTGACTGGGCCAGTCTCGCGTAGAAGTCCACGGATTCGCCGCCACTGCTCGCACCACCCAGGTCCACGCCGAACTGGGCGGCCAGCCCGCCCAGCCGGCCAAGCTCCGACTGGTCACTTTGCGGCTTGAAGCTGGACTCCGCCGTGAAGCGTCCCCCCTGAACCAGGCCGAGGATCACCGCCAGCATGGCGACGGCGAACGGTACGCCAACGAGCAGCCGGGCGTTGTCCAGCGCCAGGTTGATCAGGGGGAACGGCGAATACGGAGATCGCTCAGTCATGATTCATCGTATGGTAGTGTCGAGGGCAGCGCCACGCCATCATGTGCCCTGCGGGCCAGCGCACAGTCGTAGATGTGCCGCAGCCGGGCCACGTAGCGCTCCGGTGTCAGGTGCTCGCGCCACGCGGCCGTGGCCCGATTGGCATATGCGGCGCGGGCGTCGGGGTCCGCTGCCATTCGCTGCACGGCGTTCGCAAGCGAGCCCGCGTCCTCTGCGTCGAACAGGATGCCGAAGCCGCCGTCGTCAACAATCTCGGCGCCACTGCCCAGCCCACTGGCGATCACCGGCAGCCCCGCGGCCTGCGCCTCCGCCAGCACGGCCGGATAGTTTTCGTAGCACTGGGACGGGAACACCAGGGCCCAGGCCTCCCGCATGGCCGCCATCACCTGCGTGGGCGGGCATTCCCCGAGCCAGGTGATGCGCGAATCGGCGGCGGCCGCGGCGCTGACTCGATCCTCCAGCGGTCCTGCGCCAATGATCCGCAGACGGAACGACTCAGGCAGCAGCTGCCATGCGTCGAGTAGCCGGACGACGCCTTTCTCGGCGGCCAGCCGGCCGACGAACAGGAACTCCGCGGATCCGCCACGGTCAGGTGCAGGCGTAACGTCGTGGACCGGCGCGGCAACAAGGCCGCCGTTGATGTGGATCCGGTCCGCTGGCAGCCCGCCGGCTACGAACCGGTCACGGGCAAAGCGGCTCAGCGCGATGAACGCGTCCACCTGGCTGTGCCACGTGCGCAGCGCGCCATGGACCGCCAGCATGCCGCTCACGACAGTGCTGGCGGCGGCATCGTCCCGGTAACAGCGGTGCACGACCGCCGGCCACTTGACCGTCCGGTCCAGGCACAGCTCGCAGGGACGGCCGTCCCGCATGAGGACACCGGCAGGACATAGCAGGCGGAAATTGTGCAGCGTCTGGACGACGGCTGCGCCCGCCCGCTTCGCGGCGTAGTGGGACGCAGGCGAAATCAGCGGGAACGTGTTGTGGAAATGCACCACGTCAACCTGGTTCCTCCGCACCAGCTCGTCCACATCCCGCGCCGCCGACCGGTTCCATATGGTCCGCGCTGCCACCGCCAGCCGCGACATGGTCGCCACCTCGCGGTTGTCCCGCTCGTATGGGAGGACCCGCAGGCCCGCCGCCTCGAGGAGCCGGCACTCCGCTTCGAACACCCCGTCCTCACCGCCCCTTTCGAGGTAGCGGTTATGGACCATGAGTACGGTGCGGGGGGGCGTTGCCAAGGGTTATGCCCCGTTCCCGCCGTGAAGGAACCCCTGCTGCCGCATCAGCTTCCTGGCCCATACCCGGGGCGCCAGTGTGCCCAGGGCGAGGGCCCCGGTCTGCCGGGCGAACAGACGCGGGCGGGTCAGGGCCAGCGGCAGGATCCGTCGCATGCCGGCCACTGCTGGCGCCAGGCGCGTCCGGTGCAGCAACGACCGTCCCTCCAGCCCGGCCAGGATGGCAGCGTGCTTGAAGACGGTGGACGGCAGCACGCTGTAGCCCAGGCGGTCGTCGAAGGCGGTGGCCACGCCGGCGGCGACGGCCATGTACCGTCGCACAATCGGCTCGATGTCGTCGGCGGAGACGTAACGCTGGTGCGCATGACGCCGGTAATGCCCCAGGTCCTCGTCCAGCGACAGGAACGGATCGCCCATGGCGGCGGCACGGAACGCGAGGTATGCGTCGGCGTCGCGCATCAGGTCAACGCCGGGGTAGGGGCCGTTGGCGGCAGTTACTTCCGGGAGCGGGAAGACCCTCTCGGCCAGCGATCGTCGCATGGCCACGGCCGAGGTCAGTACCGGAAAGCAGCCCTCGATGAAGTAATGCGGATCCGGGACACGGACTCGGTGGCCGCGGAAGGACGGCAGGGACATGCCCCGCGGCCGGTCGTCAGGTCCGACCACGAGCAGCCGATGGCGCAGCCATCCGATCTCCGGGTATGCCGCGAACGCCGCCATGACGCGTTCGACCTTCCCGGGATACCAGACGTCGTCAGAGTCCAGGAAGCAGATCACGTCGCCACGCGCCGCGGCAACGCCGGCGTTGAACGCCGCTGCCTGGCCGCGGTTCTCCTGCAGGACCGGCCGGATTCGGCCGCCATAGCCGGCGATGATGTCCCGGGACTCGTCGGTGGAGCCATCGTCCACTACGATGACCTCCAGCGCCGGCCACGTCTGGTCGAGCGCGCTCTCGATGGCAGCGGGGAGGAGTGCGGCGTAGTTGTAGTTGTCAATCACTACACTCACCACAGGTCTATCCGTCATAAGCTCGTCCTCTGAACTGATTCCACATGTCGCCCGCGAGCACACGGGTAGGCCGCGCCAGCAGCACGGCACCGGTGAGCAGCAGCCCGAGCACCCAGAGCTGGGGCAGGACCAGGGCCACGGCGAAGGCCGCGCATGCCAGTGCCGGGGCCGGGTGCCAGAATCGCGGAATGTACAGCCGGACCAGCAGGTGCAACACGCCGTAACTCAGGAGTGCCACTACCTCGGCCAGTGCATAGCCTGCCAGACCCAGCCGCGGCACGAGAACCAGGGCCGTACCGCCCAGCAACAGGACGTTGGAGGCGTGAAACGCCGTGACTTCCCAGTTGCGATGGCGCACGGAGAGGGCCGACGACTGCAGCATGAACACGGAACTGGCCAGGAAACCCAGGGCGATCGCCGGATACACCTGCATCACGGGCGCCCAGGTCGCGCCGAACAACAGCGGTACGAGGCGGTCGCCGAACCAGCCGAAGACCACGAGGGGCACGCCCACGGCCAGCGCCTGCAGGTGCATGCCGTGGGCAATGGCGCGGGCCGTCCGCGCCGGGTCGTCCTGCAGCCGCGCCAGCGTTGCAGTGGACAGCCGCCATGCAACGCTGACGATGAAGCCGAGCTGGGCAGCGAGCTGAGTCGCCAGCGCGACATACGCCACACCCTCGCTGCCGAGGTAGCGGCCCACCACCATCGGGTTCACCAGGCGCCGCGCATGCCAGACCCACACGGAAACGGTATAGCCGGATCCGAACCGGATCATCGCACGGTTCGCAGCGCTGCTCCAGCGCCAGTGGGGCCGGTAGTGCGCGGCCCCGAAATACAGGGTGCCGTTAACGAGATGCTGCACCCAGAACCCGAGGATGGGTGCCCATATGCCGTAGCCGGCGAATGCCAGCGTCACGGCCACTGCCACGAACGCCACCTGACCGGACAACTCGATGCGGGCTACGCTGCGGAAATCCAGCGCTCTCTCGATGCGGGCCATGGGCACGGCGGCCACAAGCTGGACGGGCGTCGCGGCGAAAAGAACCAGTGCGGGCAGTCCAAGTTCCAGCCGGCTGACGTGTTCGACTGCGGGCAGCGCCAGCAGGCTGACGAGCGTGGCGGCCGCGCCTGCCACGAGGAGGAAGCTCAGCGCGTGGTCGTAATCCTCATCGCCTGCCTCGCCGGGCAGGCGCACCAGGTACGTCTGCACCCCCAGTCCGGCAACGGTCTGTGCCAGCAGCTGGAGTGCCAGTGCGGCGGCGTAAAGGCCGTAGGTGGCCGGGCCGAGCAGGCGGGTGAGCGCCAGCACACTGCCGGCACTCAGCACCATGCCCATTACCTGGCGGGCAGCCAGGTACCCGCCGCCCCGGTAGACCGTGCTGCGCAGCCCGCTCACGCAGGGCGTCCGGTTGGCGCGGTTGCCTGCCCCACCAGGACGCGTGCTTGTACCGTGGTGTCGTCCATCCTGGCGGAGCGGAGCGCCAGGGCCGTGAGCAGGAACACGTTGTGGGTGAAGAAGACGAAGTAGCCGAGGGGGTTGTCAAAAACGGCGATGAAAGCGAAGCCGATCCAGCTCAATGAAGCCGCGTACGCCAGTACCCTCGTTTCCCTGCTGGCGGCATGTCGCCGGATCCGGCGCATGGAGATGAGGACCATGCCAAAGGCCGCCAGCAGCGCAGCCACGCCGACTGCGCCGAAATCGTGAAAGACGCGGAGGTACTCGTTGTGGGGGAACAGCGCCTCGCCGCGTGTGCGCTCGGCGACAAACTTCGTGGATGAGCCCGTCCCATGCCCGAGCCACGGCGCACGCATGCCGTGGTAGGCGGTCTGGATCCAGATCATGCCGCGTCCCGACAACTGCAGACCACCCACCTGCAGTTCGGCGGACTCGCCGCGCCCACTCAGGCCGACCTGCGCCGTGAAGCCGGTGCGCGAGTCGGCGAACACCCGCTCGCGCAGTGGTTCGTATGACAGCACGACAGCAGTGCCGAGCACGGCAGTGGCGACGACAGCAGCCCGGACGCGCCAGCCTGAGCCGAGCGCCACCAGTCCCCCGAGGAGCGCCATGGCGGCCAGCGTGGTGCGGGACTCGGAGGCCACGACGGCGAGCAGGATCACCACCAGGAGCAGCACCTGGCGCCCGTCGCCGAAGCGCATGCGAGCCATGGCCAGTGCAGTGACGGGGAGCAGGAACGTGCCCAGCGCCCGGTGCATGGGCCGCCCGTCCGGGTCCAGCGGTCCGCCCAGCAGGTCTCCGCCCAGCGTCATGACCACGCCCAGCCCGATGGCCAGCGCTGCGCCGGCGTACAGCGCGGCCTGCAACGCCGCCATTCCCCGCCGGTCCGCTACGGAGTACGCCACCGCGCCGGTGAGCACCGGGCCCAGGTAGAGCAGGAACTGCTTCATGGCCTCGAACCGGTCCGGCGCCCACAGGATGCCGGCCCCCGCCAGCGCCGTCAGCGCCAGCCAGCCCCGCAGTGGGTACGGCACCGTCGCGGCACCCTGCCGGACGAGGATCACGGCGGCTGCGGCCATGATCAGCGCCCACTGCAGTCCGTTCACGTTGATGCTGACGCCGCCCAGGCTCAGTGCGGCGGCATCCGTCCAGCCCAGACCGAGGCCGGACACCGCGGTGATGAGGCAGAGGAAAACCAGGGGGCTGTGCAGCACACCCGTCGCGGTGGCCACTGCCAGGATCAGCGCGAGGATGACGAACGGGGCGGCGCCCCAGGCGGCGGCGATGCCGGCGGCGCCGGTGGCCGCAGCCCAGCCGAGCCACGACGGCGGGTAGTACCGGCGGGCGGAGGGCAGTGCGCCCTCCACCGTCTGGCCGCTCACGCGGCGCCCTCGCAGGCGGCTGGCCCACCGGGGGCGGATGGGCTGAGGCGCCTCATCGGCCCGCTACTGGTTCAGCGCAATGAGCAGCGTTGCGGCGGCGCCTGCGGCCGCAATTACCTGCGACATGAACGTGGTCCAGTTGATCCCGTCAGAGACCCCGGGCACTCGTTCCGGCACGAAAACCACGCTGCCGGGCGTGGGCCGGGGGTGATAGTCCGGCAGCAGCCGCCGCGTCTGCACGGTCTCACGAACACCGTTGCGGTTGGCCACTGTCACGCGGCCTCGGTCCGCGCCCCGGGCAAAGCCGCCGGCCTCATGAATGGCATCATGCAGGGACATCCCGGGTCGGTACATGACGCGCACCGAATCGTGCATGACCGCGCCCACCACCAGGATGGTCGGGTCGAAGCGCGGCACGCGGAGCGTGTCACCGTCCTGCAGCACGACGTCGGCGGCGGATCCCGCCGCCGACAGCGCACCCGTCACGTCCACCGCCAGCGGCTGGCCGTTCCGGATGACGTGCATGCCGTCGGGCCACGCCTCGTCGGTGAACCCGCCCACGGCGCCCAGCACCGCACTCACGCGGTCGGCCCGCGTCTCCAGTACGTACGCGCCCGGCAGCAGAACCTCGCCGTCCACCACCACCGTGCGCGGCACCTCGAAACCCGGTGCCCGCCGGACCTCCACCCGGTCGCCATGCCGCAGCGAGAAATCGTCCGCGGCCATGGCCCCGTTCGGGAGCCCACCGGCCGTGTCCCGGACCAGGGGGATGCGGTACGTCGCGGCGATGGCATCCATGCCGCCCGCCGCCTGGTTCGGCCGCGCGACGTATGCCTCCGCCCGGTGCGCGCCGTCGGCAAAACCGCCGGCGGCCAGGATGATGTCGTTGACCGTGGCCCCTTCGTAGAGGCGGTAACGTCCGGGCTGTCGGACCTGGCCGCCCACCGTGACGAAGTGCTCCTCCATCAGGTCGTTGCGGTTGTAGATGACCACCGAGTCACGGTCCTGCAGCATCACGCCGGCGGCGCCGCCGTTCTCCAGCGTCGCGCTCAGCAGGCGGCGCTCGCCCGTTGCCGGGTCCAGCCGGAATATGTGGGCCCGCGCCGCATACGCCACTTCCGTCATGCCGGCCGCCCGCTCCAGCACGTCGGCCAGCGACGTGCCCGCCGTCCAGCCGTACGCGCCAGGGCGCCGGACTTCTCCAGCCAGAACGACCATGTTGCGCTGCGCGTCGCCCACGCTGTCAATGAAGATCCGGTCGCCGTCCTGCAGTGCGATGTCCGGTTCCTGCGTGGCCAGCAGCCGCGTGCCGTCCACGTCAATCACGACCCGGTCTATGCCGCTGGTCTGTTCCCACGGCGGCACGATGCGCTCGATCTTGACGCGGCGCATGGCGGCCTCGGCGGTGGGGCCGCCTGCGAACTGGAGTGCGCCGCGCAGGCCATCGCCATCCCGCAGCTCGTAGAGGGCCGGCCGCCGGACGGCGCCGTCCAGTCGGATGCGTCGCGTGGCCGGCGGCACGAACACGACGTCGCCGTTCTGCAGCCGCGCATCCACCTGGCTGTTGCCGTGCAGCAGGTACTCGTACAGGTCCACCCGGTGGACGACGGTGCCACCTCGACGCACCTCGATCTCCCGGAAACTGCCGGTCCGGGACGGGCCGCCAGCGCGGTAGAGGGCGCCCACCACCGTCGCCAGCCCGCTGACCGGGTAGGGACCGGGTCTCGCCACGTCGCCCACCACGAAGACCTGGATCCCGCGGACCCGGCCCAGCGACACGCTGACGCGTGTGAGGTCAGCCGCGTACACGTCATCCACCCGGATCCGGAGCATGCGCTCCAGTGCGTCCAGCGTCAGGCCGTTCACCGTCAGCTCGCCCAGGTCCGGCACCACCAGCGTGCCTTCCCGGGTGATGCGCAGCGCGTACGCGTCCTGCACCGCGCCCGTCAGGATGATGGTCACCTCGTCGCCCGGGCCCAGCCGGTAATCCGGCTCCACCGGGCCGTAGGCGGGCGTGTCCATCACGCCGACCCGACGGAAGAAGGACATGCCGAAGACCGGCAGCTCACCCGGCGCCAGCCGGTCCTCCTCCGTGAGCAGGAACAGCGCTTCCAGGTCCGGTATCCCGCCGCCACCCAGCAGGTCCATATCGTCCAGACCGCCGCTGCCGGCAGTGAGGCCGGCGCCGGCGAGGGCGCTCATCATCGCGGAACTGCCCCGGCCACCGCCTTCACGTTCCAGCACGTCGAAGTACGGATCCGCCAGGGAACCGTCAAAGCCCCGGCGAATGAGTTCAGCGCGGACCTGCTGCCGGGTCAGGCCTGACGCCCGCAGCTGCGCCAGCACGTCTTCGTTGGACATGCCACGCTGCAGCAGGCGCGGATCCGTGGGAATCGCCGAAAGGTCCGGACGCTGTGCCGCCAGGTCCGGGGCGTACGACGCGAGCAGGGTCGCACCGGCCACCAGGGTCAGCCATCGCTGAAGCACAGACATACGTTCGGAGGCGAGGAAGGGTAACATGTAATGAATATTACAACTTAAGGGCCACCGCCGGTGTGAACAAGCGCCCCCGGCACAGTATGCAAAAGCGTCGCCTTGACGGTGCCACACGCGCAGGGATAGCATGGGGGGCTGTCAACAATACAGGAGCGCATGTCCTACACGTCTGAATACCTGAGCGAAGCCACGTCCATTATCGGCCAGCTGCCTGAAGCGGAGATCGAGGCCATGGTGGACGGGCTGGTCCGGCTCCGGGAGCGAGGTGGCCGACTCTTCGTCATCGGTGTTGGGGGCGGCGCCGGCCATGCGTCCCACGCCGTGTGTGACTTCCGCAAGATCGCCGGGATCGAGGCGTACGCGCCCACGGACAACGTTGCCGAGTTGACCGCGCGGGTCAACGATGACGGCTGGGACACGTCGCTGGCGGCATACCTGGCCGGCAGCCGGCTGAACGACGGGGACGGGGTCCTGGTCTTCTCGGTGGGCGGCGGCGACGCTGAGCGAGGGGTGAGCGCCAACCTGGTGCGCGCGCTGGACCTGGCGCGGGAAAAAGGGGCTACAATTTTCGGGGTCGTAGGTCGGGACGGTGGTCACACGGCCCGGGTCGCTGACCACTGCGTAGTGGTTCCGGTAGCCAGCGAATCCACGGTCACACCGCACACCGAATCCTTTCAGGCACTTATCTGGCATCTGGCGGTGTCACACCCGCGGCTGCGGCAGTCGGCCATGAAGTGGGAATCGCTGACTGAGACACGGACCAGCAATGAGGATGGGAGTGCGGACAGGTAACGCCATGCGCGCATTTACCGCCGACGAACTGGACGGCCAACCGGCGGCGGTCAGCCTGCATACCGTACCGGCCGCCCTACCGGCGACGCCCGCGGCGGACCTGCCTTTTCCGGTGCCGGCCGCCGTGCTCGAGGCCCGGTCGTCCACGCCCTGGGACGCGTTTCTGCCCGCCCACGCCGGTGGCTGGGGCTGGACCCTTGGCCGGGCGGTGAAGCGGGGGCTGGACATCGTGCTGGCGGTTGCCGGCCTCGTCCTGCTGGCGCCGCTGTTCATCGTACTGGCGCTGGTGGTCAAGCTGTCGTCGCCGGGCCCGATCTTCTACGAGTGGCGGGTTCTGGGTCGGCATGCCCGACCGTTCCGCGGCTGGAAGTTCCGGACGATGGTGGTGAATGCCGACGAGTTGAAGGGCGAGATCCTGGCCCACAATGAGATGACCGGGCCGGCCTTCAAGATGCGCAACGACCCGCGCGTCACCCGCGCCGGTCGCTGGATGCGGAAGTACAGCCTCGACGAGTTGCCCCAGCTCTGGAGTGTGCTGAAGGGCGACATGAGCCTGGTGGGCCCGCGGCCGCCGGGGCCTCACGAGTTTGTCCATTTCGCCGACTGGCAGCGCGGCAAGCTGGCGGTTACGCCCGGCATCACCTGTATCTGGCAGGTCAGCGGCCGCTCGGAGATCCGGGATTTCGACGAGTGGATGCGGCTGGACCTGGAGTACATCCGGAACTGGAGCCTCCGCCTGGACCTGGCCATCCTGGCGCGGACGCTGCCCGCCGTATTCCGGGGGCGGGGCGCCTACTAGCCGCGGCTGGCCTGGCGCGGATACCCGACGGACGCGGAGCAACGGACGATGGCGAAGCAGCATGAACGGAGGGGCCGTACGCTCGCCCAGGCGGTCCACGCCGCGGTGGTCATCGCCCGGAACGCGGTGACGGGCGGCAGCCTCCAGGCGCTGGCGCTGGCCACCGAACCCCGGCGCATGGCCGGCTACATCGCCGAGAGCCGGTTCCTGTTCCGCACCTACGCCGATCGCCGCGGGCTGCCCCAGAGACCAGTGCACGAGGTGCTGGGCGGCGGCGGCGAGCAGGACATCCGGCTGGGCAACCTGGAGGGCGAGACCTGGTTCGGGCCGACGGCGTCGTACCTCACGGACATCGTGAGCCTGTGCATGATCTGCCGGATCCTGAGGCCCGCACGCGTCTTCGAGATCGGCACGCTGCACGGATATACGGCGCTTCATTTCGCCCTGAACTCGCCGGACGATGCCATCATCTTCACCCTCGACCTGCCCCGTGGCGGGGGTGCCCAGCCGAGTCTGCCGACGACCATCATGGACGCCATGCATGTGGATGCGTCCCTGGCGGCGCAGCGCCGCTGCTTCGAGGGGTTGCCCGTGGAGTCGCGGATCCGGCCGCTCTACGGTGACAGCGCCACCTTCGACTTCTCGCCTTATCACGACAGCATCGACCTGTTCTTCATTGACGGCGCCCATTCCTACGACTACGTGCGGTCGGACACAGAGCGTGCACTGAAGTGCGTCCGTCCCGGCGGCGTCATCGCATGGCACGACTTCGGCCGCGCAGGCGTGAATGGCGTGAGCCGGTGGCTGCTGGAGATGCAGCGGGATGGCCGCGCCATCTACTCCGTGCCCGGCGGCTCTCTGGCGTTCATGGTGGCGCCGGACTGACAGGGCGGCACCCCTCTACAACATTTCCAGATTCTCCCTACAGCCCCCCGGAGGTCGCGACGCGAACATCGGAGGTGCAGCGGTACAGTGCCGTTGCACAGGCATGCAAGGAGGGATCGATGCGTCGACTCATGACAGTCGCGACGCTGCTCGTCTTTGGCACGGCGGCAGGCGTGCACGCGCAGACCGCGGTGGAGCTGGAGATCCGCGGCGGGGCCTCATTTCCCACGGAAGATTTCGGGCCATCCTCGCTGAAGACTGGCGGCGGGTTCGAGGGCAGCGTTGGTGTACTGCTCATGCCGCACCTGAAGGTCTACGGCGGCTGGGGCTGGAACCAGCTGCGGACGGATACGCCGTTCCTGGGCGGGCAGTATGACGTGGAAACCACCGGTTATGTTTTCGGTGGGCAGTTCCAGCACCCGATGTTCGACCGCTTCGGGGGGTGGATTCGGGCGGGTGGGCTGTACCAGCACATCGAACTGGAGGAGCGGGAAGGCAGCTTCGCTGCTGACAGTGGCCACGAACTCGGTTGGGAGGCGGGTGGCGGGTTCCTGGTCCAGATGGGCGAGCGGTTCGTCCTTACCCCCGGCGTTCGCTATCGCACCCTGTCCGCGGACCTGACGTCCGGGTCACAGACTGTGCCCGTGACGCTGTCCTACGTGGCGGTGGACATCGGAGTTGTCATGGCGTTCGGCAGGAGGCCGCTGCTGACAGCAGCGCGCTGACACACGGGTGGAGTGAGTCATGGGGATGGGCCTCTCCAGCGTGCGCCCGTCTCCTTGACTCACTGTCAACTGTTCCCCATACCGCCGTCGTCGCCGGGATGGGAACGGCGTGTCGGGTCGGAGTTGGGCGATGTGGGCATCGGATCGGACGGGGGCCACGCCGGCACTGCGTCGCTGGCGTGGCCGGGGGCTGCGTCAGCCGCGATGACGGGCGCGTACTCCGCGACGAACATCTCCCACATCACCAGGAACAGCGCGGCGATGACGGGGCCGGCGACAAAACCGGCCAGACCAAAGGCTGATAGGCCGCCCAGGGTAGCCAGCAGCACGAGGTAGTCCGGCATCTGCGTGGCGCGGCCGACCAGCAGTGGCCGCAGCAGGTTGTCCACGAGGCCGATGACAAGCGTGCCGCCAATGACGACGACAAGCGCCTGCCAGAACTGGCCGAGGGCAATGAGGATGGCGGCGGCGGGGATCCAGACGAGGGCGGGCCCGATGGCCGGCAGCAGCGACAGTACGCCCATCACCACTCCCCAGAAGATGGCCGCCTCGATGCCGACGACGGCGAACATGATTCCACCGAGCGCGCCCTGCACGGCAGCGACGACGAGGGTGCCCTTCACCGTGGCACGGGAGACCTCCGCGAACTTGCTGATGAGCCGTCGCTCCCGGTCCTGGCCCAGCGGCAGCGCCCGGGCAATCCCGTCCACGATGCGCTCGCCGTCCCGGAAGAAGAAGAACAGGAAGTACAGCATCAGGCCGAAGAAGATGGTGGCCAGGACAGCGTTCTGGCCCCAGCTCAGCGCCCGCGTGGCGATCCACTGGGTCGCGAACACGGCTGCCGTCTCGCCGGACGCACGGATCTGCTCGAGACTGATGCCGTACCGGGCCAGCAGGTCGGCCAGCGCCGGGATCTGTCCTTCCACCCAGTCCACGGGCGCCATGAGGTTGATGTCACCCGTCGCGGCCCGGTTGTAGAGGGACAGTGCCTGCTGTGCCAGCGCTGCCAGCAGCAGTGCCGCGGGGATGAGCACTGCGACGATGACCACCAGCGTCGCCGCTCCCGCAGCCGCGCTCTTCCGGCCCTTCAACTCACGGCACGCCCGCTGGTAGGCGGGCTGGAAAAGCACGGCGAAGACGGCGGCCCAGAAGATGGGCACGAGGAAGCCCCGCACCATCCACAGGAACGCTGCCGTGGTGATGGCGACGAGGCCCGTGAAGATCCGTCGCTCCAGCACCGTCATCGGCACGTCAGGCCTCCTCGCGTCTCACCACTCATGAGATCGGCCGGCAAGCCGGTTCAGCGAACCGGCTCAATGCGGACTGGCGCCCTGGGCGGCCGCACGTAGGCGCTAACCAGGCTCTCGTGGCCGTTGGGACCCACGGCGGCCACGCCAAAGATGTAGTCGTCGATGGAAATGTCGCGCAGCACGAACTCGGTGACATCGCCCACATACAGTTCATGCTCCCAGTCCACGCCCCACGCCTCACGCCAGAAGATGCGGTAGCCGGCGGCGCCGGGCGAGGCCTCCCAGCGCAGGCGCGCGTCGTAACCCGACGGCTGCCGGGTCAGCATGGGGTTGCTGCCGCCTGCCATGACGACCGGCGCCGGCGGCGCCAGCGCCAGCGTCGCCACGCCGGCGGCATTCACCCGGGCATTGCGGGCCAGATACGGCGCGTGGACGCCGTCCGGCGTGTCCCGCACCGTGTGCTGCCGGTCATAGTTCTCCTTAGACTCGGTGAACCGCACGGCGGCGAAGCCGAGCTGGTGGAACGGCGTATGGTCGCCGCCCCGGCCGAACCGGTCCTCCCGGGCGATGAGCCGCACCCTGTGGCTGGGCATGTACAGTGCGCCCGTCCGCCGGATGAAGCGGGCAAGCTGGCGTGAATATGAGTCTTCCGGACCCTCCGAAAAGACGCGTATCGTCCAGCCGTCCACGGCGCCGTTGCCGCCATGGATGTTGCCGACGATGTCGTTGTTGAAGACGGCGTCTATCCGGACGTCGTTCTCCCGGGCCTGCTGCGCGTGCAGCGCGGCGCCTACCAGGCCCTGCTCCTCGCCGGCGAGGGCGATGAAGACCAGTGTCGCGTCGAACTCGATGCCGCTCTGGGCGAAGACCCGCGCCAGTTCCATGGTCAGCGCAGTGCCGCTGCCGTCGTCGTTGGCGCCGGGGGCCGGATTGTCGAAGCGATTGCCGCTGGTAAGCTGCTCCTCCGCCCGGGCCACCGTGTCGTAGTGGCCGCTGACGTAGATGCGTCGGTCGCTGCGGCCGGGCAGGACGGCCATGACGTTGCGCAGCTCCGTGGGCTCGGGGATGCGCCCGCCTGCCGGCGCCACATACGTGTCGAAGCTGACCTGCAGGCGCGGGCTGTAGTTCCGCATTTCATCCAGGATCCACTGGCGCGCGGCGCCAATGCCGAAGTCCGGCCGGTCCACCGATGAGAGCGTGCTGCGCGTCTGGAAGCTGGCCAGCCCCTCGACGTTTGCCCTCAGCCGGTCCTCGGAGACGGCGTCCAGGAGTTCGGCGATCCGTGGGTCGATGGTGGCCGGTGCCTGGGCGTGCAGGGCCGGGGAAGCGGTGACCAGGGCCAGGGCGGCCGTCCACCCCGCGATGGTGGTTCGGTTCATCAGGCGACCTCGGTGTGCTGGATGCGATCGGAAGGGTGTCAAGGTAGGAAGCAACGACGGGGCACGCCAGCGCTCCACGCGCAGGCCCGCAACCTCACTCCGACGTGGTCGGCCGCGGGCCGGCAGGCGAACAGCGCCGGGGGGAGCCACCCAGCCCCGGCCCGTCCGCCTGCCGGCAGCTACGGCTCGAACACCGTGAACAGCGCCTCGGAGCGCAGTTCCTCACCGGTGTGGAGGGTGAGCACCAGCTCCAGCTGCCAGGAGCCGGGTTGCAGCGTGTGCAGGTCCAGGTCGAAGGTGCGGTGGGTCATACCACTGACAGGTTCCATGACTTCCTCCCACCTCACGCGGAGTTCGGGCGGCCTGCCGCCGGTGATGCGGGAGATGAGCCCCGGGCGTTCCGTGCGCCGGACCGCCACGTCCACGGCGGCGTTGACCGGGCTGTCGGCGTACATCTCCCAGTAGGCGGCGGCCCGGGTGCCCGCGGGGAGCCGCGTGCCGGGCAGCATACGGGCCAGCGCCTCTGTCAGGCCGTTGGGGCTGCCTTCCACATCGTCCACCAGGATGACACTGGAGATGGCGACGTCGGGCAGGGCCTGCGGCGGCCGGGTCCCGCTGCGTCCTCGCCAGGCACCCTCCTCGTGCACTGACTCCAGGCTCACCACCTGCGCTTCCCAGGGCGTGGCCACGATGACAGCGAGTGTGTCGCCGCTGGCGGGCACCGGTGCCTGCCGGAAGCGTGCACCGTCCCACGTGATGAACTGCCACGGGCCGGCAGCGGGGCGCGCCGTCGGTGGGACGGCCGACCGCACGATGAGCACGTCCCGCCCGGCAGTGCGGAAGAACCCCGACTGGAGGTCCAGCGGTTCCACCGGCCCGAAGGGCGGGGCATAGCTTTCGCCGCCTGTCGCCGGGCGGGGTGCGAACACCTCCGGCCCGGCACGGAGCGCCTGTTCCGGCTCCAGTGCTACCGTGAAGGCCTGCCCGCGACCGTAGTGCAGGCGCATGCGCGGGTTCCGCCGCCACGGGTCAGACACCACCTGCGGTGCGGCCCCGCGCCGCGGCGGCATCAGTGACCGCCGGTTCCGGATGGCCAGCGGATCGCCGCTGTAGTCGAAGCCTGTGGGCCAGCCATGGCGAAGCACGAGGGTGTGGTGCTCCAGCAGGTGCGCGCCATGAGGGTCCATGCTCTCCAGGAACAGGTGATGGACGTGCAGGTCCGTCATGCGGGCGAAGTGCTCCGCCCGGCGCGGGTTGCCCGGCACGGACCAGAGCGGGTCCGCCAGGATCCAGAAGGCTTCGACGTCGCGTTCCTCCGGGCAGTTCCTGTCCCCGAACGATCCCAGTTGCCGCATCTGCCGGCCGTAGCCGTCATGCGCCAGGGATGTGGCATTGGAGTCGGCATAGAGAGCGATCTCCTGCCAGTAGCAGGCGCGCGCAGCGGGCATGGCCTCGAGGGCACGGTCGAAGTGTTCCCCGGCCACATGGAAGTCGCCGGCCCGCTGCCGGGCCAGCCCGCGGAGTGCCTCGCACCACCAGTACTCGGCCCGGCACGCGTCGGCCGCCGCCTGTGCCCGCTCAGGCTGTCCCTGCCGCGTCCACAGCCCGACGCGCTGGCCGGCCAGCCAGTTGAGGCGGTAGACGGACGTGCCGCGAGGCGGGTCGCCCAGCCGCTGCGCGACGGAATCGTACAGTTCGCCCAGCCGGATCAGTTCGGCCCGGTCCTCGCGCCACAGGCAGACCGGACACTCGTACTCCCCCTGAAAGCAGTCCTCGCCGGTGTTCTCGTCGCAGGCCGGCTTGTTGTAGTGCTCACTGAACTCCCGGCGGACCCGGTAGGTCTCGAGCATGGCCAGCTCGGCGCGCCGCAACTCCCAGTCCGCGTGGCGCCGTTCCATGGTCTCGGCGCTCATGAGAAACGGGATGTTGGGGATCAGGCCGGGCGCGCATCCTGCCAGGAGCAGGCCGACGCCGATGATGACGGTTCCCCGGACGCGCTGGTGGCTGGCCCTCATGGAGCGCGGCCGTCCGCGGGGCGGCACTCCCGGGTCAGGCGGACTGCCGACCCCCGCATGATGCGCCGCTGCTCCTCGATGGGTACGTCGCGGGGTGGCAGCACGCGGTAGTAGTAGTCCGCCTCTCCGCGCACGGTGAACTCGTGCGTGCCCGGACCCACCTGGGCGAACTGCCCCGTCGCGTTGACGCTGCGCCGGGCTTCCACGACGCTGACCGTATGCCCGGTATTGTTGTGGACCACAATCACCGACGTGCCGACGCAATCCGCGTCGGCCAGCGCCGTCCCGGCGGTCGACGCGGGCGCGGCGCAGCCAGCGGCAACCACCGATGGCAGCAGCCACGCGAACACGCGACGGCCCTGTCGCCATCCCGCAACCGCCCTCATGACTGCCCCCCGCCGCCGTTGCGTGGCCGGGCCGTGCGCCCGGTGGTGGAGGTGCCGGAGTTGCTCGACGTGGCGCTCGTGGCGCCGGAAGTGCTGCCCGTCGCCGCCGCACCCGCGGAGCTGGTGCCCGCCGATGTGCTGCCGGAGCCGCCGGTGCTGCGCGGCTGGGCCGTGCCTTGTGCGGGACTGGTCTCCGAGGCGCCGCCCCGGGTGTAGCCCGCGCCGCGCACCAGTTCCCCGGAACGGATGGGCGGCGACTCACGCGGTTCGACGATCACGACGGTGGTGCCGCCCGGCGTCCAGCCCCAGGGGCCGCCCCACCGGTAGTCACGACCGTAGCCATAGCCATGCCGCAGCGGCCGCGCGTATCGGGCGTCACAATCGAGTCCGTACATCATCCGTCCCATGAAGGGGTCATAGCACTCTTCGACACGACCGTAGCGCGTGCGTTCCGCACCGTCCACCACTTCGGACTGCCGGATGGCGAAGCGCTGGGGGTGGGCCAGCGCAACGAGCACGTCGATGACGTCTTCCGGCACGCCGGCGTCGGCAAGCTGGATGAGTTGCCCACCGTTCAGCGGGAGCCACGCTTCCCGAGCGACGAGCAGCGCCTGCAATGAAGGCGCCGGCAGGAGCGACGCCGCCTCGATGATCTCCGGCAACCCCAGCGGGGCTGCCGCCACCAGGCGGGCCGTCTGCCGCACCAGGGACCTCGATTCGTCCAGGGCGCTGCGAATGGCGGCCGGCTCAGCGCCCGCCGGCACGGCCCGGTACCGCACGACCTGCGTCAGGTGCTGGTCGAAGATGGTCGATGCCTGTACATCCACCCATTCCAGTTCGGAAACCATGGCCAGGACGTTGCTGCTGACCCTGCGGTAGCCGTCGCAGTCCAGTTCCGTACGCAGGAACACGCGGCGTCCGTCAGCCGACCACCGCGCGCGGCTGTCGCCGGTGCAGCCACCATCGGAGACCGGATGCGCCGTGCCGTCCGCCCGGACACGGGCCTCGCCGATGACCGTGCCGTCCTCCTCGACGTCCAGCATGCGGACCTCCGACGCCGTCTCTCCGGGCACGATGCAGAGAAGGTGCTCGGCGTCGTCCGCGGCAGCGACCTCCCAGCATCCGTGCCAGGCCTGCCAGCCGGGCGCCTGAAGGTATGTCGGCAGCAGTTCCAGCGCCGTGACCAGCGCCGCGACGGGTAGCAATGCGTGCAGGTACATGTCTGCCTCCTACCAGCGGAAGGTGAGCCCGACCGTCGCCTGGAGACCGCCCAGGTCGAGGTCGCGGAACGAGCGGAAGCCGTCGTCGGGGCGGGCACTGCCCCGGGTGTAGCGAGCCTCAGCGTTCAGGCCCACCCGCGGACTCAGCCAGTGGTCGGCCCCGGCGAGGACGTGGAGCGTGGTCTCGTGGCCCATCGTCGCGAAGCTGCTGTGGAAGATGGAATAGTCCTGGAAGTCGATGAATTCGCCCCAGTGCTCCAGTCGGTACTGGATGATGCCCGCGCCACCGCCGATGTACGGCGTGGTGGCGGATGGCACCCACGCCGTCTGGCCCAGCCGACGGCCGCGCTCCCGCAACTGGTAGCGGACCGTGATGCTGGCCGGCGTGGTCGTGAGCCGGGTCGTCTGCTCGATGGGCAGGTCGTCCTGGTCCACGAAATCGCGGAACTCGGACAGGTGGGACGCCCTCGCATGGGCGATGCTGAAGACCAGGTCCACCCGCGCCGTCGGCAGGACCACCACGTCCACGCCCAGGACCGCCGTTGCCAGGTGCTGTCGATCCAGCGTCAGGTCCCGACGGAGCTGGCCGAACAGGTCGCCACCCGCCGTGTGCATCATGGGGCCAGCTCGTACCGTGATGCCTGCCATTGGCGGACGGAACAGGAACCCGTCCTGGGCCGTGGCGGCAGCGGGTAGGGCAAGCAGCAGCGCCCCCGCCAGCAGGGGGACGCGCCGGCTCAGGCCGGGAAAGGACGGCCGGATGGGTCTCATGGTGCCTCGCAGGGTCTGGGGGAGAACAGGCTGCGTATCGGCTGTCTGGGGGCAGTATAGGTGGGGGTGGTCACGGGGCGGTCACGGTCGTGACGGGTCGGTCACGGCCCGATCAACTCGTTATGGTGCAATGAATTGCGGTGTATGGTGCAAATGAATTGCGGTGTATGGTGCAAATGAATTGCGGTGTATGGTGGTCAGGGGTGGGTGGGGTGGGGCCGGCGGTGGGCGGCGACGGCGGCGGCGGCGGCGGCGACGAGCAGCAGCACCAGCACGACGGTCAGGCCGCGGAACAGCCGGGACTCGGTGGCCGGTCGCAGCAGGATGACGCGGTAGGAGATGTTGCTCATGGGGTCGAAGCCGAAGCCGGCCTGGGCGGGGGCGACAAAGTCCGGCGAGAGTTCCAGCTTGAAGAAGTCGGCGGTGGCCACCGTCGCCTCGAACTCGGCGTCCTGCTGAAAATAGTTGCGCTGCGCGTCCAGCCAGTGGATGCGGCGGACCCGCACGGGGCTGCCCGGCGGCAGGCTGAACGCCACGTCCCGGACGATGGTCGGCTGCTCCGGCCGGTACGGCCAGACGTAACGCACGCGGTGCAGGCGCCCGTGTATGAGGGCGCCCAGGCGGCGGGTCAGGTCCTCCTCGTTCTGGAAGCTGATGCGGAACTGCTGGTCGTCCACGTCGGAGCCGATGATGCGGCTGGTCAGCGCGATGGTGCCGTCGCGCACGTGCTCGAGTGTCCAGACGTAGTCGCGGTGGGCGTGGAAGTCGTCGTCATAGTTCACAAACTCGGTGGATGACAGCCGCACCGCCTGCCGGGCCGCCTCGAGGAGGCGCTCGGGCACCGCCCCGCCACGATCGGCCTGGCGCACGTCCACGGTCACGGCGGGTGGCCGCTCCCGGGCCAGCCAGCGCAGGTTCGCCAGCGCCTGCCGGGCATCCGTAGCGTCACTTATGTCCTGCCACGTACGAAAATCGCCCTCGCCGATCTCATCATCGTCCATGCGCCGGACAGCCGCCTGGATGGCGGCCCGGGTCGTCGAGTCCATGGCGGCGGACACGACGAGGAGGTCGTTGGGCAGCGGCGTGGGCAGCTGGATGAAGTGGACGCGGCTGCCGTAGCGCTGCCGCAGGCTGTCCACGTCCTCGAAGCGGGAACGGGTGGCGTCCCACACGGCGGCGACGTCGTAGCGTCCGTCGGCGACAGCCCGGACCAGGTCCGAGCTGCTGCTGCCCCATTCGTGGCTGTGGATGGCCGTGTGGTACTGCGTCGCCGCCGGCATGTTGAAGATGCCGTGGCTGCGGAAGAACAGCGCCGGCAGGAAGTAGCTGGACGTGCTGAACTTGCTGTGGTAGACGAAGGTGGCGGGCTGCGGCCGGGCGCGCAGGTAGTCCACCAGCGAGGCCAGGTCGGGCGCCCGGTCGAAGCGCTCGCGGCTGACGACGAAGTAGGCGTGGTACGTGGTGCCGTCGGTGCTGCTGCTCACATACGTGGCGAGGCCGTCGAGCTGGGCGCCGAGCATCTCCGCCGCCACGAAGGCATACGGCGTGACCCGCGCCACGAACGGGCCGCGGTCGTCCCGCCAGCCGGCCAGCCGGTTCACGACCTGGCCGTACTCCAGCGGCCGCTCCGGCACGAACACGCTGCCCGTCTCCGCGCTCAGGTAGCGACGCAGCTTCTCATCGGCCTGGCGCGTCTCGTCGTCCAGCGCGACTTCCAGGAACGTGATGGTAGACTGGCCGGTCAGCGGCCCGGCGGGGACGGCCAGCGCGCCGGCCGCGAGGACGGCGGCGCACAGCAGCAGGCGGGGCGGGGCGTTCATCGCAACTCCAGGATCGGCTCGGCGACATCGTCGTGTCGGACCCGCGGCGCACCGTCGGGCGCCGTCGGGACTGCTGCCTCCTGCCGGGCGAGATGCTGGTCGAACGTCACGGCCAGCGCCATGCTCAGCACGGCGGCGGCTGCGCCCGCGACGACGTCCATGGTCCAGTGGATGCCCAGCGCAAAGGTGGCAAGGATGACAGTGGACCCGAGGAACAACGTCGTCCACCGGTAGCGCATGTGGAACAGGAACGCGGCCAGGACGACCAGCACCGTCAGCGACGTGTGCGTGCTGGGGAACGAGTTGTCCAGCCCGCTGATGGGCCGGAACAGGTCAATGAGCTGGACGGACCACAGGTCCGACAGCACCACGGCTCCGGAGTCGGGATACGTCCACCGCTCGGAGACGGGGAAGAAGAGGAAGAACGGCAGGCTCACGGCGTAGTTGATGGCCACGCCCAGTGAGAACACCCGGAACGGGCGCAGCTCCCGCCGCCGGGCCAGGGACAGGCCGACACCGAGCAGCAGCAGCGGGAAGACGGCGAAGTACGCCATCGAGTAGCCGATGACGGCGAGCTGGTTCGTCAGTTCGTGGTGCTCGAAGACGAGGTGTCCCTCCAGCCAGTGCGCCGCCCGCGCCGTCTCCAGCCGCAGCTCGCCGATGATGGGGAGGTGCGGCTCCAGCCACGTCTCGACGCTCGTCTCCACGAGGTTGAACAGGAACACCCCCGCCAGCAGCGCGAACAGGCCGGCCCGGCTGCCCAGCAGCCTGCGCACACCGGTGAGATCCCGCGGGGGTATGGCCAGCGGGTCCCGGGCGCCGTTCGCCGCTGGCGGCAGGACGGGAGCGAGGTCAGCGGCCGGCAACATGCCGGTGGCGGTCCCGCCCTGTACGGCGTGGACTTCCGCCGGTGTCGCCGGCAGCGTGGTGGCGCCGCCGTGCTGGAGCCGCCGGACCAGCGCCTCCGTCTCGTCCAGCGGCCGCAGTTCGTGCTCGTCCAGCAGCCGCGTGTATGCCTGATACTGGCGCAGCGCCGCCACCCGCTGGCCGGTGGCCGCCAGCAGCTCCAGGTAGCGGTGCTGCGCCTCGTCCTCCAGCGGGTCCAGCCGGCACCAGTCCGCCGTGCAGTCCAGTGCGCCGCGTGTGTCACCCGCCTCCAGCAATGTGGCGATGCGCTGGCGCCGCGCCCGCCGGTGCAGCCGGTCAATGGCGATGCGCCGGCCGTCCGCCCACATGTCGAACTCTGCAGTGGCGGCCAGCGGTGTGCCCGCCAGCAGCGGCCCGCGGTAGAGGCGCAGCACCGTGTGGTGGTCACCCGCCGCCGCCGCCGCCTCCAGTTCCTGCACGTCCGTGCTGACCCACGGCGCCACCACGCAGCGGTCGCCGCGCAGTTCCACCCAGTCGTTGCCGAGGATGCGGCGCAGGAAGTAGATGCCCTGGTTCAGCGAGTGCCGGCCCCGCTCGGGGGCCGAGTCCGGCCACAGCAGCTCGATGACGCGCTCCCGCGGCACATCCCGCTCCACGGCGAGGTGTGTGAGCAGCGCGGCCCGGCGCGGCTGGTTCGCGAGATTCGACGCGTCCGCGCCGTCGGTCTGTGCGCGGAACCCGCCGAGTAGCTGGACTCTGAGCATCCTCTGCGTGGGCAGGAGCCTGGGGGGTGCAATGTCACGATGCCATGCACCTCCAGTATGTCTGCAGGTCGGCTGTCGAGCAAGCCGTTCCGGGCCGGCGGCAGGTCCGTGCCGCTGACGGCAGCGTAGCAGCGCAGCCAGAGCGTCACGCCGACATCAACACCAGCCTGGACGGTTTGATGGCTGACTGAACGGGTCAGGGAGTAGCCAGGCAGCGCCATCCCTGCCTAATATCCGGTATGGATACAATTGCATCGGACAGCACTGCTGCTGTGGGAACGTCCTCGTTCAGCGACGCAGCCGACCTGGCCGCCCGTCTGAACGAGCAGATCGGCCGGGTCATCATCGGCCAGGACCAGGTCCGCCACGAGGTGCTGGCATGCATCCTGGCGGGCGGCCACTGCCTGCTGCGGGGTGTGCCGGGGCTGGCGAAGACGCTGCTGATCCGGACGCTGGCGGACGCCATGAGCCTGACGTTCAGCCGGATTCAGTTCACGCCGGACCTGATGCCGGCGGACATCCTGGGCACGGACGTCATCGAGCAGGACCCGGCCACGGGGCGTCGCTCGATGCGGTTCATACCGGGTCCCGTCTTCGCCAACATCATCCTGGCGGACGAGATCAACCGCACGCCGCCGCGGACGCAGGCGGCGCTGCTGGAGGCGATGCAGGAATACCAGGTCACGGTGGGCGGCACGCGCTACCCGCTGGAGCGGCCGCTCTTCGTGCTGGCCACGGAGAACCCCATCGAGCAGGAGGGGACGCACCCGTTGCCGGAGGCGCAACTCGACCGCTTCATGCTCAACGTGGTCATGGACTACCCGAACATCGACGACGAACGCCGCATCCTCGCCGAGACCACCACAGGCGCGGAGTCAGCCGTGGATGCCGTGGCCACAGGCGCCGAGCTGGAGGCGGCACGCATGCTGGTGCGGGAGCTGCCCGCGGCGTCCAACGTGGTGGATTTCGCGCTGCGCATCGTGCGGGCCACACGGCCGGCTGACGGCACCGCGCCGGATGCAGTCAGGGAGTGGGTGCGGTGGGGCGCAGGTCCCCGCGCGGGCCAGGCGCTGCTGCTGGGGGCCAAGGCGCTGGCGCTGCTGGACGGTCGGAAGGTGCCGGCGCCGGAGGATGTGGCGCGCATCGCGCCGCCGGTGCTGCGGCACCGCGTGCTGGTGAACTTCCACGCCGAGGCCGACGCAGTCTCCGCGGACGACGTCGTCGGCCGCATCCTCGACGCCGTCCGGCCGTAGCCGGGCGTCGTCATGTCTGTGCTGTCGCCGGACGTCGTTGCCGGCATCGAGGACCTGGAGCTGGCGGCCCGGGTGGTGGTTGAGGGGTTGCGCGCCGGCAGCCACCGCAGCCCGTATCACGGTTACAGCGCCGAGTTCCAGCAGCACCGACCCTACCGCCCCGGCGATGACCTGAAGTACCTGGACTGGAAGGTGCTGGGCCGCAGCGACCGGCTTTACTCCCGGCAGTTCCGTGAAACCACCAGCATGTCAGTCCTGCTGCTGCCGGATACCAGCGCGTCCATGGGCTTTCCGGAGACTGGCGTGACGAAGTTCCGCTACGCGTCGGTGCTGGCGGCGGCGCTGGCGTACCTGGTGACGACCCGCGGTGACGCCGTGGGCATGCTGACACAGGGCACGCGCCGGGCGGAGTACGTGCCGGCGCGCAGCGGGCGACCACACCTGCAGGCGCTCCTTGCCGCGCTGGACCGGCTCCGGCCACAGGGCTCATGGGACGGGCCGCGCATGATCGCCCTGGCGGCGGAACGGCTGCGCAAGCCCGGCGTGCTCATCGTCCTTTCGGATTTCTACGACGACGAGGAGGCGACGGCCACGGCGCTGCGTCGAGCCGCCCGGGCGGGGCACGACGTGGCCATGCTCCAGATGACGTCGGCGGACGAACGCTCACTCTCGCACAGCGGCCACCTCGAGTTCGTGGACGCGGAGTCCGGCGGGCGCCGGGTGGTGGACGCCACCGGTGCCGCGCCGGCATACGCCGCGGCGGTGGCCGCGTTCCACGAACGCTGCCGGACGCAGGCGCACCGGGACGGCATTGACTACGCCCTCGTCGCGACGGAGGACCCGCCGGCGCAGGCACTGCGGCAGTATCTGCTGCTGCGGTCGGCGGCGGCGCCGGGAGCACGACGGTGACCTGGCTGGCGCCGTGGGTGTGGGCTGGTGCGCTGCTGGCCGCCGTGCCGGTGCTCATCCACCTGCTGTCCCGGAGCAGCGCCCGGCAGCAGCGCTTCCCCACGCTCCGGTTCTTCGACGACGGGCGTATCCAGGCAGTGCGCCGGTCCCGTATCACGGACCTGCCGCTGCTGTTGCTGCGGGTGCTTATCGTGCTGCTGGCGGTGGCGGCCCTGGCGCAGCCGCGCCTGGATTCGGCCGGCCGGCAGGCCGCACTGGCGCAGCGCGTCGCACGCATCGTCGTCGTGGACACCAGCGCCAGCATGCAGCGCCTGACGCCCGCCGGCGCGTCCGCCCTGGAGGAGGCACGGCATCGAGCCGCGGCGTACGACGGTGCAACGACCGTCATCGAGACGGACGATCCCGCGTCCACGCTACCGGGTGCGACATCGCTGCTGGCGCAGCGCTCCGGCGTCCGCGAGGTCGTCATCATATCCGACTTCCAGACGGGCACGCTGGACAGCCTGGACGTGGCGGCCCTCGACGAGGGCACCGGCCTGCAACTGGAGCGTATCGCAACTACCGGGGACGGCGCTGACGACCGGCCGTTCCGCACGGCCACGCGCGAGGTCCTCGCCACCGCCGGTGACGGCGGGTTCCGCTGGACGGGCCGCTCGCTGCCCGCGGACTCCGCCGCTCTGTCGGCGGCCCACCTCCTGACGATCCGCGCCAGTGACGGTGACGCCGTCGTTGCCAATGCCATCCGCAGTGCGGCGCTGGCGTCGGCGCAGCTCCCGCCGTCCGACCGGCGCATGACGCTCGTCATGCCCGGCTACGTCGGCCGGGACTCGATTGCGGCCGCTGCCCGGCCCGTGACCACCGCCTGGATCGCCGACGCCGTCATGGTGGCCGCCGAGGACCGTACGGCCCGGGCCGGCAGCACGAGCCCGGCACTGGCCGCCTGGCCTGACGCCGATGGCGTCGTGAGCGTGGCCGAGGATGACGGTGGCATGCTGCTGCTGGTTCATGCTGACGCCGAGGCACTGGCCGTGGCCGCCGTGCTGGCAGCGCTGGTGGACGGCGCCGCGGTGCGGACGCCGCTCCGGGAACGGAGCGCGGGGATCATTGAGGACGCTGAACTGGCGCGCCTGGAGCGTGCCGCCGTGCCCGCCGTCGCCGGCAGCGACGTGGACATGTCGGACGGGCGCTGGCTCTGGCTGGCGGCGCTGCTGCTCCTCGGTGTGGAAGCGCTGGTGCGCCGCCGCGCCGTCCGCCGGACCGGGCGCGCCACATGAGCGCGCGCGATGACGCCGCCCTGGTCGGATCCTTCCTGCGACGGGTAACCGTGCGGGTGCGTGCGGCCGCCGTGCTCCGGGGCGCCGCGGCCGGGTTGGCCATGGCACTGGTGGCGCTCCTCGTCATGTGGCTGTACCGGGGCTGGGCCGATACGTCTTTCCGCATCACCGGTGCGCTGCTGGCCGCCGCCAGCGCAATGGTCGGCGCCGGGCTGGCGCTGCTGCACGTCCGCAGGGACGACGCGGCGCTGCTGGCAGAGCGCCGCACCGCTGAGAGCCGCAACCTCATCATCACGGCGGCGGAGTTGCTGGCCGGGCGGACCAGTGCAGGGCCCGGGGTGCGGGACGCCGTGGTAGCCGATGCCGCGGCCGTGATCCGGCGGACCGCGCCGCGGGACGTGCAGCCCACCCGTCGCCCGGTGCTGGGGGCGGTGATCGGGGCGGGCGCGTGCGCGCTCGTACTCTCCGTCTCTGCCGCCCGACCCGCCGCGCTGCCGGAGCTGGTGGCGTCCACGAGTGAGCCGGCCCGCATCCTGGGTATTGACGTCGTGGTGGAGCCGCCGTCGTGGATCGGCGGCGAACCACAGCGGCTCAGCGATCCGACCCGGATCGAGGCACTGGAAGGTTCCGTCCTGCGCATCACCGTCCGCGCCGCCGCGTCGTCGGTGACCATGGAAAGCGTTGCCGGCGCGGTGCCCCTCGAGGCGTCGGAGCCGCGCACCTTCGTCGCAGGGTTCCGGGTTGTGGGCGACGACTTCCTGTCGTTCGAACCGCGGGACGCGGCCGGCGTCGCTGGCGCCCGCCGGCTCACCGGCCTGACCGCCCGGCACGACCAGCCGCCGGCCGTCCGCATCACGGCGCCGGGCAGGGACCTGATCCTGCCCCACGCCGACAGTGTGCTGCGTCTCGAGATCGAGGCAGAGGACGACCACGCGCTGGCATCGCTGTCCCTGCGCTACACGAAGGTCACGGGCTTCGGCGAGCAGTTCACGTTCACCGACGGCGAGGTCCCGCTCCAGGTCACGCGTAGCAGTGCCGGCAGGTGGGTGGCCCGGGCGCAGTGGCCGCTAACGCCGCTGGACCTGGAGCGGGGCAACATGGTCGTGTACCGCGCGGTGGCCACGGATCGGCGCCCGGGCGCGGCGCCCGGCGAGTCCGACACGTACGTCGTGGAGATCGGCGACGCCAATGTGGCCGCTGCCGGCGGCTTCGCCACGGACGAGGACCCGGACCGCTACGCCCTCAGCCAGCAGATGATCGTGGTGCTCACGGAACGGCTCATGGCCCGGCGCGGCGAGCTGTCGGCAGCGGAGTTCGCCAGGGAGGTGGATGTGCTTGCCGCGGCGCAGCGTCGCGTGCGCGCCGAGTTCGTGTTCATGCTCGGCGGTGAACTCGGCGACGAGCACGACCATGAAGAGCACGACATGATGGAACTGCACGAGGAGGCCCATGCCCAGGCCGACCTGCTCGTGCTGGAAGGACGGATGGGCAACCAGGGCCGCACGGAACTGATCCGCGCCATCCAGTCCATGAGCCATGCCGTCACGTTCCTCGGCGAACTGGACATGGACGAGGCGCTGCGGGCGGAGCAGACGGCCGTCATCTTCCTCCAGCGTGCGTTCGCCCGCTCCCGCTACATCCTCCGGGCACTTACCCAGCAGGAACGGCTGGACCTGGACCGCCGCCTGACCGGCTCGCTGGAGCTGGCCCGGTCCCACGCACGGCAGCGCCGGGAGGAAGCCACGGACTCCACGGTGATGGCCCTGCGCAGCGTGCTTGCCGATGCTGCCACCCTCGCCGCGACGCCGCAGCCGGCGGCAGCCGCGGTGGCGGACATGGGCATGCGACTGATGGCCGTGGACCGGACCGATGGCAGCCTGCACGAGATCGCCGCCGCGTTCGCCGAGGCGTCGGCAGCGTTGTCCGACGGGCGCGACGCGCACGGGCGTCAGCGCCTGGGCGAGGGCGTGGCGGCGCTGGGCGCCCACGTACGCGGGCAGCTCCGCCCGGCGCCGGCACCACCGCCCGCTGCACTGCGGCGGCTGGACGGCGCGCTCACGGACGCCCTCGCCGACCCCGGGCCGGGCAGGGTCCCGTGAGTGGCCGCAACGCCCTGCCGCTGCTGCTCCGTAGCGCCGCCGTGCTCATTGCCCTTGCCGCGGCGTGGGACCCCGTCGTCACCAGCAGCCGGCGGAGCGATGCGGTTGTTGCCGTGGCGGCCGCCACACCCGCTGACAGCGCCCTGGCCCGCCGCGTGGCCGGGGACCTGGAAGGCAGCTTCACCGTGGTGCGAGGCGCGTACGCCGGCGCGGACGCCAGCGTCATCGCAGGCGGGATGACGACTGACGCCAGGGTCACGCTGGCAGGCGTGCCATTCGCCGTGCTGCCGGCAGCCCAGCCGGTGGAACTGCTCGCCGTGCACGCGCCCGCGTCGGCGCCGCTGGACGCGGTGACGCCCGTGCTCGCGGTGTTCCGAGCCGCGGACGCGGCCGGCGCGGAGTTCGTGCTGCTCCGGGACGGCGCGGTGCTGGATCGGACGACGGCGGAGGCGGCGGATGCGTCGCATGGATCCGGCGCCCGCACCGCGGCGTTGTCCTTCGTGCCGGCGCAGACCGGGGCGGCGGCGCTGCGGGTGGAGGCACGCTACCGGGGCCGGACGGTGGCGGTGCAGGACGTGGTGGTGGACGTGCGCGACGACCGGTGGCGCGTGCATTTCCATGACGGCCGGCCGTCCTGGCTCTCGACGTTCGTGCGGCGTACCGTGGAGCAGGATTCCCGTTTCATTGCGGATGCCCGCGTCGTCACGTCCCGGGACGTGGTCACCCGGTTCGGCGCGCCGCCGACCGCCGTGCGGGATGCCGCCTCGCTGGTTCCGTTCGATGTCGTGGTCATCGGTGCGCCGGAGACGCTGACGGCGGCGGAAGCCGCGGGCCTGGAAACGTACATGCGCCGCCGGGGCGGCTCGGTGGTGCTGCTGCTGGACCGACACGCTGACGGGCCGCACCTCCGCCTCACCGGCGCCGGCACATGGGCAACCGCCGACGCGGCGCCAGTGGACCTGCGGGACGCCGCCGGTGAGCCCGCGTTGCGCGCGGCGGCGCGCGCCTGGCCGGTGGCCCTGCCGCCGGGCGCCACGGCGCTGCTCCGGGATGGCGACGGCCGCGCCATTGTCTGGCGGCGGGCCATGGGCGCGGGCACCCTCATCGTCAGCGGGGCATTGGACGCGTGGCGCTACCGGGAGGCGGATGCGTCGCGGTTCGAAGCGTTCTGGCCGGCGCTGCTGGCGGAAGCCGCCGCCGTTGCGCCGCCGCCCCTGATCGCCGAGGCCGGCGTGGTCGCAGGGCCGGGGCAGTGGGCGCGGGTGGATGTCCAGGTCCGGGACGCGGCCCTGGCCGGGGCCGATGCGCGCGACGTATTCGCCGAAGTGTCCGCCGCGCTGCAGAGCCGCGAACAGTCGGTGCCGCTATTGGCCGTCGGGCCGCCCGGCGCCCTCGCCGCCCTGTTCAGGGCGCCCCCTGAAGCCGGCGTGCACATGCTGCGAGTGGTAAGCGACGACGGTGCGGCTGACGTCCCCGTCGTCGTCAGAAACGACCCGGCGTCCGCCGGCATGCCGGGACCGGAACTGGTGGCCATGTGGGTCCGGTCCCGGGGCGGCGCAGTGGTGGACGAAGGACGCACGGGTGGTCTCGGCGCACTCGTCGCGGAGGCAGTGGCCGCCGCGACCGCGCCGCGCCAGTGGCACCCCATGCGGTCCCCCTGGTGGCTGCTCCCCTTCGTCGCGGCCCTCGCCGGTGAGTGGTGGTGGCGACGGCGCAGGGGGCTGCCGTGAGCGTACACAGATGCCCCGCTTAACATCACGCGCCGGGCGGCGTCTGACTTGACAGCGGCCCGAGCCCCGGCGTACGGTTCCGTCCACCCCTCAGTATACAAATCTGCAGCGAAGGCGAAGCGCCACCATGTACACACGCGAGGAAGCGAAAGCCATTGTCGATCGCGCTATCGACATGGCAGCCCCGCACACCGTCGAGGTCGTGCTCACCGGCGGTGAGCGCTCCGGTACGCGCTGGGCGAACTCTGCCATTACGACGAACCTGATCCAGTACGACCGCCAGCTCACGGCCACCATCCGGCTGGACGGCAACCGGGCGGGCAGCGCATCCACTCGGGACTTCAGTGAGGAGGGCCTGCGGGAGGTGCTGGCGGAGGCGCTGGCGGCGGCGGAGGAGGCGCGGGAGAACCCGAACCTGCAGCCGCTGCTGGGGCCGCAGGAGTACATCCCCGTGGACGCGGCGCTGCCGGAGATGGTGAACTACGGCCCGGGCGACCGCGCGCTCATGGTGCGGGACAGTCTGGCGGTGGCCGATTCCCACGGTGTCCTCGGCTACGGCTACATCCCGAAGAATGACCAGACGACGTGCCGGGCGAATTCCAACGGGCTCTTCGCGTATTACCGCTACGCCGAGACCAGCTTCGTGCTGACGTGCCGCACGCCGGACGGGCTGGGCTCCGGCTGGGCGGGCATCACGGGCGTGAAGGACCTGGGCATGATTGACGCCCGAGGCATTACGGAGGAGGCGTCCCAGAAGGCCGTGCTCAGCCGGACCGCGCGGGCTATCGAGCCCGGCCGCTATACCGTCATTCTGGAGCCCCGCGCCAATGCCCGCTTCCTGTCGCTCATGACCGGTGTGTTTGGCGGTGGCGGTGGCGGTGGCGGTGGTGGTGGCGGTGGTGCGCTGGGCGACGTGGAGATCGGCGACAAGGTGTTCAGCGACCTGCTCACGCTGCGCAGCGACATCGGCAACCCCGTCCTCCGGCAGACGACGATGCTGCCCAATGGCACGCCGGCGCAGCCGGTGACGTGGGTGGAGAACGGCGTGCTGAAGGCCCGGGGCCAGAACCAGGGCGCGACGCCGACCATGAGCCTGGTCATGGAGGGCTCGGACCAGTCGCTGCAGCAGATGATCGAGAATACGCGGCGGGGCCTGCTGGTCAGCTTCTTCTGGTACATCCGCGGCGTGCCATCGCAGGAGCAACCGCTCCTCAACACGGGCATGACGCGCGACGGGCTGTTCCTCATCGAGAACGGCGAGATCACCGGCGCCGTACAGAACTTCCGGTGGAATATGTCGCCCCTCGTCGGCTACAATAACCTGTCCGCCGTGGGCCAGCCGGTGCTCATGCACATGGGCGAGTCATACGATGGCGGGTCCACCGGCCTCATCCCGCCGGTACGGATGGAAGACTTCTACATGACCTCGAGCTCACCTGCGGTCGAGTGACCGAACCAGCGGAGAAAATTACATCATGAGCCCGACTCGACGCAGTTTCATCGCCGCCATGGGGGCCGGCGCACTCAGCATGTACTCCCATGACCTGGTGGCGCAGCTCATCGCGGACAGCCCCCGCGGACGGGCGGCCGACTCGCGCTTCCGCGGCCTGTCGGACATCGTCCTGGCAGAGGCCCGCACCGCCGGTTGCAGCTATGCCGACGTCCGCTTCACGTTCCGTCGCAACCTGCCCGGCGGCGTGGCCGTGTTCGGCCAGGGCGGGCCGGGTGGTGGTGGCGGTGGTGGCGGCTTCGGTGGTGGCGGTGGCGGCGGCGGTGGCGGGGATGAGGGCGTGCCGGAGCCCAACGAGCGGCAGGCCGCCGGCTTCGGCGTACGCGTCATCCACAGCGGTGTGTGGGGCTTCGCCAGCAGCCCCATCGTAACGGAGGACGAGATCCGGCGCATCACGCGCATGGCGGTGGAAGTGGCGCGGGCCAGTGCCATCGCCAAGAAGGAGGACGTCCGCCTGACGCCGGTGGACCCCTACGTCGAGCACTATGTCACGCCCCTGGTCATCAATCCCATGGACGTGTCGGAGACGGACAAGCAGGCGTGGGCCCAGGCCATCGTTGACGCCGCGTCGGGCGTGGACGGCGTCACGCGCGTGCAGGTCGCCGGCCGGCCCGTCTACGAGTGGCGCTACTTCGCGTCCTCGGAGGGCTCCTACATCGAGCAGGAAAACTACATGCTCACCCCGACGCTCAGCGTTACCGCCCGCGTCGGCGATGTCACCCGCACCCGCAACTATCCGGGCCAGGCCATGATGGGTGGCTGGGAAGTCGCTGCGAATTCGGGGCTGCTGGAAGCGGCGGAGCGCGTGGCCAACGAGGCCGTGGAGATGTGTACGGCCCAGCCGCTGGGTTCGCCCGGCCTGCGGGACCTGATCCTGTCGCCGTCCCACGCCATGCTGACCATCCACGAGATCGTCGGCCACGCCACGGAACTGGACCGCATCGTCGGCTACGAGGCGAACTACGCCGGCACGTCATTCATCAAGCTGGAGGATGTGGGTCGCCTGAAGTACGGCTCCGAGATCTTCAACGTCACCGCCGACCGGAACAGCCAGGGCCTGGCCTCCACCGGTTATGACGACGACGGCGTCAGGACCACCGAGTGGCCCATCGTCCGGGACGGCATCCTCGTCGGGCTCCAGACGAACCGCGAGACAGCACACTTCGTCGGCGAGGACTTCAGCCGCGGCTGCACCTACGCGACGACGTGGCAGCAGTACCCGTTCCTGCGCATGCCCAACGTGCACGTGGACGCGGGCCCGCCGGGATCGCCGACGTGGCAGGAGATGGTCGCCGACGTCCGCGACGGCGTCCTCATCGACGGCCGCGGCAGCTACTCCATCGACCAGCAGCGCTACAACGGCCAGTTCGGCGGCCATGCGTTCTGGGAGATCAAGAACGGCCAGATCACGCGCATGGTCACCGACGTCGCCTACAACGCCATCACAACCGATTTCTGGGCGAACCTCGATGCCGTCAGCGGCCCCGACCAGTGGGAGATGCACGGTACCCAGGGCGACGCCAAGGGCCAGCCCACCCAGAGCCAGGCCGTGTCCCACGGATCGCCGTGGCTGCTGGTCCGCAATATCATGGTGGGTGGTGCGTACATGTAGGGACGGATTCGGGATCGGGATCGTAAACGTAAACGTTTAACGTAGACGTTGACGAAACAGGAACAGATGTGAGCGGGGCGGGCTGCCGTGAGGGCGGGCCCGCCCCGTTCTTTTTCCGGCGGTCGGGTCTGGTCGGGCGGCTCGATCTGGGACGGTGAACGATCCCGTTTACGTTTACGTTTACGATCCCGATCCCGAGTCCGTTAAGATCCCGATCCCGTCTCACGTCATCGAGTAGACCACGATATTGACGGCGAACCGGGTGTTGTCGTCCCGCCGGAAGCGCTTGTTACGCCAGTCGTAGTCCCACTCGCAGCCGTAGTCCTTGTTCGAGTACAGCACGCCCAGGCGGTTGCGGTGCTCGATGCCGCGCAGGTAGTCGTGGACCATGTTGTCACCCCAGCCGTTGAGTTCGTGGCTGGTCTGGGGTGGGCCGTCAGGAAAGCGGAAGAACGCGCTGTAGAGCGGGTGGCTGTTGGGCAGCCTGTCCAGCACGCCGGGGCCGGTGAACGTGCGGTGCATCTCCGCCTCGAAGGACTTGGCGTAGAGCCCCTCGATGTCGTGGTTGCAGTCGTCGGAGAAGAGCAGGCCGCCGCTGCGGACGAAGCGCACCAGTCCCGCCCGCTCGCGCTCGTTGAAGCGCACCAGCTTGTGGCCCGTCATGAAGAGGAACGGGTAGGCCGGCAGTTCCTCCGAGTCCGCCGTGATGACGACTTCCTGCTGGTACACGGGGATCTGCGTGTACTGGAGCACGGCGTCCAGCACGTTCGCGCACACCTTGGGGTTGTAGTCCCAGTCGCCGGAGTCGTAGCGCAGGCGGGCGAACACGAACTCGTGGTGACGCAGGCGGCCGGCGGCGCCGGTCGAGCTGGCGCCTGCCGTCGCGCCGCCGGTCGTGCCGGCGCCCGCCGCGGCGGCGCCACCCGGGCCACCCGCCGCAGGGCCTGCTGACAAACCGCCCTGCGCCGAAACGCCCGTCACGCCGAGGCCGGGCAGGACCGCCGCACCGGCCACGCCAGCGCCGGCCATGGCGCCGAATCGACGAAGAAATTCTCTGCGGAGCATGATGGAATCTAATGGTGATGCGGGCAATGTGGTACGGGCGACGACCGGCCGGAGACAGCCGCCGGCGACGGCTTACGTCGGGGCGGACGGCTCACGGCGAGAGGCGTCGAGGACTGCACAAAGCAGGTGCGGTTCCTGGCCGGCGACTTCGGCGTTGCCTGCCGCAGGGTCGCCAATCCACAGTGCCCCACGGCTACTTTGTCGACTCTGCGGCATTTTTGCAGCATAACGCTGCCCGACTCTGCGACGCTGCACCTACCGGTCTGTCGCAGGTCTGGAGCGAGTCCGGCTCCGCGGCCTGCCCAACCGCACGCCGTAACGCCGGCCGTGCCCCCGCGTGAGCCTGCCTCTCCGCCGTCGCCGGGTTTGGGGCAGCGCCACGCCGTCCGGCCGCCCGCGAAGCGCCCGTGCCGGGCGCCCGTACGTCGCCCGCGCCAGGTTGCCCGTACCGGGTCGCCCGTACGTCGCCCGTGCCATATCGCCCGTCCGCGCGTTCAGCGCGGACTCCCCACCGATATTTCCCGCCGCAGCACACCGCCGCGGGTGGACAGGATCTCGGCGTCGAACCGCGCACCGGGCACACCGTACGTCCGCACCTGGAACGTGGCCGTGTTCGTTTCGCCGGGCTCGGTCCAGCCGGCGAAGTACGCACCACCGCGGCCCGTGGGTGCTACCACTCGCACGGCGGGCTGCGGCCCCCGGGTCAGTTCCTGGGGCACGCGCAGGTATGCCCGATCCTCCTGCACGATCTTCACGAGCTGGGCCTGCTTCAGCGCCGTGGGCAGGCGGCCGGCGTTGCGCCAGCGGACGGTCACCTCGTACGTCGTGCTGTCGCCGTCACTTGCGATCTGGCGGACCTGCGGCTCCTGCCACTCGAGTTCGGGCAGGTGCAGCGCCATCTGCAGGTTGAACAGGGCCTGGTTGGCGGCCCACTCCTCGAGTACGTGGGGCGGCCCGTTCTGGGAGAAGAACTTGGGATGGAACCCGCCGATCTCCACCTCGCCGAACACCGGATGCACCGCGGGCGTCCACCGCTTGAAGCCGCGGCCCTCGTTGTACTCGTCGTCCCAGAGCAGGGCATCGTACTGGTCGCGACGGCCGTCGCCATCCATGTCTATGTGCATGCCGTTGCCCCACAGCTCGTCGCCGTACCAGATGGAGCCGTAGGAGAAGTAGCCGAAGTCGGGGCCGTGCCCGAACAGCGGGTTGCCGCGCGCTTCCTCGAGCATCTCGTCGGGCACGTTGCGGGTGGAGTACGTCCAGTAGACGTCGCCAGCCCACGGGTAGTCGGTGATGGTCAGGCCCAGCGAGTCGAAGTACTCGTAATAGCGCAGGTCCTCGGGGAACATGCTCTCGATGTCCCGGGACGTTGACGGCGGCCGCAGGTGCATGGGCACACGCGTGTCCATGGAGTTCACCACCGAGATGTTCGGGTTGGCCAGCAGCCAGAGCACGACGGAGCGCGTCTCCGGTTCCGACAGCGGGTACTCGCCGGCGCCGCCCTGCGTCCAGCCCCGGCCCGTGGCATCGCCGCCGGGCATGGGACGCCAGTTCGTGGGGTAGTTCCGGTGCAGGTCGAGTCCACCGATGCCGTCCTCGCACCAGCGGCCGTCGCCGTCATCGTCAATGCATTCGCTCATCACGCGCCAGATGGCGGTCTCACCGGACCGGGCCGGCCGCATGAGCCGCCCGGACGGGTCCCGCTCGTCCAGCACGTGCGTCGCCTCGGACGGGTTCGCCGGCCGCCACCGCATCTGGCTGATGACGCCGTCGCCATCGATGTCGTTGTTCGGGTCCTCGTCGAAGAAGCCGTCGCCGTCCTGGTCCACCGGCCGCACACTGCTCCGGTTTGCCTGCGCCGTGTGCAGGTAGAGGTTCGAGCCGTCGGGGTTGTTCTGCGGCCGCAGGTAGACTGCCTTCGTGTCCAGCAGCCGCGTGATCTCCGCATCACGGCCGTAATTCTCCACCAGGTGCTGGGCCAGCCAGAGCACCGACTCGCTGGACGTGATCTCGCCGCTGTGGCGGCCGCCCTCGAAGTACGCCGCCGGCTTGTCCGTCGCCGCGCCCGTGGACCGGTTCGTCAGCGTCATCTGCAGGATGGGCCGGCCCTCGAAGCTGCGGCCGATCTCGTAGATCTCCACGATGTTCGGGTACCGCTCCGCCCACCGCTTCATCCACGTGTACATGACATCCACGGTGTGGTACTTGTCCCAGGTCAGGACGTCGCCCGCCTCGTACTCCACTTCCGGGTGCCGCACGCGGGGGAACGTGCTGCGGCCGTCCCGTCGGGCACCGACGGAGTACACGTTCGGGTTGCGCTCAGACTCCGGCGGGAACGGGTCGGGGTTGAGCACCGGGGTCGCCGTCTGGGCGTGAGCTTCAGGGGTCGCCGTCAGGAGGCCGGCAGAGCCGGCGACGAGCATGACGGCGAGGACGAGGCGGCTGCAGCGTCGCATCGAGATCTTCCTTTCTGGAGGGTCGGTCGGCTGTGAGATTAGCCCGCACGTGGCCGCCGGGGCAACAGTCATGGAATGTGTCGGCCGCGCGCTGTATCTTCGCCAGCCATGACTCTGCGCATCCGCCTCTTTGCTGCTGCTGCCCTGGCCTGCGCGGCCGCAGGCCTTTCCTGCAGCCGCAGCGACAATGTGCTGCACCTGTACACGAGCCTCGATTCACAGGAGGCGCCCCGCTACGTGGACGCGTTCCAGCGGGAGACGGGCGTGCGCGTGCGCTGGGTGCGCCTGTCCGCCGGCGAGGCGCTGGCCCGGCTGGAAGCGGAGCGGAACAACCCGCAGGTCTCCGTCTGGTTCGGCGGGCCCGCCCCCGAGTTCATCGTGGCGGCGCAGCGCGGGCTGCTGGAGCCGTACGCACCGGAACTCGATTTCACGCTGCCGGACGATGCCCGCGGTGCTGGCGACGCGTGGACCGGCTTCTACCGCGGCTTCATCGGGTTCATCTGCAACGAGCAATTCCTGGCGGAGCGTCAGATGGCGTGCCCCCGCTCGTGGGACGCGCTGCTGGACCCGCGCCTCCGGGGCCACATCAGTGTGGCGTACCCATACACGTCGGGCACGGCGTACGTACTGGTCGTTGCGCTGCTGGAGCTCATGGGCGAGGACGCGGGCTGGGAGTACATCCGCCAGCTTGACGGGCAGGTCCAGCGCTACAACAGCTCGGGCACCGCGGCGGTGACGCAGGTCGGCATGGGCGAGGCGGGTGTCGGCATAGCGTTCGCCCACGACATCCTGAAGAAGGGCGTCGAGCGTGGCTACCCGGTGGTGCTGGGCATGCCCGGGGACGGCACCCCGCCGGAGGTCGGCGCCGTCGCGCTGGTCCGGGGCGGCCGCCAGCCGGAGCTGGCGGCGCAGTTCGTGGACTGGCTGCTCGGCCGCCAGGCCCAGGACCTCCTCGCCGAGTTCTATCGGGTGCCCATCAATCCGTCCGCGCAGATGGCAGAAGGCACTGTCACGGGCGACGCGCTGAACGTGATCCGCTACGACCCGGAGCAGGCCGCCCGCGACCAGCCGGCCATCCTGGGCCGCTGGCGTCAGCTTACCGGCCGGTGACGGCCCCTGGCGACCCTCACCCGCCTGTCACCGGCAGTGACGGCCCGCGCCGGCCGGTGACGGCCGCAGCCCAGCCATGAAGCGGCTGGCGCAGCGGGAGCCTGCCACGTTCGCGGTGGTGCTCGGGCTGTTTGCCCTGCTGCTGCTCTTCGTGGCGCTGCCGCTGCTGCGCGTGCTGATGGCGTCAGTGGTGCAGGACGGCGGATGGACGCTGGAGACGTGGCGCACCATGCTGACGCGGCACGGCGCCCTCGTGCCGCTCTGGAACAGCCTGCGCCTGGCGGCGACGGTGGCCGTGACCGGCACCGTGGCGGGGTTCGCCGCGGCGTACACCATCACCATGGTGGCGGTGCCAGGCCGGCGTGCGTTCCGGTTCGTCGCGATGCTGCCCATGCTCGCGCCGCCATTCATGATCGCGCTGGCGGCCATCATGCTGCTCGGTCGCAATGGGGTGATCACGCGGAGCGTGCTGGAGCCGCTGTTCGGCACAGGCGTGGAGATCTACGGCTTCGGCGGCCTGGTCCTGGTCCAGACCCTGACGTTCTTCCCGCTCTCCATGCTGCTGCTGCTGGGCACACTGGCGGGCATGGACCCGTCACTGGAGGAGGCGGCGCAGGCCCAGGGCGCCACGCCGTACCGCGTGTTCCGCGACATCGTGCTGCCACTGGCCGTGCCTGGCCTCCTGTCGTCCATGCTCCTCATGTTCATCGAGTCGCTGGCGGATTTCGGCAACCCGCTCATCCTGGGCGGCGACTTCCGCGTGCTCTCCGTCGCCGCGTTCCTGCGCATCACCGGCGAGTTCGACACCGCCGGCGGTGCCGTGCTGGCCATCCTGCTGCTGGTGCCGGCGCTCACCGCCTTCTTCGTGCAGCGCTTCTACGTGCAGCGCACGACGTTCGCCACGGTGACAGGCCGGCCGTCTGCCCTGCGACGGCTGCACACCGGGCCCGGTGCGCGCACGTTCGCGGCGCTGTCCTTCGTCCTCCTCGGGAGTGCCGTATGCCTCTTCTACGGCGCCGTGCTGTACGGCTCGTTCGTGCAGGTCTGGGGCGTGCCCGGTGAGCTGACCTTCGGCAACTATGCCGGCGCACTGCGGCAGGCCGGCGGCGCACTCACCGACTCCGTGGTGCTGGCCGCCATAGCGACGCCCGTCACCGGCATCATCGGCATGGGCGCTGCCTGGGTCCTCACCCGCCGCCGCTTCACCGGGCAGGGGCTGCTGGCGACATTGGCGATGCTGACCTTCGCCGTGCCCGGCACCGTCGTCGGCATCGGCTATGTCCTCGCCTTCAACAGCCCGCCGCTGCAACTCACCGGCACGGCGGCCATCATCGTGCTGCTCTTCGTGTTCCGCAGCATACCGGTGAGCCTGGAAGCGGGCCGCAACGGTATTGCGCAGGTGGATCCCGCCATCGAGGAGAGTTCGGCAAGTCTCGGGGCCACGCCGCTGGTCACCTGGCGGCGTGTGGCGCTGCCCCTCGCGGCGCCCGCGGTGTTCGCCGGGCTGGCCCATGCGTTCGTACGGAGCATCACGGCGGTGTCCGCCGTCATCTTCGTTGTCTCGGGGCAGTGGAACCTGGTCACCGTATCCATCCTGGGCTTCGTGGAGAATGCGGACCTGGCCCGGGCTGCCGCGCTGTGCGTCATCCTCGTCACCATCGTGAGCGCCGTCCTGGCCGCGATGCAGTTCGCCACCTCACGCATGGACGCCCGCGCATGAGCCTGCAGCTGCGCAGCATCACGAAGGACTTCACGGCGAAGGGTGGCCTGCACCGGGCGGTGGACGCACTGTCGCTGGAGATCGAGGCCGGGACGTTCTGCACGTTGCTCGGCCCGTCGGGCTGCGGCAAGACGACGCTGCTGCGCATCATTGCCGGCTTCGAGGAGCCGACTGCCGGCGACGTCGTGCATCGCGGTGTGTCACTGGCGGGCGTGCCGCCGTACCGGCGCGGGTTCCCCATGGTGTTCCAGTCATACGCTCTGTTCCCGCACTTGAGCGTACTGGACAACGTGAGCTATGGCCTGCGCGTGCGCGGGGTCCCGGCAGCGGAACGGACAGCACGAGCGGAACAGGCACTGGCACTGCTGGGGCTGGAGACACTCCGGGACCGGCACCCCGCGCAGCTGTCCGGCGGCCAGCAGCAGCGCGTGGCTCTCGCCCGCTGCCTGGTGCTGGAGCCGGAGATCATCCTGCTGGACGAACCGCTGTCGAACCTGGACGCAGGGCTGCGCGTGGGCATGCGCCGGGAGATCCGCTCACTGCAGCAGCGCCTCGGCATCACGGCAGTGTACGTGACCCACGACCAGGAGGAAGCGCTGGCCGTGTCCGATCGCATCGTCGTCATGAACGCCGGCCGCATCGAGCAGGACGGCACGCCGGCGGAGGTCTACCATGCGCCGCGCAGCGCCTTCGTCGCCCGGTTCATGGGCCACGTCAACGTGTTCCCGGTAAAGCGATCCGACGCCGGCGCCGCGCTGCTGGGTCAGGTGTATGAGTCCAGGATCCCGGACGCCGCCTGGGCCGTGGTCCGTGGGGATGCCGTGCAGCGGGATCCGCGTGGCCCGCACATGGGCCGCGTCGCGGAGACGGCGTTCCTGGGCGCCCGGCTGCAGCACGTCCTCGAGCTGGAGGACGGCACGCGCGTCACGCTCGATGAGCCCGCCCACGCTGCTGCGCCCGCGACCGCAGCCGGCGACGTCGTACGCTTCAGTATCGACGTCGCACGTGTCCACTTCATGCCCGGGGACCCGTGACGAGGTCACACGGGTAGAGGACCATATGACGAAGAGCGCGATGATCGGCCCGGCAATCGCCGCCCTGCTGCTGCTCGGGATGTGGCAGTTCGGCGGGTTCGGCAGCAACGGCGCTGCCCAGCACACCGCGGAGACGCACGTCGCCGAGGTGGTGCGGACGCCGACGTCGCCCGCAACGGTTCGGTGGCTGCCGGAGACGGTCCGGGAGGGCACGCTGTTCACCGTGATCGTGGAGGGCGGCGATCCTGCCGTGACGCACGCCACGGGCACACTTGCCGGTGAGGTGCTCCACTTCACCGGTGCGGCTGGCGTACTCACCGCCATGGCCGCGGCGCCACTGGACTCTGCGGGTGTGCTCACGCTGGCGCTGGACCTCGAGCACGCCGATGGGAGCCAGGACACGCAGGCTGTGGAAGTCGCGGTCGCGCCAGGCGAGTACCGCATGGAGCGGCTGAGCGTCGCACCGCAGTTCGGCCAGCCGCAACCGGAGGCCATCCAGCAGCGGATGCGCGAGGAAGCGGCCCGCGCCCGTGCGGTCTCGCAGCGGTCCCACGCCACGCCACGGATGTGGGAGCCGCCCTTCGTCGCGCCCCGTGAAAGCCGCATCACCAGTGGCTTCGGCCACGGCCGCACCTTCAACGGGCAGGTCCAGAGCCGGCACACGGGCACCGACTTCGCCGGCGCGGTGGGCGCGCCCATCCGGGCTCCGGCCCGGGGCGTGGTGGCGCTGGTGGACGACTTCTACCTGGGCGGCGGCGTCATCTACATCGACCACGGCGCCGGCCTCGTCACCGGCTACCTGCACCTCAGCGGTAAGGACGTGGCGGAGGGCGATGTCGTCGAGCCCGGCCAGGTCATCGGCCGGGTTGGTGCCACAGGGCGGGTCACGGGGCCGCACCTGCACTGGATCGTGCGGTACGGCGGCCACACCGTGGACGCCATGACACTGCTGGAGTACAGCGTACCGTAACGCTCGCAGGGGGTCGGGCGTCGTGTTATCGTTGGGCATGGAGTCCTTCCCCGTACAACCGCTGGACGACAGGTCGGTAGACGCCGCCATCGAGGCCGCGTACCGCAATGACTCGAGGCGAGTCCTCGCCACGCTGATCCGCCTGCTGGGCGACTTCGACCTGGCGGAGGACGCGCTTCACGATGCATTCGCGGCCGCGGTGGGCAGCTGGAAGCGGGACGGCATACCCCGGAATCCACGGGCCTGGCTGGTATCGGCCGGCCGGTTCCGCGCCATTGACCGGATCCGGCGGCGTGCGAAGTTTGATGCATCAACGACGGAAATTCTCGCCCGGTTCGGGGATCACGTCGCACACCCCGAAGTTTACGACGGCGACGACGACATCCCCGACGACCGCCTCCGCCTCATCTTCACCTGCTGTCACCCTGCACTTTCCCGCGACGCGCAGGTGGCGCTGACGCTCCGTGAAGTCTGCGGCCTGACCACCGAAGAGATCGCCCACGCGTTCCTGACGCCACCGCCCACACTGGCGCAACGCATCGTCCGGGCGAAGCGGAAGATCAGGGACGCCGGGATCCCGTACGAGGTGCCGGCGCGGGCCGACCTCACTGAACGCCTGGACGCGGTGCTGCAGGTGGTCTACCTCGTTTTCAATGAGGGCTACTCGGCCTCCACGGGCGCTTCGCTGACACGGGCTGACCTGTGCGCGGAGGCCATCCACCTGGGTCGCCTGATTTCGCAACTGCTACCGGAGCCCGATGCCTTCGGGCTGCTCGGCCTCATGCTGCTGCAGGACTCGCGGCGCGCCGCCCGCACCGATGACGCCGGCGATGTCATCCTGCTGGAGGACCAGGACCGCTCCCTCTGGGACCGGGACCGCATTGCAGAAGGCCTGGCCTGCGTGGATCGCGCGTTCCTGGGCGGTGTGGTCGGCCCCTACACCGTGCAGGCGGCCATCGCCGCCCTGCACGCCCGGGCAGCGACTCCCGCGGACACGGACTGGGCGCAGATCGTCGCCCTCTACGACCTGCTGCTCCAGGCCACACCCTCGCCGGTGGTGGAGCTGAACCGCGCAGTGGCCGTAGCCATGCGGGACGGCCCCGAACACGGCTGCGCCATCATCGAGGAACTGCTCGCGCGCGGCGAACTCGCCACCTACACCCTCGCCCACGCTGCCCGCGCCGACATGTACCGCCGGATGAACCGCACGGCCGAGGCCCGGGCTGCATACTCGGACGCGCTGGAGCTGGCGCAGCAGGAGCCGCAACGTCGCTTCCTCGAAGGCAGGCTCAGGGAGCTGACGCCATGAGGGCCCGCCACCGATCCGGGCGCTGCCTTGGCCGGGCGCAACGTTGCGGCAGGCATGGCGGCGCGGCTGTCGATCTGGCGGCCGGCCATTCGACAAGATCATGACCACGGACATGTCCCATAAACGGGAGACACCATGAAATACCTCTGCCTCGTGTACATGGACGAAAGCACGGCCCACCTCATTGACGACAATGAGTGCGCCGGGTTCAGTGTCGAGCTGGAAGCGACGGGGCGGCGCCTGGGCGGCGAGGCGCTGCAGCCGGTGCACACTGCGACGACGGTCCGCGTCCGCAACGGCAACGTCACCGTCACTGACGGTCCATTCGCGGAGACGAAGGAACAGCTCGCAGGGTTCTACATGGTGGAGGCGTCAGATCTGAACGAGGCCATTCGTATTGCTTCGCAGATCCCGCCGGCGCGGGTGGGCAGCATCGAAGTGCGGCCGGTTCGACAGCTGAACGTCGATCAGTCCGTGGTGGCCTCGGCTTCGGCATCCCGCTGAACGCCGGACACTCATTTTCTCACGGAGTGATTGTAATGGCATACGTAGACGGATTCGTCATCCCGCTGCACAAGTCGAAGGTCGAGGAATACCGCAGGATCTCGGCACAGGCAGGCGTCGTGTGGCGGGAGCACGGCGCGCTGGAATACCGCGAATGCGTGGGTGAGGATCTGGCACCCCACGACATGACGCCCTTTGGCGTGGCCGTTGATGCCGGGCCGGATGAGACGGTTATCTTCGCCTGGATCACCTACCGGTCGCGGGAGCACCGGGACGAGGTCAACGCGAAGGCAATGAGCGATCCGCGGCTGCAGGGCCCAGACGACATGCCGTTCGACGTGACGCGCATGCGTTACGGCGGGTTCGAGGTGCTGGTGGACGCGTTCGACCCGGCCATGGAGACGCCCGCGGCCATGAACGCGGGGTAGCCTCAGGCGATGAGCGGAAGACGATACGACAGGTCCATCGTTGACGGGCCGCTGCACAGCGCGGTCTGGAAACTGGCCTGGCCGGCCATGCTCACGAACGTGGTGGGCGGCCTCCAGGGCATCGTGGACCACGTGGTTGTGGGACACGTGGTGGGGTTCGCCGGCAACGCTGCCATCGGCGTGGCCTGGCAGATCTTCCTCGTCGTCATCGTGTTCATCTCGTCACTGTTCACCGGGATGAGCGTGCTCGTGGCGCGCTTCGCGGGCGCCAATGACCCGGACCGGGTGGACCGGGCCGTGTACCAGGCGTTCCTCACCGCGGCGGGCATCTCCCTGTTCATCATGGCGCCGCTGGGCTACGTGCTGGCGCCGTCACTGCTGGGGCTGGTCAACGCCGCGCCGGCAGTGACGGCGGAGGCATTGCCGTTCCTGCGCGTGATGTTCCTGTTCAGCGCCGGCATGCTCATCTTCTTCATGCTGTCCGGCGCCCTCCGTTCCGCAGGTGACGCCCGCACGCCCATGGTGCTCGGCATCGTCATGACGGTGCTGAACCTGGTGCTCAACGTGATCCTCATTCGCGGACTCGGGCCAATCCCCGCCTTCGGCACCATGGGCGCGGCCCTGGGAACCGTCATCGCGTCGGGTATCGTGGGGGCCTGGGGCATCTGGCGCCTCTGGTTCGGCGGCTGGGTCGTGTCGTTCCCCCGGCAGCACGGATACCGGCCCGACTGGGACGTGATTCGATCGCTGTTCCGCTTCGGTCTGCCCACCGGGATACAGGGCATTGCAATGAACATCGGCGGCGTGCTGATGCTCGCCTTCATCGGGTCGCTGGCCCACAGCGCCGCCGCCCACGCTGCGTTTGCCGTGTCCTACACGCAGCTGTTCTCACTGGTGACCTGGACGGCGGTGGGCCTCATGGGCGCCGCTGCTACCGTCGCCGGCCAGAACCTTGGCGCCGGTAACCCGCAGCGAGCCATGGATGGCGTCGGCGTTGCCGCCAGGTACGCGCTACTGGGGTCCGCTGCCATCGGCCTGCTCTTCCTGCTCATGCCCGGCACCCTGCTGGCCGTCTTCGGCATGACCGACCCCATCGTCGTGGAACTCGGCGTGCAACTGCTGCGCGTGCTCAGTGTCAGCGGGCTGTTCATCGCCGTGGCGCTGGTGTACACCGGCGGACTGCAGGGGACCGGCGATACGCGCAGCCCGCTCTACATCTCCGTCATCTCCCAGGTCCTGGTGCCCGTCGGCATCTGCTTCGCCATCCAGCAGCTTGGCACCCTGACCGCCATGGACGTCTGGCTGGCCATCCTCGCCGGCCACGTCACCCGCTGCGGCCTGTCACTCGTGCGCTTCAACCAGGGCCGGTGGAGGGACATCGTTGTTGACATCGGCGGCGCGGCCGTGGCGCGCCCTGCTGGCGCAGGCGTGTCACCCGCTATGGCACCTGGCAGCGGGGCGCCGGGCGCCGAACTGGCGCCGGGCACGGCGCAACCCGCATCGCCGGACTGACCTGGCCCCGGCCCCTCATCTAAGTGACTGTGAGGCCTTGATTTACGTCGTTTCTGGCACGCCGCGTGCAACCAGTGGCCGCGCCCCGGAGGGGCGCCGTAACGGCCGCAAGGAGGCACCAATGGAAGCAGCACGCGCACCGAGAAACGGGACAGAACGAGGGGTCCACCGGCCTCTGGTTCTCGTCATTGAAGATAATCTGCACCACTGCGAGATCTATGGCCGGATGCTGTGCTACAACGGGTACGATGTCATCCACGCCGGCGACGGTGAGGCAGGCCTCAGGCTGGCGCGGGAGCGGTTGCCTGACCTGGTCCTGCTGGACCTGACGATCCCCGGGATCGACGGGCTCGATGTATGCCGCCTGCTGAAGGCGGACTCGACCACGTCCGGCATCCACGTCGTCGTGCTCAGCAGTCGGGAACGTTCCCGCTGGGAAGACGCGGCCCGGGAGGCCGGCGCCGACGAGTACCTGGAGAAGCCCGTGAACGCCGTGGATGTGTTGCACACCGTGGAGCAGATCGTGGGTCGTGCGCCGCTGCCGGGCACGGGCCGGCCGCCCCTCTTCAGCACCGTTAGTGCGGACGCCAGTCCCGACGCCATGCAGGAGGTGGTGCGGGGCTGATCAGACGTGCCGCAAACAAAAAGGTTGACTCCTCGCCGTCCTGAAGTACACCTTGAAGTGTTCCCCGACAGGACGACAGGCACACCCCCGAGGAGGTCGCGATGCGTCGCGTGCTGAAAGGCGCCGGCTATGTAGCTGGCGCATTGGCCGTACTGATGGTGGTCGGTTCCGCAACGGCGTTTACTGTCAGCAACCGCAAGCTGACGACCAGGTACGACGTGACACTGACGAGCGTGATCGTCCCGGATGACGAGGAGGCCGTCGCGTGGGGCCGGCATCTGGTGCTGGCAGTCACCGGCTGCCGGGACTGCCACGGCCCGGACCTGTCGGGCACGATCATGAGCGACGATGCGGTGGCGCTCATGGCGGCGCCGAACCTGACGAGTGGCCAGGGCGGCATCGGTGGCTCGATGGCGGACGACGACTGGGTGCGGGCCATCCGCCACGGGGTCCGCCGGGACGGGTCCTCGCTGCTGATCATGCCGAGCTACGCGTACGCGAACCTGTCGGATCGGGACCTTGGCTCCATGATCGCGTACCTGAAGCAGTTGCCGCCCGTAGACAACGAGTTGCCTGCCATGAAGCTGCGGCCCATGGGTCGCGCGCTGGTGGCCGCCGGCCTGTTCGATGAGGAGATCGTGGCCAGGAAGACGCCGTTCCGGGCCAGTTATGATGAGGTCGAACCGGGGATGACGTTCGAATATGGCCGTTACCTGGCCGCCATCTCCGGTTGCACCGGTTGCCACCGGCCGGACCTGAAGGGTGGTCCCTCGGGTGCGCCGGACGCGCCGCCGGCGGCGGACATCAGCCCCGCAGCGCTGGCGGACTGGGACCGGGACGATTTCTTCCGGGTGATCCGGGAGGGTCGGCGGCCGGATGGCACGGAACTCAGCGAGTACATGCCGTGGCGTTACATGAGCGACATGACGGACGACGAACTGGACGCCATCTGGCTGTATCTGCAGAGCGTGGAGACGGACTGAATTCCGCCCCGGCCTGACACTGACGGGCGGAATCGGTTATATTCAGTCCGTTAGACAACAAGCGTATGGTCGGCGGCCAGCCCGCGGCGTGCGTTGGAGATCGCACCCGCGGGCTTTGTTGTGCCGCTGCATGAACGACAGGACATATGACGAAGAGCGACATCACGCAGGAAATGACGTTTGACAATCTCGGCCTGAATGCCACGCTGGTGCGGGCCGTGGGTGAGATGGAATACACCCGCCCGACGCCGGTGCAGGCGGCTGCGGTCCCCGCCGCGCTGGAGGGCCGGGACGTGCTGGCATGTGCCATGACGGGCAGCGGCAAGACCGCTGCATTCCTGCTGCCCATCATTCAGCGGCTGGAGGGCGTGCCGCGCGGCAAGACCCGCGCGCTGATCCTGAGCCCGACGAGGGAACTTGCGGCGCAGATCCATGAGCAACTGGTAGCGCTGTCGCGGCACACGCGTGTTCGTGGCGCAGCCGTCTTTGGCGGTGTTGGTATGAAGCCGCAGGAAGAGGCCTTCCGGCGTGGTGTGGACATTATCGTTGCCACCCCGGGCCGCCTGCTGGACCACCTCCAGTACGACTACGCCAGCCTGTCGGAGGTGGACGTGCTCGTGCTGGACGAGGCCGACCGCATGCTGGACATGGGCTTCCTGCCGGACATCCGGCGGGTGCTGCGCCAGTTGCCGAAGCGCGCCCGGCAGACGCTGCTCTTCTCGGCGACCATGCCCGCCGCCATCGCTGAGCTGGCCCGGGACCTGATGACGGACCCCGTCCGGATCGACGTGGAGCGCCGGCAGGCGCCGGCGACGGGGATCACGCAGGCGCTGTATCCCGTGCCGTCGCACCTGAAGGTGCAGTTGCTGGCGGAGCTGTTGCGCCGGGACGAGATCGGCAACGCCATCGTGTTCTGCAGGACGAAGCACCGGGCGAACCGGCTGGCGGAACGGCTGGAGAAGCAGGGCTTCGCGACGGCGCGGATGCACGGCAACCGCAGCCAGGCCCAGCGGACGCAGGCGCTGGCGGGGTTCAAGGACGGCACGTACCGCGTGCTCGTCGCCACGGACATCGTAGCCCGCGGGATTGACGTGGAGGCCCTGGAGCATGTCGTGAACTTCGACGTGCCTGCTGCGCCCGAGGACTACATCCACCGGGTGGGCCGGACGGCACGCGCAGAGGCAACGGGCGACGCCTACACGTTCGTCGCGCCGGAAGACGAGTCCATGATCCGCGCCATCGAGCGCGCCGTGGGCCGGTCCATCCAGCGGCGCACGATCAGTGGCTTCGACTACAAGGCGCCGCCGGCGGATGAGAAGCTGGAGGTCCCCATCGCCGAACGCATCGCCCAGATCCGGGCGCGCAAGGCGGAGGAGCGGCAGCGGGCGAAGGCCAAGGCCGCTGCCCGGGAATCGGCACAGGCCCGTCAGGGCCAGGCTGATGCTGCCGCATCGGGGTCCGGCGAGGGCGCCGGCCGCCGGCGTCGCAGGGGTGGCCGTCGCCGCCGGCCGGGTGCGGGTGGCTCTGGCGCAGGGGAACGCGCCGCAAGCTGATACGGACCGGGCCGGCGCGACCGGCCCGGGTTATCCTCAGTCGCGCACGACAACGTCACCGCCGGTAAGGGCGCCCACCAGGTTCTGCAGGGCGACCTGCCACACGGGTGGTGTCCCCTCGAGGTCAGTGCGGCGGGCATGGAGCAGCCGTTCCAGGTCGGTCTCGCTGATCAGGGCCTGACCGCCGAGCCCTGCCAGTACAACGTGTGTAGGATGGGCTGCCAGACCTTCCGCGGCGATGCGGCGGGCCTGGCCGCCAGGTTCGACGAGCACGCCCGTGAGCTGCAGGACACTGGCCGGCCTGTCCAGCGCGGTGAGCCATCGCACGTCGGCAGTGTGTCCCGTTCCCAGCAGGATCTCCTTGTCCCCTCGCAGGTTTCTCTGCCGCGGCAGGTAGTTGCCCACCTCCAGCGTGATGACCAGCAGGTAGTCGGCCTCGACCGTGGCCGCCGCACTGTCCGCCCAGGCCACCCAGCTTGCCGACGGACGGCCGACGGCAAGGCGGTGGGGCAGGCGCGGGTCGGAGTCGGCGCACTCGTCGTCCGGGGCCCGTTCGCAGCCGAACATGACGTCCGGTGCCGTGCCGCGTCGCGGCTGGACGCGTACGGGCAGGCTGCTGCCCAGCCCATCCAGGTGGGAGTTCATGGCGTGCAGCAGCGCGGCCAGGGCAGGACTTCTCGCCGGGTCCAGGTCGAATGTCCCGGGTAGCGTGGCGCCCCGCTGGTAGGTCACCGGCGTATGCGCGATGCTGCTGCCGGCCACTGGCCGCGCACCTGCCACGTACGGCGGCGCGGTGAAGTATGTGTCCCCGACACCACTGCCCCAGGTGGCGCCCGTAGTGGCACAGCCGCCATACAGCGTCGCCGCCAGCAGGAGTACGGCCGCGGTAGCGACGGCCCGCCGCGGTCGATAATGGTTAAGAATCCCGTTCATTACTCGCCTCCGGACAGTTCGTTCAGCCATGCACTTTCGGCAAACTGGAGGCGTGCGCTTATGTGGCGCTTAAACGGAGAGGTGGACCGCTACCCGCCGGCGATGGCGGGCAGCGGCGCGGCAGGAAGGCTCAGAAGACCCGGATGTTGATGTAGCGCCCGGGGTTCTGCCTGATATCGGTGGCCAGTACGTTGAGGTTCATGGCCGCCTCGTTCAGGTTGCGGTACAGCTCATCGTCCCGCGACAGCAGGCCCAGCGTGCCCTCGCCCCTGTCCATGCGGGCCATGACCGACTCCAGCGAACCGCTCGTGCGGCCGAGCGATGCAATGGTCGCGTCGAGCTGCTGGGTCATGGCGTCCAGCCGCGTAACGGACGCCATCAGTTCAGGCGCCGTCGTCGCCGATTCAACACCCTGCGCCGAGCGCCGGAGGCTGGCCGTGAGGGCCGCCAGCTCCTGCCGCTGCTGGGCCGCGAGCCCTGACATCTCCGTCAGCATGCGCTGCAGCTCGACAGCGCTGGTCCCCACCGCGCCCACCGTCTGTTCCGACAGCATGAGCTGCATGCGCATGAGCACGTCATCGGCGCGGAGGCCCAGGTCTCCGGCCGTGTCCATGATGCCGGGCTCACCGGACGTGCCGGCGATGGTGCTGCCTGCGCGGAGCGTCGCGTCGGCGCTGCCGGGGATGACCTCTGCCACCGTCCCCCCGAGCAGGCCACCGGACGACAGGATCACTCGCGAATCCACCGGCACCGGGTACTCGCGCTGCAGTTCCAGGCGCACGGCAACACCTGCCGGACTGATGTCGAAGCCGCGCACACGGCCGATGTTCACGCCCAGCATCTGCACCGGGTCGCCCCGGCGGATGCCCGACGCGTCCGGCACCATCGTCGTTACCATGTAGCGGTTGCGCATGGCTGTCACGTCCGTGAGCGTGAACAGCGCCGTCACCACCATGATCGCGCCGATGAGCACGAACAGGCCCACGCGGATCTCCCGCCGCGCCGCCGGCCGCGGCGCAGCCCGCAGCAACTGCTGTGTCCGCTCCGCCTCTGCCATCGTTGCCCCGTTTCCACCCACTCTGTTCCTCATCATACCGTCTCCAGCTCGTTCACGGTTTCCGGCTCGACCACGCGGCCCAGGAATCCCCCGACTATCGGGTCGTCACTCTCACGAAACTCCAGGGGCGTGCCCACGAAGCGGATGTGCCCCCGCTCCAGCAGCGCCACATGATCTGAAATGCCCAGCGCCCCCTCGATGTCGTGTGTCACGATGATGGAGGTGACACCAAGTTCGTCGGCAAGTCGCGCAATGAGATCGTGCACCACCGCCGAGTTCATTGGGTCCAGCCCCGTCACCGGCTCGTCATAGAGCAGGATCTCCGGCCGCGCGACGATGGCCCGGGCCAGACCGACCCGCTTGCGCATGCCGCCGGACAGCTCCGATGGCAGCTTCGACAGCACCGCCGACGGATCCAGGTTCACGTGCTCCAGGGCGTCCGCCACGCGGTCTACCAGTTCGCTGCGGCGCAGCCGCTTCAGCTCGTCCTCCTCGATGCCCTCCGCCACGTTCTCCAGCACCGGCATCGAGTCGAACAGCGCCGCGTTCTGGAAGACGTAGCCCACCTTCCGGCGGATCCGCTCCAGCCCCCGGGCCCCACTGTGGAACACGGACTCGCCATCGATCAGGACGTCGCCGCCGTCCGGCTGGATGAGGCCGATGGTCGTCTTGAGGAGCACGCTCTTGCCCGTGCCCGACGGGCCCAGCACGGCCAGCGTCTCGCCTGTCTGCACCGTCAGGCTCACCCCCGCCAGCACGGGCGCGTCAAACGTCTTGTACAGGTCCTGGTACTCTACCATTGGCGTTCTCCTACTGCAGCAGCAGCGTGGGGAACGTTGCATCCAGGATCAGGATGGACAGCGTCATGAACATGACGGACGACGTCGTCGCCCTGCCGACTCCCTCGGCCCCGCCGCGCGTCCGGAATCCCATATGCACCGCCACGAACGGGATCACAAAGCCAAACGTCATGCCCTTCATCAGCGAGTAGAACATGTCCCAGCTGTGCCAGTACAGGCGCGCACCGTAGAAGAACGACTCGATGCCCAGGCCCAGCGTGGCCTGCGCCGCGAACGCACCGGCAAAGATGCCAACCGTATTCGCAATGCCCACCAGCACAGGGACCACGATGATGCCGGCAATCACCCGCGGCGCGGCCAGCACCCGCACCGGGTCGCGACCCAGTGAGTGCATGGCGTCGATCTGCTCCGACACCTGCATGGTGCCAAACTCCGCCGTAATGCGCGCGCCTACGCGCCCGATGAGCATCACTGCCGTCATCACCGGGCCCAGCTCCAGCACGATGCTGGAGACCACCACACTGCCCATGACGTACAGCGGGACCGACCCCGTGAACTGGTAGCCACCCTGCTGCGACGTGACGATGCCAATGAGCGTCGCCACGACCAGCACGATGGGTAGCGAGCCAACACCCATCCAGTACATCTGGTTCATGATCTCGCGCATGGAGACCTTGCCGCGGGCCGTCGCGCTGACAATGCCCCACAGCAGCAGACCCATCTGCCCGGCGTGCTGTGCCACGTTCTCCGCAACCCTGCCTACGGCGCCGAGGGGCCGGGCAGCTGGCGCCAGAATCCGGTCAAGTCCCGAAACGTTCGCCGTCCCCGTGTTATCGTGTCTCATATCCCCAGTTCCCTCACGCTGACGCCGCGACGCCGTCCTCGGCCTGCAGCTCCCGCCACCTCTCCAGCAGCAGATCAGCCTCTTCCATCAGCAGGTCGTGGAAGCGCGCCGCTTCGCACAGGCGGCTGCGTGCGCAGTCCATGCCTTCCGGCAACGAGAGCTCAGCCTGCGCCAGCAGCCCCTGCATGGCCTCCCAGCGCCGCCGCGCGATCAGCAGCATCCGCTCCCATGCGTCCGGCCGCATCCGGTAGAAATCCCGGCGGTCGCCCAGCTCGGTGGTGCGCTCCAGCAGACCGATCTGTTCCAGGAGCCGAGCGTTGGTGCTCACCGACGCCTTGCTGACCTGCAGCGCCTCCGCCAGTTCATCCAGCGAACATGGCGCCGCCGCCAGCATCATGTGGCCGAAGATCCGGCCCGCACTCCGGGGCATGCCATCGGCCTCCAGGTGCAGGCCCATTCGCTCTACGAACTCCCGCGCTGCTTCGTGCATCGTCGCCGCCATCCTGATGAATCGAGTAGTTCCCAGCCGGTAACGCTAATCCTTTCAGTACGTTTAGTCAATACTGAACGTGAGCCTGCTGAGGTGCGCAGCGACGCGTGTCAGGGAAGGCGGCACACGGAGCGTTGCCGCCATACAACACGTGTAACGGTGTCGAGTCGTACGGGCCGCGGCACCTGTTGCGCACGACCGACGGCGAGTGACAAGCGGGGCTGGACATGGCTTTCCGGCCGACGCCTGAGGGGTCGCGCAAGCCATCCTGGCGCAGGCAGTTGGGGCGCAGTTTCGATACTGCTAACCCCGCTGATTGTGCAGGCTCGCGGGTTGCACCCGGTGCGCCGTTCAACCGCGCATCAGCAATCAACCCAAGTCACGCATTGCAGCCCTCCGTCCAGTTCGGGCGGTGCCGTAGCTGTATCCGGAATCGGGCGTGGTAATGGGCCGTTCCCACCGCCCGGGCGAAGCTGTGACTCCCCGCACAGCCGCGCCTGCCTGAGCGGCCCGAAGAGGCGATTGCCATGAAATTCACCAGGCATCGTGGACCTGTTGTCATGCTGCTGGCGCTGGCGGTGCTGCTGAGCGCGTGTCAGGACCAGCCGACGGCGCCGGTGGCGGAGGACATCCCGCTTGTGCCCGCGTTCAACCAGGCACCGTCGGGGCAGCGCCCGGTACCGGGCCAGTATGTTGTCGTGTTCCACGACCATGTCCCTGATGCGCGCGGCCTGGCAGAGGCGATGGCAAGCGCCCAGGGCGGCAGGGTCCTGCGAGTATGGGAGCGGGCGCTCAAGGGGTTCTCGGCGCAGCTCCCGCCGCAGGCGGTTGCGGCTCTCCAGCGGAACCCGAACATTCGGCTGATCGAGCAGGACTTCGTGTTCACGATCCGCAGCCATACCATCCAGGAGGAGGCGCCGTGGGGCCTCGACAGAATAGACCAGCGGGACCTCCCGCTCAATGAGCGCTTCGTTTACAGCGGGACGGGCGCAGGGGTCGACATCTACATTGTGGACACCGGCATCCGGATGGACCATGAGGAATTCGGCGGACGTGCAAGCCTCGGCGTTGACTACATCGACGATGGGCGGAACGGCGGCGATTGCCAGGGTCACGGCACGCACGTGGCCGGCAACGCCGGTGGTGCGACGTTCGGTGTGGCCAAGGGCGCGAACCTGATTTCGGTCCGCGTCGCTGACTGCAGTGCCAGCGGCTACTTCAGCAATGCCGTTGACGCCATCGAGTGGATTACGGCGAATGCGAGTGGCCCTTCGGTGGCCAACCTCAGCTTTGGCTGGGAAGTAACCGGCGCGCTCACTGCAGTAGAGATCGCCGTGAACAACTCCATAGCCGCCGGGGTGTTCTACGCTGGTGCCACTGCCAACGCCCGCATCGAGGCATGCGAGGACTTCCCGTCGCGGTTGCCGGCCCTCATGACCGTCGCGCGGACGGACATAAACGACCGCATGGTGGCAAACACCGGTTTCGGTCCCTGCATCGACATCTTTGCGCCCGGCCAGGGCATTCCCTCTGCCGCCATCACGAGCACAACCGCGACGCGGACGGGCAACGGGACGTCGTACGCCACGCCGCACGTGGCGGGCGTTGCTGCCCTTCACCTGGAAGCAAACCCGGGGTGGCTGCCCGCACAGGTGTTCACCCGCATCATCGCCGACGCCACGGTCGGACGCATCGGCACGGATACCAACGGCACGGACCTGCCGGAGGGCACGCCGGACCGGCTGCTCTTCATGCCCTTTGAGAATGCGCCCCCGGTGGCAGTGGTCGGCGGGCCGTATACTGGTGCGGAGGGCAGTGCGGTGAACTTCGACGGCAGCGGCTCCACGGATCCGGACGGCGACGCCCTGACCTACGAGTGGGACTTCGGTGATGGCTCCACCGGCACCGGGGTGTCCCCGTCTCATACATACGCTGACAACGGTGTATACACGGTCAGGCTCACAGTCAGTGACGGCGTGGAGGAAACCACCGCACAGACGACGGCGACCATAGCCAATGTGGCGCCGACGGTCCAGATCGATCCGGCCCAGGTCACGGTGACCGATGAAGGCTCGAGTCTGCTGGTGACGGCGTCGTTCTCCGATCCCGGCGTCCTCGATGCGCCATTCTCGGCGAGCATACAGTGCTACGACGTCGCTGGCTTCGAACACAGCGTTGCCGGCGCTGTGGACGTCACCAGCACCGCAGGCCCGCTGGTCGGTACAATCACCGGCAACTGTCCGTTCGGCGACACCAGCAGGGCCGGCACGTTCGAAGTAACTGTCGCTGTCAGCGACAAGGACGACGGTGAGGGCAGCGCGTCCTTCAATGTCACCGTAGGAAACGTCGACCCTGTGGTGGACATCGACCTGACTGGAGCGACAGACATCAACGGCGTGCCCACGATCATCGCCCGGATCGGGCAGCCCGTGGACTTCAGCGCCGGGGTGGCCGACCCGGGCAGTGACGACCTGCACCTGACGTGGAGCTGGGGCGACGGGACGACGTCACTCGCGACATATCTCGTCAACCCGCCGTCAGCGGATCCGTTCCCCAGCCCGTCAGTGAACGCCCGCGACATCGTGGACAACCAGGTCAAGACGTGGACGGACGCGTGCTTCTACGTCATCAACCTCACGGCGGTGGACGATGACGCCGGTGAAGGGGACGACGAAGCACGGGTCATCATGACCGGCAATTCAGGCCGGGCACGTACCGTCGGTTACTGGCTGCCGCAGTTCAGGGGTAACCGCTCCAACGCATTCGCGGAGGCGACCCTTGGCTGTTACCTCGAGATCGCGGGCTTCATGTCCGCAGTGTTCGATGAGGTCCGGCAGGGAACCGGTTCCTTCGCCCAGGCTGCAAACGTCCTGCAGGTCAACGGCAACCAGGGCGGCATGGCGGCGTTACTGGACCAGCAGCTGCTGGCAGCATGGCTGAATTTCGCCAATGGCGCCTTCGGCTGGGACGAACTGGTGGATACCAGCGGCAATGGCGTACCGGACACCCCGTTCTCGGCAGCCATCATGGCAGCGGAGGCGGTCCGGCTGGATCCAAACGCCAGCAGGGCACAGCTCGAGGCACAGAAGAACATCCTCGAGGCCATCAACCTGATGCACGGCGGCTGATGACCTGTGCCTCCCGGGGTTCCCGGGCCCCGGGAGGCAACTTCCTCGTTCTCATGGAACATGCATGGCCGGTACCGGTAATCCATTGTGCCATGATAAGCGGATGACCGATGCCGGCGGTGCACGATGGTGAAGTCAGTCTGCAACCTCCTCGTCCTGATGGCTGCCCTGTTATCAGGCCCTGCCGGGACCGACCGGCCCGGCCCGCCCGACGCCACCCGGCCGCTGCCGTTCCATTACGATCTGTATACCTTCCGCGGCGCCAGCGGGACCGAGATCGTCGCGGCGTATGCCGTTGAGGCCGGCCAGCTGGAACGGGAGCCATCGCCTGCGGGGGTCCGCTACCGTTTCGACGTATCGCTCATGCTGGTGGACACGCTGACCCGGCGAGTCCAGGCGCGTCATGACTCGGTGTACGTGGACGCCCGCCGTCCGCTGCCGTCGGACCACCTGCTGTTCACGACAGTGGAACTCGAGACGGCGCCGTCACGCAGCACGGTGCAGCGGGTCTACATGTACAACGCGACGGCGCCGGGAATCGGGCAGTTCTATGCGGAGCCGTTCCCCATCCCCGACTATTCCGGTGACGCGCTCATGCTCAGTGACGTCGCGCTGGCGCAGCCTGACGCGAGCGGAGGCTGGCAGCGAGGCACCGTTCAACTGGCGCTGCTGCCGGGGCGGCGTTTCCCGGGCAGTGAGTTCGACGTCTACTACGAGATCTACAACCTTCCCCGCGGCCACGAGTACATCACGGAGATTGCAGTGGACGAGGTCGGCGGCGACGCGACTGGCTCCCGTCGTCTTGTCAGGCTTCAATTCGAGGGCGAGGCCGCCGGCACGGATGAGGATGCGGTGGCCGAGTTGAGACGGGTGGAGACCTCGCTGCCGCGGGGTCGCTACCGGATCGAGGTGACCGTGACCGACCCGGTCACCGGCGCCATTGCCAGCAGCGCCCGCGAGTTCGAGGTCCATGCCGGCGGCCGCGGCGCCAGCATGGTGCCGGCCCTGCCCGTGACCGCGGCCATATCCCCGCCATCCTGACGGGTCCCGGGCAAGGATCGCCCGAGCCCCGCTCGCCGGCCCGCGGTCCGGACCATGCAATGCTGCCGATCCATGATCGGAATCCTGCACGGCTATCTGCTGGACGGCTCGGGGAGCAACCTGTGGACCCGCTCCGTGGTGCGGGCGCTGTGCGCGTCCGGTGAGACGGTGCACCTGGTCTGCCAGGAGCCTGACCCGGACAGGTACGACTTCATCAGCAGTGTGTTCGCGTACGAGCCAGACGGCTCCATGAAGGCCCAGCTCGAGCGGGACACGCCCTTCCCCGGCCGGTGCATAATGCACAGGCCGCTGCTGGGTGAGACTCTGCCGGTCTACGTCTGGGACGAGTACGATGATTTCACTGAGGTCGTGCCCATGACGGAGCTGTCAGCCGCGCAACTCGAGGATTACCTGCACCGCAACGTGGCGGCGGTGACGCGCATCGTGGAGGAGCACAGGATCACGGCGTTGCACGCCAATCACGCCGTGCTGATGTCCGTGGTGGCGCAGCGTGTGTCCGCATGGACTGGCGTGCCCTACGCGGTGATGCCGCATGGCAGTGCACTGGAGTATGCCGTCCGGCCGGACCCCCGGCTGCGGCGGCTGGCCGCGGACGCGCTGGCCGGTGCCGCCCGCATCATAGCGATCAGTGAAGAAGTGGCGGAACGCACGCTGTCCCTGATGGACGACGTCGCATCCCTCGATCCCCATCGTATACGCCTGCTGGACCTGGGCGTGGACACCTCGGGGTTCCAGCCGGTACCTCGCTCCTCACGTGCGGGGAACGTGCAGCGCGTGGCGGGATTGCTGGAAGGCGTTCCTCGTGGCAGGACGGAGGCGCAGGCGCAGGCGCTCCGGATGGCGCTGGAGGACGGCGCGTCGCCCTCTGACGCGTGCGGTGCCGTCGGTCCGTTCGACGCCAAGAAGCCGGATGCAGGTGTTGAACACCGCCTTGGCGACATCGACTGGGAACACGACGACGTCGCCATCTTTGTTGGTCGCCTCATCGCGGCCAAGGGCATCCACGCGCTCCTTGCCGCGCTGCCGGAGGTGCTGCGGGAACGACCGCGGCTGCGCCTCCTGGTCGTGGGGCATGGCCCGCTGCGGGACCCGCTGGAGGCGTTCGTCCACGCGCTTGAGCACGGCGACAGGGATCGGGCGACCGCCGCCCTGGTGCAAGCCGGCGAGGTTGACGGCGGCGATCCCGCACACATGGCGGCTGTAGCGCAGTACTGGCAGGCGCTGGCCGCCAGTGGGCGACTTGACGAGTACTGGGATGGCGCCCGGCGGCTGGTGCGGGACAACACGGTGGTGTTCACCGGCTACCTGACGCACCGGGAGATGTCCCAGCTGCTGCCCGCGTGCGACGTGGGCGTCTTTCCGAGCATGGTGCTGGAGTCCGGCCCCCTCGTCTTCCTCGAGGCCATCTCGTCGGGCGTGTTTCCGGTGGGCACCTACTTCGGCGGCATGCAGGTCAAGATCGATACGGTTGCGCCGCGCCTGGAGCCGGTGGACGCCGAAGCCATGAAGGTCCGGCCGGATCCGCACCACATAGTGGCGGACCTGGCCGCTGCCCTGCCGAGAGCACTGGAAGCGGCGCCGAAGTACGCAGCGGACCTCCGCAACGTGGCTGAGGAGCATTACGACTGGAAACCCGTGGCGAGGCGACTGCGAGCTCTGCTGGAGGAGGTTGCCGTGAGCGCCGGGAACGGCTCGCGTGCGGAACACGCCGCGAATGCGGGGAACGCCGCGAATGCGGGGAACGCCGCTGGGGGGATGCCCGGCGACCGCTAGCGTTCCCCGCCGGCCGTTCAGCTGGTGAGCGCCTCGAAGTTGATGCGGCGCATGGCAATCCGTGACAGCTTCTGGTCCGCAAGGCCCTCCTCGTTCAGTGTGTCCTGCAGGATGTCTGCGGCGCGGTAGTCGCCCAGCTTCTCGGCATACGTCCGGACCACGCCGTAGCCCGCGATCTCGTAATGCTCCACCCGCTGTGCCGCGGCGATGAGGCCGGCATCCTTCACAGAGTCTGGCGCGTCCTCCTTCATCATGTCGGCGGCCTCCTCGATGAGTCCCTCCATGCCGGCGCACCGCTGGCCGCCGGGCTCGAACTCGAGGCGCGAGAAAATGTCTTCCAGCCGCTGCACGTGGCGCTGGGTCTCCTTCAGGTGGCTGGCGAAAGCCTGCTTCAGGTCGCCATCAGATGCGGCGCGCTCCATCTTCGGCAGCGCCTCCAGCAGCTGCTGCTCCGCGCTGTACAGGTCCTTGAGTTCATGCACGTACAGCTTGCGCAGGTCGTCGAGTTTCACGGTCGTCTCCGGGGTTCGCGTGGGAATCTGGCTCTCCCGCACCGGGTGCAAGCGGCGGACCAGACAGGTGCCGGAGTGGCCGGGAGAAGCGATGCCACGCTTGACGGCGTACCGTTGTCCTGCCTATCCTCGGACAGGGCACAAGGTCTCTCCGCAGCCTGCTGGTGCCCGAATCTCAGCATCCCCATTGACGTGTCCGGCTGCGCCCCCTGAACGAAAGGCGCTCGTGCGGCATCTCCTCCATATCATCGGCCTCCGTCACCGCGGCCGTGGCAGGCGTGCGTGCGGCGACTCGTGTGTGCCGAAGGCCGGGGTGCTGGCACTGCTGCTCATGATGGGGGCTGCGCCGCTGCTGGCGCAGGACCGGCTGGTGCGCCGTTTCGGTGGCCAGGGTGAACTGGTGCCGCCCATCGTGGCCCTGGCCCAGGACAGCGTAGGATTCCTGTGGGCCTCTACACGGGCCGGGCTGTTTCGCTTCGACGGTACCCGCTTCCAGCGCTGGGCGCCGGATGTGTTGCCGATTGCGGTGGGTTCCATCGCGGTATCGCCGGCAGGTGACGTGGTCGTGGTAGATGCGGACGGGCGTATCGTTGAACTCACGGCGAACGGGGCGCGGGAACTGCCGGGCCGGGCTCGCCGCTCGCCGGACCACACGCAGATCGCAGCGTTTGATGGGGACGGCCGGCTATGGGTCGTGGGCATGGACGGCCGGATCAACCGCCGCGCGCAGGACGGCACCTGGCGGCCGCTGCCGGTGGATGTGCTGCCCGACGACACAACCCGCAAGGTTTTCTCCGCCGGACCGAGGGGCGGCATCCTGGTCGCTGGTGGTGACGGTCTCTGGCATCTCACACCGGAATCCCCCCCGCGTCGCCTGCTGCAGGGCCATCTCATCGTGGATGCGCTGGCCAGACCCGACGGGGTGGTGCTGGCGCTGTCGGTGGCGTCGGACCTGATTCGTATCCCGCCATCGGGCGCGCCGGAGGTTGCGACACGTACGCCGGATTACCCTGTCACCCGCGGCATTTCCCTGGCGGAGCGGGACGGCACGATCTGGCTGGGGACCGACCGGTTTCTCATCGCCTTGAACGCGGCGGGCGCGGTGGAAATCCTCGACCCGCAGAACGGTGTGATCGCTGGTGGGCCCCTGCTGGTGGACCATGAGGGCAGCCTCTGGCACGGCGGGTTCACGGCCCTTTCGCAGTATCCGGAACCGGATACTCGCGTCTGGAACGAGAACCATGGGCTGCGCTCCAACCATACGCGTTTCCTGGCCCGATCGGGGGACTACCTCTGGATAACGACCTGGCAGGGGCCCACGGGCCTGAGGCGCACAGCGGATGCCTGGGCCGGGGGCGTGGATGTGTCGTGGTGGGCCTGGGGCCAGTTCTGCACGGCCGGTGACGGCCTGCTGTGGACGGGCGCCAGGACCGGCGTGATTCGTCTGGATCCGGATGGTGACACGGTCGTTCATCCGGAGAATTTTTCATTTGGTGTATGTGCCCCGGCCTCTGCTGGCGGGTTCTGGATTGCTTCCGGTGTCGGCCTGCACCATCTGAGCGCGAATGGGGAGACGCTGAGGCGGCTGGCCACACCGTCGCTGACGTTGCCGGACTCCGCGGTCACGGTAGTCATGGAGGACAGTGCGGGCCGGCTCTGGGTGAATTCACGGGAGCGCGTCTGCCACGCACCTGCGGCGTCGGTCGTTTCCGGGCTGGAAGTACCATGGGCGTGCGAGGATCTCCCGGCGGGGACGGTGCATCTAACGGCCATGACGGAACTGCCGGGTGGCCACCTGTGGGCCTCGAGTTCCACGCTCGGCCTGTTGCACAGGGCTGCGGACGGGTGGCAACCGCTGGCGGACAATTCATTGCTGCCCACACGGTCCATCCTGAACCTGGTGCCATCCCGCCGGGGCGGCGTATGGCTGGTGGGGGCCGGGATACTCCAGCGCGTGCAGCCGCGCGCCGGCGGCGCCGGGTGGACGGTGCTGGAGCAGCTCGGGGCGTGGCAGGGCCTGCCGTCGGTGGGCGGCGGGGATCTTCTGGAAGAGGAGGACGGCACCATATGGATCGCGACGTCGCAGGGCGTCGTTCACGTACCGGCCCGGGCGCGCACTGCACAGATTCGCCCGCCGCGGATGGCCCTGGTGGAGGGACGGGTTGACGGCCGCCCTGTTCCCCTCGACGGCGACATCGTGCTTCCTGCGGACAGGAACCGGCTGGAACTCCGCTTCGCGGCCCTCACGTTCAGGGACCCCGGCAGCGTTCGCTACCAGGTCCGCCTGTCGCCGGGCGATGAATGGTCTGACACAGACGGCCAGCCGCTTTTCACCTGGGTCGACCTGCCCGCCGGCCGGCACCAGCCCCAGGTCCGGGCCAGCGCCGATGGCTTGACCTGGTCGATGCAGCCCGCGGGCCTCGCGTTCAGCGTGCTGCCGCCCTGGTACCGCACGGCGTGGGCGATGACGGGTTTCCTGTTGCTGGCCGGCGCACTGCTCTTCGGCGTGTATCGCGCCCGCCTGGCCTACCTGATAGGGCTCGAACGGCAGCGCACGCGCATTGCCATGGACCTGCACGACGAGATGGGCTCCGGTCTCGCCAGCATCGGCATCCTGGCCGGTGTCCTTTCGGAGAACGGCGGGGACGCCGTCGCCGGCCGGCGCATCGCCCGGGAAGTGGCCACGACGGCGGAAGAACTGGGCACGTCGCTGTCGGACATCGTCTGGGCCCTCGATCCGCACCGCGCAACGCTCGAGGAACTGGCGGCCCGGCTGGCGGAACACGGAGGCAGGTTGTTCGCCGACGACGTGCGGTTCGACGCGCATTTCCCAGCCGCATGGCCGTCGGGTCCGCTGACGCTGCCGCTCCGCCGTAACGTGCTGCTGATGGGGCTGGAGGCCCTGCACAATGCCGCTCGCCACGCGGACGCGCAGCATGTCGTCCTGGGCTTCCGGGCATCGGATGACGGCTGGATCCTCGAAGTGGCCGATGACGGCAAGGGCCTGCCCGCGCCCCATGGCAACCGCGGTCAGGGCCGGGGGCTGCGGGCCATGCAGCGTCGTGCCGCCGAGATCGGCGCCTCCATCAGCTGGGATACGCGTCAGGGGCAGGGCACCACGGTCCGGCTCAGGTTCCGGCTCACGCGCCGGCAGCCGCGATTTTCCTTCCCGGGCTGGTTGCGCCGGTCGGTCAGGCCTCCGTCCGGCAGGGCCGGCGCCTCACATGATCATGCGGGTGCGCGGCAGGAGCCAGCGGTGCATCGTTAATCCAGCATCCGCGTCCATTGGCTGCCCCCTGTCTGAAAGGCGACTTTGCCCATCCATGTCGTCACCGTAGAGGATGACCCGCAGTACCGGTCCAGTCTGGAGGTGCTGTTCCATCACGCCAGCGATTTCGAGCTGGTGGGCAGCTTCGCCTCGCCGGCTGCGGCCCTGGCACATCTCGACGAGGTCGCCGCAAACGACGACCATCCCGCTGGCCCTGCCGGGGAGCCCGCGTGGCAGCTGGTCCTCATGGACGTGGACCTGCCGGGCATGGACGGGATCGCCTGCACCCGGCGGGTCAAGCAGCTGCTACCCGGCGCGGCGGTGGTGGTGCTCACCGTGTTCGAGGAGCGCGGGACCATCGTGGAAGCCATCTGCGCCGGCGCTGACGGCTACCTGCTGAAGCGCACGCCGGCAGCCGAGCTGCTGGCACAGCTCCGGGCCATCACCGCCGGGGGCGCCCCCATCTCCGCTGGCGTCGCACGCACGGTACTCGACCTGGTCCGCACGCTCGGGCCGGGGCCGGACAATGCTGACGCCGCCGGCCGCTTCGAACTGACGGACCGGGAGCTGGAGGTGCTGCGCTGCCTGGTGCAGGGCATGTCCTACAAGCGGACGGCCCAGCAACTGGACATCAGCCTCGATACGGTGCGCAGCCACATCCGCAGCGTGTACTCGAAGCTGCAGGTCCATAGCGTGGCGGAAGCGGTGAGCCGGGCCATGCGCGAGGGGATCGTCTAGGGTGCCGGCCGATTTGTTGCTTCGGCGCCCCGCACCCCCTCCCGCCATGGGGGAAGACGGCTCATGAACCATCCTCAGAGTAACGTCCGCCGGCGAGCGCTCTCCGCCGCGCGAACCCTGCTCGTGCTGGCGATTGGGTTCGTCACCGTGCAGGTCGTGCTGTATGGCACGATCCTGCTCGTCATGCCGGGTCTGTTCCGCGGCGCGGATTTCCCTGTGGGCGGTGCCCTGGTTGCGCTGCTGCTGATCGAGATCCTGGCCGGGGCCGCGGGCGTGTTCGTGGCCGCCGTGCTGAGCGGTCGCGCGGTCGCTGGCCACGGGTGGGCGCTCGGGCTGATCATCATGGCGTTCAACCTGTGGGTCGTGACGGCGCCGGATTCGCCCTGGCCCCTGGCTCCGGCGGTTGTCGTCGTCGCGTTCGTCCCGCTGCAGACGTGGGCGGCGGTGGCCCTCGCGAGGCGACTGCGGCGCAGGCGGCGGTCTCATCGCGTGGCAGCAGGTGGTGCAGACGCGGCGGAGTCCGCTTCGGTGCTGTTGCTCGCGCTGATCGCTTGCGCGTTGCTGGCTGCTCCCCGGAGCGCGGCGGCCAGCCCCTCGGGGGGAAACGCCAACGAGGGTCCGACTCCCCCCGCATCTTGGCACCCCGTCGATACCGTGCGCGTCGCCCCGCCCACCGGGGCAGCGGAGACCGACCGGCCGAACGTGCAGGCCGCGTTCGACGCAGTGCGATCCGGCGGCACCATCCTGTTCGCGCCGGGGACATACATGCTGGGGGCGGGGGCGCGCCTCACGGTCCCGGACGTCAGCATACTCGGCCACCCGGAAGGCACGGTCCTTCGCGGCTGCGATCCGGAGGCGTTCGGGATTGACTATGCCGAAGTCGAGAAGGTCGTGTTCGGGTGCACGGGCCTCTACGTGCAGGCGGAGCGCCAGACCATCCGTGGGCTCACCTTCGAGTACACCTGGCACGGGATCGTCGTCGGACCGTATCCGACGTCCGCAGAGGAGGCCGCCACCTTCTGGGAGAGTGACGAGCGGCCTGCCGCCTACCCTGCCGGCGGGCACCGCATCGAGGGCAACACGTTCCGGCTCACCCCCAACGGCCTGCGCGTGCTGGGCACCGGGACGGAGCGGTCCGTCGTCCGGGACAACGACTTCATCGACGTCTTCCACGCCATCGGCATCTACGGCGCACCGCTCCACTTCCTCGACAACCGCGTCACGGTTGCGGAGCCGGAGCGGGTCCCCTTCTCGCGGCATCCGGGAAGCGCGATCATCGTCTCGCCAGGACACACGGATTGCAGCGGACACGTCGTCGCAGGGAACCGGGTCGTCGGCTACCCGGATCCCATCTACGTCCTGGTCCGTCGCGGTGAGACCTGCAGGCGCGTCGAGATCCGGGACAACACGATCCATGCGGATCGCGTGAAGGTGCCCGAGGCATGGGGCGGATACGAACCGACTGAGCAGGACTCGACGATGGTCGGCACCCCCATCACGCTGATGAACAGGACGGAGCCGGTTCCGGGGATGCCTGATACAGAACCGGAGGGGATCCTAGAAGACATCCTGGTCCATGGTAACCGGATCGTCGGCGCGGACGGGCTGGGGATCATCGCCCGGGGCCTGTCGCGGAGCCGGATCGCGGACAACACCATCACGGGGATACGGCGGCGGGAGCCTTTCCCCGGGCTCACGTGGGATGGCTACGAACACCGGTGGGAGGTTGCGAACGGCTCCGGCATCTGGCTCTCGCCCGGCAGCGACGAGAACGAGATCGTCGGCAACAGATTCGAGGACATCGCCGCTGCCGCGGTTTACGTCGAGGGCGACAGCAACCGCGTGGAGCTACAGAACGCGGGCGACACGGTGCGCGACCTGGGGAGCGGGAACCGGGTGAGCGGCCCGGCCGGCGCAAGGGAGCCAACGGCGGATCCACCGCCGCCCGGGATCCTGGAGGCCGGCCGCCTCGTATTCCACCAGCTCCTGCACCCGGCAGGCGACACAGCAGGGAGGCAGCAGCAATGACCATGAGATTCGGCGCAGGGCTCGCCCTCCTCCTGGCCGGCTCGATGGCAGCACCGCCCCGGGTGGTTGCCCAGGAGCTGGACCGGGGAGCCGCACCCGAGCAGATCCAGGACGGCTGGCGTACGGCGGCCCCAGCCGAAGTAGGCATGAACCCCGCACGACTCGAGGATCTCACCCGGTCGCTTCGCCGCGGCCAGCATGGAAATGTCCACGCCGTGCTGATCGAGAAGGATGGGAGGCTGGTCTACGAGGAGTACTTTTCTGGCAGGGACGAGGCGTGGGGCGCGGACCTCGGCGTGGTGACCTTCGGCCGGTCGAGCCTCCACGACCTGCGCTCCATGACGAAGAGCGTAGTGTCCACGCTGGTAGGGATCGCCATCGGGCGGGGAGAGATCCCCTCCGTCGACACACCGCTTTACGAGCTACTGCCGGAATACGCATACCTCCTGACCGGCGAGAAGCGGAGGATCCAGCTGTGGCACGTCCTGAACATGAGCGCAGGGCTGCGCTGGGACGACAACGACCAGAGCCGCGCATGGATGCCCGACCGGCTCCTCGTGGAGTACGTCATCGACTCCCTGATCCCGTAGAGAACCCGAGATGAATGTCGTGAACCGATCATCCCTGGAGGACATCTCCAACACGCAGCGGATGGCGAGTGCCGTGGCGCGCGGGCGCCATATGGACCGAAACGCGCTCGACGAGTTGCTGGCGGATGCGGAGCTGGCGGCCAGGGGCTCCTGATCACGACGGGCACCCGAGCGGGTGCTGCGGCGTGGTTCCTGTTTCCCCTC
>DATHVP010000024.1:0-5460 GCA_035461245.1 Longimicrobiales bacterium | reverse complement strand
CGACTAGACCGATGCAACGCGACCGTCGTCCCGGGGCGTTCCCTCCCGAGACCCACGATGCCCGCGACTCCGTGAGGGACACCATGCTTCAAACGCGACATCGCTGCTTCCTCCTCCTCGCCGTCACATCCGCCCTCGGGCTGCTGCCGTCATCCGCGACCGCCCAGCGCTATCAGGCACTGGTGACGGTCGGGTACAGCACGCCGGCGCCGGACCCCGTCGCAGGTGAGTACGGGCGTGATCGGAGATACATGGTGGCTGCGGAGGACGGCGGCGTGTTCGTCAGTGCTGGCGTGGAGCGCGCCGGCGACGTCGGCGTCCGCGTCGAGGCGCTGTTTTCCCGCCATTCCTCCGCCGAATGGCAGCCCGTCGCACAGCGTGGCAACGAGCTGGCCTTCCTGGCGGAACAGGAGGAGACCGCCGGCGTCATGGCCAGCCTGATGGTGCCGGTGCTGGGCCGCGGGGGCACACAGCTTCGCGTCGCGCCGGCCGCCGGTGTGCTCCGCACCGAGATGCGCGGGTTCATCACCGTCGGCGGCGACGCCGGTATGATCGACACCGTCTCCAACACCGCACCGGCCCTCGGCGCCGGGCTGGAACTCTCGACGGGCGTGCTCGGCCCGGACGTCATGCTCTTCGCCCGCGGCGCACAGCTCGTGTCGCGACACCGCGGCGGCGGGCAGTTCGCGGTGGGTGCCGGCGTGCGGTTCTTCTAGCAGATCCAGGGGGCGAGGGGCATGGTTGGACGCGCGCACACTGTCGCCAGGTGGTTGCTGTGGGCATTGCCCATCTGGGCGCTGATGCTGCTCCTCAGCGTCATGACCAAACAGCCCGACCCTCAGTCGCAGTTCCGGGAGTTCGCCCAGTACGTCACGACTAGCCAATTCCTGACTTCGCATCTGATCAACAGCATTCTCGGAGCAGCTATCGGTTCAGTCGGCTTCGTGGGTCTGTTTGTCCATCTGTCTGACAGCCGGGCAGCGGGTCGGGCGCTAGCCGCGACGATCGCAATGGTCGCCGGAAACACACTCACAACGGCTGTTTTCGGTGCCGCGGCGTTCACACAGCCTGCTCTGGGGCGAGCCTTTCTCGACGGCAATCGAGATGCCCTGGCTCTGTACAACGACGTGTATTCCGTGCCACTGTTCGGCACAGCGGTGCTCGGGCTACTCCTCTTTATCGCCGGGGGGATACTGGCCGGCCTGGCGGTCGCAGCATCACATCGGTTCCCACGCTGGGCTGGATGGCTACTTGCTGTGTCGATCCCTGTTTTCGCCGTGGGTAGCCTGATGGCGGCCCTGCTGGCGCAGGCCGGGGCGGTCGGCGCATTGCTCGCCACTTTCGCAATCGCCTGGTCAGGAGCCAGGCATGATTACTGGCCAATGGGGCAAACCGTCTGAGGTCTTGCTGGACATGGGTGAGATTCAAGCGCACCTGTGGTCATGGCGCACGGACCTGTCTGTCACACCGCGATGGCTCATCCGTCTCATTCAGTAAGCGGGTCAGGACGACTGCGGCCGCGTCAGCCGCGACCTGCCCGGACATGGGACTCACTGACGACCAGGTGACGAGGATGAGAGAACGTCTGGATACCCGAATCGATTACGCGATGGTTGCGCCCGACGCTCTGCGGGCCATGATGCAGCTCGAGCGGCACGTGCGGGAAGGCAGCATCGAGAAGCCGCTGTTGCACCTGATCAAGCTGCGGGCATCGCAGGTCAATGGCTGCGCGTTCTGCATTGACCTCCACTCCCGGGAGGCGCGGGCGGATGGGGAGAGTGAGCAGCGCCTGGCCCTGCTCGCGGTGTGGAGAGAGGCGCCGCTCTTCACCGACCGGGAACGCGCCGCCCTCGCCTGGACCGAGGCGGTGACCCGGATCAGCGAACAGGGTGTGTCGGACGAGCTGTTCAGCATCGCCCGGAGAGAGTTCTCCGAAGTCGAGCTGGTTGAACTCACCCTGGCGGTGATCGCCATCAACGGTTGGAACCGCCTGGCAATACCGTTTCGGACACCCATCGACGTGGAGGCGCCGGCCGCAGCGGCGTCCTAGGGTTGAAGCAGGGCTCGTTCCCACCCGGCGGCGGTGAGTGTATAGGCGGTTCGGACATGCACGCGGTTCTCCCGGAACTGCATGAACTCCACGTACTCCGGCCGCAGCCGGAAGCCGCCCCACGCAGCCGGGCGAGGAATATCCTGCCCCTCCGAAGCCTGCAGTGTGCGCGCATGCTTCTCGGCTAGAGTCGCCGCACTGGTGACCGGACGACTCTGGTCAAAGGCGGCCGTCGCAATCTGAGCGTCCGGGGAGCGGGTCCTCCAGTACGCATCCGCCTCCCGTGACGAAATCACGGTGCACAACCCCTTGATCCGGATCTGCGTGGCGACATGTTCCCACCACGCCGTGATGCACGCCTTCGGGTCGCGGCCAAGGTCCAGTGCCTTGGCAGACTCCAGGCTCGTGCAGAACACGAAACCACTATCATCCGCTTCCTTCAGGTCGACGAAGCGGGAACTGGGGAATCCGTTCCCATCGATGGTGGAAACGCACACGGCATTACGATGCGTGAGCGTGCCTCGCATCCTGGCTTCCGTCCAGATCGTCCGGAACACGTCCAACGGGCTCTCCATCGCCTCTCCAGTCGCATTGCGGTAGGTCCACTGCTACGGCGGGTCGTTACCCGGTGCCATCCTGCTCACGACCCGCTGACCTCGGTCCGGTACTGTGCGTCCAGGACGTGCAGCGCAGGTACCGCACTCAGCTTGTCCGGATTCAACACGCGGTAGATGCTCCGGATTCGGCCGTCCTGAAGTGAGAACATCGTCGCAGCTATCGCCTTGCCGTCCTGGTACGTCACGATCCCTGGCTCGCCGTTGACTCGCGCCAGCCGCTCTTCCATGTCGCCTCCCGCCCCGCGCTTCCGTGCAACTCCCAGAACGCAGCGCGCTACCCTGTCGGCGCTCCGGACCACATTGCGCGCCGCCCAGGCCTTGCCGCCGCCGTCGGTGAGGAAGCTGGCATCCGGGCTCAGTAGTGCGAGCAGGCCCGTGTAGTCGTCCGCCGCCACCGCCGCCGAGAACTGACGGGCCATGGCCTCGATCTCCGCTGTCGACGGACGGAAGCGCGGCGCGTCCGCACGGACGCGCGTGCGGGCCCGTCGCACAACCTGGCGGCATGCCGCCTCGCCGCGGTCCAGGACACGGGCGATGTCGCGATACTCGACGTCGAAAACGTCCCGCAGAAGAAAGGCAGCCCGCTCTTCCGGGGCGAGCCGCTCCATCAGTACCAGGAACGCGACGGATAGCTCCGAGGCGATCTCCGCCCCTCGATCGGGTCGAGGCGACGGATCCACGACGGGTGTGGGCAGCCACGGGCCCACGTAATGCCGCCGCTCCACCTGACGGGCACGCAGGCGATCGATGCCGAGCCGGGTCGTGGTCGTCACCAGCCACGCTTCCGCATGCCGTACCGCCGTGCGGTCCGTGCGGTGCCAGCGCAGGTACGCCTCCTGGACCAGGTCATCGGCGTCGTCCGGCGACCCGAGGATCCCATAGGCGATCCCCCACAGCCGTTCCCGGTGTGCGGCAAAGACGGCGGCCGCTGACTGGTCCTGTCCTGCTTCATCCAGTTCGTCGTGTGTCATCCCACTCCTGTGCCTTGACGCTCAGGTGCCGTAGTAGAGACGATTCTATGCTGCATCCCGTGACAGGTGTGCCCACAGCCTTGCATTGCGACGCTTGCTCGCTGTAGGGTGCCGGTTCTCTTCCTTTGCGCGACGTTGAAAGGTAGCAGGCAAGATGAGAAGTGTGCCGAGTGCAGTCGTATCCCTCCTCCTGACGGCTGCCGTCGTCGGACCCGCCCACGTCCATGGGCAGTACGGCGCCGCTGTCGCGGACACGCTCCGGTATGCGGAAATCACCAGGGGCTCGGTGGACATGGACATGCCGGGCGGGCGGGTGTCAGTGCGCAGCGTGCACGACGCCGTCGTGGCCGTGACGTTCCCGACGGCCGGCGAGGCCCGGGCGTGGTACGTGAGGCTGTCCATCGAATCCGCCGGCCCGGCGGGTGCCGCGAGGCCCGGCACTGAGGCGCTCCTGGGCCAGCCGTTCGACTTCACATTCCTTCCGACGGGGCAGGTCCAGTCCGTGAAGGCGCCCGCCATGCCTGCGGAGATCGCCGCCATCACGGACCTGACCCGTCAATTCGACGACTTCTTCATCACGCTCCCGCCCGGTGAGTTGGTCATCGGTGCAACGTGGGCTGACACCGTGATCAACGAGGAAGCCGCCCGGGAGGTGGACCGGACGACGTCGCGTCACATCCGTTCCTACGCTGTGGAGCGGGATACCACCGTGGCCGGCGTGCCCGCGTTCGTAATCCGCGTCCACCAGGCGTCTGACATCGAGGCCAGCTCCGAGATGCCGGAGGAGAACATGACGGTGTCGTCGCGACTCACCGGCACGGATGAAGGCTGGGCCGTGTTCGCGCCGGGCCCCGGTCGCCTGCTCGAGAGGCACAGCAGCGGCTCACTCACCGGCGAGATGCGCCTGCAACCTGGGGGCATGGAGCCGGTGACGGTTCCGCAGAGCTACACGTACCAGAGGAGCATTCGGCTGGTGCCGCCGGAAGTCCGCCGCTCCGCCGCATCGGAGACGGCGCCGCCGTCACCTGAGTGACGCCTGACCGGCCTGTCGATCCGGCCGCGGCCCATTCGACAAGGTGTTGGAGCAGAAATCCACTGCCGCGCCTTGCCTCCAGAAAAAGGGCGAGACCAGGGTTAGCGGTCTTCACCACAGACCCGAACGACATGATCCACGACGACACCACCGCGTACAACGAGGCACAGGCGCCGGCCGATCGCGACATCTGCCACCTCCTCGCCCGGGAGATCCACCGCGGCCTGCCCGAGGCGGAGAACAGGATCTGGCACGCACACCCCGTGTGGTTCCTCGACGGCAACCCCGTCGTCGGGTACAGCAAGCTGAAGAGCTGCGTGCGGCTGCTGTTCTGGAGCGGCCAGTCCTTTGACGAGGACGGCCTGGCGAAGGAGGGCAGCTTCAAGGCAGCCGAGGCCCGCTACAACAGCGTCGACGAAGTCGACACCGATGACCTCGCCCGCTGGCTCGCCAAGGCCCGGGACATCCAGTGGGACTACGCCAACCTGGTCCGTCGGAAGGGACGGCTCGAGCGGCTGAAGTAGGCGACGCTCTGCCGCCGGTGACTGCGGGCGACGGGCGACGGGCGACGGGCGATGGGCGATGGGCGATGGGCGACGGGCTGCCGGGCGACGGGCTGCCGGGCTGCCGGGCTGCGGGCGACGGGCTGCCGGGCTGCCGGCGGTGGTTCGGGAAAGCGTGGGCTGGGAGGTGATGGACGACATCGGGCAGCCACCGGACCGACATGGGCGGGTCCGTGCTGCCGCAGAGTCGACAATCCAGGGGGGGCTCGCGGTAGTTTGTCGACTC
>DATHVP010000023.1:0-3955 GCA_035461245.1 Longimicrobiales bacterium | reverse complement strand
CGCAGGTACGACAGCGTCACCTGATCCACCGGGAACCAGCCCGTGAGCGCCCCCCACTCCGTCGTCATGTTGGCGATGCTCATGCGCGCGTCCATGTCCAGCGACGCGACGCCAGGTCCTGCGAACTCCACGGCGGCGTTCAGCACCTCCCCCGAACGGTACAGGGCGCACAGCGTCAGGATCACGTCCTTGCCGGCAACGCCAGGGGCAGGCACACCCTCGAGAACCACCTGGACGGTCCGCGGCACCTGCCACCAGAACTGGCCCGTCGCCCAGATGGATGCGGCGTCGGTACGGACCACGGGCGTGCCCAGCGCGCCCACGGCGCCGTACATGTTCGCGTGGGAGTCCGACGCCACGACGAGGGCGCCGGGCTGCGCGTAGCCGCCATCCAGCATGATCTGGTGGCCGATGCCCGTGCCCGCCGGGTGGAAGTCCAGCCCGTGCTCCTCCGCGAACACGCGGATCTTCTCGTACTTCCGGACGTTCGCGTCCGACCGGTTCTGGATCTCGTGGTCCAGTGCGATGACGGGCTGGCGGGCGTCATGGATCGCGGCGGCGCCGATCGCCCCGAACTTCGTTATCACCGCCGCGGTGTTGTCGTGCGTCAGCAGGTGCCGCGGGCGCAGCATGACCATGTCGCCAGGCCGGAGCGCCCGCGTCGGACCCTCCACCATGTGGGCCCGGGCAACCTTCTCCACGACCGTTGCACCCATTCCGATCCCTCCGCTGCAGCTGTTCAGCCCGCCCGCCCGCCCCGCCGACCCCGGCTGGCGAATCGACGACGCGCGTCCCCGGATTCCGCCAAGCTACGGCGCGCGCCGCAGCCGGTCTGTAAGGGTTTCCCGCAACGCGGCGTCGGCCAGGACACCATTCCGCCTCAGCCCAGGTTCTTGAACGGCAGGTACGCCATGAAGTCGGCGTGGTGCACGATGATCGCCTCCGTCGTCCGCTTCACCAGGTCACCCTCGCCGGCATGCGCCGCGATGATGTGACATACCGCGTCGGGCACGCCGGCTGCCATCGCCAGCGCCACACCCGTGAACGGATGCCGCAGCGCCCGGCCACGCTCGCTCTGGCGCACCTGGCCGCCAACCTTCTCGTATTCGAGGAGCTTGCCCACGTCCGCCAGGATGGCGCCCGCGATCACCACGTCCATGTCGATGGCCAGCGAGCTGCCCATGAACTCCCGCATCGCCTCGGCACCCCGGCGGGCGATGTGGACCACGCACCGCTTGTGCTCCATGAACGTCGCCGGACAGTCCCGCACCAGCAGCGTGAACGGAATCGTCTCCAGGTCGGCTGCATCGAGCGGACTCAGCTCCAGCGCCCTGACCCACGTATTCCGCGTGCTCTCCCGCAGCGAGGGGTCCCGGATCCACTCCAGCTCCGGCCACAGCCCGTCCACCGCCTCCAGCTGCGACGGGTCCGCCGCGGCCGCCGCACTCACCATCATCATGTCCATCGCTTCCGCCCCCTCGTCAATCACACGTGTAAGCCCGCCTCAACGTTGCGACCCGGCCGGGCCCCGAGAATAGGAGGAAACCGGATACTTCGACGGCGCGGGCCTATCCGCGCGTAGGGCAGGGCCTGACGCCGGGCGTCGCTGGCACCCGCCGGCGCGCTGCCGGACCGGACGCCGGGCTCCGTCCGGGCAGGTGCCCGAGCACGTGTCCGCAGCCGGCCCCGCGGGGGTGGATGCGCCTGCCGGGGCCTGTTATCATTACTGGCTTCGGGCCCGTAGCTCAGCTGGGAGAGCATCCGGTTTGCAACCGGAAGGTCATCGGTTCGATCCCGATCGGGTCCATTCCGCCACGCCCCCGTTCCGCCCCGCGGCACGGGGGCGTCGTGCATGCCGGCCGGGCCGGTCCGCGGGCGGTGCGCCCGTTCCAATCCGGCGGGTCGGAAACCCCGGTGTGAAAGGGTGTCGGGCGGCCACACGCCTCGCTATCTTGCACGGTTGGTTTTCGTACGTGCGCCGATGCCCGCGTGGGCCGGCGATCCTGCAACGCGAGTGGTTTCTCTGACGCATATCGGGATGGGGGCGGCCGGCGGCCGCCGGTGCGGTGCCGGGGCGGCCTGGAACGGTCCGAATCCAATCGCCGTCGGTGGTGTACCTCTGTGGGGCGCGCCGACGGCATGAGGGGCCGGATGATGCACGCCCTCACGCGGGTGGGCGAAGCGACGCTGCTGGCGGGACAGATCCTGACGGTCCTGCCCCGGCCGCGGCTGTATGCGTCGTCGGCGCTCCAGCAGGCGTACGTGATGGGCATCCAGTCGCTGCCGCTGGTGTTGATCATGGCGTTCCTGGGCGGCGCGGTGACTTCCCAGCAGACGGGCGCGCAGTTCGCGGGCGGCCTGCCGCTGTGGGTCATTGGCAGCGTGCTGGCGGCGAGCATGCTCACGGAGCTGGCGCCGGTGCTCACGGGCATCGTGCTCATGGCCAGGATCGGCGCATCGATCGCCGCCGAGCTCGCGTCCATGAAGGTGACGGAGCAGATCGACGCGCTGGTCGCCATGGGCCGGGATCCGGTGGCGTTCCTGGTGGTGCCGAGGGTGGTGGCGGGATTGCTGGTCTTCCCGCCGCTGGTCATCCTGGCGAATGCCGTGGGCCTGGCTGCCGGCTGGGTGATCGGCCTGCTCGCCGTGGATGGACTGACCTCCGCGGACATCATCTACGGCATGCGGTACTACTTCAGGCCGTGGGCGCTGTACTTCTCCGTCCTGAAGGGCGGTGTGTTCGGCCTGACCATCACGTTCATCGCGTGCTTCGTCGGGCTGGGCGGGAGCGGTGGTGCGGAGGGTGTGGGACGGACGACCACGACGGCCGTGGTGGCGACGACGCTGGCGATCATGGTGATCGACGTGCTGATGGTGCCGATCCTGAAGGCTTTCTAGACGCAGGGATGATCGAGTTTCGCGACCTACACAAGAGCTTCGACTCGCTGCAGGTGCTGCGCGGCGTCGACCTGTCGGTCGAGGAGGGCGAGACGCTGGCACTGCTGGGTCCGTCCGGCACGGGCAAGAGCGTGCTCATCAAGCACGCCATTGGCCTGCTGGAGCCGGACCAGGGCGACGTCATCGTGGACGGCATCTCCATCGCGAACGCGTCGGCCCGGGAGCTGAAGGCGGTGCGCCAGCGGATCGGGTACGTGTTCCAGAATGCCGCGCTGTTCGACTCCCTGACGGTGGCGGAGAACCTGTGGCTGGCGCAGACGGACGAGAAGGAAGGCCGCCGCATTGAGGAATGCCGCGAGGGCGCGGAAGATCTGCTCCGGCGTGTGAACCTGACCACGTCGGTGATGAGCAAGTACCCGAGCGAGTTGTCGGGCGGGATGCGCAAGCGCGTGGGTGTGGCCCGCGCCATTGCCCACCGGCCGCGGTACCTGCTGTGGGACGAGCCCACGACGGGGCTGGACCCCGTGAACGCGGACAACATCGACGAGCTGATCCTCGAGCTGGGCCGGGAGCTCGGCGTCACGAGCATCGTCGTCACGCACGACCTCGATACGGCGTTCGAGGTGGGAGACCGCATCGCGCTGCTGTACGAGGGGCAGGTGCGGGCCTGCCAGACGCCCGCGGACATCCTGAAGAACGAGGACCCGGTGGTACAGCGGTTCGTGCGTCGCAGCCGCACTGACGCGGTAGCCTGAACGAGACGAGAGAGAGCACATGGACAACCGCAGGCGAAATCTGGCGGCCATAGGACTGCTGACCCTGGTCGCCACCATCATATTCGTGTGGGGCCTGTTCTGGCTGATGGGCACGCCGATCTTCCGGGGCGGTCTGGACGTGAACGTGGTCCTGGAGGATGGCGGCGGCCTCAAGCGGAGCGACCGGGTGCACCTGCAGGGCGTCCAGGTCGGCCTTGTCCGGGACGTCGGGCTGCGCCCCGAGGGCGGCGTGCTGGCGAGGATCCGACTGGACAGCGAGCTCGCGCTGCCCACCGACACGC
>DATHVP010000022.1:0-13230 GCA_035461245.1 Longimicrobiales bacterium | reverse complement strand
TTCTACCCTGACGGACTGGCACGCAAGCGGGAGCTGGAGTACGCCAGCCGCCAGCTCAACGTCATCGAGATCAACGGCACGTTCTACTCGCTCCAGCGCCCCACCAGCTTCGAGACCTGGCACCGGCAGACGCCGCGCGGGTTCCGCTTCGCCGTGAAGGTCAGCCGCTTCATCACGCACATGAAGCAGCTCAACGACGTCGCCACCCCGCTGGCCAACTTCTTCGCGTCCGGCATCCTGCGCCTGGAGGAGAAGCTCGGCCCCATTCTCTGGCAGTTCCCGCCGCGCATGAGGTATGACCGGGCCCGCTTCGAGGCGTTCCTGGAGATGCTGCCGCGCACCACCGCCGACGCGTCGCGCCTGGCGCGTGACCATGATGCGCGGCTGGAGGGACGAGCATCGTTTCATTGCGACGTCGTACGCCCCATCCGCTACGCCTTCGAGGTGCGTCACGCGTCATTCATGAACGACGATTTCGTCGGCCTGCTCCGGGAGCACGACGTCGCACTCGTCTTCTCCGACGCCGCCGCCGACTGGCCCTACGCCGAGGACGTGACCACGGACTTCGTCTACCTGCGCCTGCACGGCGCCGACGAACTCTACGCCAGCGGCTACGGCGACGACGCACTGGACGACTGGGCGCGGAAAGTGAAGGCCTGGATGCGCGGCAGCGAGCCACGGGGCGCCGCGCGCGTCTCATCGCACACCGCCCCGTCCGCCACCGGCCGGGACGCCTGGGTATTCTTTGACAACGACGCGAAGGTCCGCGCGCCCTACGACGCCATGGCGCTGGCGGACCGGCTCAGGATTGACTGGAGGAGGAAGCATGCAGAATGACCGCACCGCCGCACTGCTGAAGATGCTCGAGCGCAACCCCGCCGACAGCCGCGCCCGCTTCGGTCTGGCGCTGGAGTACGAGAAGCTCGAGCGCTGGGAGGACGCCGCCGCACAGCTCCGCACGTACCTCGACACCACCGAGGACGAGGGCAACGCGTGGGGCCGCCTGGGCCACGCCCTCCGCCAGCTCGGCCACGACGACGAGGCCCGGGACGCCTACCGCCGCGGCATCGAGGTCGCGAACCGGCACGGCCACCCCACCATGGCCATGGAGTTCGAGGAGGTGCTGGCGGACTGGGACTGACGGTGACGGCCGCAGGCCCGGCGCGAGGGGCGCGAGGGGCGAGGCGGTGAAGATCCCGTGCTCGGACAGTCCTCGTTCACTTCGCACGCTGCGCGTGCTTCGCTCACTGCGGAACTGCGCGCGGGGTCTTCACCGCCCCGCCCTCAACCAGGCTGTGGTTGCCGACGTCGCGGCAGCCCTCGGGACGAACGGGAACACCAGCGCCCGTGCGGCAAGGCTCCGTTGACCGCCCCGGCTGGCCATGTTACGATCGGCAGGGCGCACCGGCGTCATTCATTCTCTGCACAGGGATCATGACATGACCGACATGAGCCGTTCATCGTCGCACAGTGCTCCGTCAATCGGCGTGGGCGCATACCGGGCAATGGTTGTCGGCGGAGCGCTATGCGTTGTCTCCACCGCAGTCGCTGCGTTCATGCTGCGCACGGCAGGCTGGTGGGCCGTACTGGCCGCCTATTCGGTCGTCTATGCCGTTCTGGTACGCGAGGCCAGGCCCCTCCTGCCGCAGACCGAGATCGACGCTTCCAGGTGGCCATGGTCACGAGTGATCATCATCTGGTCTGCATTGTTCACTGCATTCGTAACCGCCGCGGTCGTGATTTTCCGTTGATCGCGGGAGCGTCATCGGACGCCCCTGATCCTGCCCGGGCTGGCCCCCACTCACCATCCACCCAGCCGGAATCCATCAGCGCCTGCGCCGGTAGATACGCCCCCGTCCAGAAACCACCGCGAGCTATCCCCACCATCCACTCAGCAGCACGCGCTCAGACGCCCGCGCCGGCAGATCCGCCCCCGTCCGCAAGGCACCGCGAACCCTCCCCACTTGCATCTCACCGAACGAGGACCGAAGGTTAGCGCCTGATCCGCGGCCGGTGCCGGCCGAGCAGTGAGCCAACAGGGAGCAGCAGGATATGGCCATGCCCACCCGTCGGGAGCGCGTACTCCCGCGCCTGATCGAGCAGGAGATGCGGGACTCCTTCCTCGACTATTCCATGAGCGTCATCGTGCAGCGGGCGCTGCCGGACGTGCGCGACGGGCTGAAGCCCGTGCACCGTCGCATCCTGTACGCCATGCACGAGGCGGGTCTGAGCGCGGGCCGGCCGTACAAGAAGAGCGCGACGGTGGTGGGTGACGTGCTGGGCAAGTACCACCCCCACGGCGACATGGCCGTGTACGAGGCAATGGTGCGCATGGTCCAGGACTTCGCCATGCGCTACCCGCTGGTGGACGGGCAGGGCAACTTCGGCAGCATCGATGGCGACAACGCCGCCGCCTACCGCTACACCGAGGCCCGCCTCGCCGCCGTCGCCATGGACCTGCTGGCGGACATCGAGAAGGACACGGTGGACTATGCGCCGAACTTCGATGACCGGCTGGAGGAGCCGTCGGTGCTGCCGGCGCGGTACCCGAACCTGCTGGTCAACGGCACCAGCGGCATTGCCGTGGGCATGGCCACGAACATCCCGCCCCATAACCTGCGGGAGGTGGCGTCGGCGCTGAAGCACCTGGTGGCGAACCCGGACGCCACGGTGTCGGACCTCATGCGACACGTGCCGGGTCCGGACTTCCCGACGGGGGCCTACATCCTGGGCGCCGACGGGATCCGGGACGCGTACCACAAGGGTCGCGGCCGCATCGTCATGCGGGCGGCCGTGCAGAAGGAGACGAAGCGAGGCGGCCGGGAGCAGCTCGTGGTGACGGCGCTGCCCTACGCGGTGTCGAAGGCGAAGGTCATCGAGCAGATCGCCACCGTCGCCCGGGGCAAGCTGGACGAGATCGCGGACCTGCGGGACGAGTCGGACCGGGACGGCATGCGCATCGTCATCGAGCTGAAGCGCGGCGCCAAGACGCAGCCCATCCTGGCGACGCTGTACAAGCAGACGTACCTCCAGGCCACGTTTGGCGCCATCATGCTGGCGCTGGACCACGGCGTGCCGAAGGAACTCACGCTCAAGGAGATGCTGGAGCGGTTCCGGGACCACCGCGTGGAGGTGATCCAGCGTCGCTCCCGGCACGACCTGGAGAAGGCAAAGGCGGAGGCCCACATCGTCCAGGGGCTGCTCATCGCGCTGGACTACATCGACGAGGTCATCGCCATCATCCGGGCGTCGGCGGACCAGGACGAGGCGGCCAGCGCGCTGTGCAACTCCTTCGACCTGTCCGAGCTGCAGGCCCGGGCCATCCTGGCCATGCGGCTGGGCCGGCTGACGGCGCTGGAGACGGACGAACTGAAGAAGGAGCTTGCGGCGCTACGCAAGCAGATCCGCGAACTGGAGGCCATCCTGGGCAGTGAGTCACGCCAGCTCGAGGTGCTGGTGGAGGAGCTGGACGAGGTCGTGGCGAAGTTCGGCGACGAGCGGCGCACCACCATCGTGGACCAGCCCGACGCCTTCGAGGTGGAAGACCTGGTGGCGGAGGAACAGGTGGTCATCACGCTGAGCCACCAGTCCTACATCAAGCGGGTGCCCATCGGGCTGTACCGCCGCCGCGTCTCGAGCGGCCGCTCACTGGCGGGGATGGACAGGTACGACGACGATTTCCTCGAGCACGTCTTCGTAGCAAGCACGCAGGACACCCTCGTCTTCTTCACGCAGAGTGGGCAGGCGTATGCGCTGGCGGTGGCGGACGTGCCGGAGGCCGGACCCAGCAGTCGCGGCCGGTCGCTGGCCCAGATCATCACCATGGAGAAGGGCGACCGCGTGGCCGCACTCATGCCCGTCGCCGAGTTCAGCGAGGACCGGTCGCTGCTGTTCCTGACGGCCAACGGCATCGTCAAGCGGACCAGCCTCGACCAGTACGCCAACATCCGCAGCGGCGGCATCGCAGCCATCCGCGTGCAGGAAGGTGACCGGCTGCTGGACGTGCAGGCGGCGGAGGGTGTGAACGACGTCGTCCTCGTCACGAGCCAGGGGCGCGCCATCCGCTTCAGTGAGAACGACGTGCCGCTCATGGGCCGTGTGGCCCAGGGCGTGAAGGGCATCCAGCTCCGGCAGGGCGACGGTGTGGTGGGCATGGTCGTCGTGCGCCGGGAGGCGACGCTGTGCTCCGTCACCGAGGGCGGCTACGCCAAGCGCACGCCCGTCTCCGAGTACCCGTCCCAGAAACGGGGCGGGCTGGGCACCATCACGCTGGACGTCAGCACGAAGACCGGCCCGCTGGTGGCCGCCAAGGAACTGCTGGACGGGGACGAGCTCATGGTCATCACCGCCACCGGCGCCGCCATCCGCCTGGCCGGCGCGGACGTGCCCGTGCAGGGCCGGGCCACACAGGGCAAGCGCGTCATCGGCAGCGGCGGGGACCGGGTGGTCGAAGTCTCGCGGGTGGCCCGGGACAGTGACAGCGGCTCGCGGGCGGCGGGAGGGGGCGCTGCCGGGCCGGCAGGTGGTGATGCTGGTGCCGGCGCGGCCGATGTAGGCGAAGGGGCGTCTGGCGAAGCGTCGTCAGGCGCGGGCCCGGCGGGGGCACGGGCAGGGGAGGCGGGCCAGCTCGACCTGATGGGCTGAGGGGGCATTGCGGCCGGGCTCGGGGGCGGCGGGTTCGGGAAGGTGGCGGGTCCGAAACCGGCGGGTGCGGAACGGTGGCGGGCTCGGGACGGTGGCGAGTTCGGCACTTTGGCGGGCGCGGGACTGTGGCGGGCTCGGGACAGGCGGCGGGCTCGGGAGGGTGGCGGGTTCGCCGGACGGTGGCGGGTTCGGGAAACCGGCGTGGGCGGCTGGTTCCCGAATTCGCACCGGGTAAGCAAGCCGCCAGTGGCGGATTTGCCCGTGTTTTTCGCGGCTAATCCGCCAACACACCAGTCCGGGCGCAGGCTGCGGGCGGGATACGGCGCACGCGGCCGCTTTCCCGAACGCCGGCCCGGGCGGGGGAACCGCCAGTGGCGGATTTGCCCGTGTTATTCGCGGCTAATCCGCCAACGCACCAGCCCGAGCGCAGGCCACGGGCGGGAAAGCGGCAGCAGCGGCCGTTTTCCCGAACGCCGGCCCACGCGCAGAGGCGGCGAGACTAAACCGACACAGAGGCCAGGAAACCGTTCAGCAGCCGGTTGAACTCTGCCGGCTGCTCCAGGTTCGGCAGGTGCCCGGCGTCCACGATGGGCTCGATGCGGGACCCGGGTATACCCCGGGACATGAGCTGCGCCTCGCCGGGTGGCGTGATGACGTCGTCCATACCCACCACGATGAGGGTCGGGACGGTGACGGATCGCAGTTCCGGCGTCGAGTCGGGCCGGGCGGCCATGCCATGCAGGGCGGCAATGACGCCTGCCGGGGACGCGGCTTCCATGATGGAGCGGACTTCCGCCTCCACCTCGGGCTGCCGCTTCAGCGTCAGCGGCGAAAGCAGCTTGGGCAGCATGCCCTCCACCAGTTCGCCCGTGCCGCCCTGGGAGATCTTTGCCGCCGACTGGAGCCGGCCGCGCCGGACCTGCTCGCCGTCCGCGCCCGGGCGGGTGTCCGCGAGAATCAGCCCGCGCACCAGCTGCGGGTGGCGCCGCATGAAGGCGAAGCAGACGTAGCCGCCCATGGACAGCCCCCCGAGCACGACCCTGTCCAGGCCCAGGCCGCGGATGAGCTCTGCCACGGCATCGGCGGCGGCGTCCATGCTGAGCATGTCACCGTCCACGGGCGCCGATTCGCCAAAGCCGGGCAGGTCCGGGGCGATGACACGCCAGCCGGCCGGCGGTGAGTCGAGCTGGGGCCGCCACATGGCGGCGCTGAAGGGGAATCCGTGGACCAGGACGAGCGCGTTGGGACTGTCCGTCGGTCCGGCTTCCCTGTAGTTCAGGCGATGGGTTGTCACATGCTCACAGGCCCAGCGTGGCGCGAATGAGGGGATCAATGCGTTCCGGCGTCCACGGTGGCGAGAAAGTGAGTTCGACGTCCACGCTCTCGACACCGTCCACGCCTTCGATGGCCGACTTCGCATCATCAACGATCTGCCCGGCCACGGGGCAGAACGGCGATGTGAGCGAGATCAGCGCCTTCACGTGTGTATCCTGGACATCGATCTCGTAGACCAGCCCGAGCACGACGAGGTCCAGGTTCAGTTCCGGGTCCTTCACCTTGCGAAGGGCTCGCCGGACATCCTTTTCGGTTACCATTGCTACCACTCTGTGCGAGGTCGGCGCCCTGTCCACCAGGCCGCGCCTGCGATCAATGTAGGAAGGGGGCGGCGGCGGATAAAGGGTGGCGGCGCAGATTGCCGCATGTCAACGTCTGCAGCGGTTGACAGGCGCCCCGTCGCGGTCGATCCTTGCACCCGGCCCGGTCTGCCGGGCAGCAAATCGAAAACAGGACAGGTGTAGTGGGCGATATCCGACGCATTGCCATCAGCACCGGCGGCGGCGACGCTCCCGGCCTCAACGCGGTCATCCGAGCCGTCGTACTGGCGGCCGGCCGGCGCGGCTGGGAAGTGCTGGGCATCCAGAAGGGCTTTGGCGGGCTGCTCGGTCACGCCGAGATGGTGCGGCTGGACACGGAGTCCGTGCGGGGCATCACGCACCTGGGCGGCACGATCCTGGGAACGACGAACAGGGGCAACCCGTTCGACTGGCCGGTGGAGCAGGCCGACGGCAGCATGAAGACGGTGGACCGGTCCGACGAACTGGTGGCGGCGCTGGACGAGCACGGTGTGGACGCCCTCATCGTCATCGGCGGTGACGGCTCGCTGCACATCGCCCACGGCCTGGCCCGCAAGGGCGTGCCGGTGGTGGGCGTGCCGAAGACCATAGACAACGACCTGGCGGTGACCCAGGTCACGTTCGGGTTCCATACCGCCGTCCAGACCGCGTCCGACGCCATCGACAAGCTGCACTCCACGGCCGAGAGTCACGAGCGGGTCATGGTGGTGGAAGTTATGGGGCGCAACACCGGCTGGATCGCGCTGCACGCCGGGCTCAGCGCCACGGCAGACGTGATCCTGATCCCGGAGATCCCGTACGATATCGAGAAGGTCTGCGAAAAGGTGGCCGCCCGGTACCGCAACGGCCGTAACTTCGCCATCATTGTGGCAGCAGAGGGCGCACGGCCGGTGGGCGGCGAGGAATCGCTGGTGGAAGGGGTCCGACCGGGCGCCGCCAAGCGCTATGGCGGTGTGGCAGAGCAGGTTGCCCGTGAGGTCTCGGAACGGACCGGGCGGGAAAGCCGCAGCATCGTGCTGGGTCACCTCCAGCGAGGTGGCACGCCCACGGCCTATGACCGGCTGGTGGCCCTGCGCTTTGGTGCCGCGGCCGTGCGTTGCGTTGAGGAGCGGCAGTTCGGCACCATGGTAGCGCTGGAACCTCCGGAGATCCGGGCCGTACCCCTCGAGGATGCGGTCCGCCAGATCAAGACAGTTCCCATTCACTCGGATACGGTCATGACGGCGCGGGATATCGGTATCTCGTTCGGCGACTGACCGGGCAAGACCCAATTACAAGGCAGGAGGTGGCGTAATGATCAGGCATGGAGTTCTGCCGGCAGTCCTGCTGGCGACTCTCATGACAGGGTCGCCCGCACTGGCACAGGCGGTCGCGCAGGGCGCGGCGGAAGCACGGCAGGCGCAGGACGCGACGTCGTCCCGGTTCGAGCTCACCGTGCCGAACATCATGCGCGGGCCCGAACTCGTGGGCGAAGGGCCGTCAAACGTGCAGTGGACGGACGACGGCCGCTGGATCTACTTCCGGTGGAAGCCGGGTGGCGAGCCGTGGCACGCGTCCATGTCGCTGTATCGGGTGCCGGCTTCCGGTGGCGAGCCGGTGCGGCTGACGGATGACCAGGCAGACTCCGTGAGCGTGTACCTGTCCTCGGGCGACGTCTCCGCCGACGGCCGCTGGCGCGTCGTCAGCCATCAGGGAGACATCCACATCATTGACCGCCGCAACATGAATGTCCGGCGGCTGACGGACACCCGGGCCAGCAAGTCCAGCCCCGTCTTCTCCCGGGACGCGCGCACCGTGTACTTCATCTCCGACAACAACCTGTTCGCCCACTCGCTGGACGACGGCACGTTGCGGCAGATCACGGACGTGCGCAGCGGCCCGGCGCCCTCAGATCCGCGGGAGCCGCAGGGCCAGCGCCGGTTCCTGGTGGACCAGCAGCGGGAGCTGTTCGAGCACATCCGCGTGCAGGCGGAGCGACGGGAGCAGCAGCAGGCGCGGATGCGGGCCAGGCAGGAACGGGACCGGCAGCCCATCTACCTGAACCGTGACGAGCGCGTCGCCAGCCTGGCCATAGAGCCAGGCGGCCGCTACGCCGTGGTGTCCACGGCCAGCACCACGCCCAGCGGCGCGCGCCGGGTCCAGATCCCGTTCTGGGTGACGGAGTCGGGTTATGTGGAGGCGCGCGAGTTCCGCACCCACGTGGGCGACAACCAGGGCGAGGGCGGCCGCATGGGCATCGTGTCGCTGGACGACGGCGCCATCCGCTGGCTCGACGTCGCCGCTGCCACCGCCGCGGGCACGGAAGCGCCCGAGTTCGGCTTTACCCGGTTCCTGGGCTGGAACGACCAGGGCACCGCCGGCCTGGTCAGCGCCCAGAGTGCGGACTTCAAGAACGCATGGCTCTGGTCCATGGACGCCGCCACCGGCGCCATGACACTTCTGGCGCACGATCAGGACAGTGCCTGGGTCGCCGGGCCGTGCCCGTTCTGGCAGCGAAGCAACTGCGTCGGCTTCCTGCCCGATGGCCGGGTCTGGTTCGTCAGTGAGCGCACCGGCTACACGCACCTGTACACCAGCAATGCCGATGGTAGCAACCTGCGCCAGCTCACCAGCGGCGACTGGGAAGTGCACGGGGTGGAGCTGTCGCCCCGGCGCGACCGGTTCTTCCTCACCACCAACGAGGGCTCGCCGCACCACCAGCACTTCTGGTCAATGAACCTGGATGGCAGCAACCGGACACGGATCACGACGATGCCCGGCCGGCAGCAGGTCACGGTGTCGCCTGACGGCTCCACGCTGGCGTTCGTCCATTCCTTCGCCAACGTGCCGCCGGAGCTGTTCATCGCGCCCAACCGTGCCGGCGCCCAGGCCCGGCAGGTGACCAACTCGCCCACGACGGAGTGGGCGTCGTACGAGTGGATCGTGCCGGAGATCGTCAACATCACCGCCCGGGACGGGAAGGCCGTGCCGGCCCGCATCTACCGGCCCGAAGATGTGGGCGCACACCCCAACGGTGCCGCCGTCATCTTCGTCCATGGCGCCGGCTACCTCCAGAACGTACACAACTGGTGGTCACAGTACTACCGGGAATACATGTTCCATCACCTGCTGGCCGAGCGTGGCTACGTGGTGCTGGACATGGACTACCGCGCCTCCGCCGGCTATGGCCGGGACTGGCGTACCGCCATCTACCGGCACATGGGCGGCTGGGACCTGAGCGACCACGTGGACGGGTCACGCTGGCTGCAGAGGGAGTTTGGGATCGACCCCGAGCGCATCGGCATCTATGGCGGCTCCTACGGCGGCTTCATCACCCTGATGGCCCTGTTCAATGAGCCACAGGACTTCGGCGCCGGCGCCGCCCTCCGGGCCGTCACTGACTGGGCCCACTACAACCACGGCTACACCGGCCGGATACTGAACCTGCCCCAGGACGACGAGGAGGCCTACCGCCAGTCCTCGCCCATCTACTTCGCCGAGGGGCTCGAGGACCCGCTGCTCATCACCCACGGCATGGTGGACGTGAACGTGCACTTCTCCGATGTGGTGCGGCTGGCGCAGCGCCTCATCGAACTGGGCAAGACCGATTGGGAGATGGCCGTCTACCCCGTCGAGGACCACGGCTTCGTCGAGCCGTCCTCGTGGGCTGACCAGTACCGCCGTATCCTGGAGCTGTTCGAGCGAAACATCGGCGGGCGGGCTACAGCCCAGCAGTAGACGCCGGTCAGAACCGGAGCACGCCCGGACGCAGAACAGGGCAGCCGGTGGCTCATGCCACCCGCTGCCCTGTTTTCGTTCCTGCTGCTCTGTACTCCTGCTGCGCCTAGCCCCGGCTGCGTCCGAAGCGAGCGTTCATGAGCCGGACGTGCATGTCGCTCCGGCCTGTGAGGACCTTGTCAGCGTAACCGTTGTCCGGATCCCGGCCCTGTCGCATGACCCGCGAAACTGTGCCCGGGCCACGATTGTACGCCGTCAGTGCCAGCTTCTCGTCACCATCGTACTGGTCAATCAACTGCCGCAGATACGAAAAGCCGATCCGCAGGTTCGTCTCCGTGTTCATCAGGTCCGCCCGCGTCGTGCCCGGCACCAGCCAGCGCGCCGTCGCAGGCATCACCTGCGTCAGACCCACCGCGCCCACAGGCGACACCGCCCGGGTGCGGAAGCTGGACTCCGCCTGCACCAGGCCGAACGCCATCTTCGGCGGGATCTTCGCCTCCAGCGCCGCCTTGTGGATCGTGCCGGCCAGCGACACCGGAATGTCAAATTCCTTCGCGAAGGATGCCACCACGAGCTCCCGCTCGCGTTCCATCATCCTCTCGCTCCATGCCCGCGCCACCTCATCCGAGGCCGCGCTCCTTTCAAGCGCCATCCCGCCGCCGCGGACGTCCGCCTGGTACAGACTGTCCAGGTGACCACCAGCCATCATCGTCGCAGCAGGAATCATCAGTGCTCCACCCACAGCCATCCTCACGATCGGCTGGCGATGACGCACCCACAGCGCCCTGACTTCAGTGATGAGCCGCATCGCGTCTCTCCTTTGTCCGGGTGTGCGTTACGTTCTAAATGTAATGGTGGCAGGCAGTTAGGTGCACTCTTGACACTGCGCCGCAGCTCTGTTACCGGCGGGGAAAATGGCGTGAATTCGTGAAATTTGTCGGCGAAAACGGCCGTGTGTACCTTGTTATATGTACACAACTGGGGGCGTGACGGGGTCAACTGGCTGACTCGCGGCTCATTAAGTTCGGCGGCTGCACCGGGCTGGCGGACCCGGCTGGGCGCAGGCTGAACCGTGCCGGTCGGCGTGCAGGACTAGCGGAGACGGACCGTAACCGTCTCGCCGAGGGCGAGTGTGACCTGGAGGGGGCCTACTGTCCGCGAACCGGTGGCATTGCGGGCCGTCACAGAAATGGCCGCCCCGCGCGTGCCCGCCACGACGAACGTCTCAGCCCTGCCCGGCGGCACGGCGCCGAGCAGGCTGGTGCCCTGGCTGTCGCTGGTGGAAACGATCATCTCTTCGGCCAGGTCATTAGCCACGGTGAGGCGGTACACCGGACTGGGTTCGCTACCTACATCCAGCGCCCGGACGCAGCCTGCGAGCAGGACGGTCAGCGCGAGGTACGCCGGCACCCGGATAGCTGATCTCATGCCATCGCGCCCATTCGGCGGGGTGTATTACTCCGGGAACGAGAAACGGCGGCCAGCGTCGGAATCCGGATCGTCACCTGTCATGACCCGGATCAACTCCTCCATCTCGGTACCGATGACGTCGAGCCGGCTGCTGGCGGCAAGGACGTGGGCGTAGTCGAAATAGGCGGCCACGGCCGACTCTGCCGCCGGGTGCTGATCGACGATGGTGGCATCCATGCGGGCGCGGCAGCGCTGCAGCAGGACGTCAATCACCCGGCGCATGCTGCGCTGATGCTCGAGGGAGGTGACGGAAACGTCACCGACAAGCTGGTCCGCGAAGTTCTCGACCTCCGCCAGGAATTGCGGGGGCGCAGCAATCCCGTGGCCCGCCGCCGCATTGGCGTCGAGCACGCGTTCCGCCTCTGCACTGAGGGCGGTGAGCTCTTCGAAGCTCAGGTACAGGATCACGGTTCTCCCCCGTTTCATAGCTGATCGTCTACCATGTCATATGCCGGAACCGCTGGCAAAGTTTCATGGAGTTGCGGCGGCGGCGCCGGTCGGGACTGAAGGGGTCTATTGAAAGATACGCCCCGCGGGAGCGTGGTAAAGGCTCTCGCGGGGCGAACCGTAACACCACGACGGGTCAGTCGCGCATCAGGCGGGCCAGCAGGAACCCGGCTCCGACGGCCATGCCGACGCTGAACAGCGGGCGCTCGCGGATGGCGCGCTCCAGATCGTCGCGCATCTCGTGGGCGTCGTGGGAGCGGATGTACTCCGCACTGCCGTCCAGTGCTTCACTGGCCCTGCGCGCTGCCTGGCCGGCACGGCGCTGTACGCCACCGGCGTCCTCCATGGTGCGGGCGCGCTCCTCGAGGCGGTCGCCAATGGTCTCGAGCTGACCCGCGACGCGGTTCCGCCCCGTTTCGAAGGCGTCCCCGGCGCGGTCGCCGGCGGTGTCGAGAGCTTCGTGCATGCGCTCCCGGCCCTCTTCAACCTTGTCGCCGACCCGATCCTTCAGATCGCCGGCCTCATTGTCGTTGAACTTCCGATCGTAGGATCCGGCGCGGATGCCGGCATCCTCCGAACTGGACGTGCCCGCGACCCTGCCGGATGCGCCGGCGCCTGTGCCGGCCGACGACGCGCCGAGTCCCGACGAAGACGAGCCCAGCCCCGAGGAGCCGGCGCCCATACCAGTAGATCCGGAGCCCACGCCGCTCGTCCCGCTGGTGGATCCGCCGACAGTCCGGTCCTGGCTGTTGCGTTCGCTATCCATTTGTGCTGCCTCCTTCTGCGATGGATGTGGTGGCATCGTCATGGAGCAAGAGGCGTTCCCGAGTTTTGTCAGGCGGGTCCTGTCAGGAGCGTGCTCAGGCAGGCGGGGCGCTGCCATGTTCGTCTGCGAGAACGTTCGCCGTTTCCGCGCCCAGGAGCACGGCCATGCTGGTAATGTAGAGCCAGAGCAGCAGCACGATAATGCCGCCGATGAAGCCGTACATGCGATCGTACTGCGCGAAGTTTGACACGTAGGTGCGGAACGCGAGGGTGGCAAGCAGCCAGAGTGTCGTCCCGACAATCGCACCGATGAGCAGTTCCCGCCGCATGCTGTTCTGGTCGTGCGCAGGCAGGATGTAGTAGGTCAGCCAGAAAAGTGCGACCAGGGCGGCGAACACGATGGGCCAGGCCAGCCATGCGAACACGCCGCTGATGCCGACGGCGTACGCGATCTCGGGTCCGGCGATCAGGGCCAGGGCGCTTCCGATGAGCAGTGCTGCTCCCACGAGCATGAGCAGGAAGGACTTGCCGCGTTTCCTCAGCCAGCTCGACT
>DATHVP010000021.1:0-2586 GCA_035461245.1 Longimicrobiales bacterium | reverse complement strand
CGACCGCGAACATGGCCGGGCACGAAGGCGCTAACTGCGAGCGAGAGCCTGCCGATCGGCGCAGCCCCATAATGAACCGCCCATGTCGGCCTGTGCGGCGTTCCAGTCCTCGGTGTTAGCGCCGAAACGATCCCACACCGCGAGCCGGACGAGCTCTTTCATCAGTCGCGCAGCGACCACCTTCAGGCGCCATGAGCGGCAGGACGCAGGGGCGGGGCTACATCATTCCGTTTGATCTACTGACGGATAACGAATGTGTATGCTGCAATCCGTCAGAATACAACCCTGACGTTATCCTGCCGGATCCGCTGTATAATCCCACCGCACCCGTTCCAGGCGCGCCAGGTACCGCCACCGCGTCCAGTATATCACAGCGCTTTCGGCTTGCAGCATAATTCCAACCGGTGTGCGCTTCGACAATGCTGCATAATTCCGGCCGCGTCGGAGTTCCGGCCCCGTCGGGATTCCGGCCCGGTCGGAGAGGTAGCCCGCCCGCCGGGACGTCACGCACGCGGCGGCGATGGCGGGCGGCGGCGCGGGGTCGGCGGTCGCGGGGCTGCCACCTCACCGTGGCCATCGGTGCCTGGCCTCGGCGCTGGCCTTGCCGCCCCACCTGCCCCTGCCCTTGTCCCCGTCCCTGCTGCCCCACCCGCCTCTGGCCCAGGCGCGGGCCCTGAAGCGCCTTCGGCCTCTGCCCTTGTCCGCGGGGCTGCCACCCGTGCGGGGCTGTCGGTACTTACCCCTGCCCCCGTTCCTGCCGCCCTGCCCGCCTCCACCCCTGCCCCTGCCCGCCTCCCGTAGCCGTGCGTCTCGACGTCGGGCAGGTCGTCGGTTCCGGGCAGGGCCCTGGGCGACACGATGTCGCTGCTGAAGTCGTAGCCGTCATCGGGTCGGTCCAAGGGGCTGCGGACGTACAGGCCGGTCTGCTGGATGACGTGCAGGTAGATCATGGTGGTGCGGATGTCGGTGTGGCCCATGATCTGTTGCAGCGTGCGGATGTCGCAGCCGCCGCGCAGGGTCTCGGTGGCGAACGAGTGTCTCAGCGTGTGGCACGTCGCCGGTTTCGGGATGCCCGAGGCGCGCACGCCGCGCTTGATGGCGCGTTCGGCGGCGGTGACGTGCAGTGGCCAGCGCCCCGTGTGGCCGGACGCGGGGTCCTGGTTCACGGTGCTGGCCGGGAATATGAACTGCCAGCCGATGTCCCATCCGGCATTGGGGCTCTTGCGGTGCAGGGCACCGGGCAGCGGGGCCCATCCATGGCCGGCGGCGCGGTCCCGGGCATGGAGCTCGGCAACGCGCCGGATCTGGGCCCTGAGCAGTCCCACGACGCGCTGGGCGAGGGGGACGTGGCGGTCCTTCCGGCCCTTGCCGTCGCGCACGAGGATCTGGCGCAGTTCGAAGTCCACGTCCTTGACGCGGAGGCTCATGCATTCGCTGATGCGCAGCCCTGACGAGTAGAGCAGCATGCCGATGAGCAGGTACTTGCCCGTCAGCTCGTCGAGGAGGCGCATCACCTCCCGGTGCGTGAGCACCATGGGCACGCGGACGGGGCCCTTCGCGCGGGGGGCGGCAATGTCGTCGCGTCCCAGTACCTCCCGGATGAGGAAGTTGAGGGCGGACGCCGCCTGGTTCCGGCTCCTGGCCGAGAGGCCGCGGCGGCTCAGGTCGTCGAGGAACGCGACGGCGCTGGTCTCGTCCATCATGGGCGTCTTCGCGGTCCGGCCGCTGTGTCGCAGGAACGCGTAGTAGCGCTGCACCCACGCGACGTAGCTCTGCTCCGTTCGCCGGGAATACTCCCGCAGTCGTATGGCCTGCCGGATGGCGGCGACGGCCTCCTCCTCCGGCGGCGCCTCCACTCCGGGCGCGGCTTCGAGTGCGGCGTCCGGTGGGGCGGCGGGCATCGCGGCGCCGCCGGGCCCGGCAGCGGAGCCAGCAGGGGCGGCGGGCGCGCTGCCGTCCGCGGGGCCGGCGGGAACCGCATCGCCATGGAGCCGGGAGCCGAAGCCCCCGAACAGTGCCACCATGGCCTACTGCGTGTCCGGCAGCAGCCAGGCGCGCTCGTCGGGCAGCCAGCGCCGGCCGCGGATGCGGCGGACCACGTCCAAATCGTCCTCGGTGAACCGGCTGCCCAGCCGGACCACGAGGTGGTCGCCGGCGCGGGTCACGCGGACGCGTGTTCCCGGCAGGGCCCCGTCGTGTGCTGCCATCCTCGCCTCCGCTCGGGCTCCGTTCGGTTTGTGTCACCTGCACGAAACCACGGATGGCGGGGCGTATCAATGCTGGGGTGGGACGTTGTCGGGGTGAGTGCGGTGCGACGTCGTCGTCGCCGGGTGCACTTCGTGCCTCTCGGTCACAGCGGCAGAACGCGACCGGTGATGCAGGGCGGCGGCTGGGGGAGCGAGCCGCTGGGTGCTACGGACGCGGGGCCGGTCAGGCCTCACGCCTTATATACAACTGCCTGTGGAGAATGGCCAGACAGCCGGCGGCGTACGGACCCGCCGCCGGTTGAGCGCTTCAGTCAGTTGCCGTGCCAGCGGCTCCGGAGTTCAGTCCGGCAGGGCGCCGGTAGCGATGGAGCGGGTGCGG
>DATHVP010000020.1:0-41922 GCA_035461245.1 Longimicrobiales bacterium | reverse complement strand
CCTGCCGGTTCAGGTTAGTGCTGTGTGAGCTTGGGGGTCAAGTCAACCGTTGACGACGTCGTCAGGTCATAGTCCTTCCTGACCTGGATAATCGACGTGATCAGCAGTGCCTCGACCAGCAGCGGGTTGTGGATGGACGCGCTCTTCCGGACGCCCATGTCGTAGTTGAACGCCGCGCCGAGGGCCGAATTGTACGACCCCGCCACGAAGTTGAACGGCGACGGCGCGCCCCGGAATGACGCGCAGGAACTGTTATTACGGCACGTACGCCAGTTGCTGTTGATCTGCTGGAGCGTACGGTCCAGTTCGGCCGTCAGCGCCTGGATACGCAGTTCCACCGTGGCCGTGGCCGACCGGGCCACACCCTCGCTGCCGTGGCAGCCTGCCCCGGTGCACGTCTGGAACGTCCGCTCTGTCGACGTCAGGCCGCAGGTGCCCTTGACGACGGGCTTGCCATTCTCGTCCAGGCAGGGAATCGCCTCGAAGGTATGGCCTGTGGACGTGATGGTCTGGCCGGACGTGGCATCCGCGTACTGGAACTGGTTCATGTGGCAACCAGCGCACAGCTTCGGATTGTTGTTCGGACTGCCGTGGGTCGACTCGACCTTGCCGCTCGGGAAGCGGGCCATCATCTCGTTCGACCACCAGCCGCCCTCACCCAGGATGACGGGGCCTTCCGGCGCGTGGGGCCCACGGAACGTCGTGGGATCCGGCACGCCGCGCTTGTAATGGCACTTCATGCAGAGGTTCTTGGACAGGTCGGCCTCTGTAAGCGACTTGCGCAGCTGCCCGGGCGCGCCATGGGTGGCGTGCGGGTCGTGGCAGACGGCGCAGGTGATGGCCATGTTCTTTGCCACGGAGTTCGTGGCGAGGAATTCCGCCTTCTCGTGGTAGTTCGCGTTGATGCCGAACTTGAGCAGCGCGTTCTCGGCGGTGTGGCACTCGACGCACTCCGCACGGGTCTGGGGTGAAGCCGTCGGGCTGCCGTGGGCCGACGCCTTCCACTCGTCAGCATACGGATGATGCGCGCCGGCATGGCACTGGGCGCAGCCCTGCCAGGCGTCAGCGGTGCCGATGGCCATGGGCGCCAGCACGGAGCCGACGGTGGCCTTCGACGGGTTCTGCACGTGCTCAAGCCCCGGTCCATGGCAGCTTTCGCACTGTACGTCCTTGTAACGGGCATCCTGCGAAGCCAGCCAGCCGCCATTGCCGTCGGCGATGTTGCCGAGGGCGTTGACGGTATGACAGCCTTCGCAGAAGGCCTGGGCGTGGCTGCTGCTCTGCAGCCCCTCCCATGCTCCCGCATGTGCAGTCTGCTGCCACAGGGCCTGCTGGCCCATATGACAGTTGCCGCACACCGTGAGCTTGGTCTCGGCGTTTGAATAGCCGACGAACCCGGCCGCGCCTGCGGGCGGCGTCTCGAACAGATCCCGGTCCCGGTAGACGATCTTCTCGTCCACGCAGCCCGTCAGAGTCAGTCCGAGCGCCACCAGCGGCATGGCCAGCATGGTGGACAGTCTGTTGCGTCTCATGGCCCCCCCTACAGGGCGTTGGTTTGGGTTCCTGCTTCGACCCTGCGACAAAGATTGCTCCATCCGATGCACCATGCGGTGCCGGCACCTCCCTGGTTCCTGGTTGTGATCCACTGTGGACTCCCTGTGCATGCCGTTGTCGGCGGTTGAGAACCGGCGGCGGACACCTCATTGCTGCCCGCTCCTCGCACACATTGCGGCATGCCAGTCCTCACGCGGAAAGCTAGGTCGGGGAGGATGGCCTACAATAAGTGACTTCTCAACAGCCATGTAGGTGATTACCTGATCCCGCAGTCGCGGTCCGCGCAGCACCGGGGGACGGTCGGGACACTATGCGACATTCGTGGGGTGGACTGGCGCAACCCGCGTCACGGTTCCCGTCCAGGCAATGGTCCCCGGCCGGAGCCCGGTCACGAGTGTCCCGGATACAGCCACCGCCGCTCAGTCCGCAGGACGAAACGAGCGGCGGTCACTGGATGTAGCGCCTTCCGGGACTTGTCAGTCCCCGAGTTCAGGGTCAGACGGCACTCGCCACGGCCGGGGCCTGCACGTCGATGTTGATCTCCGGCGGGTGCGACAGCGTGTTGTGAACGGGACACGCACGCACGGCCCGCTCGGCGGCCGCGCGGTATTCGTCAGGAAAGCCGTCCGGCAGCCGCACGACGACGTCGAACCGGCCAATGCGTTTCGGCGCCTTCGCCGTCTCGTGGCTGACCTCCACCCCCAGTCCGTCCACGGGTATCTGCCGGGCCGCGCAGAACTGGTGGGCGTAGAGGGCCACGCACGTGCCCAGGCTGGCCGCCAGCAACTCCAGCGGCATGATGGCGCTGTCAGCGCCGCCGGCGTGAACCGGCTGGTCAGTGGGCACGCTATGGCCCCTCATCTCGGCGGTGAACCGCAGGCCACCGTCCCACGTGATGGTGGCGGCCCGTGCCGGCCGTGTACCCGTGTTCTGGTCCGTCATGCTTTCTTCTCCATTGGACATTTTTCAGCCTTCGCCGGCGGAGGCGAGTGCGACGTAGTCTTCCTCCCCGATCTTCATGCGGACCATGCGGTTACGGGAACCACACGCGGGGCAGTGGGTGTAGGCGCCGTCCAGCACCTGCAGGTCCACGACCTCGCCGCAGTCCTGGCAGGGCGCCTTGACGGTGCGGAACGCGTCAGGCCTCAGCCCGCTGCGCGCAAGGCGCACGGCCATGAGCATGCGCGGCAGGCCGAACATGGGGCACATGGAGCCGGTACAGCGCTCACCGAAGTCGAGGCACACAACCTCGCCACCCTCGAGGGGCGCCTGGTCCGCATGGACCGGCGGATCCGTGACCACGACGCGGACGTCCTGGTCGCAGGCCGAGCAGTACGCATTCTGTTGTTGCATGTGTGCCTCCTGTTGTTCGTCAGCCCGGCTGACCACGATTGAAGAACCACTCGAACCGCTGCACCCAGCTGTCCACCGGTCCCTCGAAGAGGGGGCAGTGAATGCCGAGGCAGTCCTCCGCGTGCTCGAGGCAGATCACCGTCGGTGTGACGACGTTGCCCGGATCCGTCTCGTCGTAATGGATGGGCCGGAGGTACACGTGAACCTCACGGTCCAGCGCCGAGCAGTACGCCAGGTGCTTCTCCATGAGGCGTTCTCAGGCCGTGCCGACCAGCTCGACGCCCCGCCCCGCCCGTGCCAGCACCTGCGCTGCCGCCCCTGGCGGCAGTCCGAAAATGGCTGTGGCCGCGGCGTCGGCGGCCATGCAGCTCGCCGCTGCCACTGTGACGGAATGACTGGCGGTCGCGCCCGGCGCTGCCGTGGCCGGATCGAGAAGGTGATGGTACCTCCGGCCGTCGTGCTCGAAGAACTGCTCATAGTCGCCCGACGTCGCCACGGCCCGGTCCTCCAGGGCAAGGGTACCGCTGAGTCGCCCCGGTTGGTCGGGGGAGCGGATCCCGACGCGCCATGGGTCACCCCCCTCGGACGTGCCCATGGCGTACAGGTCGCCGCCGACGTTGACCAGCGCGTTCATGACGCCCCACTCCCGCAGCGCCGCCACGGCGCGGTCCACGCCGTAGCCCTTGGCAATGCCGCCCAGGTCGAGGGCGACGTCGGCGTCGGCGAACATGATGGTGGCGCCGTCACCACGGCTGGCGATGCGTACGCCGCGATGGTGCTCCCGCCGGGCCAGTCGCCCGATCTCGGCCGCCGCCGGTGGCGCAGTCCGGTGCGGGATATCCCACAGCGCAGTCGCCCGTCCCAGGCCGGGGTCGAAGCGGCTGCCGGGCACGCTGGCCCAGTACAGTGCCTCGCCGACCACCGTCGCCGTCGCGGCGCTCACCGCCACCGGCTGCAGCCAGGCGCCGGCGTTGCAGCGGCCGATGTCCGACGCCGGGTCGAACCGGCTCATGAGGCGGTGCACCAGGTGCAGCTCCTCGGTGGCGGCACTGATGGCGGCGTGTGCAGCGCGCTCGTCACGGCTCACTACGGCGATCTCGGCGAGGGTGCCCATGACCGGCACCGTGCGCCGTACCACCTGCTGTCGGCCGCGCGTCAGCCCGATAGTGGAGACGGTGAAGATGCCGGCGCCCAGCACCAGGAAATCCCTGCGGGAGGGACCGCGATCCTGCCCATGTCCGCTCATTGCTCGTCCTGCCCTGTGTTGGTGGCGCAGCCATTGGAGCACGCGCCGCAGTTGCCGCTGCATCCCGGACGTCCCCGCCGCATCACGCCGAAAAGCGCGAACAGCAGGCCGAATCCGAGGATCGAGAGTGCGGTGATCATCATTGCCTCACGAGCTGAACAGGCCGGCGAAGCCCATGAACGCGAGGGACAGCGTGCCGGCGAGGATGAGGACCAGGCCCATGCCCCGGGCCAGGGCCGGCACCGCCGACAGTTCCGTCTGCTCGCGGATGGACGCCATGAGTACCAGCGCCAGCGTCAGGCCGAGCCCGGCGCCCACGGCGAAGAACAGCCCCTGCACCAGGCCATAGCCCCGGTTCGTCTGGAAGATGGCCAGCCCGAGAATGGCGCAGTTCGTCGTCATCAGCGGCAGGAAGATGCCCAGCTCCCGGAACAGCTTCGGGCTCAGCTTCTTCACCGTCATCTCGACGATCTGCACCAGCGACGCGACAACCACAATGAACGAGATCAGTCGCAGGTACGGCGCGCCTGGCAGGATGAACCGGTTCAGGAACCACGCGGCCAGTGACGTCAGCACCAGCACGAAGATGTTGGCGCCGCCCATGCGCAGCGCCGTTGCCACTCGCTGGGACACGCCCATGAACGGGCACAGCCCGAGGAACAGGGCGAGGGTGAAGTTGTTGACCACCATCGCGGAGATGAGGATCCAGAAGAGGTCGCCCATCAGTCGCCTCCCGCGGCCGTTGCCGCGTCACGTGACACCACCTGGTGCGGCCACTGCCGGGGCTGCGGCCGGCGCACGCCGCGCTGCGTCCACCACGCCAGCGTCAGCATCAGCACGCCCAGCGTGAAGAAGCCGCCGGGCGGCAGGATCATCACGATCCATGGCTCGAAGTTCGGGCCGAACAGCGGGAACCCCAGGAACGTACCGTTGCCCAGGACCTCGCGGACGCCGCTGAGCAGGATCATGGCGATCATGAAGCCGGTCCCCGTGCCAATGGCATCCAGCGCCGCCCGGTGCACCGGCCGCTTCGCCGCAAACGACTCCTGCCGCCCCAGGATCATGCAGTTCACCACGATGAGCGCGATGAACGCGCCGAGGGCGGTGTGGATATCGGGCACGATGGCCGCCAGCAGCATGTCCACCAGTGTCACGAACGTGGCGATGATGAGGATGTACGCCGTGATCCGGACCTCGGCCGGGATATGGTGGCGCAGCAGCGAGACGAGGATGCTGGAGCAGACCAGCACGAAGAAGCTGGCCAGCCCCATGGCAATACCGTTCGCCACGGTGTTCGTCACGGCCAGTGCCGGGCACAGGCCCAGCAGCTGCACCAGCACGGGGTTCTCGCGCCAGATCCCGCGCAGCAGGTCCTGCTGCGCAGTCGTCGCCCTCATGAGCCACCTCCCGCGCCATCGAGCAGCGGCTGCAGCCACTCGATGCGGTTGTTGATGATGGTAATGACCGTGCGGGCCGAGATTGTGGCGCCCGTGATGGTGTCCACCTCCCGCGGGTCACCGGTGCCCGTGCCCGGCTTCGTCGGGATCATCGGCGCCTGCGCCGTGCGGAACGCATTCACGAAGTCCTCGTCCTTGAAGATCTTGTCGCCCAGCCCGGGCGTCTCCTTGCTCTCGAGGATGCGCATGCCCATGACCCGCTGAGTGGCCGGGTCGTAGCCGAACATCAGGCGGATGACGTCCTGGAAGCCCGCCTCCCCGCCGACGACCGCGTAGCCGATGCGTTCGCCCGCCGCGTCATAGCCCGCCCAGACCTTTTCCAGCCGTGCCGTATCCGCGCCTGCGGGCGGAGCGGCGGTGAGGCCGCCCTCCCACACGAACAGCGTCTCCGTCCGCTCCGGCGCCTGCAGCACCTCGTCCACGGCGGCGGCGATGGCAGCGGCGCGATGCGCCATGATGCGTGGCTCGGTCCACTGGTGCACGCTCACGATGAGCAGACCGGCGAGGGAGCCGGCCACGGCCAGGGTCATGACCAGGCGCCAGGCAGGGACCTGCTGCGGCGACGGAGGGGCGCCATCCGCGCCACCGGCGCCCGCCTGCACGTCTGGCTGCGGCTGCAGTGTCGTGCTCATGCCGTCCTCCTGCGTGCGGTGCCGAACACTCTCGGCCGCGTCGCCCGGTTGATGAACGGGACCATGGCGTTCATGAGCAGGATGGCGTACATCACGCCTTCCGGCAGCCCGCCCCACGTCCGGATGAGCACCACCAGCGCCCCGATGCCGGCGCCGAAGATCCACGCACCCATGCGAGTCACCGGCGAAGTCACCATGTCCGTGGCCATGTAGACGGCACCGAAGACGAGGCCGCCGGAGAACAGCATGAACAACGGGTCCGCATAGCGCTCGGGGTTGATGACCCAGAGCAGGCCGGACAGGGCCGCCACCGTGGCGAAGATGCTCACGGGGATACGCCAGTCGAGGTAGCGCTTCCACGCCAGGTACGCGCCGCACAGCAGGATCAGCAGCGCCGAGGTCTCACCTATGGAGCCGCCGGTGTTGCCCAGCAGCAGCGAGCCCAGGTCCGTGGCGGTGTGCTCGAACTTCATCAGGCCCAGTGGCGTCGCCTCGGTGATGGCATCCACCTGCGGGCTCATGAGCGGCAGCGCGAAATTGTCGCCGGGCAGCTCCAGCCGGGACCCGCCCAATGCGGGCCAGGTCGTGATGGCCGCCGGGAATGCCGCCTGCAGGAACGCCCGCCCCACCAGCGCCGGGTTGAAGACGTTCTGCCCCAGCCCACCGAAGATGACCTTGCCGAAGCCGATGGCAACGACGCCACCGGCGAACGCCATCCAGAGCGGGAACCCCGGCGGCAGGATGAGTCCCAGTAGCAGGCCGGTGATGAGTGCGGACCCGTCCCGCAGCGTGCTGCGCGGGCCGGTCAGCCGCTCCGTGAGAAGCGTACCGGCCACGGCGGCCGTGACCACCAGCAGTGCGCCGACGCCGAAGAACCAGAACGACGCGGTGACGATGGGCAGCAGCGTCGCCACCACCGTCCACATGATGCGCTCGGTGGAGTCCGGCGTGTGGACGTGCGGCGAGGCGGCCAGCTCGAAGCGAGGCTGCACGTTCATGCGGACCGTGCCTTCTGCCGGCGCAGTCCGGCCTTGCTCAACGCGAACATCTGTGACAGCGGTATGTGCGAGGGACAGACGTAGCTGCACGAGCCGCACAGCATGCAGTCGGCCAGGTTCCAGTCCTCCATCTCCTCAAAGCGGCCGAGCTGCGCCAGCGCACCGAGCTGCTGGGGCACCAGGAAGACCGGGCACGCATCCACGCAACGGCCGCACTTGATGCACGGCAGGGTGCGACGGGGCGCGATCTCCGCTCGCGTCAGCACAACGATCCCGGTGACGCCCTTGGTCACCGGCGTGTCCAGGTCCGCCTGGACCAGCCCCATCATGGGCCCGCCGAAGATGATCTCCGCCGCGTCATCGGTGACGCCGCCGCAGTACTCGATGACGTCGCGGAGCCGAGTGCCCACCGGAATCAGCAGGTTCGAGGGTCGGGCGATGCCCCTGCCCGTCACCGTCACGACGCGCTCGATGAGCGGCAGCCCCGTCTCGAAGACCTCCGCGATGGTGGCCACCGTGCCCACGTTCTGCACCACGGCGCCCACACTGATGGGCAGCTTGCCCGAGGGCACCTCACGCCCGGTGATGGCCCGGATGAGCATCTTCTCCGCGCCCTGCGGATATTTCACCCGCAGCGCTTCCACCGTGATGTCCAGGTCCGGCGGGATGGTGGCGCGGAGCCGCTCGACGGCGTCCGGCTTGTTCGCCTCGACACCGATGACCGCCCGGTCCACGCCCAGCGCCGCCATCATGATGCGCGCGCCGTAGTGGACCCGCTCCGGGTGTTCCACCATGACCCGGTGGTCCGTCGTCAGGTACGGCTCACACTCCGCACCGTTCAGGATGAGGACCTCTACCTTCGCATCCTTCGGCGGCACCATCTTGACGTGCGCCGGGAACGCCGCGCCGCCCATGCCCACGACGCCGGCGTTCTGCACCGCCGCCGCGACCTGGTCCCCCTGCAGCGTCTCCCAGCGGGGCACCATGCGCGGCCGCGGCACCTGCACCGAGTGCGGGTCCACGCGGATGTGGACGGCCTCCACCATGCTGCCGTCGGGGTGGGGACACCAGTCAATGGCCGTCACTACGCCCGCCGCACTGGCGTGCATGGGTACGGAGATGTACCCGTCAGCGGCGGCGATCATGTCGCCGCGCTCCACGCGGTCGCCCCGTGCGACCAGGGGCCGCGCCGGCTTGCCCGCGTGCTGCCGCAGCGGCAGCACCACCTCCTCCGGGAACGGCATCCTCCGGATGGGAAGGCTTGACGTCAGCTCCTTCCGTTCCGGCGGATGAACGCCGTGCCTGAAACCGTTGCCCTTCATCACACTCACCACTTCAGTTGAACGGCTTCGCGCGCTCGACCCACTTCGCCAGGTCCTTCTCCTTCGGATTCACCGGTGTGCCCGGATGGATCAGGCCCGCCGGGCACTTCTCCGCCGCCTGTACGAGCTGGGCGAACGTGCCCGCCCGTATGTCCCTGATGAACGCCTGCTTGCTGTCGTTGTAGGCGAACATCTTCGGGTTCAGGTTCGTGCACTCGTTGCAGGTCGTGCAGCGCTCCGTCTCGATCCAGGCCTCCATGGCCAGGTCGTCGTCAGCGTCCGCTGCCGGTTCGGCGACTGCCGCCGGTGCAGGGGCCGCTGCCGGCTCAACACCTGCCACGGCCGGTGCCGCACCGTTCACCGGGCCGCCATTGCCTGCGGTGACGGCGGGGCTGGACGAACCGGAAGGCTCGAACGGCTCCGCCGGTGCCAGGCCCGGCACCAGCACGTCTGGTCCGATGGGCTCCAGGTCCGTCATGGCGCTGGCCTGGGCCAGCAGCTCGCCGACCGTGCGCGTTCCGCCCCGGGCGAGGAGCCCCTCGGCCATGCGCCGGGCAACGACGCGCGGGAAGGCGGCCTTCAGCTCGGCCATCTTCTGCTCGTACTCCTGTGCCAGCGTCGTCAGGCGGGCCTCATACTCGGCCTCCAGCGTGTCGGCGATGCCGTCCCGCACGCTGTCGGGCACCTTCAACCCCGCCAGTTCGCGGAGCTGGTTCCAGAACAGGAGCCGGTCTTCCGCGAGCCGGACGATCTCCTCGGACACGCTCATGCGCCGCAGCGACTTCTCGTTCCTGCGCACGGCAAAGATGAACGGCACCTTGTCCTCGCGGTCTTCCTTCGACAGCGCGACATACTCGCCGAACGGGACCATGTCCTCGTTCCACTTTTCCGCCGGCACGTCCTTGAAGTGCTTCTTGAAGCGCGCCTCCGTGGCCGCCCAGTCGGCGATGGTCAGCGGCAGCTCCATGCTGCGTGCCTCACCATCTTCCTCGTAGTCCAGCGTGTACGTCGGCCACGTCTCGTCCAGTGCCGGGTTGCCATCCAGTGACAGGCAGTCGGCGAAGCTGGCGCCGGCGTCGGGGTCGTACGTCAGGTACGGGAACGCGCGGCTCTCCAGCGCCAGCCGCGAGGCGTGGGGCGCCCAGTCGTCGGGCAGCCCGTGCTCCACCGGGCACGGCGTGTAGATGCTGAAGACGGCGGGCCGACGGCTGCGCAGCCCCCTGATCACGCCGGCGATGAGGTGTGAGGCCGACGCCTGCGACGTCTGGTGCACGAACGCGCCCCGGTGCGCCATGGCGATGAGCGCCAGTTCCTTGCGCACTTCCTCCTTGCCGCGCTGGGCCGGGCCGAACGCCGACATGTCCGCGACCTGGCCGGTGAAGCCGCTGGTGCACGCCTGGCCGCCCGTATTCGAGTAGACCTGCGTGTCCAGGACCAGGACCCGGATGGGCTTCCCGGAGGCCAGCAGCCGGGACAGGTTCTGGAACCCGATGTCCAGCATGGCGCCGTCGCCGCCCACGGCCATGACCGGCGGGCAGAGGTGGAACTCGTCGTCGCTGAACTGGCGCCAGTCGAAGGCGCCGAAGAACTTCTCGTCCCGCTCCGCGTCGTACTCACCGGCCGCGATGAGCTCGGCCCTCCGCACTGACACGAAGTTGTCCGCCATCTTGCGCATGTGACCCTCGAAGATGCCGATGGCCACCGACGGCGCGTCCTGGAACAGGTGGTTCACCCACGGGAACGGGTACGGGTTGTACGGATACGTGCTGGCCCACACGGAGGAGCAGCCCGTGGAGTTGGTGATACCGACCGACGCCCGGCCGCGTCCGCTGGGACCCTCCGTGTAGCGCCACTTCAGGTCCTTCAGGGCGCGGATGCTCTTCGTCAGCAGTTCCAGCTCGTTGCGCTGGGCGTCCGTCAGCCTGATGTCCGGCATGGCCGCCGCATCCAGCGCGGCCACGTCGATGTCGGCGCTGAGCAGCCTGCGCGCCTGCGCATCCAGCGTCCCGGTGAGGCCGTCGAGGCGCTCGAGGAACGCCGCCACCCGCGGCTGCATCAGCGCCTCGATGGTGGCGGTGACCAGGTGCGTCGTCGTCTTCTCGCCGCAGCCCATGCACGCGCCGTCGCCGCCCACCATGGACAGGTAGTTCTTCTTCTTGAGCAGCAGGGACGGCAGGACGCCGATGCCCTCGTCCAGGTTCGAGATGTTGATGAACCGGTCGTCGGTATCCGGCAGCGTCTTCCAGAAATCCCAGTTGTCCCGGAGCTGCTCCACCACCTCGTCCGTCTGGCGGATGGTCACGAGGGCTTCCTCGGGGCAGACGTCCACGCAGATGTTGCAGCCCTTGCACGCTTCGGGGTTCACGATGACGCTGAGCAGGCCGCCGCCGCCCTTCTGCTTCGACTCGGGCAGGTCATAGAACGGCGCCGTCTTCGCCACGGGGAACCGGGCAAGGATGGGCTGGACCCGGGCGAACTCGGCGTCCAGCGTAGCGTGCTTCTCCGGGTCCAGGTCCAGGCGCGTCATCAGGTTGCCGTAGCCGGCCGTCACTGCCTCACCGAAGTCGCTGAAGTCAACGCCGTCGACGACGCGCCGGATCTCCTTCGCCAGCGGCTTCGCCACCGCCCGCAACCGGTCCACCGATCCCCCGCGCGTGGTCGCAGCGCGGAGCGCGGAGTCCAGCAGGTCCTCGACGGAGTTGACCAGGCCGGGGATCGCCGAGTCGGGACATTGCGTCCAGCACTGCGAACAGCCCGTGCAGCGATCGGGGATGAAGTCCGGCACCTCGAAGCGGATGCCTGTCATGTCCCGCACCGAGGCGGACATGGCGGGCATGGCGCTCACGGCAGCGAATGGGTCGGCGATGGGGTCCTGGCCCATGGCGCCCAGCGCACAGACCTGCTCAAAGAAGCGGGACGGATTGCCGACGCCGTCTGCAGTGTCCACGTCCAGGTGCGACGGGATGTGCGGTACGTTGGTGCCGGTCAGCGCGGCGTCCGCCGGCTCTACCGACGTGTCCAGTTCCAGGACTTCGTCGAAGCCGCGACGGATGACGCGGAAGTTGTCTTCCACCACCTGTTCACCGAGCTTGCCGAACTTCTTCTGCAGCTGGCCGCGGATGCCGCTGAAGACCTGCTCCTCGCTGAGCTTCTGCTGGGAGGCCAGCGGCGAGACGCGAAAGAATGCGCCCATGAACGCCGCGCCCTGCATGCGATAGCGCAACTCGGCATCACTGGCCTCGTCGGCGGCGATGCGGAAGCCATCCAGGATGAAGACCCGGATGTTCCGCTCCCTGATGTGCTGCCGCGCCCACGCGGGTATCGCCGCCCAGGCCTCAGCCGGCGTCTGGTCGCTCTGCAGCACGAAGACGCCGCCATCCTCCAGGCCCGCGATGGGGCTGGAATGCCGGAACACATTCGCGTCCGGCGAGAGCACCACGTTGACGAAGCGCAGCTCGCCGTTCAGCCGGTTGAGTTCCGGCGACAGCGTTGCATAGAATGTCGTCGGCTGGCCTTTCTTCTCCGAGCCGTACTTCGGGTTGGCCTTCACGTGCAGTCCTGCCAGCTCGAAGGCAGTGAGCGCCACGTTCTTGCCCATGGTAATGGCGCCCCAGCCGCCCACCGAGTGGATGCGCAGCGAGACGGACCCCGCGGGCAGCAGGTTGATGTTGCCCGCGGACTCGAGCGACGATTCGCCGATGCGCGGATACGCGTCCAGCAGCTTTTCCTGCCAGATCTGGAGCTTCGGCAGCCGCGTGTTCTTCCTGATGAAATCAATGCCGAGGTAGAACTGCCTGCGGCCGCGGCCGCCGGGGAGCATGTTGTCCACGGCTGCGATGATGTCGCCGGGCTGCAGGTCGCGGCTGCCGAAGCCGAACCCGCCGGAATAGAACTCGGGCACCTGGTCCGCCCGCAGGGCCGGCACGCCGGCATGCGGCGGCTCACCGTTGCGCGCCCGGCCGTTCTCCACGGCCCTGGACATGGCGACCCGGATCTCCCGGAGCAGGGGCGCATCCGCCGCCAGCGGCTGGTCGGTCCGCTCCAGCACGGCCACGGCCTTGCGCCCGCCCAGCAGGCCGGCCACCAGGTCCGCCGGGAACGGCCGGAACATGGTCAGGTTCATCACGCCGACGCGGAGCCCGCGCTCGCGGCGCAGGTAGTCGGCTACCGCCTCCATGTTGGATACGACGGAGCCCTGGCCCGCCAGGACGTACTCGGCGTCCTCCATGCGGTAGCCGGCGGCGCGGGCGTACCGCCTGCCCGTCAGCGCTGCATACTCGCGCATGGCGCGGTCCGTCAGTTCCGGCAGGTGGTCGAAGTAGAACGGCCGCTGGGCGGCCACGCCCTGCGCGTATGACTCCTGGTTCTGCACGGTGCCGAGCATGGCCGGGAAGTCGTAGTCGAACATCTCCGGGATGCGCCGGCGCTTCTCACCGAAGACCAGGCGCTGCGCGGGCGTGGGCGAGTCTATGATGTCCGCAGGGTCGCCCAGGTACTCGCGGATCAGCTCCGGCTCAGGCAGCCGAACCGTCTCGATGACGTGGCTGGTCAGGAACCCGTCCTGTGCGCTGATGCCCGGCGTCAGTGACAGTTCCGCGATGCGGTGTGCGATGAGCGTCAGGTCCGCCGTCTCCTGCACGTCCTTGGCGAAGACCTGGAAGAAGCCGGTGTCGTCCACGGCGTGGTAGTCATCGTGGCCGGCGTGCACGTTCAGCGAATGCTTCGTGATGGCCCGGGCGGCCACGTTCAGCACGTACGTCAGGCGCTTGCCCACCGCGGGATACAGCGACTCGTGCATGTAGACGATGCCCTGCCCGCTGGAGAAGTTCGTCGCCCGCAGCCCCGTCATGCTCATGCCCGCCGTCACCGCCGCGGCAGCGTGCTCGCCTTCCGGCTCGAAGAAGATGAGGCGGCGCCCGAACACGTTCGGCTTGCCTGCCGCCACGGCCAGGGCCCAGCCCTCGCCCATCTGCGTGGACGGCGTGATGGGATATGCGCCGGCGGCATCACTGGCGGCCGTCTCCACCTCCACGACGACAGTGCTGCCGTCCGCCGCGTCGAGGACGCCCGGGTACTTCGGGGCGGGCACCGGCTGCTGCTGCTGCGTCGACTTTCTGAACATGGTCAGTGCTCCACCTGCTGTGGCAGTTCGAACTGTACGCCGTCGAGCCATGTGATGGCGCCTGTCGGGCAGCGCCCGATGGCGGCCCGGCTCTCGTCGGCTATACGGTCGTAATCGATGATGGCGAGGCCGCCGCGGACCTCGATGAGACCGGGTACTGCGTCCTGCACGCACTTGCCGCACGCCGTGCAGGCCACGGCGCAGACGGATGTGGCACCGTCGCCGTCAATGAGGTTCCGGCACTGCACGAACAGGTGCTGGTCGACGGGCAGGATGGTGAACAGGTCGAGGGGGCAGGCGTCAACGCAGTCGCCGCACGCCGTGCACAGGTCGGGATCCACCGCCGGCAGGCCCCGCTCATTCATGATGATGGCGTCGAAGGTGCATGCCACCGAGCAGTCGCCATGGCCGACGCAGCCCCAGGCGCAGGCCTTGCCCCCGCCGCCCACGGCCACGGCCGCGGCGCAGCTGCTGATGCCCGTGTAGCGCGCCTTGTCGGGCGCGACGTCGTGGCCGCCGGCGCAGCGCAGACGGGCCACGCGCTTCACCGCGTCGCCCGCGTCCACGCCCAGGTAGCCCGCCACGTCCTCGCGCATTTCCGGCCCCATGACGGTGCACTTGGCGGGCTCGACGACGCCCTGCACGGCGGCCTCGGCGAACGCGCGACAGCCGGCGTAGCCACAGGCGCCGCAGTTGGCGCCGGGCAGCAGCTCCACCACGCCGTCAATGCGCGGGTCCTCCCAGACGTAGAGGCGCCGGTTGGCCGCGGCGATGAGCACGCCGAAGGTCAGACCTACGCCGCCCAGGATGGCGACCGACAGGAGCACTGTGCCCGCATCCATGGCGCTACTCCGCCGCCGCCAGGTCGGTCTGCCGGAGCAGCCAGGCGGCGAGCTGGTCGGCGGGCGTGACCACCGGCCCGGCCTCGGATTCGCCGGCCACCTGCGTGGCAGCCAGTTCCGCGAGCTGCTGCAGCTCGGCCAGCCAGAGCAGTTCCTCTACCTGCCGGTCCGCGCTGATGCCCGCTACCCGACCGCGTGGCTTCTCCGGCACGGATTCGACGGTGAGGCGCTGGCTCAGGCGCCGGCCCCGGGACGGGTCATGCACGAACAGCGCAAAGTCCTTCGGGTCATCAACGATGGCGGCCACGCCAGGCCCGTCGAATGCGGCCAGCCGCGCCACATCCTCGACGTTCGCGCTCTGCATGACGAACGTGTGCGGCGCGATGAGCCGCGCCAGCGCCGCCGGTGCAGCTCGGCCCTCCACCATGAGCACGATCTTCTGTGCGCCATCCATGTACTCGGCCAGCGCGGCGGGCTGCACGTCGGCCCCGCTCACTTCCACCACCAGCGGCGGCGCAATGCGCCTCTCGCGACGGGTCCAGTGCCGGAAGTCCATGGTGCCGTATTCCAGCTCCACGTGCACGCCCTGGCGTCCGCTGCGCAGGATCTCCACCTGGTGCGCCGTGTTGAACGCGCGCCCCCGTGACGCGAGTGCGTCACGCACGGAATCGCGCAGGTCAGCGCCGCGCCGGACCTTCAGCACGAACAGGTCGTCGCCCTGTGCCGCGAAGCTGCGCAGGATGCGCAGGGCGTGCTCCAGCTGCTCCTGCTGTGCCGGGTCCATGGCCGTGCCGGCCTGGACGAGGCTGCTGAAGCGTTCGGCATCGATATGGCCGTCGGCAAAGACGCCCAGGCGCACGGCCTCGACGCCCGCCCGCTCCGCCGCCGGCGCCCGCTGCGCCGCCAGCAGCGACGTCACCTCGTCAATGGCCGCGATGAGGGCGGACCGGAATGCCTGCCGCGGTCCGGTCAGGGCCGCGACGGCCTGCGCAATGCGAGTTTCAGACTGCATAACGGTCGAGCTCCTCGTTCAGCAGCTGGATCTTTTCCTCGGTGGAACGACGCTGCACCTGCAGCGTCTCCTCGTACCGGGGGTATGCCGGGTTGCGGTAGAAGACGCCGAGCCGGATCTGGTCGGCCGGCTCCGCCAGGCGCCGGGCCGCATCCAGGTCCAGCGGGTCATGGCGCAGCTGGCGGGTGTACATGCGGTCCAGCTCCGGCACGACCACGCCGTCGTCATGGACCAGCAGCTCCACCAGTTCCGGCTGGCGCACGGCCATCTGGAAGATGCCCGGCGTGTAGACGGGACAGCGCTGGAGGATGCGGACGAACGAGAAACCCCGGTGCTGGTAAGCCGCCTTCAGCGTCGCGTACATGTGGCCGGGAATCCACTCGGCGGTCTGGGCCACGAACGACGCGTTGGTGATGCCCAGTGTCGCCTCGATGGGGTTCAGCGGCGGCAGCACGGCACCGCCGGGGTGCGTGTTGCTGGACGTCCCCCTGGGCGTCGTCGGCGACGTCTGGTTCTTCGTCAGGCCATAGATATTGTTGTCCAGCATCAGCGCCGTCATGTCCACGTTGTAGCGCGTGGCGTGCAGCCAGTGCGCGGCACCGATGGACGTGCAGTCGCCATCGCCCATGACCACGAAGACCGTCAGGTCCGGCCGGTTCAGCTTCACGCCCGTTGCAATGGGCAGCGCCCGGCCATGGATGCCGTGGAAGCCATACGTCTTCATGTAATGCGGGAACCGGCTGGAACAGCCGATGCCGGAGACGAAGACCGTCTGGTCCGGCTGGAGCTGCTCGGCCACCAGCAGGCGCTGCATGGAGGTGAGCACCCCATGATCGCCGCAGCCCGGGCACCAGCGCGGCTGGGCCGCCTCGTAGTCGCCCAGTGCGTAAACGGCCTCGTCATCCATACTGGCGTGCAGCAGGGAGCAGCTCATGCCGCACCTCCCTCGGGCATGTGTGACTTGATAGCGCGCAGGATGGCGCCCGGCCGCATGGGCTCGCCGAGTACGCGTGTCCAGCAGTCCACGTCAACCAGTGTCTGGGCGCGGAGCAGCCAGGACAGCTGCCCGCGACGGCGGTTCTCCTCGGTGATGTACGGGTCCGACGGGTCGTCGCTGTAGTTGATCTCCACCGTCATCACCTTGCGGAACCGCTGGAAGATCTCCTTCAGGCCGGGCTCCATGGGCGACAGGAAGCGCAGGTGCAGCGACGAGACCGCCATGCCCTCGGCGCGGGCCCGGTCCACGGCCTCCTCGATGGCGCCCTTCGTGCTGCCCCAGCCCACCACCAGCAGGTCGCCGCTGTCGTCGCCGTGGACGGCCGGCGGCCGCAGTGCCTGCTGCAGCACCGCCAGCTTGCGGCTGCGCATGGCTGAGCCGCGCTGGTTGGTCGCCGTGTCGTACGCGACGCGGCTGGACTCGTCGTGGGCCAGGCCCGTGGTCGTGTGCATACCACCCGGCTGCCCGGGGATGAAGCGCCGGGACAGGCCCGTGCGCGGGTCCCAGTCATACGGGCGCAGCCCCTCGGGCAGCGCCGACTGGTCCGGCGGGGAGGCGAACCAGTCCGCCACCGGCTCCGGCCGGCGGAACGGCTGCACGCCCGTCGCCAGGTTCGCGTCCGTCAGCACCATGACCAGCATCCGGAACGTCTCCGCGATGCGGCGGGCCGTGACCATGGCGTGGAAGCACTCCTCGATGGTCGCCGGGGCGATGATCACGTGGGGCGCGTCGCCCGGCTGGCCGAACAGCGCCGCCAGCAGGTCCGACTGCTCCACCTTCGTCGGCAGGCCCGTGCTCGGGCCGCCGCGCTGCACGTCCACCACCACCAGCGGCGTCTCCGTCATGACGGCCAGGCCCAGGAACTCCGTCTTCAGCGCCAGACCCGGCCCGGACGTAACCGTGAACGCCGTCCGGCCGGACCACGACGCGCCGAGGGCAACGCCCGCCGCGGCGATCTCGTCCTCCGCCTGGTGCAGGATGCCGCCGTAGTTCTGGAATACCTCACTGAGATGGTGGGATGCCGACGTCGCCGGTGTGATGGGGTACATGGCGATGAGTTCCATGCCCGACGCGACGGCGCCCAGGGCAACCGCCTGGTTGCCGTTCATCACGACGCGCGCTTCCTGCGACGCCATGGGCGGCACGTCGAACCGGAAGTCCAGGTTCTCCTCCGCCCACCTCACGCCCAGTTCCAGCAGTTCCACGTTCTTCTGGTAGACCGCCTCGGACTTCTTGCGGAACGCGAACGCGATATCCTCCTTGATCCGCTCCACGTCCCGGCTGTAGATCCAGGCCAGCAGCCCCAGCGCGAACATGTTCTTGCCCTTGCGGGCATTGTCCACCAGCGTCAGGCACTGGGCCTCGATGGGGACCTCGATGATGCGGTAGTTCGTGTCCGACAACTCCGCCAGCGCCTCCGCCCACTGCGCCTGGATGGATTCCTGCTGGTGCGTCTTCCACTGGTCATCCAGCAGGATGATCGCGTCCTCTGCCAGCGCGCCCACCCGGTGCCGGCCGAGGAGCACCTGCTCATTGAACGCCACCACGACATTCGACTCATCGCCCCAGTTCGTCACGGGGGCTGAGCCGATGCGGATGCGGTTGCCGCTGGCGCCCGCAGGGATCCGGGGGGGCGGCTGGATCTCCGCCGGAATGATCTCCACCGTCCACACACCGTTGCCCATGCGCGCGGAGACCGAGCCGAAGATCTGCCCGCACTTCTGGGCGCCCTCGCCGGAATCCGACACGATCTCAACTATGTGCTGGGAGAGTCTCTGCGGCGTTACCCCACCTCCGGGTGGGGCCGTCGCGGTAGCGCGTTCTACGCTCGTCGTCACCATATGCCTGAACCTGTCGCTCAGCGTGGAGGCCTCTGGACCGTGCATGAACCTGAGGGGGGCGAGGCCCGGCTTCTGTCGGGAGTTCGTGGAACCTTCGTAGGGACGTCTCGCCACAAGCTCGTAGGCATTTGCCGGTCACGGACCTGCTGTCATTGCACTCTGGACGGGGAGGCGGTACTCTGACCTGCTGCGGCACGAACCGCTTCGCTGGCGCCACCACAACGAGAGGTACGTTGCCGGACCTATCCGACAGCTTCCGCGACAGTGCAGGCACGACGACCGCGCTGCGGACCCTGGAGCGGCAGTACAGCGCGCTGTTCGGCATCAACCCCGACGCACTTTTCGCCTGCGACGGGGACGGCTGCGTCATTGATCACAATCCGGTGCTGGAGCTGTTGACGGGGCTGGATGCCAGGCATCTTGCCGGCCGTCCGTTCCTGTCGCTGCTGGTGCCGGAGGATGCGGAGCGGGCTGGGCTGCACCTGAGTCGCGCCCTCGCCGGCTCCGCGCAGAACTTCGAAGTCACGATCCGCGGAGAGCAGGGCCGGGACCCGGTCCTGGCGGTAACGCTGGTCCCGGCACGGGCGGCGGGCATCGTGCAGGGGGTCCACGGCGTTGCCCGGGACGTGACCCGTGCGCACGAGGCAGAGCGCGCCCTGCGTGAGGTGGAGGACCGGTACGCCGTTCTCGCGGAGAACGTCACGGACCTCATCTCGTTACACGACCCTGAAGGGGCCTTCCTCTACGCCTCCCCCTCCGCGTCCACGCTGCTGGGCTATCACCCTGTGGAGCTCGTCGGACGCTCCGTATATGAGCTTGTGGAGCCCGCGGATGTGTCGACGCTGCGGGACGCGCATGCTGCCATCATGCGCCGGGAAGGCCGGCAGCCAGCGGTGTTTCGGGCCCGGCGCAGCGACGGCAGGGTCCGCTGGTTCGAAAGCACGGCACGCGTCCTGTGGGACGATGATCAGCTTGCGCCGTGGCGCATCATCGCCGTAACGCGGGACATTACTGACCGCAGGGCCATGGAACACCAGGCACTGCAGTCACAGAAGATGGAGGCACTGGGTCGCCTGGCCAGTGCGGTGGCCCACGACTTCAACAACGTGCTGACCGTCATCGGCGGCCACGCCGAGCTGCTGATCCAGCAGGCACCGGACCCGACGACGGTCCTGGGCGCGGAACATATCCGCGAGGCGTCACTGCGCGCGGCTGCCCTGGCGCGGCAGCTGCTGACCTTTGGCAGGGGCAGCGGCATCGACCCCGTCGTGCTGGACCCCAACGCCGTTCTCCTCGGCCTGCAGCCGCTCCTCGCCCGCATGCTCGGCGCGCCCATCCGGCTGTCACTGGAGCTGGAGCCGGACCTGCTGTCCATTCGCAGCACCGCCTCCGCCGTGGAGCAGATCGCCCTCAACATGGCGGCGAACGCGCGGGACGCGATGCCGGAGGGCGGCGACTTCGTCGTCAGCACGACGAACGTCACACTGTCGGCCGGTGACCGGCCGGGACTGGCCCCTGGAGACTACGTCTGCATCGGGTTCACCGACACCGGCATCGGCATCCCTGCAGAGGTCGCTGCCCGGGTCTTCGAGCCGTTTTTCACCACCCGCGCGGAGCAGGGCGGCACAGGCCTCGGCCTGAGCACGGTCTACAGCGCGGTGCGGGAAGCCGGTGGCGACATCGAACTCAATACCGAGGCGGGAAGGGGCAGCAGGTTCCGGCTCTATTTCCCCGGCACGCCGGAGCTCGCCGAGGACACGAGTACCGACAGCGCGCCGTCAGTCTGCCTGCGCGGCACGGAAACGATCCTGGTGGCCGAGGACGACCCGGGCGTGCGAGCGGTGATGACGGCAATCCTGCAGCGCTACGGCTACAACGTGATGACGGCGGTGGACGGCCGGCAGGGCCTCGAGCTCTACCAGACGTATGGTCACCTCATTGACCTCATCGTCACCGACATCAGCATGCCGGACGTGGCAGGCCCCGAGTTCATCAGCGCCATCAGGCTCAGCGGTTCGAAGCAGCCAGTGCTGTACATTTCGGGATTCACGGCGGAGTCCCTGCCGGTGCCTGATGGCCTGCCGCGGCAGTTCCTGCCGAAGCCGTTCACGCCCGTTGAACTCGCTCATGCCGTACGGGAAGTGCTGGCATCGCAGGCCAGCCCGACAGACTGACGGCGGGGAGCGCCTGCCACCCGGGCGGGCGTTTCAGGCAGCGGCGCCCGACTCGGCGACGACGTCCGGCAGGTGCCGCGGCAACGACACGATGAACGTGCTGCCGGCGCCCGGTGTGCTGGTGACACGGATGTCGCCGCCCATGCCGCGGGCCAGGGCTCGGGAGATGGACAGGCCCAGGCCGGTGCCTTCGCCCTGGCGCGTGAGGTCCGCGTCCACCTGCAGGAACGGCTCGAAGATCTCGTCCACACGGTCCGGCTCGATGCCGGTTCCCGTATCCGACACGAGGATCTCCACGACGGAATCAACGGCCTGCCAGCGCGTCGCCACGGCACCGCCCCGCGGCGTGAACTTCAGTGCATTGGAGTAGAGGTTCAGCAGGATCTGGCGGAGCTTCTCCGGGTCGCATACGGCCTGGACGTCCGGCCCCCCGGCGACAGTGAAGTTGAGTCCGAGCTGCTCAGCCTGCACCGCCACCATGGACGCGGCCTCGCCCACGGCATCGCCCGCGGATACGGGCCGGGCGTTGAAGTGGACACGGCCGGCGTCGAGTTTCGCAAAATTCAGGACATCGTTGATGAGGCCGAGCAGGTGCTTCTGTGCGCGCATCACCCGCGTCAGGTACTCGTCCTGCTTATCGCTCACGGGCCCGGCCACGCCGAGCAGGATGAGGTCCACGTAGCCACCAATGGCATTCAGGGGCGTCCGCAGCTCGTGGCTCATGGTGGCGAGGAACAGGCTCTTTGCCTGGTTCGCATGCTCCGCGACAGCCCGCGCCCTGGCCTGGCCGCGGGCCAGCCGGAACAGCCACAGCGTGCCCAGCAGCCCGGCGATGAAGACGAGGGGCACCAGCCCGCGGGCGGACGTTGCGTCGAACTCCGGGCGGGAGGTGAATACGACGGTCCAGGGATGACCTGCGATCTCCAGCCGCACCGTTTCGGAGCGCCGCGAGTTCTGCCCCGCATCCGGGCTCGTGACAAAAAGCAGCGACGCCGTGTCCGCCTGCATGCCATCATACACGGCGAAATCCACACGCGGCTCCGCCTCCGTGCCATAGATGCGATCAAACAGGTCCGGCGCGCGGAAGGGCGCGTAGACGAAGCCCAGCAACCTATCCCGGCGCGATGCGACGTCCGCAGGGATCTCGCCACCGACGTAGACGGGCACGTAGATGAGAAAGCCGGGAGACTGCTCCCCGAAGATCTCCTGGACCAGGATGACGCGGCCTGACATGGCCGGCTCGGCCAGGTCGCGGGCCCGGCGCATTGCGGCACGGCGTACCGGCTCGCTGTACATGTCGTAGCCGATGGCCGCCTGGTTGCGCTCGTCCATGGGCTCCAGGAAGCGGATGGCATGGACCTCATCCACCTCGCCGTCGAGGCCGGTCTCGATGCGTTCGGTCCAGCCAAACCCCTGGATGCCGGGGTACCACCGCTCCAGTTCCAGCCTGTCCGCGTAGCGCTGGAACCGTTCCGCATCCATGCCGCCGTCCGCCGCAAAGAGGGACGCGCCGCCGCGGAGCGTGGAGATGTAGACTTCCAGTCGTGCGATGAGGCGGTCCGTGGCATTCTGAACGGCATTGTCGAACCGTGCCTCGTCACGGCCCCGGGTGCCGGCCGCCACGAAGGCGGTGGTGGCAAAGGTCAGCGCCAGTGCCAGGGCCAGCACCATCCAGGGCGCGGCCTGGCCCCTGCCCATCGGCTTCGGCGCTCTGGAGCGCGCCGGCATGTCAGTCGCCGGATGATGTCGCCATCCGCCGGGCGACGGTGAAGTGATACACGGGCTGCTGCCGCTCGAGGGTGACCATTACCGCGCCCTCGCCCTGCAGTTCCGCCATGACGAGGCCCAGCACGGCCCGCAGCTCCAGCGCGTTACGCGCGGCCACTGTCTCCAGAGCATAGGCTGCCATGCGTCTCACGTACGGCTCCAGCCATGGTGCCGCCCGGGTGTCCAGCGGCACGTGGATGTCAGCCGGCGCCCGGAAACTGGCGTACGCCACGTCGAGGGTGGTGCCGTATTCGTGGGTGCTCTCGCCGAGCGCGGCGTTGGGGTTCGTCCGACGCAGTTCCGCCTGCGATTCCGGCGTTCGCAGCACGGACGTGACTTCCAGGCGGAAACGGGGCGAGCCCAGGGCGTCGAGCCGCGCATGGAAGCGGCGTCCGATCTCCTCCAGCAGCGCCCGAGCGTCAGGCGTTACGTATGGCTCCGAATGGGTCAGGTCCCGCAACATCCAGTAGGACGTACTGTCCTCCAGTCGCACCAGGCGGCTGCCCTCCAGCGCGGCTTCCAGGGCGGCGGCGTCCGCCGGGCGCACACCCAGTGCCCGGGCCCGCTGCAACTGCTGAGCGTTGCCAAACCTCAGGAATACCGCCTCCTGCGCGGGCGTCAGGAGTGGCACCGGCCGGTACAGCCGGTCCACCGAGTCCGCGAACTCCGCAATGCTGTGGAAAGCGTCGTCGAGCACCGCCTCCACCGCGCTGCGATCGACCCGCTCCACCGACGACATCGTGGCCGTCCCGGTCGTGGCGTCGTCCCCCATCGTATCACACGACGGCAGCAGCAACGCGACACACAGCAGCAGCGCCAGCCCACGGAAAGGCACGGCCGCCGCCACACTCATGACCGCGTGTCCATGCGGACCGTGACCTTGCGACCCTTCAGCGTCGTCCCCCGCATGGCAGCGACGACCTCCCGGGCCACGTCCTCGGGCACCTCCACGATGGCGTGGCGCTCACTGATCTCGATGGCGCCGATGTCCCTGCCGGAGATGCCCGCCTCGTTGGCGATGGCCCCCACCAGGTCCTGCGGGCGGATGCCCGCCTGGCGACCGGCGCCGATGAAGATCCGGGCGCTGGTACCGCCGCCGCGCCGCTGGGGCCGGCCCCGTCCGGCGCCACGGTCGTCGCCCCCACGGCCCTCACCCCGACGCCCCCGGTCATCGCCGGAGGGCGGGCGCAGTGTTGCGTCCGGGATGTCGTCCTCCTCGTCCGTCGCCTCGCCGCCGGCAATGACCGCCAGCTTGACCGCCGCCTGGGCGACATCCATCAGGTCGAACTCCTCCGCCAGCGACTCGACGACAACGCGGAACTGCTCGAAGTCGTCTTCCAGCAGCAACTCCCGCAACCCCGCCCGCGTCAGCTCCAGCCGGCGCGTCCGCAGGTCCGCGACGGTGGGTACCTTCGCCATCTCCAGCCGGCGCCCGGCCACGCGCTCGATCTGCTTCAGCAGCCGGTGCTCCCGGGGCTCCGCCAGCGTGATGGCCACGCCGCTGCGTCCGGCCCGGCCGACACGGCCGATGCGGTGCACGTACGCCTCCGGCGCCGACGGCACGTCGAAGTTCACCACGTGCGTCAGGTGCTCCACGTCGAGGCCACGTGCCGCGACGTCCGTGGCGATGAGCAGCTCCGCGGTGCCATTGCGCAGCCGGCCCATGACCCGGTCCCGCTGCTCCTGTGACATGCCGCCGTGCAGCGCCTCGGCGCGATAGCCGCGGCCGCTGAGCGTTTCCGTCAGTTCGTCCACCTCGGTGCGCGTGCGGCAGAACACGATGGCCGCCTCGGGCGCCTCCACGTCCAGGATCCGGCCCAGCGCCGCCGTCTTGTGGGCGCGCCGCACGACATACGCCGTCTGCCGCACCTGCGCCGCGCCACTGTCGTCCACCCTGGGCGCGGCGATGCTGATACGCACCGCGTCCTTCAGGTGGCGGCGGGCAATGCTCGCAATGCGCGGCGGCATGGTCGCAGAGAACAGCACGGTCTGCCGTTCCGCAGGGGCCTCCGCCAGGATGGCGTCAATGTCCTCGGCAAAGCCCATGTCCAGCATCTCGTCCGCCTCGTCCAGGACGATGCAGCGGACACTGCCCAGCGGCAGCGTGCCCCGGCGCAGGTGATCCAGTGCCCGGCCGGGCGTCGCGACGACGATGTCCACGCCCCGCTGCAGCTCGCGCAGCTGGCGGCCGATGGGCTGGCCGCCGTAAATGGGCAGCACGCGGGCGCCGAGGCCGCGCCCGTACTTGTGGGCCGCCTCCGCTACCTGCATCGCCAGTTCCCGGGTGGGCACCAGGACCAGGCCCATGGGGGTTCGCCCACGCCCCTCCTCCGCAAGTCGCTGGAGCAGGGGGAGCGCGAACGCCGCCGTCTTGCCCGTGCCTGTCGCCGCCTGGCCCAGCAGGTCACGCCCCTCCAGCAGCGGCGGGATCGCCTCCCGCTGGATGGGCGTCGGCTCCTCGTAGCCCAGGTGTGCCAGCGCGTCCAGCAGCGCCTGGTGGAGGCCGAGGTCTTCAAAGGATGTCGGATCTGCTGCCTGCTCTGTCACTTGTCGTCCCGGTCAGTTTGAGATTTTCCAGCCCCCAATGTAGCAGGTCCTGCCACCAGCCGCCGCCGCGCCACCGCCCGTGTCCATCAGCCTGCCTCCGCCCCTGCCCATGTGCCTGTTGCGTCGCTGCGCCGCGCCTACTAGCGTCATAGTAGCACGCACCCGTCACAGGAGCCGTCATGGTCCAGCAGTACCGGAGGATGGCCAGCGTCGTTGCAATTGCCATGCTGACGCCCCATGCGCTGGCCGGGTCCGTCAGCGCGCAAGCCGTCCCCGAGCGGACGCTCGACACTCCGCGGCTCACCATCGGCGTAACGGATGGCAGTCCCGAGTACCTGCTCTTCGGAGCGTTGCAGGCGGTGCGCACGACCGGCGGCCACATCGTCGTGGCCAACATGGGAACGCAGCAGATCCGGCAGTATGACTCATCGGGCCGGCACGTCCGGACGGTGGGCCGGCCGGGGGAGGGCCCGGGCGAGTTCCGCATGCTCCAGCGCATCGGGCTGCTGGTCGGGGACAGCGTTGCGGCCTATGACATCGGCCTGGGTCGCATCACGGTGTTCGATCCGGACGGTGCGGTGTCCCGAATGGCCACCGTCGAGCCGTTCGGCAACACGGTGCTGCCCCGTTCGTGGGGCTTCACGCGCCAGGGTGGCATGCTGGTGAGCACGGACTTCGACCGCGTCTTCCGCAGCGGTTCAAGCCGGGACACGGTGCATTTCGCGGTGACCAGCCCGGCGGGCGTGCCGGTGGACACGCTGGGTCGATACGCCGGCGAGGAGACGTTTGTGCTGGCGGTCCCTGATTTTGCGACGCGCAGGACGGTGGCGTTCGGCCGCGACGTGTTCGCCACCGCCCGCGGCGATCGCCTGGTCATCGGCACGAACGATGATTTCAGCTTCGACGTGTTCTTCGCCGGCGGCCGGACACGCAGGACGTACCGGTACGAGCAGCCAGCGCGCCGGGTGACCCGGGCTGAAGTGGACCGGGCCAACGCCGAGTGGCTGGACGCACAGAACGAGCGATTCCGGCAGTTGCTCGCGCCCCGGATTGGCGACTTTCCCCATGCGGAAACGTGGCCGGCTTACGGTGGTCTGGTAGCCGATACGGATGGCCGCGTCTGGGTTCAGCATTACAGTCAGCAAACCAGCGGCGGCACCGCCTGGACGGTCTTTGGAGCCGACGGCATGGCCCGCCTGACGGTCCGGTCCCGGCAACCCATGCGGGTGGTGGACGCCGGCGCGGACTGGGTCCTGTGCTGGAGCCGGGACGAGATGGGCGTTGAGCGGATCCTGCTCTTCGACCTCTGACGTTACACCCGGCCTCGTGCGCTACTCGAGCCCCGCCATGATCCGCTCGATCATGCCATCCAGCGAACGCAGGCTGTTGATCCACCGGGCGACGATGACGATGTCGTTCACCGGGTCCACATAGATCACGTTGTTGCCCGCGCCCAGGTGGTAGAACGCCTGCTCCGGCGCCGCCGGCAACTGCCGGCGACCGGTGTTCAGGAAGTAGTTCATGTAGCCGTAGCTCTCGTTGACGCCCGGCGTCGTGGCGTTGCGGATCCACTCCTCGGACAGGACCTGCCGGTCCTGCCAGCGGCCGCTGCGGGCGGTGAGCAGGCCGAAGCGCGCCATGTCCCGGGCGCTGATGAACATGCCGCCGCCCCAGTGGGCGCCGCCGCTCACCGACTGCACGAGCCGGCCGTCCAGCACGATCCATGAGTTGTCGTAACCGTACCAGCGCCAGGTATTCGACGCACCAATGACGTCCATCACCTCGCGCCGCAGCACCTCCGGCAGGGGCTCGCGCCAGACGTTGAGTGCGGCCAGCGCCAGCAGGTTGACGCGCACGTCATTGTAGGCGTACACGGTGCCCGGCTCGTCCCGCTCCCGCGCCCGCCACTCGCCCAGGTCGCCCCGCGGCCGGTCCGCCCAGTCAGGCTTGCCCCAGAGCGTACCCTGCCAGTCACTGGTCTGCCGCAGCAGGTGGTCCCACGTGACGCGGCGGTTGTGCTCCGATTCGAACAGGGGCAGCACCTCGAACGCGGCGAACGCCACGTTCGGCAGGTCGGACGACGTCGTCTCCCCCAGCATCCGGTTGTACGTAGCCGTGGCCGGGCCCTCGCTGCTGGCGGGCACGGGCACGAGCGCGCTGCCGCCGGGCGCACCCGCCAGCGCCACGACCGGCGCCATGCTCGCCGCCACCGGCTGGTGCAGGTCGGGGATGAGGCCGGCATCGAACGCCAGCCCGACCACGGTGCTGAGGAAACTCTTCGTGACACTGAATGTCACGTCCACCCGGTCCGGGTCACCCCATTCGGCGACGATGTAGCCATTGCGGATGATGAGGCCCGTGGCGTCGCCCCGATCCTTGAACGGACCCACGGCCTCGCCGAACGGCTCCCGGCCGAAACTGCGCCGATGATTCTCCAGCAGGTCCCGGGGTGACGTCGACTCGCTGGCCTGCGCCAGCGCCACCGCCTCCGCGACGGCATCGCGGCCAAGGCCAGCCTGTTCCGGCGTCCGCCGTTCCCACGCCGTGCCCGGCCCGGGATAGTAGCGACCCTGCTGCGCCAGAGCCCCATCCGCTGGCGCGAGCAGCAGCAGCGCGAAGACAGATGTGCTCAGGAATGGACGAACACGCCGGACCCGGCCGGCGCAACGGCGGAAGTTCATGTGGTCTCCGTCATGTGGGGGTCAGAGGGATGCGACACGTCACGGCAGCACCCGGCGCAGTTCCATGCGGTACGACACTGCCCCATAGAGTGGATCGCCCACGGTGATGGCAGATGCCCAGCCGGCCAGCCGCTCACCGTCGCGCAATACAAGGTTCAGGACCACCTCGTGGCGGTCCCGTTCCTCGGCCGGCGTTGCTTCGCCCGGGGCCAGTGTCTGCTGCAACCGCCCGGTGAGCCAGCCGTCTGCGAAGCGCACGTTCTCAAGCGGCATCTCGGCGCCTGCGTCCAGCCGGGCGCGCACGCCGCCCGCGGCGTCCACCACCAGCACGAGGGGCACGCGGTCTTCATGGAGGAGGACGGCCCCGCGCCAGGCACCGTGCAGGTCGGCGGGCACGTCGGCGGCCGGTGCCTGTGCTGCCGCCGCCCGGGCCGGCGGCGCGGTGACCGCCTGCCGCGCTGCAGCCGTGGCGGCGAAGTCCGGCAGCAGCACCGATGCAATGGTATGGGCGACGCGGGCGACGGAGGGCGGATGGCTGCGATTCGTGAGCACCACCACCGCCAGGCCTGCCTCGGGGTAGAGGTTCAGCACTGTCGCCACGCCGGGCATGGAACCCGTATGGGAAACGCGGCGGTAGCCGTTGTCGTCCTCGGTGATGGCCCAGCCGAGACCCCGGGCCTGGCCGGGTGCGGTGACGACGGCGCTCAGCTGCATCCGCTCGCGCAAGCTGTCGGCGAGCACATGTGAATAGGCCGGCGAACGCTGGCCCAGCTGGAACATGCCGAACCGCACCAGGTCGTAGGCGCTCGACCAGACGCCCGACGCGCCCACATGGTCGAACGTGTAGGGCGGCAGGGCGCTGCCGTCATTGGCATACCGAACGGCTGCCAGGCCGGCCAGGTCCGAGCCGTCGCTCACGGCCGTATCCTCCATGCCCAGCGGCTCGAAGACCTGCCGCCGCATCCAGTCGGCGTATGTGCCCTCCGATACACGGCTGACGATGTGGTCCAGCACGCCGTAGCCGAGGTTCGCGTAGGCGTACCTCTCCCCGGGCGGGTAGACCAGGACGCCATAGCGGGCAATCGTCTCTGCCATCGTCGGCACCGGTGGACCGCCGGCGTAGAAGAACTGGTAGTGCAGCGGCAGCCCCGCCGTGTGCGTCAGCAGCCGCCGGACCGTGGCGGCATCCGCGTCGCCCTCGAACGCCCGCAGACCCGCCAGCCCCAGGTAGCTGTTCGCCGGCGCGTCCAGCTCCACCAGGCCCCGCTCCACGAGCTGCATCACGGCCGTGCCGGTGAACGGCTTGGAGATGGACGCCAGCGAGTACAGGGTGTGCTCCGTGGCCGGCACCTCACCGTCCCGGTCGGCCCAGCCCGCCGCCGTCTCACACACCACCTCACCGTGGATGGCCGCCGCCAGGGCGACGGATGGCAACTGCTGCGCGGACATCACCGCCAGCACCGTGTCCAGTACCGCGGCGAACTCCGCCGGGCAATCCGCCTCGGCAGCCAGTCGCGCCCCGGCAGACGCCCGGCCAGCCTGAGCCTGAGCCACGGACGCCCCCGCCAGCGTGAGCACGACCGCGGGTAGCGCCGCCACCGGCACGGCGCGCAGTACCCCTGTCATCCTTCCCCTCATGGACACCATCCCGCCTCAGGCCGCGAGGACAACCACACCATGATAGACGCCGCGACTTCCGGACCCAAGGGGCGCGGCCGATCGCCCGCCCGGGGCGCCCGTTCCGCCCCCCGCAAAGGGGCTGACTCGCCGGGGTCGGCACCACGCCAGATGTTTTCCTTGTGTTCTCATGAGCCTTGCATTAGTTTGTTCCTGTGTTCGGACGGCCAGGCGGGACTGGCAGGATCAGTTCCGTCTTTTGTTCGTCCGGCCACACAGGGCGGGAAAGGGTCCCGTCAAGGACAACAGGATGGATCGGCGGTTCGGTACTACCGAAACTCGACGTCCTCCACAGTACCAGGAGTTTCGGTATGCGTACCAAGGGCACCGTGAAGTGGTTCAACGATTCCAAGGGCTTCGGCTTCATCACGCCGGAGAACGGTTCGAAGGATTGCTTCGTCCACCACACGGCCATTCAGGGCAGCGGCTTCAAGACGCTGGCTGAAGGCGAGCAGGTGGAGTTCGACCTGATCGAGGAGCCGAAGGGCCCCAAGGCGACGAACGTTACGCGCCTCGCCTAGTCCCTGAGCCCTTCACGGGCCAGACAGGAGGGCCGTTCCCGCTCTGGCGGGGGCGGCCCTTTCTGCTGCAAACTGAATCCGTGACGATCCATGGCCGGCGCCCCTCCCCACGGCGGTGCCGCGGCAAGCGCATCGAGCATGATCCCAGGGCGACGTGAGTGATTTTCCGGATTTTCCGCTGACGGGCCGACAGGCTGCCCGCGAGCAGCTGCGCGGGCTGCTGGACCGTGCCGCTGGCGGGGGCAGAACAGGCGTCGGTGCGAGGGCGGGGCGCGGTGCCGGCGGCGGGCTGTTCGTGCTGGCGGGTGAGTCCGGGACGGGCAAGACGCGGCTGGCGAGCGTAGCAGCGGAGGAGGCCAGGGAGCGGGGCTTTACCGTGGCGACCGGGCGTGCCTATCCCATGGAGTCGGGGGTTCCCTACGCGCTCTTCGCGGACGCCCTGCTGCCGCTGCTCCGGACCCGGACGCCCCAGGCGCTGGCCACGCTCACGCGGGGCTCGGAGGCGGAACTCGGCAGCGTGTTCCCGCAGCTGGGCGGTGTGGAGGGTCGGCGTGCGGCGGAAGATCCGGCGGAGTTCAGGACGCGTGTCTTCTGGACCATTGCCCAGCTGCTGACGGGTCTGGCGGAGCAGGCGCCGCTGCTCCTTGCGCTGGACGACCTGCACGCGGCGGATCCGGCGTCCCTGGAGCTGCTGCACTTCGTGGCGCGGCAGACGGCCGGGGCGCCGGTAGCCATCGTGTGCACATGGAACGAGTCGGAGCGGGAGGCAGCGTCGGCGCTGCGTGAACTGGAGCAGTCGCTGTCGCCACTGGGCATCGCCCGGGTGCACCGGGTGCACGCCCTGACGGCCCGTGAGACTGGCGAGTTGCTGCGGAGCGCCTTCGATGTGACCTGGGAGGAGCTGGGTGATTTTCCGGCGCGACTCTACGACTGGACGCGGGGCAACGTATTCTTTCTGCAGGAGACGCTGCGTACACTGGTGGACCGCGGGCTGCTGCGCCGGGACGTGGGCCGGTGGACGGGCTGGAACCTGCGCGAACTGGAACTGCCGCCGACAGTGCGGGATGCGGTCACGGCACGACTCGACCGCCTGAGCGGTACGGCCCGCGCCGTCGCCAGTCACATGGCCGCACTCGGCATGCGCGCGGAGCACGGGCTGCTGCGGGAACTCACGGCCACAGCCGTTCCCGACCTGCTCGCGTCGCTGGACGAGTTGCGGGCGGCCGGCACCATTACGGAGGCGGAGAGCGACGGCCGGGTCGTCTACGACTTCGCGCACCCCATGATCCGGGAAGTCCTCTACAGTGAACTGGGCCTCGCGCGTTCCCGGGCACTGCACGGCGCCATCGCCGCCGCACTCCAGGCCCGCCATGGTGGACGGGCGGACGAGCACGCGGATGAACTGGCGTATCACTACGCGCGGTCTGACGTGCTGGGGAGCAGCGGTGATGCCACCCGCTACCTGGTCCTGGCCGGCGCGGCCGCCCTGCGCCGCTTCGCCAATCGCGAAGCGGCGAACTACCTGTCGCTGGCGCTGTCGCTGCTCGATGCAGAAGCCGCCGCGCCGGACCCCGAACGACGCCGGGCGATGCAGCTGCTGGCCCGGGCGCGGCAGCGACTGGGTGAATACGATGAAGCCATCTCCCTGTGGCGAGCCCTGCTCGATGACGCTCTGGCTGCCAATGATGTCATCGCGGCAGCCCAGATGCGCCGCGGCCTCGCCCTCGCCTCCTACTGGGGTGGTCGGCACGAGGAGGCGCTGCACGTGTTCAGGGAAGGAACGGCGGCCGCGAAATCGGCCGGGGACACGGCCCTGGAAGCCCGCCTGCGGCTTGGAGCAGCCAACGCGCTGCATGAGCTGGGACGCGGCGCGGAGGCCATCGCCGAGGCGGAAGCCGTCCTGGAGCTGGCGGACACGTCCGGCGACGATGCGCTGCTGGCCCGGGCCCATCGCGCGCTGCTCATCTTCTATACATGGACAGGACCACCGGACCGCGCGCGCAGGCACGGGGCGGAGGCGGTGCGCCATGCCCGCGCCGCCGGTGAAGACGACGTCGTCTTCTCGTGTCACTGGGCGCTGGCGCTGCTCGAGGGGCTGACCGGGCGTGTGTCAGTCATGCGTGAGCACATTGACGCGGCGGAGTCGATGGCGGCTGAGTTGCGCTCGCCGCTCTTCTCACTCGCCACCGCCGAACTCTCCATTGAATATTTCTGGAGCACGGGCGACTGGGACCGCGCCCTCGGCGTCGGCGAGAATGCCATTACCCTGGCCCGCAGCCTGAACCAGGCACCGGTGCTGACCCGGATCCTGGTGTGGACCGCCATCATCCATCTCGGCCGGGGCGACACGGAGCGGGGCGGCGCCCTGATACGGGAGGCCTGGGCGCTGGCCGCACCGGGCACGGCCACGGACCGACCGGTGGACGTTCACGCCGTTGTACCGGCTCACATCGGTATGGCAGCGTACCACCTGCACCGTGGCGAGTTCAGGGAGGCCATAGCTGTCGGTGAGGCGGGGCTGGAGATCGCCGATCGTTCCGGCTACGTCTTCTGGACCATCCACCGACTGTTGCCCATGGTGACGGAAGCCTACTGTCACCTGCTGGACGTGGAGGGAGCGCTGCGGTGCGAGGCCCGGCTCCGGCGTGACTCGGAGCGACTCGGCCATATTCTCGGCCTCGCGTGGGCCGATACGAGCCGGGCCATCGCCCAGTGGTTGCGCGGCGATGTGCAGTCGGCGTGCAGCATGCTTTCCGAAGCCGCCACGACGCTGGATTCCATACCCATCGTGCCCGAGGCGGCCCGCCTGCGTCGCCAGCTCGCTGGCCGACTGGCCGACATCGGTGACCGCGACGGCGCGCTACGGGAGTTGCGCCACGTGCACGAGGTCTTTGTCCACCTCGGCATGGAGCCGGAACTGGCAAAGACCCGTGGCCAGTTCCGTGAACTGGAGGCCCGTCCACCCACCCGGGCGAGCGCCGAGGGCCCGGACGGGCTTACCGGGCGGGAAGCCGAGATCGCGCGGCTGGTGGCCCTTCGGCACTCCAACAAGGCCATCGCCCGCGCGCTGGACATATCCGTGCGCACGGTGAGCACACACCTCAGCAATATTTTCCGCAAGCTCGGTGTCAGCAACCGGGCCGAGCTCGCTGATCATGTCCGCGCCGGCGGCCTCGACGATGCATGACGCGCCGCCGCCGCCGGCCGGGCCGTACTGCCTCGCGCGTCCGGCCAGGGCAGGAAGCGCCCCGTCCGCGCCATGTAGGCGGCGTACTCGGAGCCCGCGGCGGAAGCGAGCAGCCGCGCCTCCTCCTGTCGCGCCGTCCACTGCAGCAGAATCACGGCTGACATGAAGGCGACTGCGGTGAACGGGCCGGGCGCCGCCAGCCCGCACGCCAGGAGCGCCAGCAGGAACGCGACGTAGAATGGGTGCCTCACGCGCGCGTATGCACCGTGGCACACGATCGCGGCCGGCGCATCGTCCTGCTGATGCCACAGCGAGACCGGCACGCGGTGGGACCCGACGGCATACGCGATGAGGGCGATGGAACAGGACGCGATTGCCACCGCGCTCAGGGCCAGAGCGGCGTGAACCGTCCCGGCATCTGCGTCGCCCATCGCTGACCCCAACTCCAGTAGCAGGCCGATGCCGGCGACAGCGAACGGCGCGGCGTTGAGCCACCACCGTGCGTTCAGCCTGCCGCGGCGGAAGAACACGCGAGGCAGGGCCGCAATGAACAGCAGGTTCAGCATGCAGGCCCAGACAGCGGCTGCAGTAGCGCTCATGCGACCCTCCCTGCACCCGGTCCCAGGCCATATCCGTACTCGACTGTGAGGGCGCGATAGACGCGTTCGTCCAGGGCAATGTAGGGCGCCAGAACGGCGCGGAGTTCCAGGCCCCGACGCAGGGCATGGTCGTGCAGCCAATCCTTCACCCAGTTCAGGTGATCCTTTTCCTCGTCCACCATCCGGCGCAGCGTTGCCCGCACCAGCGGGTGCGTGCCGGGGCGGCGCTCGTGCTCCAGGAAATGGCGATAGACCCGCCGCTCGAAGACCTGGGTCAGCGCCAGCACCTGGAACACACTGCCGACGGCTCCCAGCTCCCGGGCATAACGGGTCTGGTAGGTTCGACGCACAGGCCGCGGCCGGCCACCCACCGCGACGATGGTGTCCGTCCACAGTTGGGCGTGCATCACCTCTTCCGCGCTATGGCGGGTCAGGCGTTCCAGCAGGTACGGGTCCCGTGCCCACTGGGCGAGGTGGCCCAGCACCAGCCCGCCATGCAGCTCGGACGCGCGGTAGAAGTTCAGCAGTGCCAGTTCCTGTTCCGTGATCTGCATTGTTGCCCCCGGGCGTTACAGCCGAGTTTTCAGGTGATCCACCAGTCGCGTGCCGCACAGGCGCTCGATCCGGCCGGCAAATGTCCGGATGGCCGTCTCATCCCCGTGCATTGCCACGGGCACCGAGCCGACCACCTCGTCGCCGTAGTGACGGAAGTCCGCCGCTGCGTCCAGCACGCGAGAGGCGACTGCCGGGTCCGCGGCAATCCGCTTCGCCAGCAGGTCGGAAGCACTCTGCGCATGGCGGACCTCATCGGCAGCGATGAGTTTCAGCAGCTTCCGCAGCACCGGCTCGGCGGCCTGCTGGGAGAGGCGCCGGAAGAAGTAGGCGGCCAGGTGTTCGGACAGCATGAACTCAACGAGCCGTTCGATCACCTCGCTTGCAGCGATCTCGCGGACGGCGCCGGCCTCCCGGATCTGCACCAGTTCGGAGTCGGTGATGGCCGGTCGGTAACCCACGGCGTCGAGGTACAGGCGCAGCGCATGGAAGTGCTTGAACCCTTCGTACGCCTCCAGCGAGAGGCAGACGCCGGCGTCGATGTCGTCCCATGTAGCGCGCATCAGCCGCGCCAGGTTCACGGGGTGAAACGACTCGATGAGGGCGGCATCCCGGACCTGTGCCAGCAGTTCCGGCTGCGTCAGGGCCCGCCGCGAATCGATGGCCTTCCAGGGGACGTCCCTTTCCACCGACCACGCCCCGCGATCCGCCGCCATGGCATGCTTCACGTAGAGAGAGGCCGCCGGTGCGGGCGCGTTCATGATGCCTCCCGAAGCGCAGGGTGCACCGGCGCCGGCCGTCGGGCCTTTGCTCGCCCATCCATGGCCGTTGCAGGGTCGGGCCAGCGGCCGGCGTCCACGCCGTGCACCGCCAGCACGGCCAGCAGCCAGCGCTCGATGCCGTAGGCCGCACAGCCCGTGACTGCCGGCTCGCCGCCGGGCAGGGTGATGTCGAACGCGGTGCTGAAGTGACCCTCGTGATGATTGAACGAGGCCGCGGCAACCGTACGGCCATTGCCCGCGGGCAGCCGCAGCTCATGTTTCAGGGCGCGCAACCGCTGCATCAGCGCCCGTCCCCGGGCAGTGGGCGCGAAGAACGGGTCTTCGGCCACCTCGATCTCGGCATCCAGCCCCAGCCGCGCCGCCAGCATGAGCGCGGCCGCACGCTGCGTTGCCAGCATCCCGTCCACCGCCGACCTGCCACCAGCGCACACGACCTCGCGCATGGTGAACGCCCAGCCCCGCTCCAATGGACAGGCCGCGCGACCCTCGTGCCGCCAGCATGTCCCCTCGCACGTGACGCACTCCGCCTGGTCCGCTATACGACCGGCCCACGCCGTATAGACGTGGTAACAGGCCGCGGGCTGGAGCGCCACATGGGCCGGCAGCGATGCCGACTCGACGGCGCTGCCGAGTTTCCGACCGTCCGCTTCCGCCACGGCGCGCAGCGCGTCCTCGTCGTCGGAGAGGTGTGTCGCCGTGGTGAGCCACTGCGGGAACGACGCGAAGTAGTCCGCCCGGCGCAGCGTGTCCAGCGGCAGTGCCGGGGGCAGGCACCATTCATCGGCTGCGCTGCGCATGGCCACGGTGCGCAGTGCCGCTGCCAGTGCGTTCCGGAGCGCCAGTACGTCGCCTCGCAGGGCAATCAGTCCCGGCGCGCACTCCCACAGTTCGCCCCTGCGACGCAGTTCCTCCACGATCTGGTCACGGCCCCACATGATGCACCTCCGGTACGAAAACCTCGGCCATGCGCCGGACGGACACGAAGTTGTCCATCCGGATCTCGTCATCGGCGATGCGCCGGCCGATCCTTGATTCCGTCCACGCCAGCAGCTTGAGGATCCGGATTGAGTCGATGAGCCCGCTGGCAAAGAGTTCCGTCGATTCGTCGGCGTACGTCCCTGGCGGCAGCAACTTCTCCTGGATCCACTCCAGTGTCTCTGTCCTGAACCGCGCCGCGTCCGTCATGCCGCCCTCCCGTGCCGGGCATCGCGGCGCAGCGGCCGAACGCGATCCAGGTCCCGCAGCATTGCCGTCAGCCAGGCGCGCACAGGTGGCGGCCCGTGCCCGAGTACCGTCCGGGCAGCGCTCGTGTCAAAACGCTTCGGCAAGGCCAGCTGCGGCACGAAATGACTGAGGGACCGGGTGATGCCGCGGAGACGGGCATCGCCGGTTTCTGCCACGGCGTTCTCGAACGAGCGATAGGTCTGCAGCGTGGTCACGACGGGCCGCTGTACGCAGCGCCGTCGCCACCGCATGTCCCTGCCCCACCATGCAAACGCGCGGTCCAGCAGTTCACCCAGCGGCATGGCATCCGCGCCGGCGCAGAGGTGGAACGTGCTGCCGTCAATGCCGTCCAGCCCCGCCAGTGTGGCCGTCGCTCCCGCTACGTGATCCGTGGTCACGATGTCTACGGGCGTGTCTTCGGTGCCGGGCACCATGGCCGCGAGGCCACCACGGCACAGCAGGAGCGCCCGGTGCACCGCGTTGACCTGCGTTACCCGCCCGTCAACGCCGTCGCACACCAGTGTCGCGGGGCGGACGATGACCCAGGGCAGTGCCGTGCCCCGGACCACACACTCGGCCTCGTGCTTCGACTGTTCGTAGGCGTTGACCCAGCTCCGGACTTCCGGCAGTTCCGTCTCCGGAACGAGGCCGGTGAGCCGGCCGGCAACGAAGGCCGTACTCACATGCACCACCCGCCGCAGGTCCGGACATGAGGCGGCGAACTCCATGACGTGCGCCGTTCCGTCCCGGTTGACGCGCCTGCCGTTGGCCAGCGTCTGCGAGAAGCGGGTGTCCGCGCCACAGTGGATGACGTGCGTCGTGCCTTCCGCTGCGCGCTGGGCCGATACCGCATCCAGTCCCAATCCCGGCTCCGTGATGTCACCGAACACCGGCTCCACGCGCGGCGCGGCCGGCCCCAGGGCCGCGGCCAGACGGTCCCACGCGGCGGACGAACGCACCAGCGCCCGGGCACCGGCCCGACCGTTGGCGCGGAGCAGCCGTGTCAGCACGTCGCCGCCCACGAGTCCGCTGGCGCCGGTGATGAAGATCTGCATGGCGTCGCTATCCGGTTTCACTCATGCCTCCACGGCCAGTGCCGTCCAGTGGGCGCCGTAGCCCCACGAGAAGAGCAGCAGCTTCTGCCCGGGCGTGACCGCACCCGCGGCCAGTGCGTCCGCCAGGTTAATGAAGTTGTCGCCGGCCAGCGTGTGCCCGACGCGCCCTATGTTATGATGCCACAGGCGCTCCTCAGGCAGCTCGAGCAGGCCCATGAGCACCTCCCAGCTGCGCCGGCTGATGTTGTGGGGCAGGACCCAGTCAATCTCGTCGAGGCGCCAGCCGGCCCGGGTCGCTGCCTGCTCCACGACGCGGCGGGCGACGGGAAAGTACGAGGCGATCATCTCATTGCGCCGCGCGGCGGCGTTCCAGTAGCGCCCCTGCGTGACATGAACGCTGCCACGGATCACGTTCTGCGCAGCGCCACGTTCCACGAGCACGGCCACGGCGGCGTCCGACGTGCAGTTGAAGATGGCCTCCCGCCCGGCATCAGCAGGCACGAACTCGGAACTCACGCACAGCGCCCGGTCAATGCCCTCGGTCAGGCACAGTGACCGGGCCACGCGGATGGCTGCGAACAGGTTCGTGCACGCGCCCTGGTCTATGCCCACGACAGCCGCCCGGTTCAGGCCAAGGTGGTGCTGCAGTCGCGCAGCGGGCAGCTCGAAGCGACGTATGCTCCGCAGGCTCGCCGCGCTGAGCTCGGCATCCGGGGCCGTGACGAACGCAGTAGGGCCATGCGGCCCGGTGTAGACCAGGAGCTGGATGTCCTGCGGCTCCGTTCCGGTCTGCCGGAGTACATCCAGGGCAGCCCGGCAGGCCAGGCCGTACGGCGTCTCCGAACGCGCCGTGAACACACGGTCGAAACCAAAGCTCTCCAGCAGGGCCGGGTCGCTCTGCAACAGGCCATCACCCGCAAGCTGCTGCACCGAGCTGGACGTGCGAGGCAGTGAGTAGCCGATGCCCGTGAGCCCGATCATGATGCAGCCCCCCGCAACGGGTTCAGCACGTACTCGCGGACGCGAACAACTGCCACGATCCACTTCCCCCGAATGCGAAGGACCCGGGCGCGGGCCCGCCACGCCCGGTCCTTCATGCGCACCACGTGAAGCCCTCCGTCGGCGCCGAAGCGCAACTCCAGCTCCTTGAACGCCACCGTGCCGTCGCACTCCAGCGCCTTCCACGCCGCTTCCTTCAGGCACCACAGTGTCGTGGCGTCAAAACGGTCCAGTTCCAGCCGCTCGCGACGGCTCAGGAAGAAGCGGGTTTCACTGTCGTCCACCGATCCAGCTCGCTCCATGTCTATGCCCACCAGCCATCCCGACGGGACGGCCGCTGCGGCCGCGCAGCCACCGCTGTGGGTAATGCTGACCCGCGGCGGCTCGTCCGACCCGCCCGTTGCGGACACCACCCGGGGCGCCGCACGGGGCCGACGCACCAGTCGGATCTCTCCCGGATCCGCGGCCGGCATCAACCTCGCAACGGCCCGTCGAGCCGCTGTACCGGCAGGCCGGCGGCCGTCGGCGCACGTTCCCGAACACTTCGCGGCAAGGCTGCAGCGTACGGTGTCCATCTTTCCTCCGTGATGAATGCCACTGATGACAGGCGGCGCCATTCGGCGATCATGTACGGAGAAAGGTGCAGCCCGGGCGCAGTCGTATCCTTCGGGAGGATGACGTAGCCGCCCTGGCGGGATTACGTAGTCGGTCCGCTCAGGGGCCGTAAGACAAGTTTTACGTTACGGGACGGGACAGGGGGGGTGAGTGCGCTCGGCGGGCGCGGCGCTCAGGGCACGCCGCGGGTCAGCGATGCTCCCGGCGGCGCAACCAGTGCAGCAGCTCCGGCCAGCTCCGGGTGTTCAGGACGTTCCCTGCTTCGAGCCAGCCGCGACGTGCCTGGTCCACGCCGAACCGCATGACATCGAGTTGGGCCGGCGTCGCGGCAGCGGTGCTGACCGCGATGAGGACGCCGGCGTTGGCGGCCTGACGCAGCAAGGGTGCGGGCGGATCGAGCCGTTCCGGGTCGGCGGCGAGTTCCACGGCGACGCCGCGCCGGGCAGCGGCCTGGAACACCACATCGAAGTCGGCGTCCACGGCGTCGCGTTCCCTGATGAGGCGTCCGGTGGGCCAGGCGAGGATGTCGAGCCGGGGATCTTCAATGGCGTGGAGCAGGCGTTCGGTGGCCCGGACGCGCGACGTCCGGGCCCGGGTGTGCACGGCCGCGATAACCAGGTCGAGGACTGCCCCGTCGTCATCATCGAGTTCGAGGGATCCGTCGGGCAGGATGGCGACTTCCGCGCCGTGCAGGATATGAAGCGCGGCATACTTGCGACGGAGCGCGGCGATCTCCTCGGCCTGTTCCCGCAGTGAGCGGGATCCGAGGCCGCGCGGAGCCGCAGAGCCCAGAGCGTCAGCGATGGCGCAGTATGCGTAGCGAGCGGCCCGACACCCGCGGATCATCTCCTCCGTCGTCGCGGTGCCGGTGCCCCACCGCGTGCGCAGCCGCAGGTCTCCGCGAATCTCCTCCGCCGCCACGAGGCGTGGCAGGTGGCCGGCCCGGGCTGCTTCGATCTCGCCCCGGTTCTCCCGCAGTTCCGGCGGGATCCACGGCAGGCCCAGGGCGGTGAACACGTCCTCTTCCTTCTGGCCCCCGACGCGGCGGGCGCCGGCCTTGCCCGTCTCCAGCAGAAACACGCCATAGTCGCTGATGCGTACGCCCAGCTTCAGGCCCAGCGCACGGATCTCTGCCTCGTACGCTTCGGACCCGGTGACATGGTGCAGGCTGGCGCCGTGGCAACGGCCGGGCACCACCCGCAGTTCTACGCGCAACCCGCACTGCAGGGTCAGGGCCCCACGGGACGCATCCAGCTGGGTGGCAGTCACCGCATCGGCGTATGCGCAGAAGTGGCGCATCACTGCGGCCGGCCGGGCGCTGACGGCGAGCAGAACGAGGTTGTCAATGACGTCACACCGGCGGCGGAAGGTGCCTGCCGGCTCGACGCTCCGTACGCCCGGCGCCTGGCGCATGTGAGCAAGCAGCCGGTTGACGTGGAACTCGGCCTCCGCAATGGACAGGTGCGCGCTATCGTCCAGTAGCCGGTCGAGGGCATCCTTCAGGCGTGCCTCGATACCGGTACCGATGCCGCGCACGTCCGCCATCCGGCCCTCTTCCAGGGCGTGATGCAGCTCGGTGAGGGTGCAGATTCCCAGCTCGTCATAGAGTCGGCCGGCGCGGGCGGCACCCAGGCCCGGCACGCGGCTCAGTTCCGCCACCGCCTCCCGCCGGGAGAGGGATGGCACCTGCCGCTGCAGGGTGGTGCCACGGGCCGCAGCCACGACCCGAGCTACATCAACCTTCTTCACGAGGGGGTTCACGACGCGGTCCCGCTCCCACCCGCCCGCACGGCGGACGGGATCCACACACGCCTGACCTGTCGTCCTGTTTGCCGCATGAGCACGTCCCGGAGCCCGGCTGTGGAGTGACACGGTCCAATTGTAGGTCCCGGCGCAGGCCCCCGGTGTCGGCAGGTTCCTGCAAAGCGCTGGGAATTCCTCCACATCCGACGGGGGGAAAACCCGCACAATGGGACGTCTGGCGGCCCGCATGAGGGGGTTTGGCGGCTGGCGCCGCGGCGACCCGACCCGCGCCGCCCAACACTCCGGCGCCGGTGCGTGTATATCATTGCAGAGCCGTCGCGATGAGGTGGCGGACGTGGCAGTACCGATCTCAGGAGGCACACATGCGACGTTTCGTCTTTTCAGCACTAGCCCTCTCCATTGCAGTCGCACCCGTTGCCCTGGAGGCGCAGACGCCGCGCGCCGAGCGCGGCCAGGCCGGCGCCGGCCTCGGTGCCCGTGCGGGCGCCGGCAATCCGGCTGCCCGCGTGCTTGAGCACCGGGAAGCGCTGGGCCTGTCGCTGGACCAGGTTCGACAGCTGCAGCAGATTCAGGAGCGCGTACAGCAGCAGAACCAGCCGCTCATGGAGCAGCTGCGGGAAGCCCTGCCCGGCATGCGCGGCGCCATGGGCCGGGGCATGGGGCCGCAGATGCGGCAGCGGGCCCGGCAGATGACGCCGGAGCAGCGGGCACAGATGCGGGCGCAGATGGAAGCGCGCCGCGCTGAGATGGAGACGATGCGGTCGCAGATGGAGGCGATGCGCGAACAGATGCGCAACGCCACACCGGAGGAGCGTGCGGCCCGGCGCCAGGAGATGCAGCAGCAGATGCAGCAGCGTGGCATGGCGGGCCGCGGGCCCGGCGCGGCGGTCCGACAGGCGAACCCGGAGCTGCAGGCGCAGCTCGAGGCCCTTCGGCCCATCCGCGAGCAGTTGCTGGCGAACACGCGCCAGGCACAGCAGGACGTGCGGGCGGTACTGACGCCGCAGCAGCAGGAGCAGGTCAGGCAGCTCCGGCAGGAGCGGGCGCAGGAGATGCGGCAGCAGCGCCAGGGCATGCGCGAGCATATGCGCCCGACGGGCGCCGGCGCAGGCGCGCGACCGGCGCAGCGGATGCTGCGTCGTGGTGGGGCGCGGTAGGGGGGGCCGCCTGAAGGCGACCCTGAAATGGACCTGAACCGGCGTCAATGCCAGAGCCACAGCGGCAGCCAGACGACGATGCACGCCGCATCGAGGCCAGGCGGGACGCGCTCCTCGTGGAGCGCGTCCTGGCGGGCGACGCCGACGCGTACGGCGAACTGGTCGCCCGCCACATGCGGCGGGCGTTCAGCATCGCCTGGCGTATCCTGGAACACCGGGAGGATGCGGAGGATGTCGTGCAGGAA
>DATHVP010000019.1:0-7697 GCA_035461245.1 Longimicrobiales bacterium | reverse complement strand
CGCCCCGGGGGGCGCCCCCGACCTTCCGGCGCAGTAAACAGTGAACCGCCTACTTCAGATGGTTGTTCACGTGCTTGGTCATCTCGAACATGGAGACCTTGCCCTTGCCGCCGAAAACCTTCTTGAGCTTGTCGTCGGCGTTGATCATGCGACGCTCCTTGGCGTCCTGCAGGTTGTTCTTCTTGATGTACGCCCAGATCTTCTTCGTCACCTCGGTGCGCGGCATCGCCTGGCTGCCCACCACCGCTGCGAGATCCGCATCGGGCTGCATGGCCTTCATGAACGCCGGGTTCGGCGCGCGCTTCTTTGCGGCCTTCTTCGGAGCCGCCTTCTTTGCGGCCTTCTTCGGAGCTGCCTTCTTTGCGGCCTTCCTGGGCGCGGCCTTCTTCGCAGCCTTCTTCGGAGCTGCCTTCTTTGCCGCCTTCTTCGGAGCCGCCTTCTTCGACGCAGCCTTCTTCGCAGCCTTCTTCGGAGCCGCCTTCTTTGCAGCGCCCCGCTTCGCTGCTGCCTTCTTCGGCGCAGCCTTCTTCGCTGCACCCTTCCGGGCGGCAGCCTTCTTCGGCGCGGCCTTGCGGGCTGCCTTCTTCGGGGCGGCCTTCTTCGCAGTCGGCTTCCGCACCGCTGCCTTCTTACCCGACTTCTTCTTGGTTGCCATACACGGTCTCCGTAAGAGGTTGTGCCTGACCACAGGCAATGCAGCCACCTTTGTGGGCACAAAAATGGACCTCTCTCCCTCTGTGCGCAATAAAAAATTTGCGTGGGCACGAGTGGAAACCTTACGGTCATGCATGACCGGGCTCCCCGACGCTGCCACCGCCCACGCCTGGATCGTCCCGCTGGACGCTCCGGAGACCCTCCGCGAGGGACTCGAACAGTGCCTCTCACCAGCAGAGAAGGCACGCCTCGACGCGTGCGCCACGGAGGAGGCGCGACGCCGTTTTATACTGGGGCGCGGCGTGCTCCGGCACCTGCTCTCCCGCTATACGGGCGTGGCTGCACCGGACCTCGCACTGCTGCGCGGAGAGCTGGGCAAGCCGTACCTCGGCACGGACGACAGCCTGCACTTCAGCCTGAGCCACTCCCTCGACACCGCTGTCGTCGCCCTCGCCAGGGACGAGACAGGTGTGGACGTGGAGCACGACCGTGTGCCCGCCCGCCTGGACCGCATCGCCCGCCGCGTGCTGCACCCGGACACCGTGGCCCTGCTGGACGCGGCCGAGGACACACAGCGCACCCAGCTGTTCCTGGAGGCCTGGACGCTCCGGGAGGCCCACGTGAAGGCCATCGGCGGCGGCCTCTTCCACACGCCCGACACGGTGCCGTTCACGCCCGGCATCCCCGCGGACGGCGTCCTGCGCAGCGTGCGGGAGCGCGCAGGCGGAAGCGAGTGGAGCCTCGCCCGGTTCCGCCCCGGCGACGGGCTCAGGGCAGCCGTCGTCGTGCGCGGCGCCGTCACGTCACTTGTCATCCACGACGCCGGCGAAACCCGGCGCCTCATCATGGAGGCCGTCTCATGAGCGAACGCTCCTGGTCACCCGTCACTCTCGGAAGCGGGTTCAAGCCGCCGGCGGGTGCCTACTCGCCGGCCCTCCGGGCCGGCCCCTTCATCTACCTGTCCGGCCAGGTGCCGAAGGATCCCGCCACCGGCGCGCTCACTGAAGGCGACGTGCAGGCGCAGACGCACACGGTCATGCAGAACTGCAGGCGCCTGCTGGAGGCCGCTGGGGCGTCGCTGGACGATGTCGTGAGCGTGACGGCCTACATTGCGTCCATGGACGACTGGCAGGCCTTTGACGACGTCTACCGCACCTATTTCACCGAGCCGCGCCCGACGCGCACCACGGTGGGCGTGGACCTGAGGGGGTTCCTGGTGGAGATCAGCGTGGTGGCCTACCGGCCGGAGTGACCGGGTGTGAGGGGGTGACGGGTATGACGGCGCGGCTCAGCCCCGCCGCGCCACCGGCGAGCCGAGGCGGACTTCCGTGCCCGGCGCCGCCGCCGTGACGGTGGTGCCCGGCTCGAACAGCATGACGATGGTGGAGCCCAGGTGGAACGCCATGAGTTCGTCGCCCTGCGCCAGTGTCAGAGGCGGGTCGTAGCTGCGCCGCTGCGCCTGTGTGACGCCCTTCCGGTTGGCGACAGACACGCCGGGCCCCACCCACGCCGGGTCGAACGCCGTGGAGATGCGGCCCACGTTGTAGGCGCCCACTGCCACCACGCACACGCGGCCCAGTGGCGAGTCAATAGTGCACGCCACGCGCTCGTTGCGGGGAAACAGGTCCTGCACGTGCATCACCGCCGGCGCGTTCACCGGCAGCAGCGCGCCGGGCACGTGGACTGCCTCCGCCACGGTGCCACCCACCGGGGCGTGGATGCGGTGGTAGTGGCGCGGACTCAGGTAGATGGTGAGAAACGCGCCGGCGTCGTAGCGCGCCGCTCCGGTGGCGTCCTGCAGCAGGTCCGCCGCACTGTAGTCACGACCCTTCGCCTGGATGAGCCGGCCCCGCAGGATCCGGCCGTGCTGGCCGATGACACCGTCCACCGGCGACGCAGCCACGCCGTCGTCGTCAGGCCACGTCCGCACACCCGGCCGCAGCCGGCGCACAAAGAACTCGTTGATGCTGCGGTACTCGCTGACGCCCTGCTCCGCCTCGGCCACGTCAATGCCCATGGCCCTCGCGAAGCCGCCTATGACCACGCGGCGCAGGGGGCGCGGCACCGGCGTGTCGGCGAGTGCGCCGAAGCCGCGGGACAGCGCCGCCTGCGGCAGCCGCTCCAGCAGTGCCAGCGTGATGCGCCATGCCGGCCCCGGCAGGTCCGGCGAGACGTCGGGTACCCGCTCGGTCACGCCCCCCCGTCCAGCAGCGATTCCACGGCCCGGCTCATGGACGCCATGGTGAACGGCTTCGGCAGCGCCAGGTCCGCACCGAGCAGCCGCGCATCCATCAGGGAACCCATGTCGCCTGTGGACGCGCCGCCGCTCATGGCGATGATGCGCGCCTCCGGGAACTCCATGCGCAACTCCTGGATGGTCTCGATGCCGTCCTTGCCGGGCATGAACAGGTCCGTCACGACAATGTCGCACGCCACGCTACGGTACACGTCCAGCCCTTCCGCGCCATCTGCCGCCGTGATGACGCGATGACCATCGTGCTCCAGCGTCTTGCGCAGCAACTCGCGCAGCGCAGGGTCATCGTCTATGACGAGGATCGTGGCCTGTGTCTCAGTCATGTCAGTACATCCGTCCGCCCAGGGGCACATCGCTGTCCGGTCGTAGCAGCACGACCTCTCCGGCAGCGTCCGGCACGCCCAGCACCAGCACCTCACTCATGAACTTGCCGATCTGCTTCGGCGGGAAGTTCGTCACCGCCACCACCATCCGCCCCACCAGCTCATCGGGCAAGTAGTTCACCGCGAGCTGTGCGCTCGTCTTCCTGACGCCCAGCGGCTCCCCGAAATCGATCCACAGCCGCAACGACGGCCGGCGCGCCTCCGGGAACGGCTCCGCCCGCTCCACGCGGCCCACCCGGATCTCCACCTTCGAGAAATCGTCGTAGGTAATGATGCTCAAGCAGCGCTCTTTGTTTCAGTCGTCATCTGTCCGACCAGCCGCACCCAGTGAGCGAGCTGCGCGTAGACAAGGAAATGATCGTGCACCTGGCGCTGGGCGGCGCGGCCCATCCGCTCCGTCCGTTCCGGGTGCCGCAACAGCGCCCGCAGCGCCCGGGCCAGCTCCGCCGTGTCCTCCGGGTCCGGCACCAGCCGGCCGTCCAGCCGGTCCCGCACCTGCTGCCGGGGTCCGCACGCCCGCGAGTTGGACAGCACCGGCACGCCCTTCCACATGGCCTCGGTGATTGTAAGGCCGAACCCCTCCCGGAGCGAGTTCTGCACCACGACGGTGGAGACGCGCTGCAACGCGTTCACGATGAGCGCGTTCTCCTCCAGGCTCGCCATGGGCAGGGCCAGCAGCGCCACGTCCACCCGCACGTCCTCCGGCAACGCGACGTATGCTGCCTTCAGCTCCTCCAGCACCTCCACGCCCTCGGGGTCGTCGGCGATGCTGTCGGGATCCGGGCCGGCGAGCACCAGCCGCGTCAGCGCCAGGCGACGGGCCTCCATCTCGTCCGAGGGCGCGTCATCGCGCAGCCCGCGCTTGAACTCGGCGAAGCCGTGCATCAGCGGCAGGAACCCCTTCAGCCGGTCCCAACGCGAGACCTGGGTCACCACCGGCCGGGTGAGCAGTCCCAGATCGTCAGGCTCCACGGCCGGCCGGAACGTGCCATCGGGTTGCAGCCGCGTGGCGACGTGCTCGAAGCGCGGCAGCACCATTGGGCCGGGCTCGCACAGCAGCCCGCTCCGCTCCAGTACCGCCACGACCTCCTGTACGGGCATGGGCCGGTTCTTCGTCGCCAGCGGGTCCAGCGAAGGGTAGATGATGCTGCTGCGACCCTCGAAGTAGGGCGCCACATACTCCGGCGCCGAGAAGATGGCGTGCTGGTACGCGTTGTGGTATGGCTCCAGGAACGACCACGCCGCCCGCGTTTCCTGCGTCTCCCCGTCCAGCCCGATGTGGCAGCGCCAGACGGTGTGCAGGTCCCTGCGGTGCGCGCTGAGGACGCCCGCCATCGCCATGGGCTGAGGATCGTGGACGACGACGACGTCGCCATCCTTCACGTGCTCGAGCAGCGCCTCCGCGTTCTCACGGTTCACCGCCTCGTACAACTCGCGGTCGCCGTTGCCCAGCGTGGGGTCGCCCTCGCCATGCAGCAGGTTGTGCAGGTTCTTGGTCAGCCGGAAGAAGCCCGCGTCCGTGGACTCGAGCACGACCCAGCGCGCGTCTATGCCCAGGTCGCGCAGGTGGCAGATGATGCCCGGCAGCATCTCCGACACCCCGCCGCCCTGCGCCGTCGAGTTGATCATCCAGAGCGTCCGGCCGGCCATCGCCTCGGCCACCGGCTCCGCCTCCCGCCGCAGTGCGTCAATGGACCCCGCCAGGAACGCGTATTCCTCGGCGTCCTTCAGAGTCCGCGTCGAGTCCACCTGGATGTGTCTGGCCAATTCGTCCTCTCCCTCGGACGGTCAGCGTGCGGCCACTCGCGGTGGCGCCCAGCGCCACGCCCCTATGCACGCTGCGCGCCGCTGTCCTCCAGCAGCCGCTGGAGCCGGGTCCGGGCCGCTCGCCGCAGCTCGTCCCGGGCGGCCCGCTGGGCCGCCGCCGGCTCATTGCCCAGGCGGATCCTGACGCGCATGAGCAGTGGCTCTGCCGGCTCTCGCGGGGTCGGTGACACAAATGGCCAGCCGAACTGCCGCGCATACAGCTCCATGGCCGTGGCAGCCGCCGCACGGGCGCCGTCATCGCCGCCCACCGCTTCCGGCGATGCCTCCGCGCGCAGCGCCTCCAGCCACGCGTCGTCCGGCAGGCCGTCGAACGCAGCGTCCGCCGCCTCCAGCAGGCCGCCCCCCGTCGCCCACGGCCGCCGCATGATCACTGCATCCGCCCAGCGCACACTGCCGCAGCACTGCAGCAGCTGCATGCGCAGCGCGTCGTCGGACATGCCATTGACGACGTCGAGGCTCACAGTTCCGTCTGCTCAGGCGGCGCCCCTGGCTCGCCGAGTTCGCCCTGCCCGCCCGGCTCGCCACCGCGCCCGCGCCTGCCGCGGCCGCTCCGCCCGCCAACGCCCGCCGCCGAGCGGGCGCTGTCCACCCGCGTGCCGTCCTTGCGCACCGGCGTACGCCGCAGCGGCGGGTCGCCGTACGCCGCGATGGCACGCAGCACGTCGCCGCGGCTGACCATGAGCTCGCACAGCTTGTACGGCTCGCCGTCGTCGTCGAGGGTCATGACGTCCAGCTGGATCAGGTCCTCATCCAGTACCGCATACTGCTCGCGCTCCGCGAAGCGCAGCCAGCGCTCGCTCACATGGCACGGCACCGTCAGCGTCGCACGCCGGTCGGCGTCCATCAGCGCACCCGGACAGCCGTGCCGCTGGCGCTCACCATGAGCATGCTGCCCGACTGTGAGACCTGGATGCTCTCATAGTCCAGGTCCACGCTGATGATGGCGTTGCCGCCCATGGCCGCCGCCTCGTTCTCCATCTCCTGGACGGCCATCTCCTTTGCCTTGCGCAGCTCCCGCTCGTACGCCGCCGACCGGCCGCCCACGATGTCGCGGATGCCGGCAAAGAAGTCCTTGAAGATGTTCGCGCCGAGGATCGCCTCGCCGCTTACCATGCCGTAGACCTCGACGACTTCGCGGCCCGGCACATGGGGGGATGTCACGACCAGCATCGCTGTCACCTTTCGTTTCCGGGGATGGACGCCGCTCCGCGCGGCGGCGGGACTGCCGGCCTGCATTGTCTGCCGGTTGCGACTGCCGGCGCAAGGGCAGTGTGTCCGCCGGGCACTGGCGTCGCACGGGGCCACGGATGTATATACGAGCTTCACCCGCGACTTCACCGGAGCCTCACCATGCCCACGCAACACCGTCCCACGCCGGCGTCCGCGGCCCTCGCCGCGACCGCCGCCCTGGTTCTGAGTGCCACCGCCGCAAGCGCCCAGGCCGGCCGCGCCGACCTGCGCTATGTGGCGCCCATGCCCACCGCCATCGTCATCACCACGGTGGACTCCGTGACCAGCACCATGACGGGCACGCCCATGGGCGACATGACGACGAACGGCGTGATGAGTTCCGTCAGTGAACTTCGCTTCGAGGCCGACGGCGACGCCCTCATGGTCACCGCCCGGCTGCGCGAGATGTCCGGCCGCATATCCACGCCCATGGGCGACATGCCCATCAACATGGACGCGGGTGAGGCCACCACTTTCCGCATGGGCGCCACAGGGCCCGATCCCGAGGAACTGTACGCCGCTGCCGCAGGCACCGGTGCCGCAGGGCCGGGCGCGTCCCCGGAAGACGCCATGGGCGGCTCCCGGGCACTCTCCGGCCTGCTGGCGCTGCCCGGCCGCGAACTGGGCCTGGGCGAAACCTGGACCGACACCGTCCGCGTCTCGCCCACTGTCGACGGCATGACCTTCGACATGGAGGTCCACATCCACGGCACGTACGCCCGGGACACGGTAGTGGCAGGACGCACCCTCAACGTCCTCGAGATCACTACCAACATGGTCCTGAAGGCAGAGGGCACCGCCGAGGGCATGAACATCGCCCAGGAGATGAACTCCGAAGGCGAGGAAACCGTGTTATGGGACTCCGCCCGGCGCATGGCCGTGCACCGGGATGCCACTGCGACCATGACCGGCACCACGTCCATGCCGCAGATGGGCATGTCCTTCGGCCTGAATAGCCGCACCCGCTCCATCGCTACCGGCGCCCTGCCGGACTGAACTCCGGAGCCGCTGGCACGGCAACTGACTGAAGCGCTCAACCGGCGGCGGGTCCGTGCGCCGCCGGCTGTCTGGCCATTCTCCACAGGCAGTTGTATATAAGGCGTGAGGCCTGACCGGCCCCGCATCCGTAGCACCCAGCGGCCCGCTCCCCCAGCCGCCGCCCTGCATCAGCGGTCACGTCACCCACTGTGACCGAGAGGCACGAAGTGCACCCGGCGACGACGACGTCGCACCGCATTCACCCAAAAACGTCCCACCCCAGCATTGATACGCCCCGCCATCCGTGGTTTCGTGCAGGTGACACAAACCGAACGGAGCCCGAGCGGAGGCGAGGATGGCAGCACACGACG
>DATHVP010000018.1:0-8117 GCA_035461245.1 Longimicrobiales bacterium | reverse complement strand
CGCTGGCTGCCACTGGCGCGTACATCGTGCTCATGGTGGTGGCAGACGGCGTGGCCAGTCGCAGGACCGCCGCCGAGGCACGGGCGGCGGGGGTGGACGTGCAGGACGTCATGGTCGCGCCGGTGCCGGCGAACCCGTTCGCAGGCGACGTCGTCGTCGCCACCGGCGATGCGTACCACCTCGGCCAGTTCCGGTGGCTGCGACGACCCCACGTCGAGTGGCATGGGTCGCCCCTGCCTGCGGGTGAACGGGACGAGACCGTGCTGGCTACGCTGCGGCTGCCCGCGGTGCGGAATTTCCTCCGCTGGTCCCGCTATCCATTTGTGGCTGTGCAGGAGACGGACGACGGTTATCTTGTGCGGTTTGGTGATGCCCGCTACCCCGGCCAGATGCGGGGCGGCCTGGGCGGCATCACCGTCCGCGTGGACAGGCACTGACTGAAAGAGGATCTGTATGGCTAAGGGCTGGGCACTCATCCTGGGCGCATCCAGCGGCTTCGGCGCCGCCGCGGCGCGGGCGCTGGCGGCGGACGGCTACTCCATCATCGGCGTGCACCTGGACCGCCGCAGTGGCATGGCCCAGGTGGATGCCCTGAAGGCGGAACTCGAGGGGCTCGGCGTGAAGCAGCACTTCTTCAACATCAATGCTGCCGACGCGGAGAAGATCAATGCCACCGCCGAGGAGATCGCCGGCATCTGTGCCGACGGGCCGAAGGTCACCGTGCTCATGCACTCGCTGGCGTTCGGCACCCTCGGCGGCATGGTGGGCGAGAAGGCGCTGACCGCCGCGCAGATGGACATGACGCTGCGCGTCATGGCGCATTCCCTCGTGGACTGGACACAGGCGCTGGTAAAGCGGGACCTGCTGCAGAAGGGCGGCCGCGTCTTCGCCATGACCAGCACCGGCTCCATGCGCGCCATTCCCAACTACGGCGCCGTGGGTGCCGCCAAGGCCGCGCTGGAGGCGCACTGCCGCCAGCTCGCCGTGGAACTGGCGCCACTGGACATCGCGGTGAATGCGCTGCGCGGCGGCGTCACCGACACACCGGCCCTGCGCCGCATCCCCGGCCATGAACGCCTCATGGATCTGGCCATCCAGGTGAACCCGTACAAGCGCCTGACTACGCCCGAGGACGTGGCCCAGGCGATGGTCGCACTGTGCGCGCCGGGAGCGTACTGGATCACCGGCAACGTCATCAACGTGGATGGCGGCGAGGCGGTTACGGGCTGACGCGCCGCCCCCTGCGCCGCGGCCCGCGGCGGATCGGGCGGAATATGCGGCGAAGTCGCCGCAGGGGAGTATTCCGTTCAGGTGCGGCGGCGCTCGATGTGCTGGTCCTCGAACGAGGCCGGGTCCTCCAGCGGTTCCAGGTGCGTGAAGACGTGGGCCGTGGGCAGCGCGCCGCGGACCGCGCCCTCTATCTCCTCCAGCAGTTCGTGGCCGCGGCTGACGCTCCAGTCGCCGGGCACCAGCACGTGCATGGAGACGAACCGGCGCCCGCCTGACTGGCGGGTGCGCAGGGCGTGGAACCCGATGCCCGTCGCTTCATAGCGCTGGAGCACGGCCTGGACGCGGGCCTGCTCAGCCGGGCTGATGGCCGTGTCGAGCATGCCCAGCGCGGAGCGGCGCATGAGGTCCACGCCCGCCAGCACGATGTGCAGCGCCACGGCGATGGCGATGACGGCGTCCAGCCGGACCCAGCCCGTGAGCGCCGCCACGCCCACACCGACCATGACACCGACGGATGTCCACACGTCCGTCATGAGGTGCCGGGCGTTCGCCTCGAGCGTGATGGAATCCGCCCGGGCGCCCGCACGCAGCAGCACCCGCGCAACAATGAAGTTGAGGACGGTGGCAATGCCGACGATGAGCAGGCCGACGGCGGGCTGCTCCAGCGGCACCGGCGCCAGCAGCCGACGGAATGCCGTCCAGCCGATGGACACGGCGGCGACGAGGATGAGCATCCCTTCCAGGCCGCTGGAAAAGTACTCTGCCTTCGTGTGGCCGTATGGGTGCTCGTCGTCCGGCGGCTGTTCCGCGAGCCAGAGCATGGCCACGGCCATGCCGCCGGCCAGCACGTTGACCAGTGACTCCAGCGCGTCCGACAGCAGCGCCACTGACCCCGTCAGCGCGTACGCCAGCAGCTTCAGCGTGACGGTGATGATGGCCGCGGCCACCGTCAGCCAGCCGTAGTCGGTGAGGGAACGCTGCTGCGTCATGCGCGCGTCAGCCGGATCGGGGGTGCCCCCGCGCGGGGTGCGCGGCGGCCGGTCAAGGTAGTGGCCACGCCGGAGTGGTGTCCAGCGGGGGTCCGGCGCTACTTTACGACATGCTCCCTCACAGCCGCATCCGCCGCGCCGCCGCTGGCGCAGCCGTCGCCTGCACAATCGTGCTGGGCGGTATCGCCGCCGACGTGGCGCCGCGCCGGCCGTCCCACGACCGGAACTGGACCGTGGAGCAGGCGCGCATGCCGCACGTGCACATCGAGGGGACGACCGTCGCCATCCGCGACGTCCGCGACTTCCGCCACCACGCCGATGGCGTCACCGACGAGGCATGGCACGACGACGCGTTCGACGTGAACGACGTCGCCCGTGTCTGGTTCGTGCTCTCGCCGTTCAGTCCCCGGCTCCGCGGCCTGGCGCATCCGTTCCTCTCCTTCGAGTTCAATGACGGCCGCTTCCTCGCCGTGTCCGTGGAGGCGCGCAAGGAGGTCGGCGAGTCGTACAGCGCGGTGCGCGGCCTCATGCGACGCTACGAGACGATGGTCGTCATCGGCACCGAGGCAGACCTGCTGGGCCTGCGCGCAGTGGCGTGGCAGGATCCCATCTACCTGTTTCCGGTGAACGTGACGAAGGAGCAGGCGGCGGACCTGTTCCTCCGCCTGATGGAGCGGGCGCGGGCGCTGCACGCGTCGCCCGAGTTCTACCACACCGTGCTGAACAACTGCACGACGAACCTCATCGATCCCATCAACGAGATCGCCGCCGCGGAGCGTCGCGTGGGTCGGCTGGTGGGACTCGTGCCCGGCTATTCGTACGAGGCGGCGTACCGTCGCGGCTGGATCGATACGGACCGGCCGCTGGAAGAGACGCGCGCCGCTCACCTGGCCAACGACCGCATCCGCCGGTTCGTGGATGAACCGGACTTCTCCCGCCTGGTGCGCGGGCAGTAACAACACGGCAATACCTCATCGGAGATGATTCCATGCACATCGCCAGGCGCGCGGCGGCAGCCGCGCTCGTAGCCCTTGCAACCGCGGCCGTGGCCGGACCGGCGTCCGCCCAGGACGGCGACCTCTCGGACCGCTTCGCCACGCTGGCGCTGCGCAACGCGGAGTTGTACGTGGAGCCCATCGCCCTGGGCCTGGGGCAGGCGCTCACGTCGGGCTTCGCCGAGACAGGCAGCACGCACCGCGTGCTGGGCTTCGACATCGGGCTGCGCGCCATGGCCGCGTTTCCCACGGACGCGCAGAAGACGTTCACGGCGGTGCTGCCCGAGTCCGTCGAGTACCGGGGCATGACGTTCAATGACCCGTTCGGCCCGCAGGGGGGTGGCAGCCTGGATACGCCGACGGCCGTGGGCGCGGGCGACGGCGTCGTCCTCGTGCCGCAGGGCACCTTCCGCCTGGCCATCATCGCTGCCGGCGAGAACCCGAACGACTACAACATCGAGTTTCCCGAAGGCCTCGACATCCCCGCCGTGCCCTTCGCCATCCTCCAGGGCTCCGTGGGCCTGCCGTTCGGTACGGAGGTGACGCTGCGCATGATCCCGTCCATTACGCCGGACGAGGAGATCGGCGCCGTCAGCGCCTTCGGCTTCGGGCTGAAGCACTCCGTGACCCAGTGGCTGCCGGCGTCGCCGGTGGACGTGAGTGTGTATGTCGGTCGGCAGAACTTCGAGGTGGGTGACTACCTGGACGCCACGTCCACGGTCCTCGGCGCCATCGGCAGCCGGTCGCTGGGGCCGCTCACGGCGTTCGCCCACGTGCGCAGTTCCGGCGCCGACGTCACCGTCAGTTACACGGTGGAGAACCCGGACGACAACCCGGCCCTGCCCGAGGACGGGTCCCGCGTGGGCTTCGACGCAAACGTACCGACGGCCATGCACGCCGGCGCCGGCGTAACGCTCCGGGTCCTCGGCATGGGGATCACCGGCGAGTACAGCTTCGGGCCGCAGAACACCGCCACCATCAAGGCCGGGCTCAGCATCCGCTGAGCCGGGCTCACCTGTTCCGTAGCAGCCGCAGCTGCCAGATCCCGACGGTCGGGCCCAGCGCCAGCACCGAGAAGGCGACCCCCCAGCCGAAGAGGTCCTGCAGTTCAAAGGTCAGCCAGATGGTGAATGCGGTGAGCAGGAACCCAAGTGAGGTCTGGAGGGTCAGCGCCGTCCCCACGGCATGGGGCGGCGCCACCTCCGTCACCAGGGCGCTGAACTGCGCCGAGTCGGCCACCACGGCGAAGCCCCAGACCAGCGCCAGGCCGATGACCAGGACCGCGGGGGCACCGGATGCAGCCGCGGACACCGGTGTCGCGGAGCCAACGGTCGCGGCGCCCAGCCAGCCGATGGTCAGGGCGCAGGCCCCGCTCACGGCCAGAGCGGCACCCGCCACGTTCTCCCGGCCCCAGCGGTCCGCCCAGGTGCCAGCCAGGATTGAACCCGGTCCTCCGGCAGCAATAGCGCTGAACGTGACAAGGCCGGCGTACAGCGTGGCCTGCGCGTCGGTGAAGCCCCGGGCCAGGAAGTAGTGCAGGAAGAACAGGCTGAGCGCCGCCCAGCATGCGTACAGCTCCCACATGTGGCCCAGATAGGCGCCGATGGCCAGACGGGATGGGCGGTGTCTCAGGATGACGCCTGCGAGGGACCACGAGAACGGCCGTCGCTCGAACGCGAACGGGCCGTCGCGATAGCCGAACAGGACGAGGGCCGCGGCGACCACAGCGCCAGCGGATGTGGTCGTCAGGACGAAACGGTAGTCCAGGTCGGCGAACGCGCCCACCAGGTAGGGCGCCGCCTTGCCTACCGTCAGCGCGCCGACGATGACGCCGATGGCCAGGCCCCGGGAAGCGCGGAACCAGGTGGCCGCCATCTTCATGGCGGGAGGATAGACGCCGGCCAGGCAGAAGCCCGTCAGGAATCGGGATGCGAGCGCCGTGTCGGGTCCGCCGGCCAGCGCCAGGCTGTAATTTGCTCCTGCCGCCAGCAGCGCCGCCACGGCCACGTAGACCCGGGCCGGGACCAGGTCCGCGAGGTTCAGCACGGCGGCCACCCCGGTGCCCGCCACGAATCCCACCTGCACGGCCATGGTCAGTCCCGCGGCCGTGGAAGCATCCAGCCCCCAGAGCGCCGCGAGCTGGCTGGCCGTGGCGCTGGCCGTGAACCAGAGCGACATCCCCAGGAACTGGGTGACCCCCAGAAGGGACAGTATTACCCACCGGCCGGCGGGCTCGTCGGTCGCGGCAGAGGGGGCGGAAGCCGTTGAGGCAGAAGGCGTCAGGGCCATGGGACATCAAGATGGGGTCCCCGTCGCGAAATAGGAATGGTCCTTGCTCCCTGAGGAGGTCCAACAACGTCCCCCGTGGGGAGGAGCCATACATGAGCGATTTCAAGAAGCCGGGAACCGCCCCGGAATTCGATACGGAGGAAGGGCTGTCCCTGGCACTGTCCTATCTCGAGGATCCCTCGGACGTGCCCTGCCCACGCTGCGGACCCGGCGTCATTGAAGTCGTGTGCTACCTCGACGCCAGGAACATGGAAAAGGGACGCGTCGTGCCCACCTCCCCCGAGGACGACTACACGGTCGTGCTCTACTGTCACGGCTGCGGCCGGGCCGCCGCCCTCGACCTGAGCCGCGACGAGCAGGGCCGCGAGGAGCAGGGCCGGGACGCGGCCTGACGCCGGCGCCGAACTCGCCGGGACCCTGAATCCCGGCAGTTCCGCCGGCCAGTTCCGCCGGCCAGTCCCGCCGCCGCTCCTGCCGCGCTGCCGTCCATTCGCCTCCGCCTCACATCATGATGACCATGCCCCCCTGGCTGGAACTGCCCATCCGCGGATTCACCACGTTGCTGAAGATGGAGCCGAACCGGTAGCTGATACCGCCGTACACGAAGTAGTTGTAACTGGTAGCCAGCGCCCGCTGGCGGAGCAGAATTTCCTGCTCCGTGAGGTCGCGCCGGGGCAGGTGCAACTGGTCGCGCACGCGCGAGTAGTTGCCGCCGATGTTGAACGAGAACCCCCGGAACAGCCGCAGGTCCGTGCTGCCGCCAATGCCGGTGTTGTACTTGCCCGTGTCGTGCAGATACTGCGCCCCGTTCACGCCGATGTTGACGTTGCCCCACGGCTGCCGCGTCGTGTAGGTCACATCGAGACTGTGGACGGGGCGGGTTTCCTCCTCCTGATCAAAGAGCGTGATCTCGCGATAATCGGCATGCCGGACGCCCGCCGAGTACTGAATGGTGAACGAGCGGCGGGTGGATTCCGAGTACGGCACCAGATTGTATTCTACCGCCGGGGAGAATGACACGGACAGGCGAGTGTTGCCGAAGGTTGATGTGCTCACTCCCGCCCGCAGCCCCGCCGACAGGTGCGGCGTCAGACTCCGCACAACCAGTGCGTTCCCGCCGTAATTGCGGCGGATGGACTTCGTGCGGATGAGCTCGTCCCCCACCGTGTACTCGAAGCGTGACTCGTTATAGCTCCCGTTCGTGGACAGGTTGATCTTCCAGTCCGCTGTCGTCCGGTTCGCAGTGATATTGCCTGACAGGTAGTCGAAACCCTGCTGGCTCTCACCACTGCTGTTGCCGTTCATGCCCACCCGGAACGTCCAGAAGTTCCACGGGTCGTGGGGCTGTTCCGCTGTACCGGCGGCACCGGCGGCCCCGGGGTCGGTCTGCGCCGCTGCCGGCGCGTAGCTGACACCCAGGCGGTCCGCCACGCCCGTGCGCGCGGCGAACGGGACCAGGCCGAGGCCGATCACCTGCGTCAGGCCGCGACGCCGTGTGTCCGGCGAGTCATTCGCTCCGCTCAGCCAGGTCAGCGTGTCCGTGCGTCCCGCGAACTGGCGAAGGCCGATGAACTCCAGCGTGAACAGGCCGCCTCCGCCTCCCGTGGTCTCCCGTGACACCAGCACATGGACCTGCGCGTCCGCACGGTCCCGGACGTGGTCCACCCAGGTGATCTCCGTGCGGAGAAAGTCCATGTCGCACCAGCCGCAATCCGCGAAAACACGCAGCCGGTCGGGGTTTGCCTGCCGGGCGTCGGCAGGCGCCGACACGATGAGCAGCATGAGTACGGCCACGTAAAATCGGCTTGCGCGCGCCATGAGAGCACCTGCTGATTAGGGATAAGGATGAGGACGGCTGCCGCATCATGGGATGCCGGCGACCACCAACAGGTTGCACCCGATCGTGCGGTTGGCACAATACTAATAACCTGCGAGTGGGTTCCGGCCACGGTTTCCGTGACTGTTATCTGTCCCTGTGAGCATCGGTCGGCACCGGCTGGGAAACGTTGGTCCCCGCCCCTGTCACACTCGTCCCTGCTGGCGCGTTCTATTGCGTCAGTCCCAGTCAGCGGGTTTTCGTCCCGCACATCCAGAAGCGGTAACTCCTGAAGCTGATAAGGCGGGGAACCATCCCCTGAAGCACTCTGCGTCGCAGTCAGTTGAGAACGAACAATCCCGGAGAGGAGGAGCACGAAGAGGCCCGGTCCCGCGTGCGCGTTTGGCGCTGGAATGAGCGGGCAGGGCGGCGGTCGGCGGGTGACGCCACCGTCGAAAAAGGACGTTACGGATGCTGCGGCATGCGTAACCGCTGCCGAGGGCAGCAGCAGGAGCAAACCCCCAGGAACGGCGGTTCCGGCACCGATCGCGCCGATCGCGCCGTTCCAGAGCACCAAGGAGCCACCGCATGAATTGGTATCGTCGCGCAGGATCTTTCCTGTTGACGGCACTGCTCGTGTTCGGCGTATACGCCGAAGCGAGTGCGCAGGCCAGCGGCACGATCCGTGGACGGATCACGGATCAGATGTCGGGCCAGCCCATCAGCGGCGTTCAGATCTCGGTCACCGGTACGCAGCGCGGCACGGTGACGGATCAGAACGGCGTATTCCTCATCCCC
>DATHVP010000017.1:0-32787 GCA_035461245.1 Longimicrobiales bacterium | reverse complement strand
CTCTCCAGGAAGTGGTGGTCGGGGAGCAGCACGTGGGCCCGCCGGCTCGTCTCGTCGAGCATGGGCGAGAATGACGCGATGAACTGCACCGCGTCCAGCGCCTCCGCCACCGACTCCTGTTCCGGCATGCTGTACAGCGGGTTCGGCCCGTGAACCAGCAGGGCACCCACCTCACCGCGGCGCATGCGACCCACCAGTTCCAGCATCTCCGCGAAGCTGCCGCCGCCCGTGGCGAACTCCTCACGCTGCTCCAGCCGCACCGTGCTGCCCACGTTGCCAGCCACCTGGTTCAGCACCGCCACCGCCGCTGCCACGGCCGTGGCAGCCGTGTGCTGCATCTGGACGCCCGGTCCAACGGCCAGCGACCGGCCGCTGCGAGCGAAGTCGGCAGCCACCTGCCGCAGCCGCTCCGGCGAGACGCCGGCCCGCTCGGCGACGGTGCCGACATCAATGCCCTCGAGCACGCCGGCGGCTCCGCCGGCGCTGGCGCCAGCGTCCACCATGAGGCGGGCAATAGCCAGGGCGACCAGGTGCTCGGTACCCGGCCGGGCCGGCAGCCACTCGTCGGCGTTCAGGTCCGTGAGCGACTGGTGGGCGCCCACGGAGATCATCTTGCCCCGGCGCCCCTGGGAGTAGGCCCGGCCCTGGATGAAGCCGTGGGCGTAGTCCACGGGCGAGAGCCAGGTCTCCATGAAGTCGGCGCCGAAGGTGATGACGACCTCGGCATTACTGAAGTCGTGGACGGGCACGGCGTCCACGCCGTAGATCATGCGACTCGCGGCACGGAGCGGCTCCCACGCGAACGGCTCCCAGCGGACCCGCTCGGCACCGATGGACGCCACGAAGCGGTCCACCAGCGTGTCCATGGTGCCGCCGTAGCTACCGGTCAGGAAGACGGTGCGGCCGCGGTGCGCCTGCAGTTCGCTGGCCAGGCGCCGCTCTGCCTCGTCCCAGGTCAGGCGGTCCCACTCGCCCTCGCCCGTGCGGGCCAGCGGGCGCGGGATCCGGTCGGGGTCATACAGGCCGTGCAGCGAGGCCTGGCCCCGGGCGCACAGCGCGCCGTGGGAGATGGGCGAGAGCGGGTTGCCCTCTGCCTTCACCGCGCGACCTTCGCGCGTGCGTACATTCATGCCGCAGCCTGCCGGGCACTCCCGACAGGTCGTGCGATACCAGGTGGCGATGCCGGGAACGATCTCCTCGTGGGGCACCACGTACGGAATCAGCTTCTCCGTACCGCCGGTGCCGCAGGCCGTGAGTCCGGCACCTGCACCGGACACGCCCAGCACCTTGAGGAAGTCCCGCCGCTCCAAACCGTTGCTCATTGAGTCACCAGCTTCAGTAATGACAGACGAAGCAGTCGATCCTGGCACCACGTTCCTGGTGACAGTTGATGCACCACCCCATCTCCATCGTCTTCGGTCGAATAAGGCCGCCCAGCCACGCCTGGTTGCTCCGGCCGTCGTACACCTCGGTGATCACGCCCATGGTCTCCACCGGGCCGTGGCACTCCTGGCATTCGATCTCGGCGGCAACGTGGCGCATGTGCGGGAACCGGACGTGGTCCGGCGACTTGTAGACGCGCTCCCACGGGATGGGCCGCTGCTCACGCCAGTACTCAATGAGCTTCTGCACCTCGGGCCGATCGGCCGCGATGAGCGGCGCGCCGCCGGGGATGTGGCAGCCGGCGCAGGTCTGCACCGGCGGGATACCCGCGTCCACGGACCGATCGGCCGTGGTGTGGCAGTACATGCAGGGGATCTGGTTGGTGCCGGCATGTATGTCATGCGGGAACGCGATGGGCTGGTCTATGCCGCCACCGCTCAACGGGCCCACGGTGAAGGCGCCCACGGCCAGGAGCACCAGCACGACCATCGCACCGGCACCCGCCAGCAGCACCTTGTTCGGGGGTTTTGCCATCTCTTACCTGTGTTGGGGCCAGCCCTCCCGGAGGAAGGCGGGGTCAAGCGTCACACCATGCCGGCCGGAGCTGCGCGCCGGCACCGGCAAACTTCGGATTTCGCGCGCGGCAGGATACCGCGCCCAACCACGCAGCGCAAGGGCGATTGGGCTCCACGACCACGGGACCGGACGGCCCCGGAACGCGGTCACGGCAGGATCAGCTCAGCTCCGGTGCGGACGACTGTTCGGGGGCGGGCGCAGCAGGCCGGGCCTCTTTGCGTGCCTTCAGGACCTCCGGCAGTTCCACGACGAAGCGCGTGCCCTCCCCGTAGGTGCTGTCCACGTCGATCTCACCTCCCAGCAGGCTGAGCAGCTTGCGGGTGATGGAGAGGCCCAGGCCCGTGCCGCCGTACTCCCGGGTGTGCGACTGGTCGATCTGGCGGAAATCGTCGAATATGGCATCCAGGTGCTCGGGAGGGATCCCGATACCCGTGTCCTCGACGATGAAGCGCACGCCGTCGCCGGCGTCGACGTGATCCACGACCAGGGAGACCGTGCCCTGCTGCGTGAACTTGATGGCGTTGGACAGCAGGTTCAGCAGGACCTGCTTCAACTTCGTGCGGTCCGTGCGGATGGGCGGCATGCCGGGCACGACGGAGGACTCGTACCTGAGCCCCTTGCTGCTGATGAGGGGCAGCAGGGCCTCGGAGACCTCGGAGACGACTTCCTGCACGAAGACCTGCTCCACGTGCAGCGGCATCTTGCCTGCCTCGATCTTGGACAGGTCGAGGATGTCGTTGATGAGTTCCAGCAGGTGCTGGCTGGTCTGGTAGGTCTTGCCCAGCGCCTCATCCTGCTGCGGAGTCAGATCGCCATAGATCCGCTCCCGCATCAGCGATGTGTAGCCGAGGATCACGTTGATGGGGGTACGAAGTTCATGGCTCATGTTGGCCAGGAACTCGCTCTTGAGCCGGGACGCCTTCTGCAGCTCGAAGCTCTGCCATTCCAGACGGCGGTTCCGTTCCTCCAGCTCGAGGGTCGCCTTGCTGATGCGGTCCTCCAGCTGGTCATTGAGCTGCTGCAGCTCCCGGGCGAGCCGCTCGTTCTCCTCGGCCTGCGTGAGGTCGTGGATGACGCTGACGATGGCGGCCGCCTCGCCGCGGGTATTCATGATCTTGCTGCTGGCCACCTCAGCCGGGAACTCGGTGCCCTGTTCCGGATCAATGATGGTCAGGCGTTCGAGCTGCCGCAGTTCCGGACGGAGCAGGAAGTTGCTGATGAGCGTCGTGAACCGCGTGTCATTTGCCTGGATGAGCTGCTGCGTGGCGCGGTCGCCCGGCTCCTTGGCATCAACAACGAAGAGGCGATCGGCCTCCGGGTTCATGAGCACGATGTTCGTGTGCTCGTCGGTGACCAGGATGGGATCGCTGACATTCTCCAGGATGGTGTTCAGGCGGTCGCGCTCCTGTCGCGCCTCATGCTCCGCGACCCGTGAGCGGTTGAACTGTACTTCCACCTCGCCCAGTGCGTGGCGCAGATCCGTTATGTCCCGCAGCACCGAGATCATGGCGGGCTCCGTGGCGCCGCCGGCGAGGGGAACCGACAGGACCTCGAACAGCAGGTCCGACCCCTCGAAGGTATCCACCAGGTTCAGTTCGCGGGCCACCGGTGGCCCCTGCTCAATGGTGGACTGGGTCAGGAACGAACTGAAGAGAAGGTTGTTGATCTGGATGGCCCTGCGGCGGCCCTCGCTGTCGGCGCTCGATGCGTTGAACAGCTCCTCGGCGCGCCGGTTCGCCAGGATGATGTCGTTGCCCGCATTGGTGAGGAGCACCGGATCGGGCAGAGAGTTGATGATGGTAGTCAGCAGTTCCCTCTGGCGGGCGAAGCGCTCGCTGCGCCCGGACAGGGCCTCGAGCTGGGCGACGCGGGCGAGGGCGGGTCCGACACGGTCCAGCAGCGCGTGCAGCATGCGGCTGAAGTCGTCGACGTCGGGCGCCTCCACGATGGCGGCGCCCAGCGGCGGATGCGGGTTCAGTCCCGCGAAGGTGAACGCGACGCACGCCTCGAACTGCAGTGGCGGAAACGCCCCGGGGGCGCACCGCTGCGGCGCGCTGCCGGCCTGCATGAGTACCGTGAGTGGTGCGTCCGCCTCGGTCAGCGCGTGAATGAGCCCGTCGGGGTCTCCCGCCACACCGCGAGCCACGCCCTGCACACCGGCCTCGGTCCTGGTGACGAGCACGACGCCGCGGCCGTCGCGGCCACGGGCCACCGCCTGCAGAATGACGGAACAGGCCTCAGCCAGATCCTCAGCACGGACGAGGGCCTCGAACAGCTCCGCGACAAGACCGTCGATGAGGCTAAGGTCTTCCGTCACCGTTAACTCAACTGAGTTCGTCCAGCCTGCGCTTCAGCTCGGCGTTCTCTGCCATGACCCGATCCATCTCGGTGGGGCCACCGGCCGGTCCGACCATGGGCCGTGACGCGAAGCCGGTGATACCGATTGCCTCGGCGAACTTGAGGTACGTCTCGACGGACGCAACGACAATACGAGCCTCAACGCTGACCAGGTCGATACCCACGAGGGAAACCCGGACGTAGGCGTCAATGACGATGCCCTTGTCCAGGACGCGGTCCAGAACGTCAATAAGGCTGCTGCCAGCGCCTGCCCTTTCGACTGCCATGTCAATTCTCCGAGGATGGGTTGCCTGTAACCTGCCTGTGCTCCATCTGCTGCAGCTTCTCCGTGAGCTCGTCGAGCTTGCGGTTCAGCGCAGCCAGTTCCGTCGCGCCCACGACGGGACTGGCGAATGCGGGATCCGAACGCCACCAGTTCATGCCGATCTCTTCCGCCTTGTCAATGGAGCAAACCATGAGACGGATGCGGATGGTGAGCAGCTCGACGTTCGCCAGGTTGATCTTGATGTCACCCGCGACGACGAGCCCCTTGTCGAGGATCCTGTCGAGGATATCGACGAGGCCCTGCGATCGGTGGGGTCCCAGCTCGTATCGTTCAGTCACAGGGTCCTTTCTCAGATCAGCCGGCCCAGCGGGCCGAGGTCTATGTTGAGGTCCTCCCCTTCCAGGCCGAAGACGCCGCGGATCTCCTGCAGCCGTTCCTCCAGCCGCATGAGCGCCAGGCCGACGTTCTCGATCTCCTCATCGGAGAGGGAGCCGCCCTCCATGCGCCTGACAGCCTGGTGCTCCAGCACCTGGCGCAGGAATTCGATGAGCGTGAGGACCAGCCTTGCCAGCCCGGCGTCGATATCCTCCGCCGATGCGTCGAGGCGTTCCGGCAGCGCCGGTGCGATCTCCCGCAGTTCCGCGGCGAAACGCTCGAGGTCGTCGCCTTCGATCTTCATGCCACGAAAGAATACGGTGGCCAGGGCCCGGAGAACAGGAACCGGAGGCCATCGGATTCAGCGCGGACATCCCGCATGCAGGCATGGTAAGCATCTGCGTCGTTCCACGCCACCAGGTGGGCCATGGTCACGACGCCATGCCCGCTGGTGAGGGGCTCGTGGCGCGCGTCGGCGATGAGACTGCCCGCGCGCTGGAGGGTGGTGCGGACCAGGGCGTCACCGGCTTCCTTCCTGCGCTTCTCTTCTGCCTGCCGTTCCGCCAGGGCTGCCATGTACGCGGTCCCTGACGCTGCACGCCGGGTACGCACATCCCGGGCCTGCTCCGGCCCGGCCGGGGCCAGCGGCGATTCCGCGATGACGCGCACGCCGAACTCGGCATGGCCGGCGAAGCGCCGCAGCAACTCGAGCCAGCGTGTCTCCTCGGCTGCGATGGCGTCAGCCGCCGCGGCAGCGGACTCGAAGACCTGGCCGAAGCGCAGCGGCACGGGCGTGACCTTCGAGTCCATGGCCGCCGCGCTGACGTCGTGGTGGGCGCGCACCACGTCGGCGGTGACCTGCGGGTGCCGTGCCACTTCGGTGACCCAGCAGGCCAGGTGCTCACCCGCAGGGACGGCGGTAACGGGATTACCGCCCGCGCCGCGCAGGTCCGGCCCCGGCAGGCGCTGCCGGGGCACGATGCAGCAGGCGAGGAGCGGCACTAGCGGGGCCCGGGCCGGTCACGCATGGATTCCACGGACGAGAGCACGACGCGCAGCCCGAGGTAGATGAGGTCCACACCGCCGACGCTGATGATGACATCGCCGGAGATCACGGCGCCCCGGTCGAGGACGCGGTTCACGAGTTCCGACAGGGAGAGTTCATCCTCGGGCCGGATGGTTACGTCCGTCATTGCGGGCCCTCCTCGAGAAAGCGGTAGGCGGCCCACGGACCGGAGAAGCTGGCCCTGACGCCCAGGGGACGGAGCCGCGCAACGGCCGCCTCGGCCGCCGTCTGCAGGTCCTGCTCCCGGTCCCGCCGCACCAGCAGCGCCGCATTGAGCAGAACCGTCCCGGCCTCGGCATCCACACTGGCCAGCGGCAGCGTCCGGACCTCGTCGGCGTGGGCGCCCAGCTCCGCCAGCAGTTCGTCCGCCAGGCGCCGGCCGGCCCTGCCCACCTCGTCCCGCACCAGGTCCGTCCGCTGGCGTTGCATCAGGTAGCGCCGGCCTGGCGGCGCTGTGGCGATCTCGGCGTCCAGCGCCGCCACCTGCTCCGACACTTCCGGCGCATGGCGGGCCATCTCCCCGGGGTCACAGGCAACCTTCAGGTTCCATTCCCGGCGGTCGCCCAGGTCCGCGAGCATTCCGGCCAGCCGGCCCGCCTGCGATTCCAGCGCCTGTCGCAGCGCGTCGGCGCTGGTGTAGAGGCTGAACAGCCGGGCGGGCAGGATCCGATGGTGGTCCACGAACCAGAGCACCACGCGTTCGTGAGCCAGGCCCTGTTCGCCCACCCACGCAACATCCTGCAACCGGGCCTCCACCGAGGCCGCATCAAAGTCCGTCGCCGGCAGCAACGACACTGCAGCGTTGACGGGGCCCAGCTCCAGCAGGGTCACCGGTGCGGCACCGATGCCCGCCAGTTCCTGCGGCGGGGCCAATGTGCCGGCAGGCACGAATCCATACAGATAGACGACGTCGCTCACGCCTCGATCTTCCACGTTCCGGCGAATTCACGCAAGGCGGCGGCCCCGACGGGCGGCGTGGCCTGCAGGGGCGCCCGGATGACAGGCACATCCGGGAGGCGCGGATCCGTGTCGCCCGCCCCCGGCACCGCAGTCCGATTCACCAACAGGGCGGCGACGGGCACGCCGGCGTCACGCAGGGCGGCGTGGAGCCGCGCGGTTTCCGCCTGCACCACGGGCTCGTCGAGGGTGACGGCGACGACGGCGGTGCGGGCAGGGTCGTGGACGAGTTCCTGGAACGCCTTCAGTTCGCGCGCCGTGCGCAGCAGCGATTCGGCCATGCCCGCCGCCGCACCGGCGGCGTGGTACTTCACGATGACGCGCATGAGCTGGCGGGTCCAGTCCAGGGCCAGGTCCGGCATGGCCAGCAGTCGCAGGAAATGGCCGGTGGGCGCAGTGTCCAGGACGATGGTCTCGCCGGTGCCGGCAGCGTCCACGAGGGCGGCCAGGGCGGCGAACTCATCGATCCCCGGCGGCGCCAGGTCCCACAGAGACTCCACCACTCGCCGGTCCAGCGCGGCAGACGACGACAGGCCCATCGTGTCCAGCGCATCCAGCACGTCCTCCCGGAACTCCTCCTTGAGCCCGTCCAGTTTCCGCCGTGCATCCACCTGCAGCATGCGCAGCCGTGGCACGTTCCGGACGCCGCCTTCGGCGCCGGCGAAGACATCGTCCAGGGAACCGGCCGGGTCCGTGCTGCACAGGAGCACGGGGCGGTCCCCGGCCAGGGCCATGGCCGCGGCCGCGGCGCACGTGGTCTTGCCGACACCGCCCTTGCCAGCGAAAACGAGCAGTGTCGCGGGCTGGCTCAGGAACCACGGCACCGCACCAGCACCGCCACCGGATGCAGCGAGGCCGCCCGTGGCCGGTCCATCCACGGCGCTGGCGGATGGCGACGATGCAGCGGCGACCGTCGGGCGGGCACCTGCCGTCGCGGCGGGCCGCAGGGCGTCGCGCCAGCTGCGCAGGCCGTCGCAGCCGGTGGGCTCAGCGAGGATGGGCACTTCCAGCGCACAGGGGGCATCCGGCCGGACGGAGTTCCGGGCGGGGGCGGCCGCACCGTTCCGGGCGTTCGACTCCGGCCCGGTCCGGACCACGGCCGCCACGCGCAGATGGCGCCGATCCAGAAGTTCCAGCAGCCGTACGGTCTCCGCTACGACCATGGCATCGGCCCGGGTAACCACGACGAAGGCCGCAGCATCCAGCACGCGATCCCGGAACGACGTCGCGTAAGCCTCCAGTTCGTCGATGAATCGTTCCTCGAGAAGGCGCAGCTCACGGCCGGCCATGCTGGAGGCCACGACGGCCGCCTTGTCGGCCATCGCCCGGAGGGCGCTGGCCACGGTGGCGTACGTATCACCGGCGTCCAGCAGGCGCAGCGTGTGGCCCGTGGGCGCCGTGTCCACGACGACCCGCCTGCCCTCCGCCAGATCTACCAGCCGCAGGACCGCCATCATCTCGTCCACGCCCGGCAGCGCCAGCCGCGTGAAACCGGCTACGTCTTCAGCGTCCAGGTACGTCCCGGCCTCGAGGATCCCCGCGACCGAGCCCGTGGCGTGATCCAGCCAGCGGGTTGCACGGGCCGGGGCGTCGAACTCCTCGACCGTCAGGTGCCGATTGCAGCGGGACGGAACGGGCGCCGCACCCGCAGGCTCCGCCAGCACGTCGGAGAGAGAGTGCGCCGGGTCGGTGGAGATGAGGTGGACGTCAGTGCCCGCGTCGGCGAACTCCAGCGCCAGCGCGGCCGCCGCAGTCGTCTTGCCGACGCCGCCCTTGCCCACCACGAATACAAAGGGCGCCGCACCCGCCGCGTCGGCCAGGGCAGACATCTTCAGGCATCAGTCCCAGTCGAGGTTGATTTCCACGTCCGCGCCACCGCCAGCGTCCACGACCCCTGGTCGGCGCTCTTCATCAGACCCACTGACGGATCCGGCACCGCCGGCATCCGGGATCCCAGGAGCGCCCTCGCCGCCGCCCGCGGCCGGCCCCGGCTCTGCCGCCGTCGCGCCACCTGCTTCCGGTTCCGGCGGCTGGGCCTGCACCCGGACGGGCCCGCCGGATACTCCCATGCCAAACTGCTCCCGCCACTGGCGAACCTCCCGCAGCTGCCGCATGAGGGCGGCCTCCTGCCGGACATACTCCCCGTCGTCAATGTCCCCGAGCTCCAGCTTGAGCTGCAACTCCATGAGTTCGGCCTTGATCCGCGTGTCATCCGTGAGTTCCTCCCGCACGACGCCCTCCACCTTGCCCAGCGAGAACTCCGCCAGGAACAGGGGGCCTGTGACCGGCCAGAACAGGAGATGCTTGAGAAGTCCCATTTGGTGCGGGATCGGGATCGTAAACGTGAACAGACGGGGCGAGGCCCTAGGTGTCGGCGCGCTCGAGGCGCAGCTTGATGTTAACGAAGTTGTACGGCGGCCACGGTCCTGTGTACTTGAATGAGAGAAGGTCCTCATACTTGCGGGACAGGGCCTTCACGGCCTCGTCGAACTCCTGTTCCCGGGACCGTTCCACGAGGTACGCGGCGTTCATGATCATCTTGTCGCCGATGGGCTTGTTGGAGCGGCTGGCCACGGCGACGGGCTTCAGGGACTCGTGGATGTCCATGACGTATCCGTTGGCAGTACTTTCCAGGGCGGCCTCCACGAGGCGTCCCAGCTGCATGCGGGCGAAGTAGGTGGAGCTCTGGACGTTGCCGGTGATCTCCTCCTTGAGGCGTCGGATCTCGTCGTCGCTCTCCTCGAGCTTGCTGATTACGCGATCCCTGTCCCACAGCACCTTGAGGCCGAACTCAATCTTGTCCCGCATCTTCTCGAGGACGTCGTCGAAGGCCTTGTAGGTGGACTTGAGCAGTTCGACGATGTCGTCCTTGGTACGGAAGATGGTGCCGAACGACATGGGGATGACCGTAAATTCGCGCATCACGGTCTCGTTCACCAGCTCGTGGGCGAGTACATTCTCCCGGGTCGGGTCATAGATGCGGATGGGCGTGTCGCTGACAACGGCCGCCAGGTTCTGGTGGTTCACGGTGTAGACCTGGTTGGCCACATCGCCGATGCCGATGGGTCCGAAGTCCCGGGATTCGGACGATTTGATGATGCAGTAGACGTACTTGCCTTCGTCCGAGTTGCTGGCGGACACATCATCGAGTGAGATCGTCTCGTTCATTCTTGTGCGATCTGAAGTGGGCCCCGGTGACCGGGGACGAGAACGTTATCGTGCCGGCGACGCGAGCCAGCCTCGTCGCCGAAGGTAACCGGACGCGGAACCGCCATGCAAATTCGGGGCGCAGCCGCCGGGAGCGGCGCACCCGGGACGCCCCACGAGGCAGGGCCCGCGGATTGCATGTGGAGTAGGTACAGGCGCGACAGGGCGGCAGCGCCCGGAGGAGAAAAGACAGGATGATGATACGCACAGCGATGCTTATCGCGCTGGCAGCGGCAGGCGCAACCGGTTGTGCCACCCTCGCTTCCATCCGCGGGGACGACCCGCGCGAACAGTTGGAGGCCGGGGCGGCGGCGGTGCGCGCGCAGGAATACCTGCGCGCGCGGGGCCTGCTGGAACCGCTGTTCTATGACCGGCCGCACGAGGCGGTAGGCCAGCAGGCACTGCTGGTACTGGTGGCGGCCGAGCTGGACAACCGGAACCCCGACCGACGGCTGTGGGCGGCCGCCGACCTGGCGGAACGTTTTCTGGCAGGGGATCCGGCGGAACCGTGGGCCGTGCCGGTGGTGGAATCCTACTATCTGCTGGCCATGGAACTGGGTGCGGCGGAGGAGCGCATCGCGGCGGCGGAGACGGCGCGGGCGAGTGCGGAAGCGCGGGCCAGCCAGCGCCTGCCCGCGTCCACACAGGAGTCGGTACCCGCCCGGATCCAGCGACTCACGGCGGAGCGGGACCAGGCCCGCCGCCAGGCGGAGCAGCTGCAGCAGCAGCTGAACACGCGGGAGCGCGAGCTGCGCGAGACGCGGGCGGAGCTGGAACGGATCAAGCGAACCATCCGCCCGTGATGTCCACGAGTATGCAGTTCCACTGAGCGCATGCCACTGCCGCGATGACGCTACGACTTCGATTCATCCTCACCATGTGCGCCATCGCGCTGCTGCTGGTGCTGCCCGCGCTGTACGCGGCGCTGCAACTCAGCAGGCTGCGCGAGATCGCGTCGGACATCAGCGTCACCCATGGCGCCGCCTACCTGGCCATGGGCCGGTTCCAGGCGCACGTGAATGACATTGACCGGTTCACGCGCAACTACGTCGCCATCGGCGAGCCGGAGTTCGCGGAACGGCGCAACATTGCGCTGGACGGGGCCCAGCAGGAGCTGGAGCGGCTCATGGGCGCCGGCTACAGGGATGTGGCTGCCCGGGCGGATACACTGCTGTCCACGATTGGCAGCGGAGTGGCCCGCATCGACACGCTGCTCCAGGCGGGCGCCACGGACGAAGCCACTACGGCCCTCGGCACGGTGACACCCCTCTTCGCACGGGCGGACTCCCTCATCCAGCGGATCGGGACGGAGATTGACCGTCGCAGCGGGGTTGACCTGACCGCGGCCAGCCGAATCAGCGCCGCGGCCCTGACCATGACGCTGCTCGTGCTGGTGGCAGCCCTGTTCATCGCCCTTCTCATCGGCGCCTGGGCCACGCAGACGGTAATCCGCCCCATCCATCGGCTGAGGCGAGCCACGGCAGAGGTGGCCGCCGGCGAGTTCGTGATACCGGCGGGCCTGCCGTACGAGCGGGCGGACGAGATCGGCGACCTGTCCCGTTCGTTCCGTGGCATGACCCAGCAGCTGGCGAACCTGGACCGCATGAAGGCGGAATTCATGAGCGTCGCCGCCCATGAACTGAAGACGCCCATCAACGTAGTATCCGGCTACGCGGAACTCATCCAGGACGGCATCTACGGTGCCGTCACTGACGACCAGAGCACGGCGCTGACCGCCATCCAGGAGCAGTCCCGCAACCTGGCGCAGCTTGTCAACCAGCTGCTGGACATCAGCCGCCTGGAGGCGGGCGGCATGAAGCTGGAGATCGGCGACGTTTCCGTCCCCGACCTGTTCGAGCGGGTGCACCGCACGTTTGACGTGCTGGCTCACAAGCAGCGCATCAATTTCACGGTCACGCTGGAGGAGACCGCGCCGCGCACGGTCCCGGCCGATGGCGCCCGCCTGAGGGACCAGGTGCTGGGGAACCTGCTGGCCAATGCACTGAAGTTCACGCCGGAAGGCGGGCGCATCGGCGTACGCGGGTGGGGCGAGGACGGCCGGCTGTGCATCGAGGTGACGGACACCGGCGCCGGTATGCCGGCCAGCCAGCTGCCGCATGTGTTCGACAAGTACTACCAGATCGGTGAGACGGCGCGGAGCAAGGGAGCCGGGCTCGGCCTGACCATCGCCCACGACATCATCGAGGAACACGGCGGCACCATCTCCGTGTCCAGCCAGGAAGGCGCCGGCACTACGTTCCGGATCCGGCTGCCATCGTCGCGGAAGGAAATGGAAGCAGCGCTGGCAACCGTGCCGGACGAATCGAGCGAATGAGCATCGCCGATGTCGTCATTGTTGGCGGCGGGCCGGCCGGCCTGTCCGCGGCCATCTGGCTCGGGCGCTACCGCCGTGATGTCATCGTCCTGGACGCCGGCGCACCGCGCAACGAGCCTGCCTGGGCCGTGCACGGCTATCCCGGCGTGCCCGACCCCACACCGACGGAACTGCGGCGCCGCCTCTTCCAGCAGGCCCAGGGCGCGGGCGCCCGGCTTCAGGCCGGCGTGGCGATGGACGCCTCAGGCAGCAAGGGCGAGTTCAGTGTACGTCTCGAGGATGGCGGCGAACTGCACTGCCGACGCCTGGTCCTGGCCTACGGCCTGCGCGACTACGTGCCGGAGATCCCCGGCCTGGCGGAGCTGTACGGTACGTCAGTGTTCCACTGCGCCGATTGCGACGGGCCCGCCTTTGCGGGCGCCCGTATCGGCGTGCTGGGCCACGACCGTCACGGCGCCAACCTGGCCCTGTACCTCCGTCACTGGACCCCGCACGTCACACTGCTGGCTCAGGGCCGGGCCGACGACCTGACGGGCGAGGCCCGGCATGCCCTGGAGGAAGCAGGGATCGGCATCGCAGGCCCGGACGTCACCGGGCTGGTCGGTCACGGCGGCAACCTGACCCAGGTGGAGCTCGGCGACGGCGGGGTCATCCGCCTCGACGCCATCTTCTTCCATCTGGGCTCCGAGCCGCGATGCGACCTGGCGGAGAAGCTCCGTTGTGAACTGGACGACGACGGCTATACCGTCGTCGATCGAGGCCAGGAGACGACGTGTCCCGGGGTGTACGCCACCGGCGACATCACGGGGCCACCGCACCTGGCGTCCATCGCCGCCGCCGAGGGCGTGCGTGCCGCCCTGACCATCCACCGCTCGCTGCTGCCCGACGCCCGCCACGTCTGACGGTGGCCCGTCGCGCGCGCCTGGAACCCCGGCCTGATGGCTGACGGCAACGGCTACCGCTACTCGCTGCCCGCCGGCGAGGCGGGATCTGCCGGGGGCCAGACGCTTATCGCTGCCCTGCTGCCGGTGCTCCTGGCGCCGCACGCGCCCTCCACGTTCTGGATCGGCGCCGTGATCGCCATGGAGGGCCTCTTCGCCCTGACGGTGCCCTACCTGTCCGGTGCCGTGAGCGACGCACTGCCCGTTCGCTTTGCCCGCTGGTTCGGCCGCCGCGGAGCACTGCTGCTCTGCGCCGTGCCGTTCATGGCCATCGCCATCATGGCGCTGCCGTTCCGGGACAGCTTCTGGGCGATGGCGGCGCTTGCCATGGTGTACTTCCTGGCACTGCACTCCTACTCGACGCCGCTGCGGGCCATGCTCATCGATGCGACGCCACGCCAGGACTGGGGGACGGTACAGGGCGTAATGGGCGCCGTGCACCTGGGCGGCGTGGCCTTCGGGCTGGTGGCTGGCGGCCTGCTCTACTCCGCCTGGGAGCCATTGCCCTTCCTGGTGGGCGGGGGCCTCCTCGCCGGCACCACTGCCCTCACCCTGTTCGCCGCCCGCCGACTCCGGCTGGGCGACGACGAGGACCATCAGGGCCGCACCCGGCACTGGCGGCCGCGGGCAGAACTGGCATTCTGGCGCGACCTCCTGGGCCGGCGACGGGCCCGCCGGTTCCTCCTCGCCAACATCCTCTGGAACGGGGGCACCGAGGGGATCCGGCCCTACCTGTTCCTGTTTGCAACCACCGTGCTCGGCATCGCCGTCCACACCGCTTCACTTGCCATGATCGCCTTCCTCGGTGCCGCCATCGTCGGGTCCGTGATCGTGGGCCGGGTCGGCGACCGCTTCGGCCGGACGCGCATCCTCATCATCGGGACACTCATCACCGGCTGCGCCATGGTTCCCGGCATCCTGGTCAGGGATCTCGCCTGGCTGCTCATCCTGCTCGTTCCTGCCGGCGTCGGGGCCGCGGCCCTCGTCTCGCTGCCCTACCCCGTCTTCGCCAGTCTCATTGACGAGGACGACATCGGCCGCAGCACCGGCGCGTTCTACATGTCCGTCGGCGTGGCCAGGCTGCTGGCGCCGCTGGCCGTGGGTGCCGCCATAGACCTGGCCCGCCCCCTCATGCCCGGTACGGCAGGGTACCCAGTCATGTGGCCCGTCGCAGGCGCCCTGGTCCTGGCCGGCGCTGCGGTGCTGCGGATCTCAGGGGTGGGACAAGAGAACGGCGCCGCGCACTGACGCGACGCCGTTCCCGGACTCCAATACCGCAGCCGACGCTCAGGGCGAGGCGCCCAGCGTACCGGTGTTGCGCCACGCCTGGATGCTGGCCCGGCCCGCACGCGCATACACGTGATTCGGATACTGGTGACAGTTCGGCGTGTTAGTGCCGTTCACGCAGCCGTTGTAGCGCAGCAGCGCCCGGTCCACGTCGCCACCTGTCTGCTTCAGGTATGCCGCAAAAATGCTCGCACCGTGGCAGATGTTCGCCTCCACATCGTCCAGGCGCGGCGGGCACGGTGCCCACTTGCCCTCATGGAAGGGCATCACCTGCATCAGGCCCCGGGCACCCACGAAACTGCGCGCCTCCGGGTCAATCCACGGGTTCTCTACCAGCAGCACCGCCAGCAGGAGCCGCGGCTCCAGTTCCGTGCGGCGCGCCTCTCTCAGCAGCGACACCGCCACACGACGGATCAGCTGTGGATCATCACGGCGATATCCCAGAAGCACCCGCTCCAGCGGCGCTACGTCTGCCTCGTATACCTCCTCCACGCGCTCCAGCAGCGATGTCACCGCCGCCGCCCGCGTCTCCAGCTTCCCTACGCCTGCCTCAGTCACTTCCCGGCGCGCGTCGCTGCCATAGACAGCTGCACTTCCCGCCAGCACCCCTGCGAGGATACACAGCAGCATCGCGCGCCGGCCCGGTTTCGGCAGGCCCCAGTCCAGCGTGCGGATAAACCGCACGATGTAACTCACGCTCTCCAGCATGTGTTCACCTTTGCCTGTTCGCGCGGACGCCACCCCCTTCGGCCTACTCTCCGCGCTCAGTGATTCAAAACTACGCAAACCCGGTCCCTGGGTTCCATTCTTGCCGAATTTGCAATCGCTATACCCGCCCCGCATATCGACCCACTCCATTCTGCCCAACGCATTACCTGAGCGCTGTTTAAGCACGTACACAGAACAGAGTTTTTCACAATAAATTTCTGCCCGCCATACGTGTACATCCGGCGAATGTACTTTGATGTATGTACTCGGGTCGGGCGTTTCGATGGGTACGTCCGTTGCATTCCGAAGCCATCAGACACGTACCGACGTGTCAGTGATCCAACCGTGGAGGCAGGATGACGGGGGATGCGCGACGCGATGACGACACGCCGCGGATGGAGACGCGGACGTTCGAGGACGAGCGGGGCCGGCGGTGGGCGGGCAGTGTGATATCGGGGCGGTTCGCCGGGGGCGAGCAGCGCGGGGAGGTCATCTTCGTCTGCGAGGACGCGCCGGGTGAATCGAAGCGCTTCGCGCGCCTCGAGAGCACGCCAGCGCGGGCGGCTGCGGAGTGGCGATCAATGGACGAGGCGCAGGTACGGGCGCTGTTCCGGGAGTCCGAGGAGGCCTAGTCGGCAGTCCTGGGGTCAGATCTCGACGTCGAGCCAGCGGACGAGTTCGACGAGTGGGCCGCGGCCGTCGTGATGCCAGGAGGCAGGTGGCCACGGCATGGTGGCGATGGGCGTCACACGAGTTGCCCCCATGCCAGCCAGGCGCAGAGCCGTGTGGTCGGCGTCGCTGAAACCTGCGATGCCAACAGTCTGGAGGAGATGCCGGAACGGTCGCGTGATCGGGCCGAGCAGATCGAGTGACGCCAGACATTTCACGAACAGCGTCCGGTTCAGGCAACTCCCCGAGAAGGCCGGATCGCCGTCATAGATGACGGTCCACGCCATGCCCTGGCTCACCCATAGCTCCACGTCTTCACCGGCAATGGCCCTGAACTCGGCGGTATTGCGGAGTTCCCGGATGGCGGCGACTTCGCCGACATCCAGCCGGCCCCTGGGCAGAGAGTCGGCCAGTTTCTCCAGTTCGGTGGCGATGGCCCCCGCGACGCGCCGAGCGTGTTCGGGCGAGCCGATGACGTAGAGCATCTGCGGGGATACGCACCCCTGCTGATCGAACACGGCCACGGCGGCGGCGACGTCCGCGGCGAGGCGGGGCAGATCAGCCGCCTCCAGGTCGGGCCCTGCGACGGCGAACGAGAGGCGAGGCCCGTGGTCGAGGAACGGCATTCCCGGGGTGGCCCGGCGGCGCAGGGACCGGATGGCCTCGGCCCCGCCGTAGTGCACCACGAGATCGCATGAATCCAGGACGGCCGCCTCGATGTCGGTGTCGCCACCGGGCCACCATGTGACGGCGACGCCCGTGCCGACCTCGGGGTCGACTTCGCCCAAAGCCCTGGCGAAGGCGGCTGCGAGGACGGGCTCCCCGGCGGCGGACTTGCCCAGTACCGGCGTCCGCACCATCAGCGAACGGATCAGCGACGTGACGCTCACACCCGGCACGTTCCCGGCGAAGACGTGGAACGCGAGTCGGTGGGGCATGGGCCGGGACCGGCCGGCGCCCGGGCGGGGGGAAAAGTGCAGCAGGGCGTCGGCTGCGCCGAACTCGGCTTCCATGAGCCTGGTGGTGGCACTGACGGTCCAGTCCCCGGCCATTCGGTCGAGGACGCGCCGGGACATGGCTGGCGAGTATCCGGTGAACGCGGCAATGGCCTCTACCAGGGGACCCGCCTGTGTGGGGGCCAACAGGCGCCGGGCGGCCTCAGCGATGGCGCCGCTGAGCCGCGCATCAGTCATTCCCCGGAGTGTGGCACCGGCCTGGATGAGATCGGTGCAGATCGCGCGCGCGTGCGCGGGCGCGAGGACTGGCGCAAGAGCGCGCACGCCGTCCTGCTCCAGCACAGGTTCGGCAGCGGGCACGTCGCCTGGCAGGTGGTACGCGCGGATGTCCATGGTCAGTCCGGGGAACGCTGAACGGCCTCGAGCAGGATATCCATGGCGATGGAACAGCCACGGGGCACGGCGCCCGGGGCTCGCCCCAGGAGCTGGAACCCGCCGTCCACTTCGATGCCCAGGTCCTCGGTCTGGATGGCCATCACGGACCCGGCATTGGCCAGGTCAAAGTGCTGCAGCAGGCCGGTACCGCCGGAGGGCACGGGCTCCAGTGTTTCCGGATCCACCACACGGGTCCGGACCCACGGCGGCACGAGCTTGCGGGGCTGCCGGGTCACGCCGCGGCTGTGATCCCGCAGCGACGAGTCGTAGAACTGGGAGCACATCTCCGTCATGCCGTACTCATTGACGCAGTGTGACGGGGGTATCCCGAGGAACGCCTCATAGAGCTCCAGCAGTGCGTCGCGGCCGACCTCGCGGCTGCGGCCCTTGTAGCCACCTGTGTCCATGAGGCGGGATCCAGGCGGCAGCGCGACGCGTTCATCCCGCTCGGCCAGCCGGTCCAGCACATGGACGAAGGAAAAGGACGTGCCGAGGATGCAGACTGGCTGTTCGGCGGCCGCGGCCTCGCGGAGCCGCTGGACGAGGCCGACGTCGTCTATCCCTGCATCCGTCGTAGCATAGTATCCCCCGCCCGTGGCTCCCAGTCGCTCCAGCACCACGCCGACCATGTGCGCCAGTGAGGAGTCCGGCAGTTCTGCGCCGGGCGGGATGAGGGACAGCATGGGCAGTTCGGCGCCGTCCGGCAGCACGCACGCGGCGAAATTCGGGATCAGCGCGAAATGGTACAGGAGCAGGTCGGGGATGTAGTGCACACCCCGCTTCTCCTGGCCCTGCGTAGTGCCGCTGGTCCGGAACACGGCTTCGGCCGCTGACGCGTCACCGGCGACGAGGGCGACCTCCTTGAACGCCGCCGTCGGTACGGCGGGGATGTCCGTCCAGTGGTCAACCGTGGCAGGGGACTGACCGCGACGACCGCAGAAGGCCGCATACGGCGCGTTCCGTTCGTACTGGTAGGCAAAGACGCGCAGCGCGGCGCGGTTGAACGTCTCGTCGTCCCGTGGCTGGTCCACGGGAACGGCGAACAGGTCGGCAAGTCCGGCGCGGAGCGCCCTGTCGGACGAGTCACGCATGGCGCACAGGCATGGCCGCGGCCAGGGCATCGGCCTCGACGAACGGGCCCGTGCATCCCTGCACGGTCCAGAGCCACGCCGCCGGCCGCCCGTCGCAGGCGGTGAAGCGCTGCGGGCCGGCGCTGTGTCCGTCACGGACAGTCCAGACCCGAAGCTGCGGCACGCGCAGGGACAGGGCGGCGCTGCGCAACGCCGCCGCTGCCGCTTCGAAACCCGCCTGCCCGGCATGGGAACGGGACCGTTCCCCGGTGGCCGGCACGGCCACAATCACGGCCGGGGGCGGCTGGAAGAAGCTGGCGGTAGCCAGGGCGAAGACGGCGCCGTCGGGGCCGTGGCGGCCTGCAACGGCGCCGAGGCGGGCCAGGATGCCCTCGGCCCGGGCGCGACAGCCGCGCTGGCCGTCAATGCGTGCCATGTCGAGGAGCAGCAGCGCCGCCCTGGCGTTCAGTTCGAACGGCCGGTCCCGGTACCTGAGGGCGCCGACGTCATGCGCCGACGGCAGGCGGTCGAAGAATCCGCCGTCGTCGCTCCAGAACTGGCTTTCGAGGCGACGGACCAGGTCCCGGGCCAGGGCCCACCACTCGGTATTGCCGCTGGCGGAGCCCACCGCCATGGCTGCCCGGGCCAGTTCCAGCGTGTCGGCGGCGAGGAAATCAAGGGCCGGCTCGCCCTCAGGCTCGAGAAAGTGAGCCGGCGCTCCGTCCGCTGTCATCAAGGTGGCCGCAGCGGTGGCGAGAGCCGCCTCGGCGCGCTGGACCCAGGCGGGCTCATCCAACCGGGCGCCGGCCCGGGCCAGTGCGGCAATCCAGCGGGCGGTAGCATCGGTGTAGACCGTGCCATCGGCGGGCGGCGGCGTCATGCCAGCCCGTTCCCCGGGGGCGGCGGCAAACCAGGCTTCATCCGCCGTCTGGCTGCCTGCCCAGAGACCGTTGTCCAGCCCGAGACGCCGTTCCACCCAGTCCACGGTGCGGCCGGCGATCTCGCGCCAGTCACCTCGTTCGCGCAGCCATGCGCCCAGCGCGTAGGCGTCGAGCATGCCGGCATTGGCGTCCAGCAGCTTCTCCCGGCGCGGCTCCGTCCAGTCTGCGGCCGTGGCGTACCGGAAGAAGCCGCCATCCGCGGCGTCCCACAGCTCCCCGGCCAGCATGCCGTCGAGGCACTGGTCCGCCAGGGCGGCCGTGGTGGGGTCCTCTTCCGCCAGCGTGTAGAGCAGCTCGATGGCCTCGGGACGGGGGAACTTCGGCGCGTCACCGAAGCCGCCGTTACGGGGATCGAACGAGTCGAGGGTGGCCGCAATGACGTCGTCCGCCGCCTCGCGCCGGACCAGCCCGCCATTGGACGGGCGACGCCTGGCGGACTCCAGCGCCTGCCTGCGTCGACCGATCTCCTTGTCCAGTTCGGCCCGCCGGTCCTGCCAGGCCTGGGCGACACTGGCAGCCACGGTCCGGAACTGCTGAGCGTCCAGGAACGTGCCCGCCCACAGCACCTCCCCGTCCGGCGTCAGGAATGCATTGGTGGGCCAGCCCCCGGCAATGTACCGGTCCTGAACGTGTGGGTGACGGTCGGCGTCCACGCGCACCGGCAGGAACTCCTCGTTCATTGCCGCGACGACGTCGCCGTCGGCCCAGGTCGTCTCGTCCATCAGCCTGCACCAGTGACACCAGCCGGCGGTGAGATGCAGCAGGACGGGCCGATCCAGTTCGCGGGCTTCTGTAAAGGCGGGAGTGCCCCAGGCACGCCACCGGATACCGGCCTGACGGCCATTGTCCGGCCCTCCATGATTTACTGCTGACAAGATTTCCCCTCCTCGTGACTCAGCCCGGCCACCGACCGGCGACCGGGGCAAGCATACTGCCGGCAGGGGGCGCCGGGCCAGCCCGGCAGGGACGTCAGGAACCTGCAGGGGCGGCGGACTGCCGGCGCCCGGTGAGGCGAAGGGGGATGCTGAAGTAGAAGTGAGCTCCCTGACCGGGCTCACTGCGGACATCCAGGTCACCGTGGAGGAGCCGCGCGAAGCGGCGGCTGACGCTGAGCCCCAGGCCCGTGCCGCCGGCGCGCCGGGTATTGGGCCGCTCCGCCTGCCAGAACGGATCGTAGATGCGGCGCGCCTGCTCAGCACCGATGCCGATCCCGGTATCCGCCACCTCAAAGGTGACGTGATCGTCAGCTACCTGCAGGCGCAGCGAGACGCCGCCCCGTTCGGTGAACTTGACGGCATTGGACAGCAGATTGACGAGCACCTGTCGGACCTTGCCCGCATCCGTCTCAAGCGACACGGGCTCGGCGGCATGCTGCACGTCGAAAGTCAGCCCTTTCGCCCGCGCCAGGGGCTCGGCCACCGCGGCAGCTTCGTCCATGATGGTGTTCGCGTCCACGATCTCCAGCTCCAGTTCGTCCTGGCCGGACTGCATCCGGGCGAAGGTCAGGATCTCCTCGATGAGTTGCAGCAGGTGCCGGGCACTGGCGCGGATCCGGCCGATCTGCCGACGCTGCTTGTCTGTCAGGTCGCCGGGGATGCCGGCATCCAGCAGGTCGGAATAGCCCATGATGGCGTTGAGCGGCGTGCGCAACTCATGGGATATCACGGCCAGGAAGTCCGCCTTCGCCCGATTGGCTTCCTGCGCCTCCCGTAGCAGGCGCGCGTTGTCCAGCGCCATGGCCGCACGGCGCCCGAGTTCCTCGGCGAGAAGGCTGTCGTCATCATCAAAGGGGCGATCGGCCGGTGACACGAACGTGATGGCCCCGAGCATGTGGCCCCGGCCCAGCAGGGGTGTGACGATGACATCGCCACTGCAGAACTCGTCCATGCGCCGGCGAAGGGCAGCGTCCTGAGGCTCGTCGAACCACGCCGCGGTGACGGCGTAGGCCAGCGCATGCGTCCGGCCGGTGTCCATGACGCTGCGCACGGTCCTGTCCCAGTCGGCGCCGACCCCGCTGCCCAGCAACTGCCTGAGTTCCGCCTCTGCCGCCGGGTCGCGATGCGCGGTCTCCCGGCATGTGAGTCCCCCGTCGTCATCCAGGGTGTGGATCACGCACCATTCCGCCAGCCGGGATACGGCCAGCCGGGCCAGGGCCTTGACCGTGGAGTCGAAATCCAGGGATGTCGCGACAAGGATGCTGCTGGCTTCCGCCAGGAACGATGCGCGGCGATCGGCGGCCTGGAGCTCATCGCGCAGCGAATTCTCCCGGTCCAGTCCCGCTGCCTCACGGGCACTCGCCGCCGTCAGGCGGTCATCCGCGCCGGCAATGGTGGATACGTCCCGGGCAATCACCACGAAGCCGTCGGGCTCCAGCGGATGGATCACCTCTTCCACCCGTACGAGCCCTCCGTCCCGGCGCCGCCACCAGCTCTCTCCCTGGTACACGCCTTGGTCAACCGCCGCCTGCAGGTTCCGCTCTCGCTCCAGGCGCCCACCCGCGGGGGCGAACACGTCCCACGCCTGATGCAACACGTCATCCGCATCCAGGCCCGTCAGGTGCGCCGCTGCGGCGCTCCAGCTGTCTACCCTGCCGTCGGCATCCAGGGAGAATACCGCGTGCTGACGCAATGCGCCCAGCAGGCGGCCGCCAATATCGGTACCGGCATGCCCGGACCCGTTCGGGCCGGGCATGCCGCTGCTCTCAGTCGCCATAGCCCTAGCACGTCGCTGCTCCCGGCTCTGTCCGGGAGGATTGGTCGGCAACCTGTTGCATCCAGTGTGCCAGAACCCGTCAGAACTGGAACCTGCCGGAGCGGGCGTCCACGCGGCGGTGGGGCAGGTCCAGCAGGCGGAGCACCAGCCGGCGGGCGCCGTGGCCGACGGCACGGGGGACGGGCCGCTGTCCGCTCACGGCGGGTTGCAGTTCGCCCTGCAGCCAGCGCTCCAGCTCATCCAGGTCCGACAGGGACAGGGTCTCCACCTGCAGCGTGGCGGTGTAGTAGTAACGCCCTGGTGTTACAGGCCGCAGCGGCAGCGTGTACGTGCCTTCGACCGCGCTCCGGGCAGCAGCAAAGCTGTTGTAGCGGCGTGCGCCCGTAGCGACGGGCAGGGAGCGGGCGAAGAACAGCTCGCCCAGCGGCTCATAGACAATGACCGTTGACCAGCTGGTGCTGTCCACGAGCTGGTCGAAGAGCCGGTCCCGCCACAGTTCCACCCGGACCCGGACGCGGATGGGCAGGCCGGACCGGGCCGCCTCCTCCAGCGACGCGCTGTTCAGGACAGGGCCCACTCTCACCACGGGTCGGTTACCGCCTGCAGGATCGGGATGCACGCTGAGCAGCGGCGCCTGCTGGTCGGCAGCGGGATCCGGCAGATGCACCACCCTCGCCTGCGCCAGGAGCACGGACGGAGGTTCGGGCAGTCCCCCCGCCACGGCACCCGGTGGCACGCCCGTCAGGACGAAGGTGAGAGCCAGCGCCGCCAGCATCAGATGCGCGGTCGCAGGCGTATGAAGAAGTTGGTGCCCTGGCCGCGTCCGGACAGGGGCACCGCCAGATACAGCCCGGCCGGCCCGACCCGCAAGCCGATCCCTGCGTCGGCGGAGAAGTCATCCTCGGCGCCCATCCGGCCGCCCCGTGCGCCGGCCTGGGTCCAGGCACTGCCGGCGTCAAAGAAGGCGACCCAGCGCACCATGCTGCCGACGGCGCTGGCGAATCCCGCGCTCTCTGCGAGCCGCCGGGCAAGGGGGAAGTTGGCCTGGTACTCGAACTGAACCAGGGCCATGCGATCGCAGCCGTAGTAGGGATGGAATGTTTCCCCGTCCAGTATGACGGTGCTGCTGCGGGCGCCGCAGTCGAATTCCATGAGGCGGTATCCCGGCATGGTGCCTTCACCGCCGAGGGCCAGCTGCCGTTGTGCGGGCAGTTCCCCATCTCTCACGGACCCGGCGGCGACGATTCGGAACGCGAGGCGCGAATACGGCGTGAGCCGGGCGTACCGGCGGACATCTGCGCCCAGGGTGATGAAATTCGTCGGACCGGCGCCTGAGGCCGGGTCGGTGAGGGGCCCTCGCGCCATGGCCCTGTTGAAGAGCGTGCCGCCGAGAGCGGCCTCTGCGGTGGCGTCGATGCGCCAGCCGGCGGAGGGATCCCGGTCCTCGTTGCGTGTGTCGTACACGACGGTTGCTGACAGGGAGCGGAGCACGCCTTCCGCGATGCTGGGCTGCGGCCGCCACGGTCCGCCGTTATCCAGGATGGTGAGCGGGTTGGCGGCCGCCCGGGAGACGTGGTTCTCGTCGCGGTACTCGACGCGAACGGTGTAGGGCGCACCGGGCGGGTGCAGCGCGCCGTACACGGACCAGCCGTTCCGTTCGTAGTAATCCCGGTAGTCCCGGTGCAGGACGAACGCGGCGAGGGCCGCCTCCCGATCGTCGAGGCCGATCTCCTGGACACCAGCGATCTCTGAGTAGAGGCGGGCCCCGGCGGCGAAGCCGACGTCAGGGCTGACGACCTGTTCGGCGCGGAGGTCGTAGCCGATCCGGCGCGGCTCCAGCTCGGAGGCCTTGGCGGTGCGGGCGATGACGATGGCGCGCGCCGTGGTGGGATGGCGCCCGGCGAACCTGATGCGTGGCCCCACGGCGATGGGCAGCCCCTCCACCCGGTTGTACGGCCCGTGGGACGCGAACAGCAGGTCCGTCCGGCCGAACGGCAGGTCCACGCCGGCCGCCAGCCCGGGTTCCTGGGTGGGCGGCACATACCTGATGGACGCGCCCTGATGGCGGTAGCGCAGGGGCTCGCGATACACGTGCACCGGCCCGGTCACCGCCGCATCCGGCGCAATTCGCGCCTCACCGCCTGCGACGGTGGCACTGCCTCCGATCCGGGCACCGGACCGGACCGTCAGATTTCCGTTGATGACGATGACGTCACCCTCCACGACGCCGTCAACGATGAGACTTCCCAGTACAGCCAGCTCACCGCTGACCGTGGTGCCGGCACCAATGCGCGCTTCGCCCGTCAGGCGGAGCGTGGGCTCGCGGTTATAGAACGCGACCAGCCGCTCAGCGGTGGTATCGGGGAGGAGCCCGTGGAACTCAGGCGCCTGCCGCGCGTGCCCTGGTGCGGCTGTGAGTGCGACGGCGCTCGCCGCGGCCATGAACGGGACGACGCGTGCGAGCGTCCTCAACGTCTGCCTGGTCATCGTTCGATACCGAGGCGCTTCATGCGCCGGTACAGGTTGGCCCGGTCCGTCTGCAGCCGACGGGCCGCATCGGCGACATTGCCCCGGGCATCGTCCAGCGCGTGCTCGATGAGGTCCCGCTCGAATGCATCCAGGCGGTCGGGCAGGGGCGCGTTCTCCTGCCTGGCGGCTCGCTGACCCGCGGATTCCGGGGCGAGCATCGCCGCCACCTCCGCGCGGCCCACGCTGCGACCGGGGTGCAGGATGGCCAGTCGCTCACAAACGTTGGCGAGTTCCCGGACGTTCCCCGGCCAGTGGTACGCCTCCAGGAAGGCCATGGCGTCCCGGTCGAGACGGGCGGGGGGCAGCCCCTGCCGCTGGTGCAGCCGGCCCATGAGGTGGGCCACCAGTTCCGGCAGGTCGTCCAGCCGGTCCCGCAGGGGCGGCATGTGGACGCGAAGCACGTTGAGCCGGTAGTAGAGGTCTTCCCGGAACGTGCCCTCCGCCAGGGCCTGCTCCAGGTCCCGGTTGGTGGCTGCGATGACGCGCACATCCGCCCGCATGGCGGTCTGCCCACCGACGCGCTCGAAGGTTCCGGACTCGATGGCGCGCAGCAGCTTGGCCTGTGCCTCGGCACTGAGTTCGGCTATCTCGTCAAGAAACAGCGTGCCGCCGGACGCCAGCTCGAAACGGCCGCGCCGGGCATCCACGGCACTGGTGAACGCGCCCTTCTCGTGGCCGAACATCTCAGACTCCACGAGTTCTCGCGGGATGGCGGCACTGTTGACCCTGACGAAGGGACCGGCCGCCCGCGCTGACAGTTCGTGCAGCGCCGCCGCGGCGAGCTCCTTGCCCGTCCCGCTCTCACCCGTGATGAGGACCCTGGCTTCTGTCGGGCCCACCTGCTCCAGAAGGTCGCGGACCTGCCGCATGGCCCGGCTGCTGCCGACCAGTTGCATGCCGGTAGACAGGTCCGCCGCCAGTGTGCGGCTCAGTTCCCGGGCACGACGCAGCTCGATGGCGCTGGCGACGGTGAGCAGCACCGCCTCCGCAGACAGCGGCTTCTCGATGAAGTGGAACGCGCCGATGCGCGTGGCCCTGACGGCGTCCTGGAGGGTGGCCCGGCCGCTCATCATGATCACCGGTACTGCCGGGTGCGTGGTCCTCAGCGTGGCCAGCACCTCGAGGCCGGACGCGCCCGGCAGCGCCAGGTCGAGCAGCATGATGTCCGGCTCCTCGTCGGCCACGGAGACCAGGGCGTCCTCGCCGCTGGCCGCCGTCCGCACCACGTAGCCCTCCGCCTCCAGCAGGCTCGCCAGCAGCCGGCGGATGTTGTGTTCGTCATCAACGACGAGGACGGCGGCCACGGCGGTTCAGCGCTGGACGACGATATCTGCGTGAATGCCTGGCGGCGTACCGGGCAGGACGCGCACGCTATTGCACGACACCCGGGCCGTGGGGCCGTACAGCAGCCGGATCCCCCCTACCGACGCGTCCTCGGGGACACCCGCGCATTCGAACGCCGGCGTGTAGTGAGCGCGCATGAGGACGGATGCATCCTGAGCCTCGGCACTGGTGGGCGCGTCGATGGCCAGGAGGACGGCTGCGTTCGCCATGACGTCCGTGGCGATGTATCCGAACAGAGTGCGCACGGCTTCGCGCACGTCCGGCGCGTCGAAGCGCACCAGCATCAGGTCGACATACCTGTCGCCGTCCACGCGATAGAGCGCGTCATGCATGTGGACACTGCCGCCGCCGGCCACCTCCAGCACCAGTGACGTATCCCCCACCATCTCCAGGCTGGACAGGAACGCGAAGCCGCGGCCGCTGCTACGCCCCGGACCGCTGAGTTCCAGCCCGGCCGCCTCGGCGACAGACGCGAACCAGGCGTCGTCCCGGTCGGCAGAGAGCAGGACCAGCTCTGCGTCAGCCGCTCGCAGGCGGCCGGCCGTTTCGGCAGCGTCCGCGCCAGGGCCGGCGAGGAGTGCGACAGCATCGTACTGTCGGGGGCCGCCGCCGCCGAGTCGGACGGCACATGCCGTTATGGCCAGGGACAGTGTCAGCAGCAGTCCTGCCCGCAGATAGCGATTCATGTGTCAGGCTCCGTCCTGGTGTGGGTCTGTCATTGCGCCCGCCGGCTCAGTTGGTGGTGGCGGGACCGGTTGATTCAGCGGCAGCTCCATGATGAACTCTGCGCCGCCGGTGCCTGCAGGCCGGGCGTGGATCGTGCCACCGTGCGCGGCGACTGCCTGCCGCACGACGGCCAGCCCCAGTCCCGTGCCCCCCGCCTTCAGTGTGAAATCCGGCTCGAACAGGCGGTCCGCCATGGCCGGAGGTATGCCGCATCCGGTATCCCCGATCGTAATGCGTACGATGCCATCTCGTGCCTCGATGAAGACGCGCAGCAGGTGGCGACCTTGCACAGATGGGACCGGCGCCGATTGCATGGCCTCCACTGCGTTGCGGATCAGGTTGCGGAAAGCCCGCTGCAGGGCATCGTAATGCGCCCGGACCAGGCCAACACCGGGATCCACGTGAAGCTCGGTGTCCACGGACGCCGGGACGTCGCTCTCCAGCATCGCCTCCAGGAGTTCCCGCAGGTCTACGTCACTGGCCGGCCCGGCGGAGGGGCGGCCCAGCACAGCGAACTGCCGCGCGAGTTCGTCCAGTCGCGCCACTTCCTCTTCGATCACCTCCAGCGGCTCCCGCAGTGAGGTTTCCGCGTCAGGATGCCGGGCGAGACGATGCGTCGCGAGACGTAGCGGGGTCAGGGGGTTCTTCATCTCATGGGCGACGCGGCGCGCCATCTCGCCCCAGGCGCGCACACGTTCCGATTCGAGTTCCCGGCTCCGACCCTGCGCCAGTTGCACCGACGCGCTGCGCATGGCCTGCCGGAGTGAACGGACCTCCCTGACTTCCAGGGCCTCGCCGGGCCGCTCCGCCGGGAGCGGCTGGCCCCGGGCCATGGCATCCGCCCAGCCAGCCAGCTCCTTGATGGGCCGGGCGAGCTGGACGGCGAGCCGCCGGCCGACGAGCAGGGCGAGGGAGCCGAGGATGACGGCCAGGGTGAACACGACCAGGGGCAGGGCCCCGGCCAGGCCTTCACCGATGTAGGCCCAGCGCCGGGCCAGGAGGACCGAGGCGGACAGTTCCTCCCGGTGAAGTTCCAGCGCGCGGGCGAGTTCAGGATCCGCCGCCGCCGCCGGCGCGGCGGCCTCGATGAGCGCCCGGCCGGACTCGGCGACACGGTCCCAGGGACCCAGGGTGCCCACCCACTGAAGTGACTGCGCGCCCACGACATAGGCGCCTGCCAGGAGAGTCAGCAAGGGCAACAGCGTGAGCAGGAGCAGCCATCCGAATAGGCGCCGCTCCAGGCGGTCGAGTCGGAGCAGCCTCTGCACACGTGCCAACATGAATCTGGATCTTTCGCCAGCGGCGGATGTAATGTCGGGAGGGAATCTTGACCCCGCTACCAGACACAGGCAAGTCAGGGACACACCCGACGAGGGTTGCTGCCATGGCCACCGCGCCTGCTGCCGCGATGGGCGCCGCAGCGGCAGGGTGCCTGCCAATGGGGTCACGGGAAGGAGGATGATTCAATGATACTTCCGACAATTCGCAATTCCTTCGACCGCGGCGACGCGGGCTTCGTGGTCTGGCTTCTGACCCGGGGCGCGGAGAGTGCCCGGGCCCGGGAAGAGTCTCGCCTGCGGGAAGATGGGCTGGACGCGATCCTGGACGATCCCCGGACGCTGAATGCGCTCCTGACCGGACGGGAGTTCAGTACCGCGCGCCCCGAACTCGTGTTCTACGTGCTCATCCGTCACGCGCTGCTGGAGGACGGCATCAATGACCGGGGTCTCGCCGACTACCTGGCTGCGCTGGTGGTGGCGTTCGGGCGCGGCGGACGGGCCTATCACATGGCGGAGGATACCACCGAGTACAGGTATCTGGTGGACATCGTGGCGGCGGCGGACAGCTCGGACGGCCGGCAGGCGTTCATGCTGCGCGCGCACCTCGGCGAGTTCGCGCTCTGGCTCAGCGGGCTGTTCCCGGACCACATCACGACGCGGGAGCAGCGCCGGGCGGCGCCGCCGCTCTCGTACTACGAGGAGCTCGGCTCCAGCGGTTACCGCATGGCGGCACGGCATGACGAAGCCGAGCAGCACGGCATCGCGGAACTGTACCGCAACTGCGCGGACTTCTTCCCCGCCCTGCGGGTCGCCCTGAACCGCGTCGCCGACCGGCACCTGTTCCCCGTGCGCGGCGACCGCATCGACCGGCTGCTGCGGCAGGTGGCGGACAGCTTCAGGCAGGAGGCGTTGCGGGACTGACGCCGGGCGCGCCGCACTTCGTGCAGTGACGCCACTCCTCCTGCAGCCGTGCGCCGCACGCACACCGGCGGCGCAGCGCTGCGCCACAGGCCGGGCAGTTCATGAACGCCGCCTTTACCGGCGCCGCGCACAGCGGGCATGGCGTTGCATCCACCACGCCCTGCACCAGCAGCGGCGCGACCTCGCCCGGCGTCGTCAGCCCCTGGCGCACCTTCATCCATGCGTCCTGTGCCAGCGGTATGGTGCCCTCGACCCGGGCGGTATCGGCGATGGCGGCGGCCGGCGCCCGCCGCACGATGCGTTCACGCATGGCCGGCGTCACCACCAGCAGTTCATAGACGCCTACGCGTCCGCGGAACCCGGTGCCCTCGCAGCGGTGGCAGCCTACGGCGGCGAATGCCCGCAATGGCCTCGGCGGCAGTCCCAGCGCCTCCAGGTCCTCGCCTCGCACCGTACGCTGCGCCCGGCAGTGCACGCACAGCCGGCGCGCCAGGCGCTGTGCCAGCACGCCGATGAGGCCACCCGCAACCAGGTATGGCGGCGCCCCCATCTCGTAGAGGCGGGCGGGCGCCGACGCGGCGTCGTTGGTGTGCAGCGTGGACAGCACCAGGTGACCGGTGAGGGCTGCGGCCAGCGCGATTTCCACCGTCTCACGGTCACGCAGCTCGCCGAGCATCACCACGTCAGGATCCTGCCGGAGCACCGCCCGCAGCCCCGCAGCGAAGCTGAGTCCGGCCTTGCGCTGGACCTGTACCTGGGTCAGGCCAGGCAGACGGTACTCCACCGGGTCTTCCAGCGTGATCACGTTCAGGCGTTCCCGGTCCAGCGCCGCCAGTGCGGCGTATAGAGTAGTGGTCTTGCCGCTGCCGGTGGGGCCGGTGACCAGCAGCACGCCGTGGCTCCGTACCAGGAGCCGCCGGAACCTGGCATGCATCTCGGCCGTCATATCGAGACTGGCCAGTTTCTGCCCCGCGTTGCTGGAATCCAGCAGGCGCAGGACCACCTTCTCGCCGCCCTGCGTGGGCAATGTGGACACGCGCAGCGCCAGCTCCCGACCCTGCACCCTGACCGCGCCCCTGCCGTCCTGCGGCCGCCTCTTCACGGCGATGTCCAGGTCGGCCATCACCTTGATGCGGGAGACCACGGCGCCTCGGCTGTGCGCGGGCAGCGTCATGAGTTCGCGCATCACCCCATCCACCCGGGCCCGCACCCGCATCCCGTCGGCGACAGGCTCGATGTGGATGTCACTGGCGCGTTGCTGCACCGCTTTCGCCAGCAGCAATTCCACCAGCGCCACCACCGGCGGCGCCTCCGATGCCCGCCGCAGCGAATCCACGGTGTCCGTGCCTCGGCCCAGCTCCGCCGGCGCAGCGGGCGGACCGCCGGCCCCGTTACCGGGCAGCCTGGTCAGCACCTCGGACACCGCAGTGGAGTGGTAGGCGACCACCAGGGCCGCCTCCACCGCGCCCGGTGATGCGACCACCGCCTCCACCCGGCGACCGGTGCGGAAACGGAGGTCCTCCAGGGTGGCCAGGTCCAGAGGGTCCGCCATCGCCACACGGACCACCCGGTCCGACGACGACAGGGGGATGATCCGCAGGCGCGCCGCCAGCGCGCCGTCCACCAGCGCCAGCGCATTGGCGTGCGGCTGGAGCGGCGGTGCCAGGTACGGCAGGCGAAGCTGCCGGGCAAGGGTCCGGGCCAGTGCTTCAGCGTCCAGTCCGCGCCGGTGCAGGACTTGTCCCAGTCGCTCGCCCGTACGACGCTGTTCCTCCAGCGCAGCCGCGAGCTCGCCGTCATCAATGGCGCCGGCGGCGACCAGCATCCTGCCCAGCGGCCCGGGCGTCTGTGTCGCGATCATGGGCGGAACCTGCACCCCGATCCGGGGCGAACCCATGGCGGGACGGGTCATTCCGCGCCCGGAGGACCCGCTCAATGGCGGCAGCTGCAGCGAGCCAGGCTAGCCCGCCGGCATAGCCCGCCAGCACATCCGACGGATAGTGCACGCCGAGGTAGATCCGACTGACACCGATACCGAGGATCACGAGGGCAGCCAGACCCCACGTCGTCCTGCGCATGGCGGGACCGGACTCCATGCGGCTCAGCACGAGTGCGAGGCCGCCCCATGCGATGATGGCGGACATGGCGTGGCCGGACGGGAACGAGAGGGTGCGCACGGGATCCAGCCCCTCGATCATGTCGGGACGCGGCCTGCCGAACAGCGTCTTCAGCATGCTGTTGACCATCTGCCCGCCGATAACGGCCACCAGCAGCAGGTACACGGACCACCGGTGGCCGGCCAGCCAGAGGAACGCCCCCGCCACGATGGCGAGCGTCGTAACAATGAGGCCGTTGCCGAGCGTCGTAACCTCCAGCATGACCTCATCCAGGAGCGGCGTCCTCTGGTACGCGAACCATTCGACGACAGCGACGTCGAAGCGTTCGGTGCCCCCGACCTGCACTGCGGCGGCGAGCACTGCGAACATGAGGGTGAATGCAGCGACACCGACGCCCGGTCCCGGGAACGCGACCATGCCGGCCCGGCGGCCGCGCACATGACGCGCACTGGATGGGAGCGTACTATAGGGGTCGTCCAGGCGGCGATGACGGTCCATGCCTGCGGCGGAGGCAGAATGCATGCCCGGAGAGGATATGGTTGAGCTGGACAGGGTCTCGAAGCAATACGGCCGGCGCGGCGCCAGCGCGCGGGCGCTGCACGACGTGTCACTGCAGGTGCCCGCCGGGTCGGTCTGGGCGGTTGTCGGGCCCAACGGCGCGGGCAAGAGCACGCTCCTGTCGCTCATCCTGGGATTCATCCGACCGACTCGCGGGACCGTGACGGTAAGCGGCGTACCTCCGCGCGAGTTCCTGCGCGACGAGGGCGCTGCGTACCTGCCCGAGCACTTCCACATCCCCGGTGAGTGGAAGGTCGGCGGCGCCCTGCGCATGTTCGCACGGCTGGATGGCAGCACGCGCACCGCCCGCTCCGATGCGGACAACGTCATCGAGCGGCTGGGGCTGGGACCGCACACGCACAAGCGGGCCAGCGAGCTGTCGCGGGGACTGCTGCAGCGGGTCGGCATCGCCCAGGCGCTGCTGGCGGGGCGCGCGCTGGTGGTGCTGGACGAGCCCACGGAAGGCCTCGACCCCATGTGGCGCATCCGCCTGCGCGACATTGTTGCCGGGCTGCGGGACGAGGGACGTACCGTCATCATGGCCAGCCATGACCTGGGCGAGGTCGAGCGGACCGCGGACCGCGCGCTGCTGCTGGAGCACGGCGCCGTCCGCGGCGTCCTGGAAACGCGGCCGGCCGCGGGCTCCACGGCGCGTTACCGCATCGTGCTGGAGCGGCCGTTCGACGCCATGGGCGACGTCTTCCCCGGCAGTGTGCCGGACGGGTCCGGCCCCTCGTTCACCGTGACGGTGGCCGGACCTGTGGAACTCAGTGAGAGACTCGGCGCCATGCTCGGCCTGGGCGCCGTGGTCGCCGCGGTGGAGCCGGTGCATGAGCCACTGGAGGAACGCGTGCGGGCTGCGCTGGGGGAGGACGCATGAGGTCGATAGCGTCGTTCCTGTGGCTCACCCTGCGGAGCACCCGCCGACGCCTCATCGGCCTGACGGCGTTTGGCCTGCTGTTCCTGGCAGCTGGTGCCACAGCCCGCATCTTCACCCATGACGGCCAAGGCCACATGGAGATGGACCGCCTGATCGAGCTGGGCGGTGTCACCCTCGTGTCGGGTATCCTC
>DATHVP010000016.1:0-17608 GCA_035461245.1 Longimicrobiales bacterium | reverse complement strand
GAACTCAACGTCATGGCGCAGGTCGCCAATGTCGGCCGGACCACCATCGTGCAGGACGCCTGGGCCCGCGGCGCGCCCCTGGCCATTCACGGCTGGGTCTACGATGTCGCTGACGGCCTGGTCCGGGACCTGGGGGTGACTGCTACCTCGGCTTCACGTCACTAGCTGCCCAGGGCCCGCCGCGCCGCGTCCAGCCGCGCCGGTGACCCGATCTCCAGCCATTCGGCGTCGCTGATGTCGTGATGCGCGATGGCCTCGCCCGCCGCCGCCAGCCGCAGGTAGACGTCCATGATGGAGAAGGCGCCGCGCTCGGTGATGGCGTCGAGGAGTGCCGGTGAGATGACGTGGATACCGGCAAAGGCGAAGGCCTCTGCGTCCGCCGCCGGCGGCCGGACCTCCGAACGCTCGCCCGTCCGGCCGTCCACGCGACCGCACAGCCCATCGCCGTCGAACAGCAGCAGCCGCGACGACGGCCGGCGGTTCACCGCCAGCGTCGCCAGCGGAGCCGTCGTAGCGCCGGCCCCGTGCCCGCCATACACGCCGCGCGCACTGTCCGCGCCCGGTGCGGCGCGTGCACTCCCGGAGGCGTCCGCCGCCGACGTCGCCCGGACGTGCGCCTGGTAGAGCGCACGCAGGTCCGCATCGCACAGCACGTCCACGTTGTGCAGCAGGAACGGCGCATCGCCACGGAACAGTGGTGCCGCGTGCAGCAGTCCGCCCCCCGTCTCCAGCGGCGCGTCCTCTTCCCGGGAGAACAGCACCTCCACGCCGAAGTCGTCACGCTCGTGGACGTGTTCGATGACCAGGTCCGCGTGGTGGTGCACGTTGATGATGAGGCGGTCGGCGCCGGCGTCGATCAGCGCGCGGGCCACGCGCTCCAGCGCCGTCAGCCCCGCCACCTCCACCAGCGCCTTCGGGATGTGCCGCGTGACTTCGCCCAGCCGCGTACCCAGCCCCGCGGCCAGGATCATTGCATCCATGGGCTGCCGGCCGTCAGCTCACGCCGGCGCGCTCGTCCCGCCGGCCGTCGCCGGACGCACGCGGACGACGGTGCGTATCCTTCCGCGCGCGGTCGGCGGCTCCCACGTCGTCAGCGTCGGAGCCACCGTCTGCGCCAGCGACGGCGTCCGTGCCGCCCGCACCCGCAGCGCCATCCGAATCGCCCGCATCGGTGCCGCCCGCCGACATGGGGCTCTCCCTCGGCCACAGCCCTTCCTCCCGGTGCGCCAGCCGGACATTGACCTGCGGGAACTCCTGCCGGATGTGTGCGGCCAGGCGCTCGGCGAAATACACGGACCGGTGCTGGCCGCCGGTGCAGCCGAAGCCGATGCTCAGGCTGGTGAACCCGCGTCGCAGGTATTCCTCGATCTGAGCGTCCGCCAGCGACCGCACGTGCGTCCAGTAACTGTGCGCCTCCGCCGTGCGCTCGATGTACTCGACGACGCCGGCGTCCCGACCGCACGCGGTCCGGTACTCCAGGTGCCGGCCGGGGTTCGGGATGGCACGGCAGTCGAAGACGAAGCCGCCGCCGTGGCCGCCCTCGTCGTCCGGGTAGCCGCGCTTGAAGCTGAAGCTGGTGAGTCGCACCGTCAGGCCCGGTCCCGGCTCCACGTCCTCGCCCCGGTGCGCCCACTCGTCCACGATCCGCCGCAGCACCGACTCCAGCTCCGGCAGCCGCACGGGCAGCCCGTTGCCGAGGATGCGGCGGATGTTCCGGGCGGCATACGGCACGCTCTGCAGGAAGCGCGGCTTGCGCTCGAAGAAGCCACGGTAGCCGTACGCGCCCATGGCCTGGAGGATCCGCACCAGCACGTAGCCGCGGTACAGCTCCACGAAGGACGCGCGGTCGAAGCTCAAATGGTCGGACAGCGCGTCGAGGTAATGCGACAGCAGCTCGTCCCGGACCTCGTCGGGGATGGCCGCCTTCGCGTCGTACAGCAGCGATGCGATGTCATACTGCGGCGCGCCCTGCCGGCCGCCCTGGTAGTCGATGAAGTACGGCTGCTCGTCCACCAGCATGATGTTCCGCGACTGGAAGTCCCGGTACAGGAAATGGCTGGTGTCCGCCTGGAGCAGGAAGTCGGCGAGGGCGTCGAAATCGTTCTCGAGGCGCTGCTCGTTGAACGGTACGTGGGCCAGCTTGAGGAAATGGTACTTGAAGTAGTTCAGGTCCCACAGGATGGACTGGCGGTCGAACGCCGCGCGGGGATACGCCAGCGAGTAGTCAATGACGCGGCCACCCTCCACCTGGAAGCGAGGCAGCAGCTCGATGACCCGACGGTAGACCGGCAGCATGGCCGCCGGGAACGCCGCGCCGGGATCCGCCTTGCGCGCCTCGACCAGCGCGTTGAACAGCGTCGTGTCGCCCAGGTCCGATTCCAGCCACACGCCCACGGACTCGTCCACGCCGAACAGCTGCGGCACCGGCAGACCGGCGTCACGGAAGGCCCTCGTGTACGCAATGAACGTGCGGTTCTCCTCATGGTCCGGGCCCACCGCACCCACTGCCGTACGCAGGTCCTCGCCGATGAGGCGGTAATAGCTCCGGCTCGAGCCGTCGCCTGCGATCTCCAGGATCGAGCGGGGCGGCCCGCCGAAGCGGCCGGAATATAGTCGGACCAGTGCTTCGTACATGCGCGGCTTCCGTTGGGAGATCTCGTCAGCCGAAAGTGCAGGATCCACGCCACGCCCCGGTCACCGGTGAATACTTGCGTCACGGCACCGGAGGCGGCGCCGCCACTTCAGCAAGATGGTGCGTCGCAGCGGGTTAGCGCAAACGGCAGGCGGGCCGGACGCGCGCCGGACCTGTTTACCGTTTTGCCTTGTCGGTGGCGCCGGCGCGACTACTGCCTCTGAGGCTCGAGGAGAATCTGGTGCCATTTCGTGACATTCCGCCTGCGTGTGGAGGCAGCGCGTCGCGCAGTTGCATCGGCCCGATATCAGTATGGGACGGAACCGCCGCAGTAACGCAAAACGGTAAACAGGTCCGGCGCCCGTCCCGGCGGACCGTCTTGCATCCAGCACCTCGGACGTTTACATATGAGCACGGCCGGTTCGCCGGCCCCCGCCGCCTCCCCGCATGACCATGCCGCGCGCGCAGTTGCGTCGCGGCCAGTGCTGATCCGCACCCGGCAGTAAAAAATGCGAAATTCGAGGAAGCTTCTCGTGCTGGCGACGGTGTCGTACGCCCTGTCCGCGTGTGCTACCGGCGAGCAGATCCGCTTCTCCCGGCCGCCGGCGTCCTCCGCCCGCGACGCCTACGCCGGCAGCCTGTCCGCCGGCACTGACGCCGCCGCGGTCCGGGCGTGGGAGGAGGCCGGCCGCCGTGCGCTCCGGTCCGGCCTGTCCATCCCGGCCTCGTTCCATGAGCGGATCCGGTTCCCCGCGGGCGAGGCCCACGCCGTGGCGTATCGGTTCACGCTGCGGGAAGGTCAGCGACTGCACATCCGCCACCAGCCGCTGGACGGCGCCGGGCCGCTCTTCACCGAGGTATTCCAGGACCTGGGTGGCGAACTGTTCCGACCCGCGGACGCCGCCGGCCGGGGCGCCCGGAGCCTCACCTTCACCGCACGGACCACCGGCGAGTTCGTGCTGCGCATGCAGCCGGCGCTGGGTAGCGGCGGGTTCTACGAGATCAGTGTGGAAGGCGACGTCGCCATGCCATTCCCCGTGGCGAACGCCGGTCTCCGGGATATCCGCAGCGTCTTCGGTGATCCCCGTGACGGCGGCAGCCGCCGCCACGAGGGCGTGGACATCTTCGCGCCCCGGGGCACGCCAGTCCTCGCCGTGGCCAGCGGCCGAGTCAGCCGCGTCAGCAACGACAACATCGGCGGTCGCGTGGTCTGGCTCGAGGACAGCGCCAGCGGGCTCAGCTACTACTACGCCCACCTGGACCAGCAGCATGTACGCACCGGCCAGCACGTCCAGGTCGGCGAGGTGCTGGGCACGGTGGGCAACACGGGTAACGCGCGAGGCACACCGCCGCACCTGCACTTCGGCGTCTACCGGCCAGGCCGCGTGGCCATCGACCCGCAGCCGCTCCTCAATGCGCCCGTCACCGGGCCCACCATCTACGCAGAGGTGGACGCCTCCGTACTCGGCCGCTGGGCGCGCACCACCGACTACGTGCGGCTCCGCGCATCGCCGAGCTTCGGCGCACAGGTCGTCGCTGAACTCCAGGCCGCCACGCCCATCTTCGTGCTGGGCGGCGTCTCCGAATGGCGCCGCGTACTCCTCGAGGACGGCAGGAGCGGCTTCGTGGCGGCGGAATCTATGCAGTGACGGCGGACCACGAACGGGCAGGTGACGCGGCTCCCACCGCCACGTCAGCCTGAGCACGGCTGCCCCACGCCGCCGCAGAGTCGACAATCTGGCAACGCGCCCATCTACTTTGTCGACTCTGCGGCAGTCTCGCAGCATAATCCCGCCCGCTTCTGCCGCAGGATCGACTATCTGTCGAGAGGGCCGTCTGGATTGTCGACTCTGCGGCAGCACGGCCCCCCGGAATCCATGGCGCCGGGAGCCCGAGGTCGCCTGTCACCTGGCCAGCGGTGCTTTACCGAACGCCCTCTCGGAGGGTCTGCCGAACGCCCCCTCGGAAGGCCGCCGAACGACACCCCGCCGCAGCATATCGCCGGCAGCATATCGCCCACAGCGTGTCGGCCGCATATCGCCCCGCAGCAGAAGACCTCATCCATCCGCCAGTTCGCGGCGCAGGGCCAGCACGGCATCTGCTACCGCGCCCGGCCGTTCCTCGTGGATATACTGCCCGGCCCGGGGCACGGCCGTCACCTGGAAGTCGCGGATGCGGCGCAGCACGTCGAGCTGCTCGCCGCGGGTGATGCCGCCGTCTCCTCCAGTGCCCACCAGCAGACGAACAGGCGCCTGGATCCGGTCGAGGCGCGGTGCCAGCGGCTGCGGCTCACGGGCGGCTGCCATGCCGCTGAGGGCATCGATGGTGGCGCCGAAATCGCTGTACGGCTCGCCATAGCTGTCGAGGATGGCATCCGTCACCCAGGCGGGGTCGTAGCTGTTGGCGCGCAGCCCGTCGGCGAGCTGGGCCCGCGCCCTGCCCGGACCGCCCACCAGGCGGATGATGGGAGCGAAGCGCATGGCCCGGCGCAGGTCCCGGGACGCAGCCTCCTCGTCGGGCCCGCCATTCACGGCGACGATGCCTTGCACCCGTTCCGGGCTCTGCAGCGCGAACCGGTAGCACATGGAGCCACCCACGGCGTGGCACAGCAGGATGGCGTCGCGCACGCCGGCGGCGTTCATGGCGTGCCCGATGCGCCGGGCCTGACCCTCCAGCGTGTAATCGGCATGACGCGGCCGGGCGGATGCACCGGTGCCCAGTGGTTCGACGATGACCACGCGCATGCCCGCCCGGACCAGCGGCGGCGTGACGTTGCGGAAGCTGAAAACACCGCCCAGAAGTCCCGGCACTACCACCACCGCCGGTCCCGTGGCAGGGCCCATGGTCGTGACGACGACGGTGTCACCAGGGGAGATGGCGACCCGCTGCGTACGGGGCTGCTGCGCGTCCGCGGCGCCCGGCACGATCGCCAGTCCCAGCGCTACCGCCACCAGGCGACTGACAGTCGCCATGTGAACCACTCCTGCCATCATCATCTCCTTCTCCGACCGAATTGAGCCCGCCGTCGTCCGGGCCGCGCTCCCTCGCGCACCGACCGTGCCGCTCCACCGCCGCAAGCCGCCCACAGTGTCGCCCATACCATGTCGCCCATACCATGTCGCCCATAAATTCCCCGCATGCGACTGACGACCCGACTCCTGCTACCCCTGCTGGGCACTGTCGCCGGGGTGATGCTCGTTTTCGCCTTCTGGGCGCTCCAGCAGCGGGAGCGGGCCACGACGGCGGAGGCGCAGCGCGTTACCGGCGCCTATGCCACGGCCCTCGGTCTCGCACTCGAGGCCGGCCTCCGGTCCGGCACGCCTGACGACATACAGTACGCCATTGACCGTATCAGTGACGAGCCCACGATCTACGGCGTCATCGTCTATACACCCGAGTCCACGGTGCTCTTCACCTCCCGGCCCGTGGGCGACATCGACTCCGCACCCCTTGCCGCGGTCCGCCGCGTCCTCGCCACCGGCGAGCCGGAGAATTTCAGCCGCGAGATAGATGGTGGCAGCGTGTTCTCCATCATGCGGCCGCTGTTCGGGTCGAACTACGAAGTCATTGGCGCCATGGAGGTGATGCAGCCGTGGGAGTTCGTCCGCGCCGAGGTCGGCCGCACGCGCCAGCGCTTCATCCTCAACACGCTGGCGCTGCTGGCCGCCGTGACCGTGGTGATCATGCTCCTGGTCCGGCGCCAGATCGCGCAACCGCTGAACCAGTTCATGGAAGCCGTCCAGGCCCTGGGCCGGGGTGAGCTGGGCTACCGCACGCGGGAGGATGGCAGTGGGGCCGAGATCATTGCCCTGTCCCGCGAATTCAACCGCATGGCCGCCCAGCTCGAACAGGCCCGGGCCGGCCTCGAGCGGGAGGCGGAACAGCGGGTGGCGCTGGCCGGGCAGCTCCGGGAAACGGAAAAGCTGGCCGTGGTGGGCAACCTGGCCGCGGGCCTCGGCCACGAGATCGCCGCGCCGCTCCACGTCATCCGTGGCCGCGCCGAGATGCTGCGCCGCAAAGCCACCGACCCGTCCGCGCAGCGCAACCTGCACATCATCACCGACCAGATCGATCGTATCACGCTCATCGTGAAGGAACTGCTGGACTTTGCCCGCCGACGCGAGCCGCGCATGACGGACGTGGCGCTGCCGGAGGTGCTCCGCGGCGTCACTGACTTCCTGGAGCCGGAACTGAAGCGGGCGGGTGTCACGCTCGTCGTCGAGGGCGACGTCGTTGGCCTCGTACACGCCGATCCCGATCTCCTGCACCAGGTCTTCATCAACCTGCTCATGAACTCCATCCAGGTAATGGCCGGGCAGGAACGGGAGCGACGCATCGGCATTCGCATCCGCGACGAGGCGCAGGCCGTGCTCGTGGACGTTGAGGACACCGGCCCCGGCTTCGATGACGACGTCGTCCACCGCATCTTCGACCCGTTCTTCACCACCAAGGAGCCCGGTCAGGGCACCGGCCTGGGGCTCGCAGTCGTGCGCAGCATCGTCGAGGAACACGGCGGCGAGGTCTCCGCCGCCAACCGCCGGGCCGGCGGCGCCCGCTTCAGCATCCGCCTGCCCGCCGCCGTGGCCAGCCATGTCTGAGCACATCATCCTCGTCGAGGACGACCGCGAGCTCCGGGCCTTCCTCGCCGAGGCCCTGGACGACGCCGGCTACTCCGTGGGCGACTTCGCCACCGCCGACGCCGCGTGCGACTACCTGCGCCGGGGCGGCCGCGCCGACGCCGTTGTCACAGACCTCATCATGCCCGGCATGCGTGGCCACGAACTGCTCCACGAGATCCGCACGCTGCGCCCCGAACTGAACGTAGTCATCATCACCGCGTTCGGTGCCATAGACTCCGCAATCTCGCTGGTGAAGGCCGGCGCGTACGATTACCTCACCAAACCCTTCAGCACCGACGAGCTGCTGCTGTCGCTGGAGCGGGCGCTGGAGGAGAGCCGCCTCAGACGGGAAGTGGCGCGCCTGTCCCGCGCCGCCGTCGCTGGACTGCCCGGCCTCATCGGCGCCAGCCGGGCCATGCAGGAGGTCTACGACCTCGTGCACCGCGCCGCCGCCGCGTCCTTCCCCGTCCTCATCACCGGCGAGAGCGGGACCGGCAAGGAACTGGTGGCGAGGGCCGTGCACCAGCTGTCCCGGCGCGAGGGCCGCTTCGTCGCGGTGAACTGCGCCGCGCTGCCCGAGAACCTGCTGGAGTCAGAACTGTTCGGGCACGAGAAGGGCGCGTTCACCGGCGCCGACCGGGAGAAGGCTGGCCTGCTGGAAACCGCCAACCGGGGCACTCTCTTCCTCGACGAGGTCACTGAACTGCCCGCGGCCCTCCAGCCCAAGCTGCTCCGGGCCCTGGAGGAAGGGGAGGTTCGCCGGGTGGGTGCAACCCAGACCCGGCGCTTCGACGTCCGCTTCGTCAGCGCTTCCAACCGGGACGTTGAGGACGCCGTTGCCAGAGGCGCTTTCCGTGACGACCTCTACTGGCGCCTCCACGTGCTCCACGTCCACCTGCCGCCCCTCCGCGAGCGCGTCCCCGATATCCCACTCCTCGCCGAGCACTTCCTCGCCGGCCGAAAGGTCAGCCGCGACGCCATGAACCTGCTCACAGCGTACGCCTGGCCCGGCAATGTCAGGGAACTGCGCAACGCCCTCGAGCGCGCCGTCGCCATGGCCCGCACAGGCGAGGTGACGCCCGCCGACCTGCCGCCCAGGATCCGGGACGCCGTCGGTACCGTGGATGTCGTCGCCGACGCCTCCCGCCGCGCACTGCCCCTCCGCGACCTGGAACGCGAGTACATCCTCGAAGTGCTCCGCCAGAACGACGGCAACAAGTCCCGCACCGCAGAGATCCTCGGTGTGGACCGCCGAACGCTGTACCGCAAGCTGGATGAGTACGGCGCCTAGTCAACGCCCCATTACCCGGCAGTACGACGGGATCTACCCAGCAGTACGCCGGGAACTACCCGGCACCAGGCCGGCCGCGCCGAGTCGGCACGAAAACCGTCCATGCCGCCGTCAATAGACCGTTCGGCATGAGGCCCGCGCCGAGTGGGCGTGAATGGGCAGATTCTTCCGGCTATCCATCCCCCTCGCTGTAGCACTTTGCCACATGCCCGACCCCCGTCCCGTCCCTCAGCCAACTGACCAATGTGGCACAATGCCACACCCAGGCCGCGTTACTGTTCGCCGCATGTTGCTGCACGCCATGTAGTTAGGCAGTTCCCACGCGGTTGGTGCAGCCCTTGCCTTGCGAGGGAGCCTGTCGCCACGCACCGCCGTCGTCCCGACGCGGGCCGGCCGACACGATTTACAAAGGAGAGTGCATGGCCGGCGAGGTCGGACCGGTAGTCGTCGGAACGGACTTTTCGGACACGGCCGGCGTCGCGCTGGCGGAGGCCCGTCGTCTCGCCGCGTTGCTGCGGACGGAGGTGGTCGTGGTGCACGTCGCCGACGGCGCCGTGGCGGCAGACGCCGGCTACCTCCAGGGTAGCGGTCACCTGCCTGATCCCGGTCGCCCCCCTGCCACGGAGTCGGCTGCCGAGGGCTGGCTGCGCCTGGCCGGCCTGCCGGCGGACGAGATGGTGATCCGTACTGGCAGCGCCTGGGTCGAACTGGCGCGTTACGCGGCAGAGGTGGAGCCCTCGCTGGTTGTGGTGGGCAGTCATGGCCAGTCGGGCTACCAACCGCTGCATATCGGGTCCACCGCGTCGCGGGTCTCCATGAACGCCCGGTGCCCCGTGGTGGTGGTGTCTCCGAGGGTGGTCCGGGGTGCGCCGGAGTCGCAGGACATGACGTGGCGGGAGCAGGGTACGCAGGAGCAGCAGCAGCCATACGATGCCGTCCGCGCCGATGCGGCGGCAGGCGCCCGGGTGGGACCGGGTAACCAATCAGGGACAGGGGAAACTCGATGATGCGGAACGTTCGTACTGCAGCACTGCTGGTGGGCGTGGTGGCGCTGGGCGCATGCAGCAAGAAGCAGCCGGAAGTCATGCCGCAGCCGGCGCAGCCGTCCACGCCGACCGCGACACAGCCGTCTACGCCGGCCACGCCGGTGCGTGACGACAACGCGGAGCGGGAGGAAGCGCTCCGTCGCATGCGGGCCGTGCTGGAGCAGGTGATCTACTTCGACTATGACGAGTCCAGCATCCGCGTGGACGCGCAGGAGTCACTGGCGTCGAAGGTCCCGTTCCTGCGCCAGAACCCCGGGATCCGGATCCGCATCGAGGGGCATGCCGACGAGCGCGGCTCCGTCGAGTACAACCTCGCCCTGGGCATGCGCCGGGCGAACGCCGTACGGGACTACCTCGTCGGCTTCGGTCTCGACGCGTCCCGCTTCGACGTGTTCAGCTTCGGCGAGGACCGCCCGGCGGCGCAGGGCAGCAACGAAGCGGCCTGGGCGCAGAACCGGCGCGCCGAGTTCCGCGTCACCGCGGGGATGTAGCACGGCAGTACGACCGTACCTGTCCGGAGGTGCGGGGGTGACGGCGGCGGGCGCGAGCGCGGCCTGCCGTCACCGCCTCTCAGAGGCGACCGACCAATCGCTCCCACGGGTTTCTCCGAGCTCGTGGTGGTCGGGCCCCGCGCCCCGACAGATGTCCGCCCTCCCGTTGCGCCGCTACCACCCGTCAGACCGCAGGCTTCACTCCGTCACGATCTCGCCGCCCGACTCCACCCACCCGCTGTAGCCGCCGTCCATGGACAGCACGTTGCGATAGCCCATCCGCTGGAGCGCATCTGCCACCAGCGCCGACCGGTAGCCGCCCCCGCAGTAGAGCACCAGCTCCGCCCCCCGGTCCGGGACCCGCTTCTCGATGTCCCGCTCTATGATGCCCTTGCCCAGGTGCATGGCGCCGGGCAGGTGCCCTGCCGCCCACTCCGACTCCTCCCGCACGTCCACGAGGCGCACGTCATCACCCGCTTCCATGCGACGACGCACGCTCACTACGTCAGTTTCCCGGATCCGTGACTTCGCCTCCGCCACCAGCGCGAGGAAGCCCGGTGAGTGCTCCTTCTTCATGATCAGGATAAGGGGAGCCGTTCAACCACCCGGCCCTCTCCGTCCTCCAGTCTCCTCGCGTGAAACAGAGCCGCAGGGTATTACCTCTCGTCGTCCCCAGCGTCTCCGCGTGAGTCAGGACAGCCGAGGCCGTCTATAGCCGCGGGTGCTTCTCCCGGTCCAGCGTTTCCGCGTCCCGGCTGCCAGGCCGCGCCTCCGGCGTGTTCTCCCGGATGACGTCCTGCTTGCCCTGCCGCTTCAGGTCCAGCTTCTGCTGGTGCGTCTTGCTCTCGCTTGCCTCCGTCCGCTGCTTGGACGCGCCCTGCGTGGCGCCGATCTCCGACGGGCTCTTGCCCTCGTCCCGCGCTTCCTTCGCCGCCTTGCGCCGCTGCCTGTTGTCGCCTTCCATCTGCTTGCCCATGCTGCCTCCTGCCTAACGAAAAAGGGTCGTCCGGCGTCCTGATGGGGCAATCACCATGCCGCGTACGGCGGCTACCACGCCAAAAACCTGTATGCAATCAGTTGCCAAACGACACCGCTGTCGCCTATTATCCGTGTCCCACCACGTTTCCTGACTCGGAGGCCGGAATGCCGCAAGCACAGCCCCATCGCCTGTGCCGTCGCTGGGCGTTGTTCGCCCTGCCCCTCTCACTCGTCTCGCTGCCCGCCGCCGCGCAGGAGCAGGTCCTGGCGCAGGAAGGCTGGGCCCGTCCGCCCGCGGCCATCGAGCAGGCCGTGCTGGCGCCGCGCTACGAGAACGCGACGCTGACGAACCGCAGCCCCAATGGCCGGTTCTTCCTGCACCAGGCGGCGGAGAACCTGCCGTCGCAGGCCGATTTCGCCAAGGAGTCCCTCTGGTTCGGCGGGCTGCAGATCGATCCGGCGGCGAACCGGGCTCGCACCTTCACCACGCGGGGCGCCACGGCGCTGTCGGTGACGGAGTGGGAGACGGGTCGCACCATCGACATCCAGGTGCCCCGCGGCGCCCGGGTCACGGGGGCGCGGTGGTCGCCGGAGGGCGATCGCGTCGCATACTTCGCAAACACGGACAACGCCACGCACATCTGGGTGGCGGAGCTGCCGTCGGGCCGCAGCCGCCAGGTGACGCGGACGCCGGTGCTGGCGACGCTGAACACCTCCTTCGACTGGACCACTGACGGTCGCGGCATCGTCACGGTGCTGGTGCCGCAGGGACGGGGCGCGCCGCCGGCGACACCGGAGGTGCCCACGGGTCCGCAGGTCCGCCTCAGCAGTGAGGGCGAGAACCGGCTGCGCACGTATTTCGACCTCATGGAGTGGCCGCACCAGTTCGAGCAGCTCGAGTACTACACGACGGGCCAGCTCGCCATCGTGGACGTGCAGAGCCGCACCGAGCGCCGCATCGGCCAGCCCGCCATGATCCGCAGCGTGGATGTCGGCCCCAACGGCGAGTACCTGCGCGTCAGCACCATGCAGAAGCCGTTCAGCTACATCGTGACGGTGAGCATGTTCGGCGGGAAGGAAGAGCTGTGGTCCGCCGACGGCCGCGTCATCACCACACTCAGCGAGCGCCCCCTCAACGAGGGCGTCCGCCAGACCGGCGATGACGGCCCGGGCTCCGGCCAGCAGGACGGCAACATGCGCAACCTGCAGTGGCACCCCGCGGGTCTGGGGTTGAGCTACCTGGAGCAGGAGCCGGCACCGGCGGGCGGTGACAGTGCCGCCGCGGGCGGTGCGCGTCCGGCCGGCCAGCAGGCGAGCAACCGCCGCCGGGACCGCGTCATGCTGTGGGCACCGCCGTTTACCGATGAATCGAAGCGCGTCCTGTACGAGAGCGACACGCGCATGAACAGCGTCCGCTACTCTGCCGACGGCGAGCTGCTCGTCATCACCGAGGGTTCCGGCAACAGCGCGCACACGTACGCTGTCTTCCTCAGTGAGCCGGGTACGCGACACACGCTGCTCCGCGGCGGCAACAACGATTTCTACAACAACCCCGGCTCGCTCATGACGACGTCGGGTCCCCTCGGCTACGATGTCGTCCGCGTCTCGTCCGACGGTAGCAGCGTGTTCCTCAGCGGTACCCAGTACTTCGAGGACCCGCACCAGCAGGCACCGCACCAGTTCGTGGACCGTGTCAACATCCGGACCGGCGAGAAGCAGCGGGTATACGCCGGTGACAACAGCGGCGTCTCCGAGCGCATCGGTGCCATCCTCGACGATGACGTGACGCGCCTCATCGTCACCCGTGAGTCCCCGACGCAGGTGCCGAACTCGTTCCTCCGCGACAGCAACGGCACGCTCCGCCAGCTCACCAGCAACCGTGACCTGACGCCGGAGGTGACCAACGCTCAGCGCCAGCGGTACACCGTGACCCGGCCCGACGGTGTGAGCTTCAAGGTGGATGTGACGGTGCCCGCGGGCCACCGGGCCGGCAACCGCCTGCCCGCCCTGTTCTGGTTCTATCCCCGTGAGTACACGGACCAGGAGAGTTACGACCGGACCCTGCGCACGTACGACATGAACCGGTACCCGAGCCAGGGTGTCCGGTCCATGGAGATCATGACGCTGGCCGGCTACGCAGTCGTCCAGCCGGATGCGCCCATCATCGGCGAGACCGGCCGCATGAACGACAACTACGTGCACGACCTGCGCAACAACCTGCTGGCGGTTATCGACCACCTCGACCGGGAAGGCATCATCGACCGCCAGCGTCTCGCCGCCGGCGGACACAGCTACGGCGCCTTCTCCACCGTGAATGCCATGGTGCACACGCCGTTCTTCAAGGCCGGCATCGCAGGACACGGCGCGTACAACCGGACGCTCACGCCGCTGGGCTTCCAGTCAGAGCGCCGGGACTTCTGGCAGGCCCGTGAGGTCTACCTGGGCATGTCACCGTTCGTGTACGCCAACAACCTGACGGGCGCACTGCTCATGTACCACGGCATGCACGACCACAACGTGGGCACGCACCCCCTCAACTCCATCCGCCTGTTCCACGCCCTGAACGGGCTGGGCAAGACGGCGTCCCTGTACATGTACCCCTTTGAGGACCACGGCCCCGCCACCGAGGAGACGCTCCTCGACCTGTGGGCGCGGTGGGTGGCCTGGCTGGACAAGTACGTGAAGAACGACGGACGCGAGGCGCCGGCGGTGATACAGCAGTAGGCGGCGTCGCAGCCTGCATCGCGAGTCCGGAACGGGCCGTCCCTCACGGGGCGGCCCGCTCCTTTTGCCCACTCGATGCACGCCGGTTACGTCTCCGTTGCACAGCAGAGCGCGGCACGTGTCACGCCTCCCCCATGTTGCAGTTGTCGGATGACATGAACCGGAGAGGAACAGTGCCGTTTGCGGATCATATGTCCCGCGCCGCGTTGCGCGAGGAGCTGAAGGAACGACTGGAGAAGGCCGCGTGGGCTGCCGCGCCGGGCAGTCTGGAGTTCGTGGCGTGCCCCCGCACCCGGCTCCGCGACCTGGATGACCATGCCCTCAGGGGGCTGCTGGACGCACAGCCCGGCATGCCGGTCGAGTGCGCCGACCTGGACGCCTTCCTGGCACGAGCGGCGCCCCATGCGCCAGTCCATGCGCTGCGACGCCTGCGACGGATCCTGCGCGCGAACCTGGTGGACCTGAAGGTGGTCGCCGTCGGCGGCCGGGCCCTGGTCATCGGCGCAGCGCCCATGGGCGGGATCGTCGGGCTGGCCGCCCACGCCGCAACCTGCGCCCGGCCGGGACGCTGGCCCTGGTACGCTGGCCTCCGGCTCAGCCGCCGCGCGACTCTTCCTCCAGCAAAGCCATGAAGATGCGGCGCCGCAACTCCGGCGGTGCATCGTGCCGGCAGCAGGACGCGACAAACGCGCGGTAGGCGCGCTGGAAATCGTACTGCGGGAAGCAGCTCTGGCAGCGGTCCAGGTGCGCCTGCAGCCGTTCACTGTCCGGGCCGTGCAGCTCACTGTCCAGCAGTTCCCAGAGCCGGTCCATCGTCTCCCGGCACGACGCCGCTTCATCCTTCATGACGTGCCTCCCCTGACGTAGCCCATCTCGACGGCGTACTCGTACAGCGCGCGCTGCAGCTGCCGTCGACCGCGGAACAGCCGGCTCTTCACGGTGCCCAGCGGGAGCCCCGTCACCTCGACGATCTCGGCGTAACTGAGGCCTTCGACGTCGCTCAGCACCACCACCTCCCGGAACTCGGTTGGCAGCGCTTCCACCGCACGGATCACCTCCTCGTCAATGAACGAGTCGAAGAACTCGCGATCGGGGAGGGCGACGTCCTTGTCGAAGATGTCGGTGGGGCTCACGTCGCCGATGTCGAAGCCCACGTCCGTCTGTGTGACTTCCGGACGCCGCGCCAACCGCTCCAGCCGCCGCAGGAACGTGTTCCTGGTAATGGTGAACAGCCAGGCGCGAGCGCCCGTTCCTCGCCGGTATGTGTGCCAGTGGCGGTGCGCCCGCAGGAACGTCTCCTGGGCCAGGTCCTCGGCCTCGGCGGTGTCGCCGCCCGTCAACCGCAGCGCGAACCGGTAGACGGCGTCCAGCCATGGCAGCGCCTCCTCGGCGAAGCCAGGGGCGCTGAGGGTGCCCTCGCCAGGCCCGGTCGCCACGGTCACCCGTCCGCCCGCAGTCGGCTGCTGCGGCAGCGCATCGTGCGTCAATCCGGCCGTCGCGTCGTCGGATATGCCACGCCGAGTTGCTCCAGGTAGGTGTCGAAGCGCGTGGGGTCATACACCAGCGGCTCGATGAGGGGCCGGAACCGGGCCATGCGCTCCTCATTCAGGAACGTCGGCGGGCGAGTGTCCCGGGGGATCAGCGACACCCACTGATATTCGGCCGTCGTGACCTCGTCGAAGTACTGCTTCGCCGCGGCCAGCAGTTCCGGCGAGGCGATGATGTCAATGGCCGTCATGGCAATCACACGGGCGCCATGGTTCGCACCCTTATGGGCTATGGGCGTGGCCATGGCGATGCCGCTGGACCAGTGGTGCCCCGTCATGCCGGGGATATTGCCCGGATAGCGCAGCCGCACGGTCGGGATGTTCCAGGAGACTTCCGCAATGTCGTCGCTGCCGCCGCCGGTGCCCTGCTGCGCCTCCCGCAGTTCCTCCTGGACTTCCGTGGGCAGCCCCCGGGGGTTGCTCTGGCCCATCATAGCCTGCGCCGCCCGGGCAAGGGCCTGGTCGGCGTCGCTCCATTCCGGCAGGCCGACCCGCAGGATGTTCGCGTGCATGGCCTCCGCAAGCGGCCGGTTCATGCTCGACGGCCACGCGGCGCCCAGCACGCGCTCCGTCACCTCCGTGTCTGTCATCATCGCCGCCGCCTGCGCCATGCGCTGTCCGATCTCGTGCAGTTCCACGATGCGCGGGTAGTCCAGCTCCCGGAAGTAGTACCAGACGCTCGCCTCGCTGGGCACGACGTTGGGCTGGCTGCCACCGTTCACGATGACGTAGTGGGACCGCTGCTGCAGCCGCAGGTGCTCGCGTCGGAAGTTCCAGCCGACGTTCATCAGTTCCGCCGCGTCCAGTGCACTGCGCCCCGCCCAGGGCGAGCCCGCGCTGTGCGCGCTCCGGCCCGTGAACGTGAACATGGTGGAGACCAGCCCCGAGCCGCTCACGCCGTAGTTCGTGGACATGGTGCTGCTGATGTGGGTAGACAGCATCACGTCCATGTCCTCGAACATGCCCGCGTTCACCATGTACGTGCGGCTTGCGACGAGTTCCTCCGCCACACCCGGGATGACCCTGATCTCACCGGGCATCCCATGCCGCTCCATGACCCGCTTCGTCGCGATGGCCGCCACCAGGTCCACGGCCGGTGCGCTGTTGTGACCCTCGCCGTGCCCCGGGCCACCCGGGATCAGTGGCTGCTCCCACGGGATACCCGGCGTCTGCGACGTCTCCGGCAGGCCGTCGATGTCGCCCATGATGCCCACCACCGGGCCGCCCGTGCCCTGCCGCCACGACGCCACATAGCACGTTGGCATGTCCGCGCAGCCGCGCCGGATGGTGAAACCCTCGCCCTCCAGGATGCCCGTCAGGTAGTCCACCGTGCGGTGCTCCTCAAAGCCCAGCTCCGCCAGGCTGAACACCATGTCCACGATCTCCTGCGACAGCTTCTGCATGCCCGCCACCTCCGCCGCAACTTCCTCCCGGAGCTGTTCCAGCGACGGCTGCTGGGCCGCCGCAGGTGACGGCGCAGTCAGGGTACCCATCGCGCCCACCGCCAGCGCGAACGCGACTGCACCTGCCCCTGCGCCGCGCACGATGCGGCTGCCCCGCGCCCTCTGGGCGCCCCCGACAGGGCGGGCGCCGCGCATGCGGGTGCCGACTGGTGGGGCGTTCGGCGTGAGAGCCACCGGGGCACCTGGCGTGGCGGCGGACGTGGTGCCTGGCGTGATGGCCGGCATGGCCGGGATGGCGCCCGGCATGGTTGCCGGCGAACACGAGCCTGAGCGTCGCAGGGAGGGCATGGGATGGCTCCGGAGCGAGGTGTTGTATGCAGGGACGCATGCACGGTAGGACTGCCGTCGCGGCTGCACAAGGTCAGGCATCGCGTACCCGCTGCACGGCGTGCGGCCGGTAACCCGAGACACGTCCTTCCCGTCGCGGACTGCACAAATCTCCCCTCTGTTCGTCGAGTGTGCAGTCCGCGACGGGATTATGCGGCAGAATCACCCCGAACGCGTCGCCGACTGCACAATCGCGGTGAAACATCTGAGTTTGTGCAGCCCACGACGCCGCCCTTCGGGCCGCCGTCGCTTGCCAGCACACTGTGTCCCCGTTGCAAGCCACCCGCTCGCCCGCAGGACTCTCGCTGGTCGCCATCCGCCTCCGTCGGCCGTCGTCCGTGGCCGCCGTTAAACGTTTTCCCCGAGGCCGGCGTCATAAATAGGCATGCACCGCCCGACCGGGCCGGACGCAACACGGACAATTCGCGGAATGTGACATAATGCGGTTCAGAACCTCCCTCGTGATGCTTCTGCTGGCGCTGGCCGGTCC
>DATHVP010000015.1:0-19784 GCA_035461245.1 Longimicrobiales bacterium | reverse complement strand
GTGCGGCGTGGGCGGTGAGAAGGTAACCGTTCGGCCCTCGCAGCGCGCCGGTGGCCGTGCGGCCATCCTCGTGCTCCACGCGGCCGTAGATGTGGCTGGTGCCGTGCTCCAGTTCGTGCTCATCCGGTCCCGCCGGCCGCGCCCGCAGCAGGCGACGCTGCAGCGCCTTCACCGGCCGGGACCGGAGCAGCCAGCCCAGGTGCCGGCTGGCGCGGATGAACTTCACCAGCCGTGGCGGCACGGCGGCGTAGACCTCGATGTCCGGGATCCCTGTGCTGTACCACGCCGTTGCGACGTCGCCCCAGGGGATGCTCACCGCCGTCCGGCTGCGGCCGTCGCCGAAGTCCACTTCCATGGTCCGCCACGCCGCCGGCACGCTTACCAGCCGACCGTCCCGGCGGATCATGCCGCCCCGGTGCTGGTTCTCCACCGCCGTGCTCGCCGTGCCGTGGGACAGCGGTCCCGAGCCGCTGATAGCCAGCACCAGCCGCCGGGCACCCGGCAGTCGCCCGGCCAGGTGCGCCGCCAGGCAATCGCTGGGGACGACGTCGTAGCCCACCCCCGGCAGCAGCATCACACCCGCCGCTTCCGCCTCCGCACTGCGCGCCGCCAGCCCCTCGAAGACGTCGATCTCGCCGGTGATGTCCAGGTAGTGCGTGCCGGTGGCCAGGCATGCGTCGCTCATGGCCTGGTACGTACGCATGAACGGACCGGCACAGTGGAGGACGACGGCGGCGCCGGCCAGACCCCGTTCCACCTCCTCCGGCGATTCCAGTCCGAAGACCCGGTGCTCCAGGCCGTGCTCCGCGGCGAGGGCGGCCACCGTCCCGGCGTTCCGGCCGGCTAGGACGGGCCGGACATCGTAGTGCGTGGCCAGGCGGGTGATGAGGCGGCCGGTGTAGCCGGTGGCGCCATACAGGATGACGGTCATGCCGCACGGTACGGCCCCGCGCGGCCGGCGGCAACGGCCAGGCACGGCTGCAACGGGGCCGAGGCCTCACAGGCGTGCCGCGAGCCATGCGCAATTGTGCAATTGTGCAATTGTGCAACGCTGGCCGGGGCCAGGAAGGCCGATCCGCCGCCACGCCTCACACGCGCCGTGACTGCCGCAGCGCTTGACCGACGCGCGCGACGGCGACCACTTTCCGGTATGACTCCACAACGCCTGATGCCCATCGCCGCGGTGCTGCTGGCGGCGTGCACCGGCACCCGCCCGCCCCTGACGGAGGCCGTGGCGCTGCGCCCCTACGCCGCTTCCTGGGAGCGCATCCTCGCCGCCGAGGACGCCCGCGCCGCCACGCCCACGCAGCTTGCGGCGCTGCGCGACGGGGCCCGCACCCGTTCACCGGAACTGCGCCGGGTGGCGGTCCGGGCGCTGGGGCGTCTGGAGCGGGCGGACCTGGCTGCTGACATCGCGCCGCTGCTCGCCGATGACGATGCCGCCGTCCGGGCCCAGGCTGCCAATGCGCTGGCGCAGGCCGCACGCGGCGGCGACGTGGACCGGGCACCACTGGAGGCGGCATTCTCCGCCGAGCAGGATGGCAGCGCCGCCGGCGTCATGGCGGAGGCCCTCGGCCGCATGCGTCCAGCGGACCCCGCCGCCGGCCGGGCCACCGGCGCGCTGCTGGGCCGGCGCCTCCATGACGCAGCGGACACGCGTGAGCGGCTGGGCATCGTCCGCGGGCTGTACTTCCTGGTGCGGCAGCCGGGCATGCGCACGGTGCTGGACGACGTCGCCCTGGACGCCCTCCGTCACGCCGCGACCGTCCCGTCGCCGGAGGGTGCGTCGCCGGCCGAAGGGCTGCCGGGTGCGGAGCGCTCGCTCCCGGACGGTGCCCCCGCTTCCGGCGGCCGGGACGCAACTGCGGCGGTCCGCCTGCGAGCCGTTGCCGCCGCGGCACTGACCGCGGCTGGCGCCGTGGATGAGCCCCTGGCCGGCCGGCTCTTACAGGACGACGCCTGGACCGTCCGACGGGAAGCCATGCTGGCGGCCGCCGCTCTGACGGACACTGCATCGGTGCGTCGGCTCCTCGCGTCCGCCCTGGACGACGCAGCGCCGCAGGTGCGCTACGAAGCGCTGCGGGGCCACGGACGTCGCCTCGCCGCCAGCCACGGTTGTGCACCCGTCCGCGCCGCCCTCGGCGATGATGCCATGCACGTTCGCCTGCTGGCGGTGGACCTGCTGGGCGGCCCATGCCGGGAGACCGCCGCCGGCGGCCTTGCCGCCGGTGCGTCAGGTGCCGACGCCGCCACCCTGGAGGCGCTCATCCCGGGTATCGCGACGGCGCAGTGGCACATCGGCGCCCGCGCGCTGGTGGCGCTGGCCCAACTTGACTCCGCTGCCGCCCACCGGCGCCTCGACGACCTGGGCCCCGTCCCCGATCCGTTTGCCCGGGCCTATGTGGCCCGGGCCGCCGGCATTGTGGCAGACACCGCCACGTTGCTCCGCCTGGCCGGCGACACCGATGTCAATGTCCGCACCGCCGCCGTCCGGGAACTCCACACCCACGCCGGGCACGACGCCGGCGAGGTCTACCTTGCCCAGCTCCGTGCGGACGACAGCCAGTTGTTGCAGGCCGCGGCCGCGGCACTGGAGGGCAGCCCGTCGCCTGCCGCACCCGGTGCGCTGCTGGACGCACTGGACCGGATGACGCAACGTCGCGAGGAGACGTCCCGGGACGCCCGCCGGGCCCTGCTGCGCCGTGCCGGCGAACTGGGCGACAGCCGCCTGGCCCCGCGCGTCACGCCGTACCTGCGGGATTTCGACGCCGTCATTGCCGAACTCGCCGCAGACGTGCTGGAGGGCTGGACCGGGACCCGGCCGCAGCCCGCGCCGCAGCCCCTACAGCGGCAGCCGCTGCCCACGTTTGACGACGTCGCCCGACTGGCAGCGAGCCGTGTGGAGATCGAGATGGAGGACGGCGCCATCGTCCTGCTCCGGCTGTTGCCGTTCGAGGCGCCCACTAATGCCGCTCGTTTCGCCCGGCTGGCGGAGGCAGGGTACTACGACGGCCTGACGCTGCACCGGATCGTGCCCAACTTCGTCGCCCAGGGTGGCAGCCCCCACGCCAACGAGTACACCGGCGACGGGCCCTTCACCCGCGACGAGCTCGGCCCCGCCGGCAACTGGCGCGGCGCCGTGGGCCTGTCCACCCGCGGACGGGATACCGGCGACGCCCAGTTCTACATCAACCTGGTGGACAACGTGCGCCTGGACCACGAGTACACGGTGTTCGCGGACGTCGTGGACGGGATGGACGTGGTGGACGCCAGGCTGGAAGGCGCACGCATGCGGAGCGTGCGCGTGGTGCCGGCCGCGCCGCCCGCCGGCATGACGCCCGGCCAGCGGTGAACGTCCGCCGGGCCGGATGCCTGACCGATGCCGTGCGGGACCCGCTTGCCGTGAAGGCGCGCCAACGCCATTCTCGTAGCACGTGCCCCCGCCACTCACCGCCGGACAACTGCCGGAGACCGTCATGAAGACACTGGCCAGCACCACGGTTCGTCTCGTCCTTGTCGCCCTGTTCACGCTACCGGCGGCTGTGTCCGGGCAGCAGGCCCCCCGCGCCGGTTTCGCCGATGCCAGCGCGCGCGTGGACGGCATCTTCCAGGCCTGGAACAGTCCTGACTCGCCGGGCTGCGCCGTGGGTGTTGCACAGGGCGGGAGCCCCGTCCTCATGCGCGCCTACGGCATGGCGGACCTGGAACACGACATCGCCAACACGCCAGCCACCATCTTCGAGGCCGGTTCCGTTTCCAAGCAGTTCACCGCCGCGGCCATTGTCCTGCTGGCGGAGCAGGGCCGCATCTCCCTCGACGACGACGTCCGGAAGTACGTCCCCGAGCTCCCCGACTTCGGCACCCCCGTCACCATCCGCCATATGATGACGCATACCAGTGGGCTGCGGGACTGGGGCAGTGTGGCATCCATCGCGGGATGGGGCCGGACCAGCCGGACGCACACGCATGACCATGTCGTGGACATCCTGAGCCGCCAGCGCGGCCTCAACTTCGAGCCGGGCAGCGAGTACTCCTACAGCAACTCCGGCTACAACCTCATGGCGGTCATCGTGGAGCGCGTGAGCGGGATGCCCTTCGCCGAGTTCTCGCAGCGCTTCATCTTCGAGCCGCTGGGACTGAAGGACACGCAGTGGCGCGATGATTACACGCGCATCGTGAAGGGCCGTTCGTCGGCTTACTCGTTCCGCGGCGGCGACTGGGCCATTGACCGGCCCATCGAGAATGTGCACGGCAATGGCGGCCTGCTCACCACTGTCGCCGACCTCATCACGTGGAACCAGGCGCTGGCGGAGGGCAGGATCGGCGGGGCGACGTTCGTGCAGACCATGCACACGCCGCAGGTGCTGAACAACGGCGAGGCCATCACGTATGCCGGTGGGCTGATGATCGACGAGTACCGCGGCGTGCCGCAGGTGAGCCATACGGGCTCGACGTCGGGGTACCGCGCGTTCCTGGGGCGCTACCCGGACCAGCAGGTGGACGTGGCCGTGCTGTGCAATGCCGGCAACGTGAACCCCGGCAACGTCGGCCGGCAGGTGGCGGAAGTGTTCCTGGGCGACGCGCTGCGCCCGGCCGCGGCGCGGCCCGCATCACAGCAGGGCCTGCAGAACCGGCCGGCGGCGCCCGAATACACTGCCGCGGAACTGGCCGCCTTTGCCGGCGAGTACTACAGCCCCGACGTGGAGATCACCGTGCGCGTTACGGTGGAGGATGGGCGCCTGGTGCTGCATCGTCGGCCGGCCACGCGCATGACGCTGACGCCGGCCGCGCCCGACGAATTCGGCAGTGGCCTCGGCCGGCTCACCTTCATCCGTGACGACCAGGGGATGGTCAGCCAGTTCAGCATCAACCAGGCCCGCGTCTACGACCTGCGCTTCGACCGGGTGCCCGAGTAACCGGCGGCTCGGGTGGCGGAGCGCCGAGCCGCCGAGCCCGCCAGCGGCAGCGGGTCAGCTGCCCCGGCCGATGTGGATGCGGCGGACCGTGTCCTCCTCCACGAGGAACTCCAGGACCTGAGTGCCTTCCGTGTCCAGGGGGTCCACGTACGTCCAGACGGGGTCGTGCCGGAAGGACGGCGCGCCATACCGCCGCAGCACCTCATCTCCCGGATCGCCCACGCGAATGCCGCGCAGCGTGCGCTCGGAGCCGCCAGTGAGCAGGTAGCCCATGGGCATGGCGCTCCCCGAGAAACGGACGACGAAGCCGTCAAAGTACCATGACTCGATGGGTTCGAAGGCGTCGAACGGGTTCTCACTCACCACCACCGAGTCCGGGTCGCCGAACGTGGCGCGGATCTCCACCGAGTCCGACTCCGGCGGGATGCCGCCCAGCAGGAAATCGTCCGGCTCCAGCGGCGGTGCGTTTGTCCGGGGCTCCACGCAGGCCGCCGCCAGCAGCATTGCGGTTAGAGTGGCCAGACGCGTCGCCGCTGTCCGGCCGGGACCGGAGAAAGTGAGTAGTGAAGTCCACCACCGGATTCCCTTCACCGTTACCATATGAAGCTGCCTTCGGGTTGCAGGATGCCGACGGCTTTACTGGAACAGCGCCCGCGCCCCTGCCGTCGATGTAAACATGCCGCGGCTCGAGTGCGCGACATCCGGCACTATTTCCTCGGCATGGCCATGTCCGGGGAACCGGTAATCCATGTACCGCACCAGCAGGCGACCCCGCTCGAAGCGGTGTGCTCCCTGAAGATTGGCACCGCAACTAACGTCGAGCTGTGCACTGCCGGTGTCCCCGTCGCCGATGAGGATGTGCACGTCGCGCTGTGACAGGTTTGCCGTGACCGTGGCCGCCGGCACCGCGTCCATGTACGAATTCAGCCCGCTCAGGCCGTAGTGCCAGTCGTTCCAGCCCGGGCACGCAGCGGTGTCAGGGACGGCGAAACTGTCGCCATGGGGCCGCTCGGGCCCAAGGTAAAGGTACGTTGAAGGGTTGGCGACTGCGTAACGAAACGCTACGCTGCTGCGTGCGGTGTTCTCGGCCCGGCTGCCGGCGGCGTAACGGTGCACGACCTGGCCGCCAGCAGAGTGACCGGCCACTACTACGCGCGTGATGTTCGGGAATAACGCGCCGTCGGTAATGACCTCGACAATGCGGTCAAGGGCGGCGTACGAGCTGACGCGCGGCGGCTGCCGTCCTGTGACAGAAAGATGTCCCCGCTTCCAGCCTTCCTCGGTCCAGATCGGCTCGTCGGCGCGGGGCTCGTCCTCCGCCTTCTGGAAATGCGGCGCCACGATGAGCGTCTCGTTCAGCCGATCGGCACCACGGGCGGCAACGACGGTGGTCGTGAAGTACGCGTCGGCGTCCCGGTTCGCGCCGTGCACCATGATGATGGCGTGCGTAACCCGCTCGTTGCGTGTGTCCAGCGCGTAGCTGCTGTAGAGAGGAAGGAACGCACCGGGCGCAATGCGCAGGCGGGAGTAGCACCGGCTGGTGGCGACGTCGCAGACGACCTGCGTCTGTTCGTCCGGCGGCTCGCTGACGCCGCCGCCACACCCGGTGATGAACCAACAGGCGAGGAGTGCGGCGAACGACTGTGACAGGGAACGGGCGTGGCGTCGCATGGTCTCCGGCAACTCGGGTCCGCCCGGAACCTAGAACGCCCACGCGCGGACGGCCAGCCGACCGGCCCCCGCTGCTCGCACGGATGCGATGCCATTGCCGCACGACAGGACTCGGACGCATACTGTACAGGTCGCCACAGGAGCAGCCCATGTTCCGTGAAAGGCGGGCGGAAATGATACGAGCACAGACACTGCGGGCCGTGTTGCTGGCGGGGCTCTGCACCATGACCGCCACTGCCAGTGCTGCGGGCCAGACCGTGCGCGGCTGGGTCCTTGATGACGCTACTGGCATCCCGGTGCGCGACATCATTGTCTCGGTCATGCCGGCTCAGACTGACACAGTGGTGGCGCGCCAGCTCTCCGAGGATGGGTCATTCCAGATTTTCGTGGCCGTGGCGGGTGACTATCGGATGCGGGTTGAGGCACTTGGCTTCGCGCCGCTCATCGTCGAGCTGGACCTCGCGGAGGAGGCGGTGCTCACCGTTGAGGTGAGGCTCCATGCCGAAGCCCTTGCCCTCGAGCCTGTCCGCGTGGTGGCCGAACGGTCCGAGCCCTTCTACATGCGCGATGTCCGCATGCGGCAGGCGCGCGGCTACGGCCGGTTCGTCACGCGTGAGGACATCGACCTCTATGGCGGTGCCGGCCTGGCCGACGTCCTGCTGACGGTGCCGGGCCTCCGCCTCATCGACTACCCATCCGGCGCCCGGCGTATCCCCCTCGTATCGACCCGGGCCTCTCGCGCGTCAGAATGTTACGCCACGCTCTACCTCAACGGCGTTCGTCAGTTCGAGACGCGGCTGGAAACGCCGGGCGGCGCCGTTGATGAAGGCATGCTGCAGCGCGCCGACGAACTGTTCCTGCTGTCATCCGCTGACATCGAGGCGGTGGAGGTCTACCGCGGGGTCGCGGAGGTGCCCGCGGAGTACGGTGGCTCGACGGCGCAGTGTGGTGTCGTCGCCATCTGGCTGCGTGCGGGGCACGATCCCACCCACGATCCCGCCCACCGGCCCGTTGCGCGTTTCGACGCGAGCGCCGTCCACCAGTCCCTGACCGGCAGGCATGCACCTGCCGCCGCCACCGCCGTCGAAGCGGGCATCTACTGGCGCAGATCGGAGCGGACCGTCATCGGACTACGCGTGCTGCGTGGCCAGCACCCGCTGCCAGCCCCAGTGCTTGCCGAGCTGACGACGCGACTGAACAGCGCGTCATACGACATGCCGTCCGGCGCACATCCCATGCACATCCACATGAACGGTCCCGAACTGCGTCGCCACCTGCTGTCCGGAGCGGCTTACACCGTGGTGGGCGCCGTCCGGGTGTATCGCGCATGGCGCGAGTTCACGCTGAACCACCGTGAGCAGGGCAACTCGAGGTTCAGCACCGGTGGCTGGGGTGGGGGCGGTGCGGTTATCGTCGAAGTTCCCATCACTCCACAGCTGGCCCTGCACGCCGCCGCAGGCCAGGACTTCCTCTCTTTTTCCGGCTTCAAGACGCTGGACCAGCCGGACGCATCCACACGGGCGCGGTGGCGCTCTTCATCGCTCCGGCTCGGCATCGGTTACCAGGTCGCGCGCGGCCGGTAGCCACGCTTGGCGAAAAACCACTGCCGGCCGGCCGCACCAGCCGGATGAACGGGTGCCCGCAACTGGCGGAATTGCATTCAATCCGCCACATTCAGGGCTTCCCGACCGCCGTGTCAGCCGCCAGACTGCCGGCCACCTTTCCACTCACCGGAGGAACGCAATGCAGCGTTCGCGTCTTCGGCGGGGCATCCTCCTCGCCGGCGCCCTCGCACTCGGTCTGCCCCAGGGCGGGCATGCCCAGGCCGGACCGTACGACAGGTACCTGAATCACAGCGATCTCACGCAGGCCGCCCGCGGCCTGGTCCAGCGCCATGGTAACATCGCGCAGATCAGCAGCATCGCCCGGACGGACGCTGGTCGCGACATGTGGCTCCTTACCCTGGGCCGGCGCCAGGGCGCGGACGTGAACACGCGCCCGGCGCTGCTCATCGTCGGCAATGTGGAGGGCAACCACCTCATCGGCAGCTCGGCTGCGCTGTACGCGGCGGAGCACCTGCTGACCCGCTACGGCAGTGATGCCGCCGTGACGGCGCTCCTCGACGAGCGGACGGTATACGTCATCCCGCGTGCGAACCCCGACGGCGCGGAGCTGGCCTTTACCCTCACCGCCTACGAAACGCCGTACAAGCCGTTCGCCGGCAATGCGGCGCAGGGCGGCCTTAACATCCGCGAGCTGGGCCGCGACCTGAACGGAGACGGCCTGGTCACGCTGATGCGCGTGCGGGATCCCGAGGGCACCATGATCGCCGACAGCGCCGATGCCCGCGTGCTGCGCGCTGCGGACCGAGCCCGTGCGGAGCGGGGCATGTGGAAGGTCATGGTAGAGGGCATTGACCCCGACAATACTGACACCTACGTGCCCATGGGCACCGACGGCGTAAACCTGAACCGCAACTTCCCCCACGAGTACCTGTACTTCCAGCCGCACGTGGGGCCGCACATTGCCAGCGAGGTGGAGACGCGGGCGCTGCTGGACTTCGTGCACGATCGTCACAACATCGCGGCTGTACTGACGTTCTCGGCGTACGACAACCTGCGCTCGCCGCCGCCGGCGCAGCGACAGGTGCCGCAGGGCGTCACGGGCAACCCGCCCAACGTACCGACCAACATCCTGCCGGCGGACCGTCCGTTCTTCGAGTACGTGAGCAGCCGCTTCCAGGACATCACCGGCCTGCGCGGTGAGGGTGCTGAGAACGAGGCGGGCAGCTTCGTCCAGTTCGCGTACTACCAGATGGGCCTGCCGTCGTTTACGACGCCGGTCTGGACGCTGCCCACGCCCGCCGCCAATGCGCAGGCGCGCACCGCCCCCGCGAAGGACGGCCGCTGGCTCAGCTACCTGGACTCCCTGGGTGTGGACGGGTTCGTGGACTGGACGCCGGCGCAGCACCCGACGCTGGGCACCGTGGAGGTGGGCGGCTTCCGGCCGAATGCCCGGGTGAACCCGCCGGCGCACATGATCCGCGAGCTGGCGGAGAAGCACGCGGACTTCGCGCTGTGGCTTGGCCATCAGCTGCCGCAGGTGGAAATTGTCGAGACGAACATCGAGGCCCGTGGCGAGAACGTCTGGCTGGTCACCGCCACCATCGCAAATGAGCAGTACCTGCCCACGCAGCTGAGCATGGGCCAGCGCATTCGTTTCAACCGCCCCATCAGCGTGCGGTTGCTGCCTGCGCAGAACATGACAGTTATCACTGGTGACCCGCAGCAGCAGATCCCGCGGCTGGAGGGGATGGGTGGTCGTTCGACGTTCACCTGGCTGGTGCAGGCGCCGGCCGGCACCAGCGTGAACATGGAGGTCTTCGCCGAACGTGCAGGCGGCCTCATGTCCGTCCCGCTGACGCTGCGTTAGGAGGCAGACCATGAAGAAGACCATACGCAACGTGCTCTGTGCGACGGCGGCATGCATCGCCATCGGTGCTTCGGCTACCACGTCGCACGCACAGATGTTCGCGCAGCCGGACCGCGACCCGCGGGTCAACCTGCGCTTTGACCGGTACTACGATTACGCAGCCATGACGGACGCGCTGCAGCAGTTGCAGCGCGCCTATCCGCGCCTGCTCACCCTGCAGAGCATCGGCAAGTCCGTGGAGGGCAAGGACATCTGGCTGGTCATCATCAACAACCCGCAGACCGGCGCGCACACGGAGAAGGCGGCGTTCTGGGCGGACGCCAACATTCACGGCAACGAGATCCAGGGGACGGAGACGAACCTGTACCTGATCTGGTTTCTCATGGAGAACTATGACGCGTTGCCCCGCGTGCGGGAGATCGTCGATAGCCGCGCGTTCTACATCGTGCCGTCCATGAACCCCGACGCTCGCGACAACTTCCTGCATACGGGCGGGGCGTCACGCTCCGGCATGGCCGACTGGGATTCCAACCTGGACGGCCGCCCGTCCAACGACCCCCCCCGGGACCTGGACGGCGACGGCGAGATCCGGCAGATGCGCAAGCACGTGCCCGGGCAGGGCACGCACGTGCTCAGCCCCATTGACCCGCGCCTCATGGTCGTTGCGCCCGCAGGAACGAAGGGCGACTACATCCCGCTGGGCACCGAGGGTCTCGACTCCGACGGTGACGGTCGCCGCGGCAACGATCCCCGTGGCGGCTACGACATGAATCGTGACTTCCCCTCCGACTGGCAACCGCCCCACATCCAGGGCGGCGCCAACCGCTACCCGTTCTCCTGGCCGGAGACGCGGGCAGTGGGCGAATGGCTGAAGGCGCACCCGAACATCGCCGGCGCACAGTCATGGCATAACAGCGGCGGCATGATCCTGCGGGGCCCTGGCTCGCAGCACTACAAGGGCACCGGCGATTACACGAACCGGGACAGCCGGACGTATGACTACCTCGGCGAGCGCGGCGAACTGATGCTGCCGTACTACCGCTACATGACCGTATGGAAGGACCTTTACACGGTCTACGGCGGCACGCTGGACTGGGCGCACGACGCCCTCGGCGTGGTCACGTTCACCAACGAACTGTGGTCGAACAACCAGATGTACAGCGAGGCCTGGACCGGCAACGGGCCGGTGCCCAACGAGATGCGACAGCTGTTCTTCAATGACCAGCTTGGCATGGGCGCGTGGTTCAAGGACTGGGAGCCGTTCGACCACCCCGAGCTCGGCGAGATCGAGATCGGCGGCTTCTCCAACCGCTGGTTCGGCCGGACCACGCCGCCGTTCATGCTCCAGGAACTGGCGCACCGGAACGCCATGTTCGCCCTGTTCCACGCCGATGAGATGCCGCTGCTCGAATGGGGCGACGTCACTGTCGAGCGCGTCGCCGGCAACACGTGGCGCGTCAAGGCCGAGATCCGCAACAGCCGCGCGATCCCCACCCGCATCGAGGCGGCGGAGCTGTACGGCACCGGCCTGCCGGACTACTTCAGCATCAGCGGCAACGGCGCTCGCGTCCAGGCCGGTGGCTTCACCACTGGTGAGCTGAACAACCAGATCCGCATGCAGGAGCGCAATCCGCAGCGGATCGAGGTCACGAGTGGCGTGCCCGGCCACGCGGGTGTGTCCGTGACCTGGATCGTCACTGGCAGCGGAAACGTGGAACTGGAGTACACCAGCCAGAAGGGTGGCACCCACCGTCGCACGGTGCCACTCCGGTAGGCCGGAGCCACGGGTAACCGAGGCACGGCGCCCCCGCGGTTCCGTGCCTCGGTCTCACCCGATCCCCACACACCATCCCCACACACCACGAACCGTCCGTTCTGGCACGTCAGTTGCCCCGTTACCCTCGGGAAGGAGGTGTAGCCATGGCAAGGGACCGTGATGATATTCCAGGCCCGGGCGAGGCCGACCGCCCGCGCGACGCCCGCCCGTCAGACGACCGGACGGTAGACGACCGGACGGTAGACGACGCCCGCGACATCGTTGCCCGGGAGGGAGGCGATGGCAGGCGCGACGATCTTCGGTATGATGGCGCGGCAGGCGACGTCGTCCGGGAGCAGCGCAGTCGTCGCAATCCGCTGGAACCGCCGGGCGCCGGCGCGGACGAGCCGAGGGCCAGGCAGATCGAGCCGAACCGGGTGGAAGTGGAGCGCAGGGCGGGGGACGAGCGTCGCCTGCGGGACGAGCCTGTGGCGGAAGACCGCCGCGTAGCAGACCGTCGTGCGGCCCTGGAGGAGCAGCGGGCGCGGGAGCGCGATGCGTCGCGGGAACGGCGGGCCTATGTCGTCGCCCGGGTCATGATGGGCGTGGACTACCTGTTCGCCCTGTTGTACGCCCTGCTGGGTGTCCGGTTTGTACTGTCGCTCCTGGGCGCCAGTGAAACGGCCGGCTTCGTCCAGTTCATCAACGGCATGACGCAGCCGTTCTACGCACCCTTTGCGGGCATCGTTGCCAGGCCGGCCGTGAACGGCGGCTTCCTGGACTTTCCCATCCTCATTGCGCTGCTGGCCTATGCGCTACTGCACATGGCGGTGCGCGGCCTGCTCAAGCTCATGATCAGCCCGCGTACGTAGTGCGTTCAGCAGCGCCCGGCGCCCGAGGCGCCAGCCGCACCTGAAGGGCCCGGCGACTGTCGGGCCCTTTGCCTATCGCATGACGTCCCGGTCCCGTAACAGGCGTCGGTGACGGATAAAGCGGGCGACGTCGCCCTGAAAGGCCAGCAGGAAGAACGACAACGCGTATCCGGCGCCTGTCAGGGCAAGCACTGCGGCCCACAGCGGCCGTCCGGCGGACAGTGACTCCAGCACCTGGGCTGGTCCCACAATCGCGGCCACGGCCGCGAGGATCACGAGGATCCAGCGGGATATGCTGAATCCCTGCCAGGTCATGTACGACATGGCGGCCAGCATGGTGAAGCGGCCCACGTTCGCTACCGGCGCGGGATGCCCACCGGCAATGGTGACACCCGCGAACAGCGCTTCATTGGCCAGTACCAGGGCCAGCGCCAGCAGCAGCAGGTCACGGCCCCGCTCGGAAAACAGTGCGAGTTCCTCGGCGCCCGGCTCGTCATGGCCGGCGGCGTCGGGGCGAGGGTGGTGCGTGTCCAGCTCATCCGGCCGCACGGGCTGCCCCGGCCCGTCGTTGTCGTGCTGACCACTCATGCGGGACGATCCATGGATACTGTCGTGTTTTCGTTCATCGTGTGGTGCCGAGCCCCGGTCTTGCATGGGGCAGGGTCGGCCTGGTACGAGCCGACCACGAAGATACTGCCTGGAGGAGACGCACGCATGAGCAGCCCCACCCCTGTCCACTCAAAGCGCCGGCTCTTCGCCAGGAACTTCTTCAAGCATCCTCGCATGCTCGGCTCGCTCATCCCGAGCTCACGGTTCCTGGTAGACCAGATCCTGGAGCAGGTGGACTGGAACCGGGCGCGGACCATCGTCGAGTACGGACCTGGTGTCGGCACCATTACCGGTGAAATCCTGCGTCGCATGCATCGTGAGGCGCGGCTTGTCGCGCTGGAGACGAACCCGGACTTCGTGCAGTACCTCCGGCAGCACTACCCGCGGGAACGCTTCAGCGTGGAGGCGCGCTCGGCGGCTGAGGTCAGGAACGTCCTGCAGGAGCGACGTCTTCCGGGAGCCGACGTCGTCATATCCGGAATCCCGTTCAGTACGCTGCCACCGGGCGTCATGGATGAAGTGCTGCGCGCCACGCACGACGCGCTCCTGCCCGGCGGCAGGTTCATCGTCTACCAGTTCTCGGGAAAGGTGCTGCCGCATCTGGAGGAATACTTCGGGGAGGTGCGAACTGACTTCGAGTTGCTCAACATCCTGCCAGCGCGCCTCTTCTATGCCACGCGCTGAGCTTCGCGCCGCGCTGGGCGTTGCCCGCTGCTGGGCGTCGGCTCGGGCCTGGCGCCCGCGCCGCCTGCGGTAAGCCGTCAGGTCAGGGACGAACGTCCAGCAGTTCCACCTCGAAAACCAGCGTGGCGCCCGGCGGGATGACTCCCATGCCGGCGCCCTCGGCGCCGTACGCCAGCGCCGGCGGGATGACGAGGCGGCGCGTACCGCCGACGCGCATGCCCGGGATGCCCTGGTCCCAGCCGTCAATCACTTCGCCGGTGCCGATGACCACCTGGAAGGGATTGCCCGCGGGTCGGCTGGAGTCAAACTGCTCGCCATTGGCCAGCCAGCCGGTGTAGTGCACAACCACGGTGTCACCGGGCTCGGCCACGGCGCCGTCGCCGATGACCACGTCCTCACGGTGCAGCCCCGACGGCGCGCGCTCCATTCGTGACAGGTCTATGTCCAGCGAGGGCGCGTATTCCTGCGTGACCTCCGCCGAGTTCAGATCCGCAGCCGACGGCGGGCCCTCTTCGCGGCTGGAATCACCGCACGCAGTCCCGAATGCCGCGAGGGCGAGGACTACCAGGGCGGATGCGGTCCGACGTCGCATCATCCCGCCTCTTCCTCGTCGATGATCTCGTCATCGTGCTGCAGCCACGCCATACGGTCGAAGAAACCGGCCAGTTCACGGCGCTCCACCACGCCCTGCGCCTCATCCATCACACGGTTGACGGTCTCGAGCCGGGTAGAGATGGAAGTGTCGGCGGGTAGCCGGGTGCACATCGAGCCCCACCATGCGGGCAGCCAGCGGCCGTCGTCACCGTAGGGGGTGGTGTCATCGTCCACCAGGTCCGCCTGCTGGAGTGCCTCGCGCTGGTCCTCCGTCTCCGCGCGGAGCAGCACGGTGAGATGCAGCAACTCCGGGTGGTCCACCTCGTCGCGGTCCTCGTCGGCCACCTTCTCGAGTACGACGGCAACCTCGTCCAGTTCCAGTTCCAGCACACCTTCCGGATCCACCGCCAGCTCACCTGCCATGCCAATCTTCTCAGCCGCCCGAGTCAGCAGTTCCTCATCGTTGAGGTCCACCGATGTCCCGGTGTACTGCGCAAGATCCTGCCTCTCAGTCGCCGTCAGAATTGATTCACTCACCACAACCTCTCCTCTCCAGGCCCCGTCCACCGCAACAGGAACTGCCCGCAAAGCACGACAACAGCCAGCGGACCGGTAAAGCGGAGAGACGCCACGGCGGCCGCAAACGTTAAGTCTTCATTGCCGCCCAGTGACAGAATGACGGGGCCCATCAGCAGGATGACTGATGCCTGCGCAAGCGGCCACAGCAGTCGTCTCGGGGTGATGGGGTTGTTCATTCGCGGTCCATGAGAAATTGTGTGCTCGTTCGAACGTTATGACATCGCGGCCCATGTCGGAAGCCCACGGCCGGCGGGGCGGCCCAACGAGGGCGGATGCATGCCGACTGTCCCCCGCGCGGTGGCCTCCGCCGAGTTGTCGGAGGAGTCGCTTCGGTGCGCCAGGCGATAGCCGTCGGTTATGAGTTCCTGAACCTCGTCCCATTCGCCACTGAGAGGATCGTCCAGCGTGACCCAGCCATGCTGACCGATGCAGGGCGTCCGGTACCATTGCCCCGACGGACCAACATGGCCTGGGATTCAACGTCTGACTTGATGGACACCGTCCCGCCAGGCGCGCCCATCCCGACAATGACGAAGTCCTAGGCGGATTGCGTCTGTTGCAGGATCGCGGCCGAATCTGTGGCGGATCTCCGCGCCAGCACTGTGTGCATGACGTACGGTGATGGCTCGTGCCGGGTGACAGAATAGCCGAGGGCGGCGAGGTCCATTGCGGTGAACAGGGGTTCGCCGCGTCCCAGGATGACGGGCGCCACGGCCAGGTGGATCTCGTCCACGAGGCCGGCCTGCAGGTACTGCCGGATCACGCCCGGCCCACCGCCGAGACGAACGTCCATGTCGCCGGCCGACTCACGGGCCCGGCGCAGTGCTGCGTGGATACCGTCCGTGACGAAATGGAAGGTCGTGCCGCCGGCCATGGGTAGCGGCTCCCGGGGGTGATGTGTCAGCACGTACACGTCCGTATGATAGGGTGGCACGTCGCCCCACCACCCCTTCCAGGAGTCGTCTGGCCATGGGCCGCGCACGGGGCCGAACATGTTGCGTCCGAGGATCCACGCGCCCACGTTCTCAAACCCGGCCCGCATGAAGTGGTCATCTGTGCCGGTGCCGCCGCCCTGTTTGCCGACCATCTCCCTGAACGTGCGTGTCTCGAAGGCCCACCGGTGGAGACGTTCACCGCCGATGCCCAGAGGCGCGTCAAGGCTCTGGTCCGGGCCGGCGCCGAACCCGTCGAGGGAAACTGAAAACGAGGCGATGCGAAGTCGTGCCATGGTGTTGTCCGTGCCAGGTGAATAACGGGATCTCACCTCTTGACGCACAGGCACCGTCAGATTCGACAAACACGGTGCGATGTGCGTCTCGAAGCGTCGCAACGTGAATCATGTCCCGTCTGACTCGCCGGTGGATGTATCTGCCCTGTCAGCAGGCGTTCTGTGGCGAACCGGCGACGCCATGGTCAGAGCCCGGCGCAGTCACCTTTCCGTCCTGCGCGCCTTCAACCACCTCGATGAGTTCTGTCAGGGTCTCCCGCCCCTCGTCTGCCGCATACGACTCCCTCTTCCTGTGCAACTCCGCCGCGGCGGCATCACGCCGAAGAACCGGGAGCCGGATTTCCCGCAACCCGGCTGGTTGCTCAACCCTAGCGGCCGCGGATCACCCACGGAATCGAGTTAGCGGAATCAGAACAACGGTCCTTGGTGATGACGACAATGTGCCACGGCGCGCCGGCCGAGCGCCCCCGCGCCCAGCAGGTCGTCCCCGATGAAATGCCTGGCCCGCCGCATGGATTCGTCCGACGCCCTCAGTTCCTACTGGAAATGAGCGGCGTCATTGATCTCGATCCAGTTTCCGTCGGGATCCTGCAAATATATCTGGCGGATGCCATCAGGACGAACTTGCGGGTCGCTGCTGCTGCCAGAGAAGTTTCCGAAGGTAATGCCCTGCTCTGTGAGGAATCTCAGATACTCATCGAAATTGGTGATGGCGAATGCGAGGTGAACGTTCTTGTCGGTGGCCACCGGGGCGTCCGAAAGTCCCATGTGCAGCTGGCGAGCGTCACCCATTGAAAAGAAGCGAATGGGCGCGGCTGACCCCCACGGCGTCTCCACAGGCCTCAAGTGGAGGATCTTCTCATAGAACGCGGCGCTCGCTTCCAGGTCAGTGACGAGGACAGTCGAGTGGTCAAACCGCAGGTTGAAGGATTCCTGGGCAGACACAGGAGCCGACGCAAAGACAAGAACGAAAAGCAGCTTGGAGCTCATGTGCGGCCTCGCTACGATTTGGAAGGGCCTCGTCGGCACCTTCGGCGATTGGGTCGAAATCTCACCAGACAAAGTAAGCTCAAGGCGGGGCTTCTGCCCGCGTGACTGCCGCATGGCCATGTTGTACCGCAAGTTGCTGCTTTCGGCCAGCCCGGATAGCAGGTGCCCTGGCTGGCCCGCGCCGAGTCAGTCTGCTCGGCTGCTGCATCCCCTCGTTAGGCGCCAAGCAGTACCGTAATGCCATGCGCGAGCTCGCCAAGTGAAGGCGCCGCTGTGGCTCAGCGCCACCCTGATACGCGCAATTCACACGAGCCAGATCCAGGAACACGGTGGGTCGCTGGGTCTGAGGGATCGGGGTCTTCTGGATTCTGCCATGGACCGCCCCAGGAATCTAGCAAGCGGCGACCTGCCAGAATCCGAACTGGCCGACTGGCTGCGTCAACACACCGCCGCTCGATAGGGACACTTCCCGCGCGAGACAGCTATCAGCAGCTTCATACCGAATGATTATACCGCCCCAGTGGTCATCAGTGGGGCACCGAGGACAGGTGCTGCCGTAGCAGATCGCGCCCAAAGTCGTCAGCGAAATCCCGCCAGACGGTGTGTACGTGATTCGCTTGGTTCTGAGTATTGTCGTATTCGATCAAGAACGTTGGACCTTGGATTCGGTAGTAATGCGGCGAACCGCGCTGACGCGCGCCGGCCCAAGCGAAGAGGATCGCGTCAAAGCCAGCCGCGTTGATCTTTGTCCATCGGGCGGCGGCGATCTCCGGGTTCATTATGCCTGAATGAGCCTCAATGAGTGCGCGAAGGAGCTCCTTCTGCGATGGCGTCATCTGGACGGCCTGCAAGCCCGCGGGATTCAGCTGCGGCGCAGGGACTTGAACGCCGGTCAGAATGTCAGGCGGAGCGGAGTCGCTCAATACCGCCACCTGCAACTGGGTCGGGGTAAGAGAATGGACGAGAGAGAAGGCAGCATCTTCTGGTGGAGCGAGGGCGCGTTGGCCGCGGCGAGGCCCGTCGGGCAGCTGTGCCGGGCTTACTCCCAGAAAGGACGGAGTGCTCACAGTAGCGCGGCCATCGTCAATGGCGTAGTGGAGCGACAGATGATGGCCTTCGAACCGCCACGCCCAAGTCACCCCCGGTGCCGGTGATCCGAAGATGGTGATATAGTACGCTTCTGGATCGCGCGCGAAGCGGCCGTCTTGCTCGAGTTCCCGGAGGATGCCCTCGAGTGTCATGATGTCGACGGCCGTTTGATATCCACGCTGGCTCAGTCCTGCCCTGAGCAGGGCGCGAGCTGCCTCGAGCTGCGGCGGCGTCAGATCCTTCAAGGCGATGCCCGCGCGTGGGAACATTTCCGGGGGGATGAAGTGCCAGCGCAGGATTTCATCGTCCGCGGCGTTGAAGTTGGTTCGAACGATCTGGTCAGCAGTCAGTGTCAGCAGAAACGCCTGAGCGGCCGCAGCCATTTGATCACCAGCCAGGCGCTCCGCCAGGCGAGCGCCGAGGTGTAGGCCTATCACGATCATTATTCCGATCGCGGGGAGGAGGAGTTTGCGCAATGTGACCTCGAGTTAGAGTGGGCATCTCGGATTCACCAGTCAGGATTGGCGCCTTTTGACCTTGGGCGGTATAACGCCCAGAAACTAAGTTGCGAGCCCTCGCCACGCGGCGAGGCGACCAAGTGCGCCATGTACCTGCCAGCGGCTTCACGCCTACCTGACCTGCTCGTCAGCTTCAGTGAGTGGAATGGACTCCTCCTTCAGGAGCGAGGACCAGGATTCACTCCGCCAGGTTAGAAAACGCTCGTACGCCGTGACGCTCGACAGGGAGGAGTCCATATACGCACCGTTATGCGCCGCTATCGGCCCTGCGCCAGCATCGCCCGAAGCGCCTAGTTCAAGGAGTCCTGAGCCTCCATGTACTCCCGTATTGCATACTGAGAATGCAAAGTGTGGCGCAGTCCGTTGACAAGTTCTCGCGTCCCAAGCACATGCGACACGCCGGATCGAATGTCCTCAGCGGAAGTCGTGGGCTTGCAAGTTGCTAGATCTGACTCCGTGATCCCGCAGCGCTGACGAACACCGTATTGAACCGGAATCGGCAGCGCTCGTCGCACCGCCGTGGAATACTCAGTAGGTATATCCGTCAGAAAGCCCGCGGCTCGTTCCAGATCGGCGAAGTAGCCTCCGAGCGCTTTACGGACCGCACCGTCCCGGAACAGTCTGATTTGACCAGTTGCTAGGAGCTCACGGTACGCTATGGCGCTAAGATCGGGCTGCGGCAATCGCGACGCCTGATAAGCGGCGGTTAACAGAAGAAGCGAGTCTGCGATGGGCGCTTCATTTTCAAGGACTGGCAAAAGCACAGCGCCAGATGCCTCCACGGCACTCGACCAACCCAATACGAGCTGAATGGATTGCGAGATGCGGTCGAGGTCCTCGATTACG
>DATHVP010000014.1:0-39298 GCA_035461245.1 Longimicrobiales bacterium | reverse complement strand
GCCGCGACGTGCCGTATTGCCTGGTGCGGGCGACGGCTACCTGACGAACAGCATCTCGCGGTACCGGGGCAGCGGCCACAGGTCGTCGGGCACCATGCGCTCGAGCCTGTCACACGCGGCGCGAACGCGCGTCATGGCGGGGATCACGTTGTCGCGGACGTGGAAGGCCTTGGAGTGAATATCGTCTCCGCCCAGCTCCGCGTTCTGCGCATCCAGGTGGTCGAGTGATTCCACCAGCTCATTGACCGTCTCGTTGAGCGACTCGACGAGCGTAGTGATACCCGTGGGCTTCACGGTTGGGCTGACGTCACGGTAGTTGTTGAAGGCGTCGAGCAGGTCATCCAGGTAACGGACCGCCGCGGGCAGCACGATGGTCCGGGCGATTTCCGCCGTCATCTCGCCCTCGATATTGACCGTCTTGAAGTACTGTTCCACGAATATTTCCTCCCGGGATTCCAGCTCCCGGGACGACAGCACGCTGTACTTCTCGAAGAGTGCAATGTTCTTCTCGTCGGTCAGCTTCGGCAACGCGTCGAGGGCAGTGGGCAGGTTCAGCAGGCCCCGGCGTGCGGCCTCCTCGTGCCAGTCGCTGCTGTACCCGTCGCCGTTGAAGATAATGCGCTTGCACCGCGCGATCTCGGCGGACAGTACCGTCTGCAGCACATCCTCCAGCTGTGCGCCTTTCTTCCCGAGGGCGGTTTCCACCTCCGTTGTCAGTTCGTCAATGGATTCCGTGACGACGGTAGTGAGGACAGTAGTCGGGAACGACACGGACTGGGACGCACCCACGGCCCGGAACTCGAACTTGTTCCCCGTGAACGCGAAGGGCGAAGTCCTGTTCCGGTCACTGGTGTGCTTCGGCAGCTTCGGCAGGACGGGGGACCCGAGACCCATGAGACCACCCTTCTTCCCTGCCTTGCGGCCGGGCTTGCCGAGCTGCTCGAACACTTCCGTCAGCTCCGTACCCAGGAACACGGAAATGATGGCGGGCGGCGCCTCATTTGCCCCCAGCCGGTGGTCGTTGCCGGCAAAGGCCACGGCCGCACGGATCAGGTCCTGGTGCCGTTCAACGGCCCGCAGTACGGCCGTACAGAAGAACAGGAACTGCATGTTCGTGTGAGGGTCATCACCCGGATCCAGCAGGTTCTGTGATTCCGTGGCGAACGACCAGTTCACGTGCTTGCCACTGCCGTTCACTCCCTGGAACGGCTTCTCATGCAGCAGCACCACCAGCCCGTACTTCCGGGCCGTCTTCCGCAGCACCAGCATCAGCAGCTGCTGATGGTCCGCCGCGATGTTGGCAGCCTCGAACATGGGAGCAACTTCGAACTGACCCGGTGCCACCTCGTTGTGACGCGTCTTCACCGGCACACCCAGCCGGTACAGCTCGCGCTCCACCTCCATCATGCACGCGAGGACCCGGTCCTGGATGGCGCCGAAGTAATGGTCCTCCAGCTCCTGGCCGCGGGGCGGCTTCGCACCGACCAGCGTCCGGCCGCACGCAACCAGGTCCGGACGCCGGTAGTAGAACTCCTGGTCCACAAGGAAGTACTCCTGCTCCGGTCCCATCGTCGTGCGCACGTGCTGCGGCTCCACGTCAAACAGCTTCAACGCACGCTTCACCTGCTGCTCCAGCGCGTGCACCGCCCGCAGCAGCGGGATCTTCATGTCCAGCGCATCACCCACCCACGACGTGAACGCCGTCGGGATCGCCAGGTACGAGCCGCCCGCACCCTCCACCAGGAACGCCGGCGACGTCGGGTCCCACGCCGTGTAGCCCCGCGCCTCGAACGTGGCTCGCAAGCCACCCGACGGGAACGACGACGCATCCGGCTCCCCCTGGATCAGGTCCTTGCCGCTGAACTCCACCACCACGCCACCACCGGCATTCGGCGTGATGAACGAGTCGTGCTTCTCCGCCGTCTGGCCCGTCAACGGATGGAACCAGTGCGTATAGTGCGTCGCGCCCCGCTCGATGGCCCACTCCTTCATGGCCAGCGCCACCGCATCCGCAACCGCAGGATCCAGTTCCGCGCCCTCCTCTATGGTCTGCTGCAGCGCACGGTACGTGGCCTTCGGCAGCCGCGACTGCATCTCCGCCATGGAAAACGTGTTCTCGCCGAAAATCTTCTCAATGTCCATCCCCCAGCCGACCGGGGCATCCGGCTGCCACCCGGTGATGGCATTAAGTGGGTCGTACCGTACACCGTTCCGCGCCATTCACTCCCTCGCCTTTCCCTGAATCTGGTAGTTCCGCCATGCAGCCTGATCACCGGCCTGCGAACGGCGCTCAAGATATGACGGGCGGCAGGCACGGGCAAGACTGCCGTACATGGCCATTTAGCCGTTTGGCGATTACCGAAGTGACACCTTGCAACATTTGGCAGGTCATTTAGCCGACTTGTACACTCAATTTTTGCCGAATGCCACGATTTTTGTTGACAGTGGTCGGCCCCGACGCCATTTTCCGGCTATCCGACACAATCGTCGGGCCACGAGGGGAACGGTCAGTCAAACAGCGGGAGGGGTCGGGCATGAGTGAAGCTCGCGGCAGGACATCAGCAGGTGCCCGGGGCGGCGCGCGGGCAGGGCCGGGCACGGTGCCGGAGCACAAGGTCACGCGTCCGGCGGAAGGCCAGAATTACGGCGGCTTCGACAGTTTGTCGGGCGCGGACGAGGGTACGGTGCTGAAGCTTCTGCGGGAATACAATGTCCACTTCCTGCGGCTGCAGTTCATTGACGTGATGGGCGTGTTGAAGAACGTGGAAGTCCCGCGCTCGCAGTTCGAGAAGGCGCTGGCGGGCGACATCATGTTCGACGGGTCGTCCATCGAGGGTTTTGTTCGAGTGGAGGAATCGGACATGATCCTGCGCCCGGATTTCGGCACGTTCGTGGTGGTGCCGTGGAGCCATCCTGAGAACCGGGTGGCGCGACTGATCTGCGACGTATACACGTCGGACGGGCGTCCTTTCGAGGGTGACCCGCGGCGGGTGCTGAAGCGGCAGATCGACGCGGCGCGGAAGCTGGACTATGAGATGATTGCAGGCGCGGAAGCGGAGTTCTTCCTGTTTCATCGGGGTCCCGACGGCGCGCCGACGCGGCAGACGCAGGACGCGGGCGGCTACTTTGACCTGACGCCCGTTGACCTGGGCGAGGTCGCCCGGCGAGACATCGTAACGACGCTCGAGGCAATGGGCTTCGAAGTGGAGGCGGCGCACCACGAGGTTGCGCCAGGCCAGCACGAGGTGGATTTCCGCTACGCCGACGCGCTTTCGACGGCGGATCACCTGGCCACCTTCAAGTTTGTGGTGCGCAACATCGCCCTCCAGCATGGGCTGCACGCCACCTTCATGCCGAAGCCCATCTTCGGCCAGCCGGGATCGGGCATGCACACGCACCAGTCCCTGTTCCGGGACGGCGAGAACATGTTCTTTGACCCGAAGGCGCCGGATGGCATGTCGCCCGTCATGCGCTGGTACGCCGCCGGCCTGCTCCGGCACGGACGGGCCATGTGCGCCATCACGAACCCGACGGTCAACAGCTTCAAGCGGCTGGTACCGGGCTACGAGGCCCCGGTGAACGTGGCATGGTCACACCAGAACCGTTCTCCCATGATCCGCGTGCCTTCACGCCGGGACAAGGGCACGCGCCTGGAGCTGCGCACGCCGGATCCGTCAGCCAATCCCTATCTCGCCCTGGCCGTCCAGCTGGCGGCCGGCCTGGACGGCGTACGGAAGAAGCAGGAGCCGCCGGAGACCATTGACAAGAACATCTGGACGTTGAGCGTCCGGGAGCGGCGCCGCTACAAGATCCAGGAACTGCCCAGGGACCTGGGTGAGGCCATCACGCTGCTGAAACGCAGCAGTTTCATCCGGGACGTTCTCGGCGAGCACGTTTTCCAGTATTTCATCGCCGCGAAGGAAGCGGAATGGCAGGACTACATCGCCCAGGTCCATGATTGGGAGATCGAACGGTATCTGCACTACTGATCGGGATCGGGATCGGGATCGGGATCGGGATCGGGATCGGGATCGGGATCGGGATCGGGATCGGGATCGGGATCGGGATCACTCCACCGGAAACGTGACGGTAACCGTCGTGCCTTCCTCCGTGGACTGAAAATCGACGCTGCCATCGAGTTCGTCCTTCACCAGCGCCTCGACAATGGAGCGGCCACTGCCGATGACCTTGCCGGGGAGCTGGGTGGAGGCGATGCCGATGCCGTCGTCCGCGACCTGGAGGCGGACCTGGTCGTCGCGCTCCTCGAGCCGGATGTCCAGGTGGCCACCCGTACCACCCGGGAACCCGTGTCGGAAGGCGTTGGTGATGAGCTCATTCATGACGAGGGCCATGGCGAAGCCCCGCTGTTCGGTGAGGCTGCCGACGTCGCCCTGGAACGAGACCTCGACGCGCCGTTCCGGGTCCCACGCGTTGCGCAGCCGCTGGGCCAGCTTCTCGGCGATCTCACGGGTTGGTACGCCGCGGTAGTTCTGCTGGCGCAGCGCCTCGTGGACCAGCAGGAAGGAGCGCAGCCGCTGCTCCAGGGTCGCCAGTGCCTCGGCGGCGGGGCGCGGCGGCCGCCGGTTCCGCTCCATGCTGAGCAGGCCCATGATGACCGACAGGTTGTTGCGGACACGGTGGTCCAGCTCCTTCAGGAGCAGAGCCCGTTCCTCGGCGTCGGCGCGGGCCTTCTCGTAGAGCTGGTAGTTCTGGTCGGCCAGGTCCCTGAGCTGCTGGTTGGCCTTCGTCAGGGCGACCTCCGCCCGGTGCACGCGCAGGCGGGACTCGATGCGGGCCGTCAGTTCGGCGACATGGAACGGCTTGGCCACGTAGTCGTCGGCGCCGACGGCGAACGTCCGGACGACGTCGTCCGGCGCGGTCCGGGCCGTGACCATGATGATGGGCAGCATCGGGTTGCGATGCTCCTTGATCTCCCGGCAGATGGACCAGCCATCGCGACCGGGCAGCATGGCGTCCAGGAGGACCAGGTCTACCTCATCAATGAAGCTGAAGGCCTCCTCGCCGCGGGCGACGGAGATGACGTTGAACCCCTGTGCCTCCAGCAGGTCGCCGAACATCTGCCGGGCCAGGGGCTCGTCGTCCACCACCAGAATGGTGCTGCCGCGGACGTCGGCTCTGAGGCGACCGTTGGCGGTCGCCTGCACGTCATCGTCGGTTTCAGTGTGTGACACGGCTATTCCTTCACGACAGGGCTATTCCTTCTGGAGCAGCGGCGCAGCCAGCAGGATCTTGCGGGCAAGGTCCACCATGGGCGTGTTCTTGTCCTGGCTGGTCTTCTGCAGGAAGCGATACGCTTCCTTCTCGCTGAGGCGGCGGGACTCCATGAGCAGCCCTTTGGCCCGCTCGATGATCTTCCGCTCCTCCAGCCGCAGCTCCAGCATGTCGCGCTGGCGGCGAGCGTCCATCCACTCGTCGAAGCGGGCCCGGGCCACGGCAATTGCCGGCGCCAGGTCATCGGGATCCACCGGCTTCACGAGGTAGTGGAAGACAGGTGCGCGGATGGCCTCGTCCACGGTGCGCGAGTCACTGTAAGCCGACAGGATGATCATGGGGATCGGCCGGTCTGCAGCGATCTCGTGGGCCGCCTCGGGTCCGGTCATCGTGGGCATGCGGATATCGAGGAACGCCAGGTCCGGCCTCGTCTCGCGGGCGAGTTCGACGGCTTCGCGGCCATTCGCCGCCGTGGCGACGACCTGGTGGCCCAGTGTCTCCAGCTGGCTCGTGAGCGCGAGGTTATGCAGGGACTCATCGTCGGCGATTAGGACACGAAGCGAATCGCTCATGGCTCCTGTACTCCACGGGTCTGATTGTTATCGGTGTCGGCGCCACCGACGTCAACGAAGCGCGCCCACCCTCCCTCAGAGGGGAGACGTTCGCGACCTGAGCCACTGACTTGCATTCGTCGTCTCGCGCCGGATAATCTTGTGGAACCTTGCGCAAGGCCCGTGCTCAACTGCGCAGGGTTGGCCTTGCTCTTGCACCCATGCTGGTCTGTCACGCTGCGCGTCAATCAGGCGCGCGGCCGGGCTGAACTGCAGGAATCGCACCGCTTCGGAGCCCATGCGCATACTGACCTTCATTGCAATCCTCAGCGCCGCCGGGCTGGGCACACATGGCATGGCCCAGCAGCGCGCGGAGCCCGCCCTGGCGCCGTCCCCCGACGCCGGCGCGGCGCCTTCCGAAGCCGCTGCGGCGCCCGCCCGCCCGGCGACGGTGGCCATGGCCGCGGATCCGGGTTCCCGGCAGCTGCAGGCGGAGCTGCAGCAGGCCATCGAGCGGACGGGCTGGCGGGACGCGCGCTGGAGCGTGATGGTCGTCTCCCTGGACCGGGGCGACACGCTGTACGCGTACAACGCCCACGAGCGGCTGGCGCCGGCGTCGAACATGAAGCTGTTCACCACTGCGGCCGGGCTGTACTACCTGGGCTCCGATTACCGGTACAACACGTTCCTCATGGCGACGGGCCCCATCCGGGACGGCGTGCTGGATGGCGACCTCGTCGTATACGGCACGGGAGACCCCACATTCTCGGCGCGGTTCGGCAGCTCACCGGCCGTCTGGCAGGCGTTTGCCGACACCCTGCAGGCGCTGGGCGTCCGGGAGGTCCGTGGTGACATAGTCGGCGACGGGTCCTACTTCGCGGGCTCAGGCGCAGCGGAGGGCTGGCAGGAGTCGTACATGAACGCGGCGTATGCTGCCAACGCCGGCGCGCTGAGCTACACTGAGAACGTCGCGACACTGCAGGTGCGCCCGGCGGAGCAGGCGGGCTGGCGACCGGAGATCCGGCTGGTGCCGGGCGGTGAGGGCATCGCCATAGTGAACCAGGCGACCACGGTGGCCAGCGGCCGCACGTCCATCCAGGCCGCGCGCATGGCGTATGACGGACCAATTGTGGTCCGCGGCCAGATTGCGCGGGGGTCGGCGCCGCTGGTGCGCACGGTCCCCGTGTCCGACCCGGCCCGCTACGCGGCGGCCATCTTCCGGGAGTTCCTGGAGCGGCGGGACATCGTCGTGGCGGGCGGCGTACGGTCGGCGATGACGGAGGCGGAATCGCCGGTCACGGGCCGGTCGGTGTTCGCCCCTGCGCTGGACTCACAGGCGCCGGTCAGGGTCCTGGCGGTGCACACGTCGCCGCCCATCCAGCAGATCCTCGACATCATCAACCGGCGCAGCCACAACATGATGGCGGAACAGGTGCTGCGCACGGTCGGCCGGGTGGCAGTGGGTGAGGGCAGCGTGGCAGGCGGGCGCCGGGCCATCGAGCACATGATGAGGGAGGCAGGTCACCCCTCGCCTGAAGAGATCGATATCTTCGATGGGTCCGGCCTCTCCATCCTGAACCGCAGCAGTGCCCACGGCCTCGTCAGCCTGCTGGCGGTGATGGCGGAGTCGCCGGCGTGGGACGCGTACTGGGAAACGCTGCCCGAGGCCGGCTCCGCCCAGGGCCTGCGGCGCATGCACCAGACGCCGGCGGCGGGCAACCTGCGGGCAAAGACCGGGACCATCGACCGGGTCTCTGCGCTCTCAGGGTACGTCACTGCCGCCAACGGCGAGCGCCTGGCCTTCGCCATCATCAGCAACAACGTCCCGTCCACGGCCATGGCGAAGCGCATCGAGGACGCCATCGGCGGCCGCCTCGCGGGGTTCGACCGACCCCGCAGCGACGGCTACGCCCAGGCCCCTGCCGACACGGCTCCGGCCGCCGATGTGACAGCACAACGCACTGAACCGGTGCAGCCGGCCGAGCCAGCGGAGCGGCCTGCGGCTCAACCGCGGACCTACACCATCCGCTCCGGCGACACGCTGGACGGCATCGCGCGGCGCAACAGCACGACCGTGGCGGCACTGGAACGGGCCAACCCGGGCATCAACCCGCGGCGCCTGATTCCCGGCCGGTCCATCAACCTGCCGCAGTAGCTGGAACCATTCTAATCCGCGAGGAGGCGGCGGGCGCGGACGAATGTGGCCGCGAGCCGCTGCTCCAGCGGGGCGCTGCCTGCCAGGTCATTGACCTGCACGGCGCCGTTGGTGATGGCCGAATGGATAATGCGCGGACCGCCGGTGCTTATGGCCACGTGCGTGATGCGGTCGCCGGTCTCGGCAAAGAACAGCAGGTCGCCTGCGCGCAGGGCATCGAGGTCCGCGGCCACTTCCACGCCGACACGCGTCGCCGCCTGCAGATCCGAGTCCCGGGGCAGCGCGATGCCATGCATCCACATGACGGCCTGGGTCAGGCCGGAGCAGTCCACGCCGTGGAAGGATACGCCGCCCCAGAGATACGGCGCGCCCATCCACCTGCGGGCCGTACGCACGATACTCTCGCCCCGCGCGGGGAACCGGTCGGACAGCCGGTCCACGTCCACGACTTCCCCGTGGGCGATGATGCCGCTGCCACCGTCGGGCAGGTGATACGCGCCACTGTGCCGGGCGATGCGCGCACCCCAGGGCAGCCGCGCCAGGATGCTGCCGTCCTCATCCACCAGGTCGGCACCCAGCGAAACGACGGGCTCGCCGCCGGTCCCTCGCTCCCATTGCATGGCCCACTCCGCCGAACCGCGTTCCAGGTAGCCGGCCTGGACCCAGCCCAGGTAACCGTCCTCCCCGCGGATCCTCAGCCACGGCCCGCGGCTGGACAGCACCTCCACGCGCATGCCCAGCACGAGCTGCGAGATCTGCGGCGCGGGCAGCACGGGGGCGCCATAGACGGGAGCGAGGGCAGTCCGGACCAGGGCGTGGTCGCCGTCGGCGCCTGCCACCCGGTGCGGCAATCGAACCACTTCATCCCGGGCCCTGATGCCTGCGTCCGCCAGGCGCGCCAGCGCGTCCGCCACCGCGTCGGACACGGTTGTCTCACCGGTCAGCGCGGGTTCATCACCGCTAACGTCGAGGGCGACGTCGAACGCTTCCCAGCGCGCGTCGGGAACGTGACGACGTCGCACGTCATCGAGTATCCCCACCGCAGCGTCCGCTGCTTGCCCTCCGGACGACGGCATCGTCAGCGCTGCCACTGATCGAGCTGATGGACGACGCGCTCCATCTCGTCCGGGGTGTTGAACACGTGGGGCGCGAACCGGACAGCGCCTTCCCGGGGGACCGTACTGATGCCGGCTTCCGTCAGGTGGGCGTGGAGCGCAGTGGCGTCGGGGACCCGAACGGACAGGATGCCAGCCAGGCGCCGCGGGTCTGTAACAACCGCCGCCGCGCCGGCGGTCCGGCCGGCCCAGGCCTGGATGGGCGCCTGGAGGGAGCTGAGGTATGAGCGAACCGTGTCAACGCCGATGTCGAGGAGCATCTCCACGCTCTCGGCCAGCCCGACGAACCCCTGGATGGGTAGGGACCCCACCTCGAAGCGACGGGCGTCGGGGAACAGGTCCCAGCGGTAGCTGAGCAGGCTCTCGAAATCCATGCTGGACTCGAAAGCCAGCCAGCCCGGGAGGTCGGGCTCATACTCCCTGCAAAGTTCCGGTCGGATCCAGGCGAAGCCGGTACCGAACGGGCCACACAGCCACTTGTGACCGCCCGTGGCCAGGACGTCCACGTGGGCCGCCTCGACATCCAGTGGATAGACGCCGGCCGCCTGAATGGCATCCACCACGAAAAGCGCGCCGGCTTCCCTGCACGCCCGGCCCAGCCGGATCAGGTCCGCCGCCCAGCCGGTGGAGAACTGGACGGCGGATATCGCCAGGGCCGCCACGTCCCCCTGCAGCAGCCGCTCCACCAGTGCGTCCTCCCCGGGACAGCCATCGGCGTCAGTGGGGACCCGTTCCATGCGGAATCCGCTCTTTTCCAGCGCCATCCATCCGTACACGTTGGCAGGGAACTCGCCATCAGGCAGGATGACGGTGCGAGGCGCGCCGGCGCCGGTCCGCTGAGCCCGCTGCCGCACGATGACCGCGGCCAGGTTCAGGCCGACACTGGTGTTGGGCACGAGTGCCACGCCGTCCGGTGCGCCACCCACCAGCCGGCCGGCCACAGCCCGCATCCGGTCGAGCACCCCGCCGAAATCGGCGGGTTGAAGCATGCCGGCGGCCCGCCGCTCCTCGAATGCGCGGATGGCGGCATGTGCGCGCTGCGGCACGGGCCCGTAGCTGGCAGAGTTCAGGTAGATGGTGTCGGCGAGACCGGGGAACTCGCGCAGGCGCAGTTCCCCGAAGGCCGCCGTGTCAGGGATTCCGCTCAAGCCTCATCCCGCACTGGCGCTGGTGCGTTCCCGATGGATGCGGGCACCTTCCGCGGGTGAGGCACCGGCCTCCTGCATCGCCCGCTCGAGGAGGATGTGAAGGCGGCGGCGGAGCTCGAACACGGACATGCTGCGCAGGGTCCGCTCCGCCGTGGCCCGCGTCTGCCACCGGACCTCAGGCATGGCGAGCATGTTGTCTTCGCCGCCCTCGGCGTGAAACACCAAAAACCAGCGGCCGTGATGCCGGGGCGTCTGTTCCTCCCGGGCGCTCGCCACCCAGGCGGCGCCGTTCTCGTCAGTGAACGTCTTCATGGTTGGTGACCCTCATCCTTGACCGTCGAGCGGTCCAGCAGTTCCTGGAGCGCCGTCTCATCCAGTTCATCGAGTTCCTGCATGGCGGCATCATACGCCGACGCCTGCAGCAGTGCCTGCCTGGCCGGCGCCGCCCCGCTGGCGGGCACGAACAGGGCCAGCAGCGCGCCCCACGATTCCCGGCCCAGTACCACGTCCCATCGGGTCCCGTCCCGATCCGTAAATGTCCGCATAGTCCTCCTGCCCTTGCGCGGCGGCCTGTGAGAGTACAGCGTTCCAGCGCGTCCCGCACCCCAGGAGCCGAAACATCACATGTACGACGCACTGACGGTCCGCCTCGAAGAAGGCATTTACCAGATCGCCGCGTTCCTGCCGCGCCTGGCCGCCGCACTGGGCATCCTCATGGTCGGCCTGGCCATCGCCAAGATGGTCGAGCGCGGCACCGACATTGCCCTGCACCGCATCGGCTTCGACCGCTGGATGCGCGAGGGCGGCGTCACTGAGGCCCTGGAGCGCGCCGGCACGACCCTCGACCCGTCCACGGTCCTTGCCCGTCTCGTCTTCTGGACGCTGATGCTGCTGGTCATCCTGCTCAGTGCCAGTGCCCTCGGTGTCACCGCCGTGAGCATCCTGTTCGCCGAACTGATGGCCTACATCCCGTCCGTCATCGCCGCTGTCGTCGTCCTCATCATCGGCATCCTGCTCGGCGAGTTCGTCAAGGACCTGGTCCTCGCCTCCGCCGGCGGGCTGCCGGGCGGCATGAACCTGGCCCGGGCGGCGAAGGGCGCCATCATCCTCCTCGCCGTGTTCATGGCGCTGGAGCAGCTCGACATCGCCCAGGACATTGTACTCGTCTTCTTCATCGCCGTCGTCGGCGCCGCCGCGCTCGCTACCGGCCTCGCCTTCGGCCTCGGCGGCCAGGACGTGGCCCGGGACATCACCCGGGACTGGTACCAGCGGGCCAGGACGATGGAACGGCGCCGGACGGAGCGTGAGCAGGCCCGGTCCGCGGCAGAGGCACTGGAACGGGAGCAGGCCCGATCCGGTTACCGTGCGCCGACGGCGCCGCCGTTGCCGGCGGCGCCGCCCGACGACGCAGAATAGGGTTCGCTACGTGCCCCAGCGAACCCTGACCGCCACGCTCTCCTCGAGAGCGGCGGCCAGCTCACCCGGCGTCGCCGTCTCGAACCAGCCTGCGGGCCGGTAGACCAGCCGCTGCGCCACCGCATGAGGTGACGCATCGAACACGACGGCCTCCCAGCCCGCGGTGGTGTTGTCGCCAGCGTCGTCGCCCGCCTCCAGGCGGGCGGTCCAGCTGGTCCCATCGGAGACCTTGAACACTTTCATGACATCCCCTCCATCAGGGTTTGCTGCAGTGCACGCAGCCGATCCCGGCGCCGTCAGACGCCCACTACGTTGTACCCCGCATCCACGTGCAGGATCTCACCGGTCACGCTCCGGGCCAGGTCGCTGCACAGGTACAGTGCGGTGTCCGCGACGTCTGCCTGCGTGATGTTCCGTTGCAACGGCGTCCGTTCCTCAACGGCCGCCAGGATCTTCTTGAAATCACGGATCCCGGCGGCAGCCAGCGTCTTGATGGGCCCTGCGCTGATGGCGTTGACGCGGATGCCGTCCGTGCCGAGGTCCACGGCCAGGTAACGGACACAGGCTTCCAGCGCCGCCTTCGCGACGCCCATGACGTTGTAATGCGTGATGACCTTCTCCGCGCCATAATACGAGAGCGTCACGATGTTGCCCCCGCGCGGCTTCAGGAACGGCGCGCTGTGCCGGGCCAGCAGCGGCAGCGAAAAGGCGCTTACCTCCAGCGCCTTGAGGAACCCATCCCGCGTCGTGTCCATGAAGCGGCCCTCGAGGTCCTCCCGGTTCGCGAAGGCGACGGCGTGGATCAGCACGTCAAAGCTGTCCCAGATTTCGCCGATGGCGCGAAAGCACTGCTCGACCTGCGCATCATCCGTAACGTCGCACGGCACGACCAGCGGGGAGCCCACGCCCTCGGCCAGCGGCCGCACCCGCTTCTCCAGGAGCTCGCCGGCGTAGGTGAAGGCCAGGCTGGCACCGTGACGGTGCATGGCCTCCGCCATGGACCAGGCAATACTCCGCTCGTTGGCCACCCCGAACACGACGACGCGCTTGCCGTCAAACAGGCGCGTCGGGCTCACTGCTGCATCGTCGCTCATCGTCCCGGCCTTACTCGAAGATGTCAAAGGCGCCTGCGAGGTCCTTGCCGGAAAAGACCCGGAACGCAACCAGCGTCGTCGTCCGCTCCAGCCCGTCAATCCGGGCCAGTTTCTCCGTGACGACATCGGCAATGCGCTCCCATTCCGGAACCCGGATGATGGCGACGAGATCCCATTCACCGGACACCGAATAGACCTCGGCGATGCCCTCGATGTCCGCCACGGCCCGGGCAGCCGTCATGATATGGTCCCGCTGTGCCCGGATCAGTACTACACCCGCTACCATCGGCACCTCCTTGCAGCGTCAGGCGCCCACCAGGGGGCGCGTCGTCGCGAAGGTATACGCGCCGGCGAGCCCACCGCAAGAACGCAACGAAGCGCCGCTATTGCTTCCCGACCCTGCACCGGGAATCTTCCGCCACATGAACCCGGGCACAACCGCCGCCGGCAGGATCCGCCTTACCCTGCTCCTCATGGTCGTCATCTGGGGCGTGAACTTCCCTGTGGCAAAGGCGGCACTGGAGGAGCTCTCCCCGCTGGCCTTCAATGCCCTGCGTTTCCCACTGGCGGCACTGACGCTCTACGCCGCGCTCCGCGTGCGAGGCCGCGTGCCCCTGCCCGCAGCCGCCGACAGGTCCCGCATCCTCATCCTCGGCATCCTCGGCAATGTCTTCTATCAGCAGTTCTTCATCTTCGGCCTGGACAACACCCGCGCCGGCACCGCCAGCGTGCTTCTGGCCGCCACACCCATCCTCACCGCCCTGCTTTCCGCCATGGCGGGCCATGAACGCATCAACGCGCGGATGTGGGGTGGCCTCGTCGCCACACTGGCGGGAATCGCCATCGTTGTCACCGCAGGCGGCGATCACGCCAGCGGGGAGTCGAGCCTGCTCGGCGATGCGCTGATGATTGGCGCATCCCTCTCCTGGGCCGCCTACACCGTCGGCAGCCGGGACCTCATCGCACGGTACGGCCCCCTGCCCTTCACCGCCTGGACGCTGTGGGTCGGCACGGTCATCCTCTGCGTTGCTGGCGCGCCCGCACTGCTGCGCATGGACCTGGCGAACGTGTCCGTGGCCGCATGGGCAGGCGTCTTCTACGCCGGCGCCCTGAGTATCGGGGTGGCATACCTGATCTGGTACAACGGTGTACGACACCTCGGCAACACCAGCACCGCCGTCTTCTCCAACCTGGTCCCCGTGGTGGCGCTGCTGGCCGCATGGATCCAGCTCGGTGAGGTGCCGGCCGGCGGGCAGGTCGCGGGCGCCGCGGTCGTCATCGCCGGTGTGCGTCTCGCCCAGGCCCGTGTAGTCCGGCCGCCACGCGTCTGATGGAAGTTGCCCAGCGCCGGTGTCTACATTAACTTAACTGTATGTATAACAAGGACTTGACGGGCATGGCCAGGATGGCCGTCCTGGTCGTGGCAGCCGCGACCGGGGTGGTGACCGCCGCCGCCGGTGCCTCCGTGGCACCCCAGCGGGCCATTACGGGACATGTGGTGATCGTGTCCATTGACGGGCTGCGCCCGGACGCAATTGATGATGCACGCACGCCGAACCTCCAGCGGCTGATCCGCGAGGGCGCCTACACGCTGGAAGCGGAAACGGTGTACCCGAGCAAGACGCTGCCGTCGCACACGTCCATGCTGACGGGGGTGACGCCGGAGGTGCACGGGATCACGTGGAACGACGACCAGACGGCGAATCACGGCGTAGTGGCGGTCCCCACGATCTTCGAGCTGGCGCGTGAAGCCGGCCTGACGACAGCGGCGTTCTTCAGCAAGGCGAAGTTGCGGCACCTGGAGAAGCCCGGCACGCTGGACCACACGCAGGCGCCGACGGGGCTGCAGGTGCTGCCGGCGACGCAGACGGTGGAGGACGCGACACGCTATCTGCGCTTCCGTCGCCCGAACCTGACGTTCATCCACATTGCGGAGCCGGATGCAGCGGGCCACAGCTTCGGCTGGATGGGGCGGGCGTATAACGTGGCGGTTCGCCGGGCGGATTCGGCGCTGGGCCGTGTCGTGGCCGCGGCGGATGCGGCGTTCGGTGCGGGCAGCTACCTGCTGATCGTGACTGCAGACCATGGCGGCAGCGGCCGGGACCATGGCAGCGAGCATGCCGACGACATGCAGATTCCCTGGCTTGCGTGGGGTGCCGGCATCGAGCCGGGCGAGCTCCAGGTTCCCGTCCGGACAATGGACACGGCGGCAACGGTGCTCTGGGTGCTGGGCACCGCCGTACCCGACGGCTGGAGCGGCGCGCCGGTGGTGACAGCGTTCACGCCGGCGGCGCAGCTGTCAGCGGGTTCCGCGTCCAGGTTGCCGGCGCGCTGAACGAACGCCGCCTCAGCGCACCCTCACCAGGGAGAACGCCAGCCCGGCGCTCGCGTCGAGGGGAGCTCCCCGAAGCCCCGACAGCATCCAGGTCACCGTCGGCACGTCCCCGCTGGACGGTGTGCTGACGCGGAAATAGCGGTGGCTGCCGGCGCCGACGGCGCCCGTGGCCAGCACGTCCTGCCAGGACAGCTGGGAGACCTGCAGGGGGTAGGCGCCTGGCACGGTGCTCAATGCCTGCCGCAGGTTGAAGCCAGGGAACGTGTAGCGCGCGTCCAGCGGCCCCTCCAGATCCGGTGCATCGGCCGCCCACAGCGCGACACCGAAATCACTGGCGAGGTCCCGCCACGGCCGCCCGGTTTCATGGACGACATTGGCGACGCTGGTGCGCGTGCTGGACGTCAGGCGCTGCAGCAGCCCGGTGCCGCCGTGGTGGCCGCGGAGATGCCGGACCATCAGCCAGGCGGCGCCACGCTGTGCGATGCTGCCCGGCAGATCCTCACCGAGCAGCGATACTCCCGGCGGATTCGTGAGGTACTGCTGCGCACGCCCGTAATTCGGTGAACGGAACGACTGGGCCAAGCTGGTCTCGCCGCGTGCGTCGAGCGCGTCGGCCACCAGTTCTTCCGCCGTATGGGCGAGGCCTTCGGACAGCCAGAGGGCGTCGCTGCTGAAGCCGCGTCGCGCGAAATGGATCATGTGCTGGAACTCATGGGCCAGCACCGGCGGCACGGCGGCCCGTACGGTCGTGCGGCTGCGGGCATCACTCCACCGGCCAGTGGGATCCGGCACCAGGGCGTAGAAGATCTCGCCCCGGTTCGTGCCGGAACAGCGGTCGCTGCCCACCAGGTCACAGCCATAGAAGAACCCCGAGATGAAGCTGCTGGAGCCACGGGGCGTCAGCGCGTTCACGCGAGGCGTGAACAGGATGATGATGCGGCCATTTCCGTCCAGGTCCGACGGCTCGCCGAAGACGCCGACCAGGCTGTCGTGGATGGGATCATCAAACACGTTTGCGAAATACTGCAGGTCGTCATCGGTGAACTCGGCCGCGGCCTCGTCATCCACGTAGACGACGCCACGGATGCCGACGACGCGAGCGGAGGCCGTGACCCGGGAGAACTGCTGGTTCCCCTCATAGACGTTGAACTGGCGCTGGGTGCCCACCGACGGCAACGGCGTACTCGCCGCCAGACCTTCCCCGGGAGGAGCCAGGGCGGCCCCGAGGCCGCGCTCTCGCACGCGCAGCGACGCTTCCCAGGCAGACTCGAACGACGACGTGGGTGTCGCCGGCGCGATGGCGGTGGTCGTCACGGGGTGCGGGGCGAGGCCCTGCAGCTGGAACTGGGACGGCGGTCGCGCCCCGTCGGCGGTGCTGTGCACTACGAGCACCCAGGCAGAGGCATCGCCGCCGGGCAGCCGCAGGCAGCTCAGGTCATCCGGGTGGTCAATGGTGCGAACGCCACCCGGCGCCAGGTCAACTGCAGTGCCGCCGGTCCCGTGGACGGCGACCGGCGGGCCGGCCGTCATCACGGCCCCGAGTCCAACGCTGATTCGCGCCTCCCGGCTGGGCAGGCAGGTCGGTACACGAACGCGAAGCTCGGTGGTGGAACCGGACAGGACCCGGCCACGGACACCATCGAAGTACACCGCGTTCTCCTGGAGAACATCGGAGAAACTGGCGCCGTTGACGGTTACCTCCCCGCCTGCACTGATGCTCGCCGGGCTGACGCCCGCCACCTGCGGCGGTGGCACGACTCGAACCGTAAGGACAGCAGGCCGACCCTGCAGCCGGGGTGTGGAGGCTTCGACGCGATAGGCGCCCTCGGCCGCGCCAGGCAGCCAGGTGGAAGCCAGCCCCGCCTCGTCGGACACGCTCTGCACGCGGCCGAGCCCGGCGCTGCCGCTCACCACCCGCCATGTCACGCCGACGCCGGACACCGGCGCCCCCGTTGCTGCGTTGAGAACTGCGACATGCAAGTCTTCGGACCGGGCATTGGCCGTGGTGAAGACAGTCGAATCGCCGTAAACCACAACGCGATAGGACGGCTCTGAAGGCGCCGCGGGGCTGGCCCGGCACCCGGCGGCGACCAGCGCGGACAGGCCCAGCAGACTTACGATTCGGTGCATGATCGAGGTGGTCGCAGGGTGAAATGGCCAGGAACCAAAGGATAACGCCCGGTATACCGTAAATGTAATGGTGCCGTACCTGATGGGCAGTAGCGACGTTCCGGCTTGCTTTCCCCGGACCCGGCGGCCTACTCTTCGCCCGTAGCGCGCCATCCACGCGCACGACGCGCAGCCCGGGCAGGCGCCGGCAGCAGCCGGGCCGGCCCCCATTCGTCGAGGATTTGACATGATTCGTGTTTCCGTTGCCGTTCTTTGCGTCATGACGGCGCTGCTCACCATGCAGGCTGCACCGGCCGCCGCCCAGCGCATTGACTCGCCGTACCGGTTCATCGACGCCAGCCAGCACGCCGGCCTGTTCGCCGGTTACGTTGATGCCAGCCCCGGGCGGGTTGGCCTGGGGCCGCAGCCCGGCCCGGTCGTGGGCGGCCGCTGGGGCATCCGCATCAGCGGGCCGTTCACCGTTGGAGCGGAAGTCGCCTACATACCCACGACGCGGGCCGTGCGCGACACGGTGTTCGACGCCGACGAGGGCGCATTCCGGGAACTGGGTGAGGCGGACATGCGCCTGCTGACGGCCATGGCGAACCTGACGTTCAGCCTCACGGGACCCCGGACCTGGAACGGCCTGCGCCCGCTGCTCAGCGCCGGCGCCGGCGCCGCCTTCGACCTCGCCGGCCGCTCCTCGCTGGACGATGAGCTGCCCGGCGGCCAGCGCTACCGTTTCGGCACGAGTTTCGCCGGACAGTTCGGTGCGGGTGTCGAATGGTTCGCCCTGGATCGAGTGTCGGTGCGCGCTGACGCGCGCAACGCCCTCTGGCGGATCAGCAATCCGGAGGCGTTCCGTCTCACGGAAGAGGGTCGCACGATTCCCCGCTCACAGTGGGAGAGCAATCTCACGCTCACGGCAGGCCTATCGATTCATTTCTGAGCGGAGGACCGGATGGCGGACGATTTCGAGAACACCTGGGACGTCGGCAACATGACGGACGAGGAGGTCGCGCAACTCGTGCGCGAGCAGCTGGACAGCTACTCCGATCTCGACGCCGACGGAATAGACGTTCAGGTTCAGGACGGCACGGTCACACTGAGCGGACGCGTGGGCACCGAAGCCGAGCTGCAAGTCATGGAGCAGCTGCTGACGGATGTCCTCGGCCTGCAGGACGTCGCCAACGAACTGGTAGTTGACGAGCTTACACGCCAGCAGCAGGACGATGCAGCGGATGTGGCAAACGCTGCCCTCTATGCGGCGCCACGGGGGCAACGGGGCGGCGCGAACCGGACGGAGGATTCTGCGGCGCACCTGCTGGACGACACGGGCGCCGAACAGTATGGCACACAGGATATGGGTGAAGCCATCGAGCGTGGCTACAGCTACAACCCGCCGTCATCACCGGTACAGGAAGGCGTCCGGGACTCGGAGAACCACTAGCCTCGGGCGGCGGGAACCAGTCCGGCTGGCCGGCCCGGGATCCGGGCGCGCCCCGATGTGCGATGGCACCCGGACTGCTCCCGGTCCCGGCCCTGGTCGATGCCGCCTCCTGATCCTGCTGGCGGCTGCACTGCTGCTGAGTCCCGCTTGCGGTGGCAGGGCAGCTGCACCGGACATCGTCCTGGCGTCTACCACCTCAACTGATGACTCCGGACTGCTGGACGTGCTGTTGCCTGCGTTCAGCGCCGCCCACGACGGCGTCCATGTCCGTCTCATCGCCGTCGGGTCCGGGCAGGCCATGGCGCTGGGGCGGCGCCGGGACGCCGACGTGCTGCTGGTGCATGCGCCCGAGGCCGAACATGCCTTCATGGCCGGCGGCCACGGCCGGGCGCGCCTCCCCGTCATGTACGGCGATTACGTGATCGTGGGTCCCACGGCTGACCCCGCCGTGGTCAACCGTGCGGCCGACGCGGCCGACGCGCTGCGGAGGATCGTCCTGGCGAATGCACTTTTTGTCTCACGGGGCGACGATTCCGGCACGCACCACCGGGAACTGGAACTCTGGCGGGCGGCGGGATGGCCGGATCCACCGGCCCCGCCGAATCGCATCGAGGCGGGCCAGGGCATGGGTGAAACGCTGATGATGGCGTCGGAGAGAGAGGGCTACACCCTGACAGACCGGGCCACCTGGCTGGCGCTCGCCGATGTCCTGTCCCTCACGCTCCTGCTGGACGGGGATGCCCGCCTCACCAACCCGTACAGTGTCATCACGGTTGCCGGCGCGGCGAATGAAGCGGGGGCGGATCTCCTTGCTGCGTGGCTGACGTCAGACGAAGCGGCGCGCCTGATCGTCGGCTTCGGCAGCGAGGCGTCCGGTCATCGAGTGTTCACTGCGGGTGCGCCCCCCGCGGCGGCCGGGCCATGACGCTACTGGCCGAAAGTGCAGGAGCGGCGCTGCGGCTGCTCCTCGAAGGCAACCGGTACGTGCTGGAGACCGTGCTCCTGTCACTGCGGGTCTCGGGACTGGCGCTGCTGCTGGGCACGGCCATCGGCCTGCCTGTGGGCGCAGCGCTGGGCATGACGCGGTTCCGCGGCCGCAGTCTGCTGGTGGCTCTGGTGCATACCGGCTTCGCGCTGCCACCCGTGGTGGTGGGGCTGTTCGTCTACATGATGCTGTCCCGCAGCGGGCCGGCCGGCTCCCTCGAGATACTGTTTACGCCGGCAGCGATGGTCATCGCGCAGGCGATCCTGGCTGCGCCATATATCGCCGGGATCAGCCTGGCCGCCATCCAGGCCGTCCCGGTGGAGGTCCGGCTTCAGGCCCTGGCACTGGGGGCTTCGCCGGCGCGGGCGGTGTTCACCCACCTCAGGGAAGCGCGACTGGGCATCGGCGCGGCCGTCGTCGGCGGGTTCGGCGCCGTGATCTCCGAGGTCGGTGCCGTCATGATGGTTGGCGGCAACATCGCCGGTGAGACTCGCGTCATGACCACGGCCATCATGCTGGAAACGCGACGGGGCAACTTCGCCACGGCCATGGCGCTGGGCATCATCCTGCTGCTGCTGGCCTTTCTGGTGAACGCGATCCTTACGGCGGCGCAGCAGGGACGCGGCGCCGTGGCTGCCGCCGGGCGACGTGCCTGGTGAGTCAACGACGGATGCAGCGGTCATGCAGTCGCTGAACCCGGCCGCTGCCCCACCGCTACTGGCCGCGGACGCCGTGACGCGGAGCTACGGGGGGCGGGCCGTCGTGGATGGCGTGTCCGTCTCCGTCCGCCGCGGCGAGGTGCTGAGCATCGTGGGGCCCAACGGCGCCGGCAAGTCCACGCTGTTCCGCATGCTGCTGCTGCTCGAGCAACCCGACTCAGGCGCCGTCACGCTTGACGGCAGACTGCCGGATGCGACGTCCCGACGCCGCCTGGCGGGCGTCTTCCAGCGCGCGGCCCTGTTCACCGGCTCCGTGATGGACAACGTGGCCTACGGGCTCCGGGCCCGGGGTGTATCGAGGGCGGAGCGCGTGGACCGGGCCCGCGCGGCGCTGGCTGCACTGGACATGACCGACTTCGCCCGTGCCCCTGTCCACACGCTGTCGGGCGGCGAGGCCCAGCGCGTTGCGCTGGCCCGGGCACTCGTGCTGGAGCCCGACGTGCTGCTGCTGGACGAACCCACCTCGAACCTGGACGTGACCATCCGCAGGCGGTTCCGCCATGACCTGGACCACGTTGGCCGGGACCGTGCGGGTGCCATCGTCCTGGTGACCCACGACCCGGTGGAAGCCTTCGGGCTGGCGGATCGCGTCGTCGTCATGCACCATGGACGTGTCGTGCAGGAGGGGACGCCCGCGACGGTGACATCGCGGCCGGCGTCGGCATTCGTCGAGGAGCTGGTATCGGTGTGGAACCGCGGCCCGGTCTGGTAAACAGGATGGAGGCGTACATGGGGGCAGCGGCCCGACGCTCGTTCACGGAGCGGTTCATCGGCGCGGCACGCCTGGAAATCGACGTATACGAGGAAGTGGAGCATGACGGCGACGCCACGATGCAGGCCGGCGCCGTGGTCGCCATGGTCGCGGCGGCGTCAGCCATCGGCGGGCTGGCCGAAGGCGCGGAGGGCGTCGCGTCCGCCATCATCGTCAGCATCACCGGTTGGCTGCTGTGGGCAGGCATCACGTACCTGATCGGCGACAAGCTCCTGGGCGGGACGGCGACATGGGGTGAACTGCTCCGCACGCTGGGCTTTGCCCAGGCGCCGGGCATCCTCCTCATGCTGGTCATCGTGCCCGGCCTCGGCCTCCTGGTCTTCCCGTTCGTGGGCATCTGGATGCTGTTCACGGGCGTCGTCGCCATACGGCAGGCCCTGGATTTCGGGACCGGTCGGGCCATCGCCACGGCGCTGCTGGGGTTGGTGCCGTATGTACTCCTCCGCATCCTCGTGATTGCGTAGCCTGTGGAGGAGGCACCCGTCTGGATCTCGGTGAACGGACAGCGCTCCATCCTGCTGACGTGCACGCCTTCGGAGACCGACGCTCTGGCCACAGGCCACCTCCTCGCCTCCGGCTGGATCCGGTCGCCCGCCGAGTTGCACGCCGTCCGCACCGTGACGGGGCCGGGCGGTTCATGCGGCGTCGAGGTGGAGATGCCGGCGCAGGCGGCGGAGGCCGGCTTCGCCCTCCGTGCCCACATGACGGCGCATGGCTGCGGCCCGCGCCACTACACGGACTGCGCTGCCGGCACCAGGCTGCTGCGCCAGCGTGAGGCCGCCGTCGAGACGCCGGCACCGGCCGTCCTCGCGGCGGGCTTTCGCAGCCTGTTCGCGGCCACGGACGAGGCTTCGCCGGAGGGCGGCGTGCACGCCGCGGCGCTCTTCGACGGTGCCGGGCTGCACCATGCCGCCGTGGATGTGGCCCGGCACTGTGCCGTGGACCGTGTCATCGGCATCGCCGCCATGGCCGGTGATGACCTGGGCCGTTACGGCCTGGTGCTGACGTCCCGCGTCAGCGGCGTGATCGCCCTGAAGGCCGTGCTGTCCGGCGTCAGCTGGGTCGCCAGCCGGAGCATGGCCACCTCCCTCGCCCACGATCTCGCGGCGGCGGTGCGCATGCCACTGCTGGAGCGAGCAGCCCGCGTGCACCGGGGCCCCCGATGACCGGGACAGGCCCCACGACGGTTGGCGTCGTCAGTGCCGGGGGACAGAGTTCGCGGTTCGGCTCGCCAAAGGCCCTGGCAACGGTGGGTGGCGTGCGCGTAGTGGACCGAGTGATCCGGGCCCTCGAAGCGGTGCTGCCCCGGGACCGCGTCGTCTGCATTGCGAACGATCCGGCCCTTGCAGCGGCCATCGGCCTGCCAGCCAGACGGGACTTGCTGCGCGATGTCGGCGCACTCGCAGGCGTGCACGCGGCGCTGCAATGGGCGCAGGAGCTGGACGCGGCCGGGGCCCTTGTCGTCGGCTGCGACATGCCATTTGTCGAGGCATCCCTGCTGCAGGCGCTGCTCGACGCAGCCGGCGACGCGGACGTCATCATTCCCTGCAGCGAGGGACGACGCGGCGTGGAGCCGTTGTGCGCGTGGTACGGCGTACGTTGCATCACGGCCATTGAGGCCGCCGTTCACCGGGGCGACGCGCGCATGATCGGCTTCCACGAGGACGTCAGCGTCGTACACCTGCCCCTGGCGGATGTACGTCGCCACGGCGACCCCGCGCGCATGTTCCTGAACATCAACACGCCCGCCGACCTGAAGGCGGCGGAAGCACTGGCGGCTGGCACATGAGGAACGCCGACTGGATCTCCATCGAGGATGCACTGGAGACCATCCTGCGCCATGTGCCGGGCCTGCCGGCGGAACAGGTCCCGCTGGACGACGCACTCGGCCGCACGCTTGCCGAGCCCGTGATCTCGCCTGTGGACCAGCCACCATGGGACAACAGCGCCATGGACGGGTTCGCAGTGCACGCCTCAGACATCCGCGGCGCCTCCGAGACGGCCCCCGTCACGCTCCGCATCGTTGACGACGTCCGGGCCGGAGGCTTCCCGGCCGTCACCGTCCATCCCGGCGAAGCGACGCGCATCATGACAGGCGCGCCCGTGCCCACGGGCGCGGACTCCGTGGTCCGGGTGGAACACACCCGTCCTCTGGATCCGCTGCATGTACGGGTGTTCTCCGACGGTGATGCAGGCCGCAACATCCGGCTCCGGGGCGAGGACCTGGAGGCAGGCGCCAGCGTGTTTGCCCCCGGCCGGCTGCTGCGGTCGGCGGAGATCGGTGTTCTGGCCATGATCGGCTGCACCACACCATCGGTCTCCAGGCGCCCCCGCGTTGCCGTCCTCGCCACCGGGGACGAACTGGTGGAGCCGGACCGCATCGCGGATGTGGTGGCTGGCACGCACATCATCAACTCGAACACGCCGGCGGTGAGCGCGGCACTGCGCGCCACGTCGTGCGAGCCGGTGCCGCTGGGCATCGCCCGGGACGAACTCGACGACCTGCGCACGAGGATCGCCGGCGCAATGGACTGCGACGCCCTCATCACGACGGCGGGCGCCAGTGTAGGTGAACACGACCTGGTGAAGGACGCGCTGGAGGCCGCGGGCTGTCGCACGCTGTTCTGGCGCGTGCGGATCCGGCCGGGCAGCCCGTTCTCCTTCGGCCTCATCGAGCGGCCGGGCCGGGACCCGCTGCCGGTGTTCGGCCTGCCGGGCAACCCCGTGTCGGTGCTGGTGACCTTTGAGATCCTGGTCCGCCCGGCCCTCCGCCGCATGCAGGGCCGCAGGGAGATCTACCCTGCGGTGCAACGGGTGACGCTGGGCGAGGCGGTCCGCTCGCCCACCGGGCTGGTCCGATTTCTGAGGGTCCGGCTGGCGCCCGGGACGGACGGAATCCCCCGCGCCTACTTGACGGGACCGCAGGGATCGGGGATCCTCACGTCTGTCGCGGCGGCCGATGCGCTGCTCGTCATGCCGCTGGACGTGGCGGAACTGCCCGCCGGCGCCGCGGCCCGCGTCGTGCCTCTGCGCGACGCCGATCATGCAGATGAAACCCCGGGTTTCTCGTCAGGAGGATAGAGGATGTCCGAAGCAAGCCGGATCGTGCCGGTCCGTCATCAGCCGCCCCTGCCCGCCGACCGTCTGATCGTTCGGGATACTCCAGACGACGAGGCGGTGCCCATGGATGTCGTCTTCGTGGGCGGTGGCCCCGCCGGCCTGGCCGGCGCCATCGAGCTGGCGAAGCTGGTGAAGGCCGACAACGAGAACGGTGGCGGCATCGGCGACATCGAGATCGCCGTCCTCGAGAAGGCGAGCGGCCTCGGCGAGCACACGCTGTCGGGCGCCGTCATCAACCCGGGCCCGTTCCGGGAGCTGTTCCCCGACCTTGCGGACGACGACTTCCCGTTCCGCGCGCCCGTCCAGGAGGAGCGCGTCTACCTGATGCGGCCCGGCAGCTCCATCCGCATCCCGACGCCGCCCACCATGAAGAACCATGGCAACTACATCGCATCCCTGTGCGAGGTCGTGCGCTGGATGGGCGAGAAGGCGGAGGAGGCCGGCGTCAACGTCTTTACCGGCTTCCCAGCCGAGTCGCTGCTGGTCGAGGGGGACACCGTCATCGGGGTACGCACCACGCCTACGGGGCTGAACCGGGATGGCAGCCACGGCGGTGCGTTCCAGCCGCCCACGGACATCACCGCCCGCGTCGTCGCCCTCTCCGAGGGCACCCGCGGCACGCTGGCGCAGGCGTTCTTCGACTGGCAGCAGGTCAGATCCGAGAACCCGCAGATCTACGCGCTGGGTGTCAAGGAGATCTGGGAGACGAAGAAGCCGCTGGACGCCATCATCCATACCATGGGCTGGCCGCTGCCGTCAGACGCATTCGGTGGCAGCTTCATGTACCCGCTGGAGCCGAACGTCGTCGCCCTGGGCCTGGTCGTCGGCCTCGACTACGGCAACGCTCGCCTCGACGTGCACGCGCTGCTCCAGCAGATGAAGACGCACCCGCTCTTCCGGGAGTACCTGGAGGGCGGCGAGATGGTCGAGTGGGGCGCCAAGACCATCCCCGAAGGCGGCTACTACGCCATCCCGGCCCGGCGCAGTGGCAACGGCATTGTCGTACTGGGCGATTCCGCCGGCTACGTGGAGGTCGCCTCTCTCAAGGGCGTGCACTATGCCGTCCAGTCCGGCATCCTCGCCGCCCGCGCCATCTTCGACGGACTCAAGAAGGGCGACGTCAGCGCCGGCACCCTCGCGGCGTACGACGGCGCCGTGAACAACAGCTTCATCGTGGACGACCTGCGCAAGCGCCGCAACATGCGCCTGGCCTTCAAGAGCGGCTTCTACATGGGCGGCGCGAAGTCACTGCTGATGACCGTGACCAATGGCGCGTTCCCCGGTGGCCGGATCGAGTCGGAGCCCGATGCCGCCGAGGCGCGGTACCTCGGCGAGGCGCCGGCCTATGTGCCGGACGGCAAGCTGACTTTCTCGAAGCTCGACGCCGTCTTCAAGGCCGGCAACGCCACCCGCGACGACATCCCTTCCCACCTCATCGTGGGCGAGGACATCTCGCCGGAGATGGCGGACTTCTACGCGCACATGTGCCCCGCCGGCGTATACGAGCGAGACGGTGACCGGCTTACCGTGAACGCGCCCAACTGCGTGGACTGCAAGGCCACCGACGTGCTGGGGCCCCGCTGGACACCGCGTGAGGGGGGGAGCGGGCCGCAGTACAAGCGGATGTAGCTGGGCGGGCTCGCTTTGCTCGCCCGCGGTTTATGGTGTATGGGGATGGTGTATGGGGATGGTGTTTGGGGGCTTCGGAGAGGGCCGGGGGTTCCCGGGGGCAGGCGGGCTGAGCGCGCAGTGCATCGGACATAAGAACGGGGGGAGTGATGCTGACGTTGAGGACCTGGGCGGTGGGTCTGGCGCTGCTGCTGGCGGGGGCTGTGCCTGCACTGGCGCAGGACCTGACCGTGGTGCTCGTGCGACACGCCGAGAAGGTGGACGACAGCCGGGACCCGGCTCTGAGCGAGGCGGGACACCGGCGGGCAGAGGCGCTGGCGGATATCCTTGCTGACGCCGGCGTGAGTGCCATCTATACCACGCAGTTCCAGCGGACCGTGCAAACGGCAGCGCCGCTGGCGCAGCGGCTCGGCGTGGCGGCGCAGGTGGTCCCTGCGTCCGGTGGGACCCACGCAGCCGACGTCGCCGCACGTGTGCGTGAGCACCGGGAGGGTACCGTTGTCGTCGTCGGCCACAGCAACACCGTGCCGGACATCATTGCCACCCTCGGCGGGCCGGTACTGACCATCGGCGACGACGAGTACGACCACCTCTTCATCCTGCGCCTGACCGCCGACGGCGTCCGCATCATCCGGGCGCGGTACTGACGTCCGCCCCCTGAACAATGTGCCCCGCGACCACCAGGCCGCGGGGCACACCCCCCTACACCATCCCCCTACACCATCCCCATACACTATCCCCATACACGATACACGATAACCAGCCGCCGCAGCGGCGGCTGGTTATCCCAGCTTCCTGATCTCCTCCGTCAGCTTCGGCAGCACCTCATGGGCGTCGCCCACGACGCCGAAGTCCGCGACCTTGAAGATGGGGGCGTCCGGATCCTTGTTGATGGCGACGATGGTGCGCGCGCTGCGCATGCCGGCCAGATGCTGCATGGCGCCACTGATGCCGACGGCGAAATAGAGTTGCGGCGAGACGGTCTTGCCCGTCTGGCCGACCTGCTCGGCATGGGGCCGCCATCCCGAGTCAACGACGGCGCGGGACGCGCCCAGCGCGCACGTGGACCCCAGCGCATCGCGCAGGTCCTCCAGCAGGTTCCAGTGCTCCGGCCCCTTCATGCCGCGGCCGCCGGCGACGACAATGGGCGCCTCGCCCACGTCCAGCTTACCGCCCGACGCCGCCTTCACCTCCCTCACCTGCACACGCGCGGAAGCAGCATCGCCCTCGACACCGATGTTCTCCACTGCCCCGGCGGCCTCAGCATCCGTGGCGCGGAAGGTATTGGGGCGGATGGAAACCAGGCGCGGCTCACCCTTCAGCACAACCTTCGCGAACGCGCGGCCGGCATAGACGGGGCGGGTCACCACGAGCTCGCCGCCATCCACCTCCAGCGCAGTGGCGTCACCGGCCAGCGGTACATCCAGCTTGGCAGCCACACGGGGGGCCAGGTCCCTGCCCTGCGAGCTGGCACCGAACAACACGGCGAAGTAGCCGTTCCCGGCCTGCGCAGCGACCGTAGCGGCGAACACCTCGGGGGAGTAATTGTCCAGGCCGGCGCCCTCCGCCACCAGCACCTTCGCGGCGCCATAGCGGCCGAGTTCGCCGCCGTTGCTGCCTGCGCCCTGCGGACCTATCAGGAGGGCGTGCACTTCACCGCCGGTCGCCTCGGCAATCTGCCGCGCCGCCGACACGACTTCACCGGAGATACGACGCAGCGCGCCGTCCCGCTGTTCCACGACTGCCAGTACGTTTGCCATCACAGCACCTTCGCTTCCTCGCGGAGGGCCCGGACCAGATCCGGCACCGCGTCCACGCCCTGTCCGATGATGCGGCCAGCGGGCCGCTCCGGCGGCATGCTCAGCTCGCGTACCTCAATGCGGCTCTCACCGAGTTCCGCATCCTTTTCCTGCAGCGGCTTCTTCTTTGCCGCCATGATACCCTTCAGTGACGGGTACCGCGGCTCATACTCACCCTTCGTGATGCTGACCACGGCCGGCGTCGGCGCCTCCATTACCTCCACCCCGCCTTCCACCTCGCGGTGCGCTACAACCTTGCCGTCCTCCATTGCTATGGAGGCGGCCACCGTGATGCACGGCATGTCGAGCAATTCCGCCAGCATGGGGCCGACCTGCTGCTGGTCGGCGTCCACCGCCTTCATGCCCAGCAGCACGAGGTCGGCGTTCTGCTCGCGGAGTTCCGCGGCCAGCGCCCGTGCCGTGGCCAGACCGTCCAGCGTCGGCTGGCCCTTCAGCAGTACGGCGCTGTCGGCGCCCATGGCCAGGGCGCTGCGCAACTGCTCCGCCGACGTCGCTTCCCCGACCGTCACCGCCACGACCTCCCCACCGCCCTGTGCGTCCTTCACGCGCAGTGCCGTTTCGAGGGCGAACTCATCATACGGGCTCATGACGAACTTGATGCCGGCCGGGTCTATGCTCCTGCCATCACCGGCGACGCGGATCCGGCTCTCCGTGTCCGGAACCCGCTTTATGCAGACCACGATCTTCACGTTACGCTCCTCAGGTCGAGTTCGGGCGCCAATGTAGGGACGCGCCTGTGGCGTGTAAAGCTGGGAACCGCGCGAAAAAAACCCGCCGGCCAGGGCCGGCGGGTCATTTCTGCGCTCACGACCAGATGGTCAGGGCACGCCCGCCGGCTCGGCCGGCTCGACGCGCTCACGCTCAGGATCGTACGGTTCAGGCTCCCATGTCGGTGTTGACTCGCCCGGTGACGCCTGCCGCTCTTCTTCCTGGTCGTGCTCGGGACGTTCCGCGGGAACACCTGGCGTGGGCAACGGCCGGTCGGGACGTGGGCCGGGTACGGTTGCCATGTATGACCTCCTCACTGCTTCGATGCAACGTGGGTTCCCGTTACAGGGGCGCAGGAGCCGTGCCAGTGGTCAGCGCGAGACCCACCGGTTGCCGCGGATGTGAAAGCGAAGTGGCCAGTCGGCAGCGCGGGTGATACCGATGCGCGGGCCCTGTATCACGTCCGCCGCTTCAGGCGGGTCACCCGGCAGGACGACGAGCGGTGGCCTGTCGAGGGGATGCGCATCGAGGACACCGGTGATTCCCAATGCCTGGGCGAGTCGGCCTGGCCCGCTGGTCAGCGCCTGGTCAGAGACGGGCTTGCCGCGCACCATCCGACGTCGCCGCATCTCCTCCAGTCCGGACACGGGCTCCAGCGCACGGATGAGTACCGCCGCAGGGAAGTCAACCGAATCGGTCACGACGTTGAGGCACCAGTGGATGCCGTAGATGCGGTAGACATACGCGATGCCGGGTGCCCCGAACATGGACTCGTTGCGCAGTGTGCGGCCCGTACGCGCCGCTGCGTGCGAGGCGTCATCATGAGGGCCGACGTAGGCTTCGGTTTCCACGATGCGGCCGGCGGTCTCCACGTCGTCCACGACGGACATGACGACCATGCCCAGCAGGTCCCGGGCGACGTCCTCCGCGCAACGGGCATACCAGGATGCAGGAAGGGCACCGACGCGCCGTGACCGGCGCGCCGATGCCCCTGTCCTGCCCGACTGCGTCACTTGCTGGCGGCAGGTCCGCGACGGCCGCCGCGACGGCCACCACGACGGGCGCCGGACTTCGCCGCGCCGCCGGTGCCGGACTTCGCGCCGCCCTTCTTCGCACCACCAGACTTGGCGCCACCGGACTTGCCGCCCGGACCACGGCCGCGAGCGCTGCCCTCCGCAGGCCGGGGTGCAGCCGAGGTCGGCGCCGCATTGGCCCGCCGGAACGCGATGTCGTCCGCCCACGTCTCCAGCAGTTTCTCGCCACGCCCGGCACCGACAACGTCCCGGACCAGGTCGCCATCGTGCTCCAGCACCTCGAAGAACCGATCCGGCCCCACGCGCTCGAGCACCGCTTCCACCGTGCGCGGGCCCACGCCCTTGTATTCGGTGGTGATATAGCTGGTGATGGCCTCGGCCGTGGTCGGCAGGCCAAATGCCTTCGGGTCAAACTTCGGCTTCCCGCCACGGCCGGCGCTCGCGGCCTTGCCGGCAGTGTCGGCACCCGCCTTCCTGGCGGCCTTCTTCGCGGTCTTGCGCGCGGTCTTCCTGGCGGGCTTGCGCGCGGTGTCGCTGCCCTCGTCGCCTGTGCCTGCCGTGGAGGCCGACTCTTCGGGGGAAGCGGGCGCAGGCTCCGCCGGCGCCGGCGCGGCCGGCCGGGAAATGACCGCCGTCTGCCCCTCGAGCAGGGGGGGCGGACCGGCGGGCGCCGGCCGGCCGCGGGAGCCGCGACGGAAGCCGACTGCACCGCCAGCAGAGGGGGGCGCAGTCGCTGGGGTCTCCCGGGCGGCCTCTGCAGGTGCCTGGGCGGCAGGTGCCTTTGGCTCAGCTTCTGCCGCCGACTGCGCGGCCGCGGGCCTGGATTCCGCTGCGGGCTGTGTCTCGCCGGCTGCAGCGTCATCCGGCTTCCGCTCGCGGGACTCGCGTTCGCGGCCGCGGCCGCGTTCCTGGCGATCGCCGCGACCGCGGCGCCCGCCACGTCCGTCGACGGGCTCCTCGACCAGGGCGCCGCCGTCGCCGGCCATGACGTCATAATTGCCATTGTCGCCCTTGCGCAGGGTGACGACCTGAGCATCATGCGCCTGACGCAGGAACCGGCTGAACTTGCTGAAGCCGATGGTTGACTCGTCCCAGCCGGCCTCCAGCTCCAGCATCCGACGCTTCACATCCGAATCCCGCACCACCGGTCCGCCCTTGCGGGTCAGCTCGGACATGGCCCGACGCAGGAGGTCATAGCCGTGCTGCAGGCCGTCACCGTCGCCCGCAGCCGGTGCCGCCTCCGTCTCAGGCCCGCGGACCGCGGCAGGCGCCGTCGCCTCTTCGGCGGGGGCATCCGGCACGTCGCTCGCCGCCGGTGCCTCGGCTGCCGCAGCGGTCGGGGCCGACGCGTCAGCCGCCTCGGTCCCGCCTTCCGGGGTGGACTCCAGTTCCAGCTGCGACTCCGGCTTCTCCTCCCGCTCCCGGTCATCCCGGCGGCCGCGGCCACGGCGGCCCCGGCGCCGACCTTCCCGCTCGCGGCCCTCCCGCGACGGTGCGGCATCGCCACGCGCCGCGCTGGCCGCCGCCTCCACCGCCTCCTCTGACGGCGGGCCCACCTCGAACTGGCCGTTCTCCTGCTTGCGCAGGGAGATGATGCCCCGGTTCGCCGCGTCCTGCAGGAACTTGTTGAACTTCTGGAAGCCCAGCGACTTCTCGTCGAACGCCGGGTCCATCTCCAGCAGGACCTGCTTCAGGCGGTCGGAACGCATGACGTCGCCGTTCTCGATCATCTGGCGCAGCGCCATCTCCACAAGCTCCCAGGGGTCCTCGCTCACCACCGGCGCCTCATCACCCGCACGGGTCAGCCCTGTCAGTGCAGAGTACGAGTAGTACTCGTCGCAGTTCTGGACCAGCAGGTCGGACGCTGACTCGCGGATACCCACGCCGATGACGTACTTGCCGTACTCCTTCAGCTTGAGCACCAGGCTCGAGAAGTCCGAGTCGCCGGAGAGCAGGATGATGGTGCCGATCTCGGGCCGCGTGAACACCAGCTCAACGGCGTCTATGGCCAGGCGGATGTCCGTAGCGTTCTTCTTCGCACTGCCGTACGCAGGCGCGAAGATGAGGTCCACGGACGACTCCGCCAGCGGCACGATGTACTGCGGGTAGCGCCGCCAGTCGGCGTACGCCCGCTGCACGGCTACCTTGCCCTTGATGATGTCGCTGTTGAGGAGGTTCTTCAGTTCCTTCGTGAGGTCACTGCGGATCCCCATCGTGACGTTGTCGAAGTCGATGAGGAGCGCCGCATGCGGTTCCGATCCGGTCCCGCCGCCGGAGCGCCCGCGATAGGGCGCCCGTGCAAACTGTGCTGTCATGTGTCTCGCGTCTACTTTCGTGTTGTGCGACGCGTCCTGCGCGTCGCCGCGACGCGCCTGCGTCGCTGTTGCTCATGTCGCGAGACCGCCCTGCCAGTCCGCGGCCAGGTTCACTGCAGCGACCGGCGGGATTCCCGCGGATCGAGTACAGCGACGCTTCCGCATCACGGTATGGGCAGCCGTCGTGACTGCGTTGGTGCCGGGGCCCTACGGGCGCCGGCTCGACTCTTCGGCGCTGACCATGCGCGCCAGCTCGACGCGCCGGACCTTGCCACTGCCAGTCAGCGGGAAGGAGTCGAAGAAACGGACGATGTCGGGCACCTTGTAGTCAGCCAGGGTGCTGCGGCACCAGTCCTTGATCTCCTCGCCAGTGATGATCGCACCTTCCACCGGCAGGATACATGCACAGACCTGTTCGCCCAGAACTTCGTGGGGCAGGCCAACGACGGCAACGTCCATCACCGCCGGATGCGCGTGGAGCCGATCCTCCACCTCGCGAGGGTACACATTGAACCCGCCGCGGATAATCAGCTCCTTGCGGCGGCCGACGATGTGGAGGTAACCCTCTTCATCGATCATGCCGAGGTCGCCCGAGAGAAAGAATCCATCCTCGTCGAACGACTGCGCTGTCTCACCCGGCTGCCTGTAGTACCCCTTCATGACGCCGGGCCCCCGGATGGCGATCTCGCCCAGGCTCTCCTCGGGCAGGATCGTACCATCCAGATCCAGGATGCGGACCTCGGTGCCGGGCAGCGGCCGGCCCACCGTGAACACGGCCTTGTCACCAGGATCGTCGAGTCGTGTCATGGCCACGGTGGACGACGTTTCCGTCAGCGAGTAGGCCACACACAGGCCCGGGCACAGTTCGGTGCGGATGCGGCGCACCAGTTCATCACCGACGGGCGCACCCGCCACGATGCCCGCCCGGAGAGACGAGAGGTCGCGCTTGCTGGTCTCGTTCTCCCGCATCTCGGTTATATACACCGTAGGCACGCCATAGTGCACGGTGACGCGGTGACGCTCGATGAGGTCCAGTGCGCGGGCCGGGTCAAACTGCTCCTGCAGCACCAGTGACGCGCCGGCGAGGAGGGTGCCGAGGACGCCGGGCCCGAGGCCGAACACGTGGAACACCGTGGCGACGCCGAAGACGACGTCGTCACCCGAAAGGTCCACCGCCTCGGCGGTGGCAGCGGCCGTCACCAGCAGGTCTTCATGGGTCAGCGCCACACCCTTCGGCTTGCCCATGGTGCCGGACGTGTACAGGATGGCGTAGGTGTCCTGCTGCGGATCGATGTCCACCTGCGGCAGTTCCCTGCCCGCGCCGCTGGACTCCAGGTCCTCGAACTGGTAGATGCGGTCGTCGTACCAGAGATCCTCTTCCCCCACCGTGACCAGGAACTGCAGGTCCGGCAGCGACGTCAGGAACCCCTCGAACAGCTGGAGGTAGTCGGTGCCGTTGAAGTTCTCGGCACAGACGACGACAGTAGCCTCCGAGTGCCGCAGCATGTACTGCAGCTCGGGGACGGTGTAGCGCGGGTTCAGCGGAACGATGACCGCGCCGAGGCGGGCCGCGGCGAACATGGAGATGACGAACTCGGGCCAGTTGGGCAGGTCCAGCGCGATGCGGTCGCCGGCCTCCACGCCGAGCTCGTGCAGGGCGGCGGCAATGGCCGAGGCACGGGAGTCCACCTGCCGGTATGTCAGGCGCCGGTCGCCAAAGACGAGAAACACCCGATCCGGGTGTTCCCGTGCGCGTTCCTCCAGAACCTGTGCGACCGACCGGCCACCGGCGCGCTCAACGAGCGCCATCAACCCTCCGAACCTGTTCTCACTCCGCTGCTCCACAGCCGTGGCGCAAGAGCGGTCCGGACGATCCGGACGGCACCACGGGCAGCAGGAAGATACTTGAGGTGCCGGAGGGCGTCAAACCGCTTGTGCCCCTGTGGCCAGCGTGCTGATGGACGCTGCGAGTACCGAATCGGGCACCGGGTGCGTCCATTCGTGGTCGCCAGCAGCGGCGCAGGAGCCGACGCGCTGCAACAGCGCCAGGCGTGGCATGCCGCCCCGGGCCTTCTTGTCCAGGCGCATGGCCGAGAGGAGTCCATCCACGTCGCCTGCGTCAGCCGTGACGGGCAGGCCACACCGGCGCAGGACCGCACGCAGGTCGGTCGTCGTTCCCTTTTCCGTCACGCCGACCTGCTCGCCCGCCGTCGCCTCCGCGATCATGCCCAGCGCTACTGCGTAGCCGTGCAGCAGCCGATAGCCGGACTGTCGTTCCAGCGCGTGCCCGACCGTGTGACCGAAGTTCAGGATGGCGCGCCTGCCGGCCTCGAAGGGGTCCTCTTCCACTATGCCGGCCTTCAGTTCCACGGACCGGCGGACCAGGTGCTCCAGCAATGCGCTGTCGGCCGACTGCAGCGCGACGGCGTGCTCATTGATCCAGCCGAAATACTCGACGTCGAGGATGGCGCCGTGCTTCACGGCCTCGGCCAGTCCTGCACGCAACTCAGTCCCGGGCAACGTCCGCAGCACGCCGGGGTCCGCCACGACCAGCGACGGCGCGTGGAACGCGCCCACCAGGTTCTTGCCAGCTTCCGTATCGACACCCGTCTTGCCACCTACGGATGCGTCCACCATCGCCAGCAGGCTGGTCGGCACCTGGATCACCGGCAGGCCACGCATGTACGTCGCCGCCACGAAGCCGGCCACGTCCCCTGCAACGCCACCCCCCAGTGCGATGATGCAGCTGTCCCTGCCATAGCCGTACGCCAGCAACTGGTCCGTCAGCCGTGCCCACGTCTGCCGGGTCTTGTGCTCTTCGCCGTCCTCGAACTGCAGCAGCCGCGCGCTCAGCCCGGCCTGCTCCAGACTGTCCATGACGAGCCCGCCGTAGAGGGATGCCACTGTCCGGGGCGCGAGCACTGCGTACTGCGCGGCCGGCACGGACCCGGCCGCGAGCATGCCGAGTTCACGCAACGCCCCCGTCCGGATGACGACCTCACAGGACGCCATCGCTGGCGCTGGCATCTGCACGCGGACTGTGGTCCCTTCGTCGGGCCTGTTTGCCATGCTGTCTACCGGGTGTCTCGCTGTGCCCCGCGCCGGTCGAGCCCCGTGCCCAGCAGGCTCTCGCGGACCAGCCAGCCGACGACTTCCTTCATGCTCCCGAATTCTTCGTGGCAGCGCCGCATGCGGTCAGCGGCGCTCCCGCGCTCGAGGATCGTGTCCACCTGGGCCAGGGCCTCCGTGTCGCCCAGTTCCTCCGCACTGCGGCCGACAGCATCCAGCAGGCGACGCAGGGCCGAACGCGCTGATTCATGACCTTCACCGCGGCGCGTGTCAATGATCCGCGCAGAGAGACCGTCCCGGGCCGTGCGCCATTCGTTGATGCGCAGCAACTCCTGCTCGAGGACCGGCGAAGTGTGGCCGGGTACCGCTGGATCCAGCGCTCCGGTGGCGGCGGCGTGGACGATGGCGCGCGCCAGCGCCGTTATGGCCGCGGCGTCGCGCACGCTCGGGCACACGTCCGTGACCCTGAACTCGATGGTCGGAAACTTCGGATGGGGCCGCAGGCTCCAGTACAGGTTCCACGGGTCGGCCATGGTCCCGGAATCCAGGAGCAGCTGCACGTACCGGTAAAACTCAGCATCCGACTCGAACCGCGGCGGGATGCCCGAATTCGGCCACCGGCGCCACATGATGGTGCGGAACGACACAAAGCCTGTATCGCTCCCCTCCAGGAATGGCGAGCTCGCCGACAACGCCAGCAGGTGCGGCAGGTAATGACGCACCGTGTTCATCAGGGCAATGCGGTCCTGCCCGTCCGGCACGCCCACATGGACATGCATGCCGAAGATGTGCTCGTCGCGGGCGATGCGGCCATACCGTTCCTCGATGGCCTGGTACCGCTCCAGGGCCGGTCGGCGATGGCCCTCCCAGCTGCTGAACGGGTGGAGGCCCGCCGCGACGATGGCCAGTCCCTGCGAGCCTGCCACCGTATTCGCCTGGAAGCGCAGCCGCTGCAGGTGTGACGCTGCGTCTGCGGCAGAGGCGCAGACCGGCGTCGCAATCTCGATGGTGGTCTCCTGCAGCTCGGCCACCAGTTCGCCTGTCCAGTCATCCGCCCGTACCGCCGTGGCACTGCTGCGGAGGGCGCCACTCGCCGGATCCACGAGCTGGTATTCCTCCTCCACGCCAACCGTGAAGGCCGTCCCGGGCGGTGACTGCGTGATTGCGTGTTCCATGGCGGGTTCCCTATGCAGCAAACGAGCCAATCGTGCTACTGATCCGGTGTCTGACCCGTTGCGCTGACGGGCGGTGGCGCGAGGGTCAGAGGATCAGTGTCCGCCGGCGCGATTACGACGTGGACGGCGGCGTGGTCGCCGACAGCGCCCCGATACGCGTGCATCGTGCGCGGGGCGATGGACGCCGGGGTCGGCACAAGGACCTGGAGGAACGCGTCAGCGGCGGCTTCATCCTGCCATACGGTGACCCAGTGCAGCACGTCGGACGCGGCACTGTCAGTGAGCAGCAGGAACCGGTCACCCAGCCAGCCACTGGCGACGTCCCTGGCGTCCGCACCGCCGTGGGCGGCGAGGAAGATGCCGGTCTCGAGGCGGCCCAGGGTATTCTCGTAGACGGGTTCCCGGCCGGCAGGCACGTCATGGAAGCGTAGCTCCACCGGCTCGCGCCGCGCGGCAAGGAACGCCCGGGGCTCCATGATCTGGTGAGTGGACTGGGGCAACAGGGAATCCATGGGCGCCGGATAGCGTTCCAGCGGCGCCATGCTGCTCCAGAGCTGGTGGACGAACCGGGCGCCGTGGATGTAGGGGAACAGCAGTGTCTCCCTGATGACGTCGGGTGCCCGGCCGAAGACGGGAAACGCCTCGTTCTGCGCGGCAAGCGCCTCGCCGAGGTCGGGCGACGGGTCCGGCAGGGTCGTGGGATCCAGGCGACGTCGCGTGGCTTCTTCCGCGAGCACGGCGAACATCACGACCATGGCATGGCCCTCGAGTGCGGCGTGCGCGGCGGTCTGGCGATCATTGCCACGCTCGTGGGACACGAGGGAATCAAGATTGGCGTGCTGGTCCTGGAGCGCGTGCACGAGTTCATGGGCCAGCAGCGGCCTGAGACCGACGGCCTCCTCGCCCTCGAGCACAAACAGGGTCCTCGTATCCGGGTCATAATACCCCAGCACCTGCTCGCTGTAGAGGTCGAGCAGCAGCGCGCGCAGGTCGAGGGTGTCAGGCACGAGCCCCAGCGCGGCGTAGGCCCGGCGCACGCCGTCGAGTCGCTCGGGCGGCAGGTCCCGATCGAGGCGTTGCTCGACATGGCGCCGGGCATCCTCCCTGCTCTGCCTGCGCATGCGGAGTTCCCCCACCCGTTCGAGTCCGGACAGGCGTTCCACGCGGGGCAGCAGCTCGGCGAGCTGGGCGACCAGGTCGGCAGGCGACGCCTCGTCCGCCACACCGTCGGGCAGTACGGGCGCATCAGCCCGGCACCCGGCGAAGGCGAGGGCGGTCGCGGCGAGGAGCAGCACCGCTGCGCCCGGACGAGGCGGGAATTTCATGGACTGTTCCCTTCGCGTTGGCTGTGAGGCCCGTCCATCCCCGTGCGCTCGTTGACGCTGTCCGGCAGCACCTGCCCGGCGTCGCCCACCCGGATCAGGCCGGCGGTTCCCGTTCGTTGCAGGAACTCCGCCAGCGGCCTGCCGGAAACCGGATCCCCAAGCCCGGGATCCAGTTCCAGCAGCGGCGCGAGGACGAACGCCCTGGACGTGAGACCGGGGTGCGGCACGCGCAACCCGGGTACATCGAGGACGACGTCGTCGTAGAGCAGGATATCAATGTCTATGGTGCGCGGCCCCATGCGGAACGTCGCCTCACGACCCAGTTCACGCTCCAGATCCTTGACCGCGCCCAGGAGGCCGGCCGGCTCCAATACACTCGTGCCGCGCACGACCATGTTCAGGAAATCGGGCTGGTCGGCGTAGCCCACTGGGGTTGTTTCATACACCGGTGACAACGCGTCCACATGGAGCACAGTGCGCAGGGCGCGGACGGCCGCGGCGAGCTGGTCCTCACGGACGCCGACATTGCTGCCCAGCCCGAGCCAGACGGTGTGGAGGTCAGTACCGGCATGGCCCACCGGGGTCACGCCCTGCCGTAGCGGTCCTCGACACGGACGACGTCGTCGAGTTCGGGCGTGGATGCTTCCAGCAACTCTACGTCAGTGATGGCCTCCATGCGGTGCAGCGTTCCCGGCACGATCCGGTAGCTGGTCCCCGCGGGGAAGGCGACTTCCTCCAGCTGGTCGGCGGAGGGACCGACGTGGAAACGGAGCTCGCCGCGGACCAGGTACAGCGTCTCGTCCTTCCGCTCGTGGTACTGGAGGGAAAGTGCGTGCCCGGCCCGGACGACGAGTACCTTGCCGACATAATGCTCGGTCGCAGCCCAGATGAGTTCATGGCCCCACGGCTTGTCCACGCGGCGGGGCGATTCAACGTCAGACATGCGGCTCCCCTGCGGCGGCGTCAATCGCTGAAGCGGATGCGGGCGAAGTGTCGTCGGCCGCGTTGCACGAGGATGGACCTTCCCGGTTCCACGGGCACAATGGCGTTGCGGCCGGCCATCTTCTCACCGTCAACGGAGACGGCACCCTGGTCGGCAAGACGGCCCGCTTCCGCGTTGGACGCTGCCAGACCCGCGGCCACCAGCAGGCCCGGCACCCAGGCGCCGCCCCGGTCTGCGACGCGCAGGCGCTCGTCCTGCGTCGAGAGCGTGAGCTCCGGGACGTCCTCGGGTTCGGCATGGTCGCGGAACACGCGATCAAAGCCGGTCTCGGCGCGCTCCGCCTGGTCGGCACCGTGGTAGAGCGTCACGATGCGCCGGGCCAGTGCGCGCTTGGCGCTGTAGGGGTCGTCCGTGGCAAGCTGGAGCGTGTCAGCCAGCTCAGCGGCTGGCACCGGCGCCGCCAGTCGGGTCCACTCCTCGAGCAGGGCGTCGGGGATGGACATGGTCTTGCCGTACATCTCGGACGCCGGCTCGGTGATCCCGATGTAGTTGTCGTACGACTTGGACATTTTCGCGTCGCCGTCCGTGCCACGCAGCAGTGGCATGATGACGCAGACCTGTGGCTCCTGCCCGTAGCGCTCCTGGACCGTGCGGGCCACGAGCAGGTTGAACTTCTGGTCGGTACCGCCCATCTCCACGTCCGCATGCAGCGCAACGGAGTCGTACGCCTGCATCAGCGGGTACATGAACTCCATCACGGATATGGGCCGCTGCTCGGCATACCGCCTGGCGAAATCGTCACGCTCCAGCATGCGCGCCACCGTGTAAGTCCCCGTCAGTTCCAGGATGGCCGCCAGGTCAAGCGGCCCGAGCCAGCTCGAGTTGTACTCCACGCGCACCTTCGAGCTCTCGAGGATGCGGCTGACCTGCTGGGCGTACGTTTCGGCGTTGGCCGCGATCTCTTCGGGCGTCAGCCGCGGCCGCGTCTCACTTCGACCGCTGGGGTCGCCGACCCGTGCCGTGTAGTCGCCCACCACGAAGATGACCTCGTGTCCAAGCTCCTGGAACGTGCGCAGCTT
>DATHVP010000013.1:0-2930 GCA_035461245.1 Longimicrobiales bacterium | reverse complement strand
TCCGCGACGTGTTTATGCCCGGATTTGCGGGAAATCGCGTCGCGGACTGCACACTGACGCTGGAACATCTGAATTTGTGCAGTCCACGACGGCGCTCGGTACCGCACCCGGCGCCACTCGGCACCCGACGGCACCCGACGGCGCTCGGCACCGCACCGGCGCCGCTCACCACCCGGCCCGAATCACCACCCGGCCCGAATCACCACTCGGCCCGAATCACCACTTGACGCCACTCTCCACCCGCCTCACGTCGCCCGTCTCAGCCCACCGCCGCCAGCCCCAGCAACTCGGAGAGGAACCGGCCCGTGTGGGAGACCGGGTTGGACGCCACCTGTTCCGGCGTGCCCTCCGCGACGACGCGGCCACCGCCGGCGCCGCCCTCCGGGCCCAGGTCAACGATCCAGTCGGCGGTCTTGATAACCTCGAGGTTGTGCTCGATGACGACCACGGTGTTGCCCCGGTCCACCAGCCGGTGCAGGACGGTGAGCAGCATGCGCACGTCCTCGAAGTGCAGGCCGGTGGTGGGCTCATCCAGCATGTAGAGGGTGCGGCCGGTATCCCGGCGGGACAGTTCCGTGGCCAGCTTGACCCGCTGCGCCTCGCCGCCGGACAGCGTCGTGGCGGACTGGCCCAGGTGGATGTAGCCCAGGCCCACGTCGGACAGCGTCTGCAGCTTGTGGCGGATGGACGGCACGGCGTCAAAGAACTCCAGTGCATCGTCCACCGTCATGTCCAGCACGTCGGCGATGGTGCGGCCCCGGTAGAAGACCTCCAGCGTCTCCCGGTTGTAGCGCCGGCCGCGGCACGCGTCGCACGGGACGTAGACGTCGGGCAGGAAGTGCATCTCGATCTTGATGAGGCCATCGCCCTGGCAGGATTCGCAGCGGCCGCCCTTCACGTTGAAGCTGAAGCGGCCCGGCGCGTAACCACGGATCTTCGACTCGGGCAGCTCGGCAAAGAGCGCGCGGATGGGCGTGAACAGCCCTGTGTAGGTGGCGGGATTCGAGCGCGGCGTCCGGCCGATGGGCGACTGGTCGATGTCCACGACCTTGTCCACGTGGTCCAGGCCGTCGATCCCGTCGTGGGCGCCGGGCAGCACCCGGGCGCCGTAGAAATGACGGGACAGCGACGCGTACAGGATGTCATTGACCAGCGTGCTCTTCCCGCTGCCGCTGACGCCTGTTACGGCGGTGAACGTGCCCAGCGGGAAGCGCACGTCCACGTCCTGGAGGTTGTGCTCCGACGCGCCGCGCACCACCAGCTCCTCGCCGCTGCCGGCGCGCCGCTGCTTCGGCGTCGGGATCTCGCGGTCGCCCCGCATGTAGGCGGCTGTCAGCGAGCGCTCGCTCTTCAGCACGTCGTCGAGCGTGCCCACGGCCACCACCTCGCCGCCATGCCGGCCGGCGCCGGGGCCCAGGTCGATGATCCAGTCGGCGGCCATGATGGTGTCCCGGTCGTGCTCCACCACCAGCACGGTGTTGCCCAGGTCACGGAGCTGCATGAGCGTGTGCAGCAGCCGCTCGTTGTCCCGCTGGTGGAGCCCGATGCTGGGCTCGTCCAGGATGTAGAGCACGCCGACGAGGCGGCTGCCGATCTGCGTGGCCAGCCGGATCCGCTGGGCCTCGCCGCCGGACAGCGTCTCCGCGCTGCGGCCCAGCGTCAGGTACTCCAGCCCCACATTGCCCAGGAACTGCAACCGCTCCCGGACCTCCTTCAGGATGGGCCCGGCGATCTCCTGTGGCAGCGACCGGGTCTCGCCGAGTTCGGTGAAAAACTCGACGGCCTCGGCCACACTCATCTGCACGATGTCGCCGAGGGAGCGGCCGGCCACGGACACTGCCAGGGACTGGGGCGTGAGGCGGCTGCCGCCGCACGACCGGCACGGCAGCGTCATCATGAACTCCTCGAGCTGGCCGCGCACCGCCTCTGAGGTTGTCTCCTCGTAGCGTCGCATGACATTGGCCAGCACGCCTTCCCACGGCTCGCTGTAGGAACTGGCGGAACCGCCGGTGCGGTACGGGAACTTCACCTTCTTCCGGCCCGAGCCGTTGAGGATGCCGTCCCGCTGGGCCTTCGTCAGTTCGCCCCATGGCCTGTTGGCGTCGAACCCGAAATGCTTGGCGAGCCCGGGGATGATGGTCTTGCGCAGGTGCCCCGACGGCTCGCCCCACGGCAGGATCACGCCCTCGAGGATGGAGATGATGGGATCGCCGACGACCAGCGACGGGCTGACCTCCCGCCGCGTGCCGAGACCGCCACAGCCCTCACAGGCGCCGTACGGCGAGTTGAAGGAGAACTGCCGCGGCTCCAGCTCCGGCATGCTGGTGCCGCAGTGGACGCAGGCATAACGCTCGCTGAACAGGTGCAGCTTCTCCGTGCCGCCGCCGTGCTCCACCACCTCGACAATGCCGTTCGCCGCCCGCAGGGCGGTCTCCACGGAGTCCGCCAGCCGGCTCGTGTCCGCGGCCCGCACGACCAGCCGGTCCACGACGACGGCGATATCATGGTTCTCGTAGCGATTCAGCTTTGGCGGTGTGTCCAGTTCGTGGAGCTCGCCGTCCACACGCACGCGGACGAAGCCCTTCTTACGGGCATCCTCGAACAGGTCACGGAACTCGCCCTTCCGGCCGCGCACCAGCGGCGCCAGTACCTCGATTCGTGTACCCTCGCCCAGCTCCACGATGCGGTCCACGATCTGGGTGGCAGACTGGCGGCGCACCGGCCGGCTGCATTCCGTGCAATGCGGAACGCCGACGCGGGCCCAGAGCAGGCGCAGGTAGTCGTAGATCTCGGTGACGGTGCCCACCGTGGAGCGTGGGTTCCGACCCGTGGTTTTCTGTTCGATGGAGATGGCCGGCGACAGCCCCTCGATGACGTCCACGTCCGGCTTCTCCATGATGCCCAGGAACTGGCGGGCATAGGCGGACAGG
>DATHVP010000012.1:0-42376 GCA_035461245.1 Longimicrobiales bacterium | reverse complement strand
CCCGCGCCTGCACCTTCGCCAGCGTGTCGCGGAAGATGTACTTCGAGCGCTCGATCGTCCCGAACAGGTTGGAGACCGCCGGGAACGGCGAGCCCTTCACGTTGGTAAAGAGCAGCGCCGGCCCACCCGCTGCGTAGACGCGCATGTGAATGGCCGCCATCTCCAGGTGCGGATCCACCTCCTGTTCGATGCGCACCACCTCGCCGCGCCGCTCCAGGTCCGCGACGCACGCCTCCAGACTGCGATACCCCATGATTGCTCCCGTCAATTTGTCGGCGGGTACTGTAGGGCATGTGCAGGGGGAGGGACAGGCCTGCGGGCGGCATCCGCCGCAGAGTCGACAATCCAGAGGCGAATCCGGCTACTTTGTCGACTCTGCGGCCGTTTCGCTGCATAACTCCGCCCGATTCTGCCGCAGAGTCGACAATCTACCACATCGCCCGTCCAGAATGTCGACTCTGCGACAGCGCGGGCTCCGCGAGTGTCGTTACGGCCGCCGCCGCCGTCGCCCATCACATCGCGGTCAGTGATTTTCCGAACCACCGGCCGCCAGCCGGCCGCCAGCCGCCCGCCGTCGCCCGCCGTCGCCCGCACGTCGCCCGCACGTCGCCCGCCAGCCGCCCGCCGCCGCCCGCCGCCGCCCGCCGCACGCCAGACGCCACCGCCACACACCCCCATGCCGCCCACAGTCGCCCTTGACATCCCCCGCTCCACAATATATCTACTAGATACATGAGAACGAACCGGACGCGATACGTATTGCTCGGCGCGCTGACCGAGGGGCCGAAGACGGGCTACGAGATCCGCAAGGATATCGAGGCCGGCATCTCCCATTTCTGGCAGGAGAGCTACGGCCAGATCTATCCGCAGCTGAAGGCGCTGGCGGCGGAGGGCCTGGCCGAGGTGGAGACGTCCCCGGAAACCGGCCGGCAGCGCAAGGTCTACCGGATCACGGAGGCCGGCCGTCGCGAGCTGGCGGCGTGGCTGGCGGAGCCGGTGCAGCAGGAACCGCAGCGCAACGAGCTGCTGCTCAAGCTGATTTACGGTCGCAGCACCACGCCGGCGGTCCTGCAGGGGCACGTGCAATCGTTCCGTCAGTCGGCGGCGGCGCTCAAGGGTGCGCTCGGGGCCCTGCAGTCCATCATTGCGGGCGAGCCGGCCGATCATCCGGACATGGCTTACTGGCTGATGACGCTGCGACTTGGCGAGTACATCGCGGAAGCGCGCCTGCGGTGGGCGGAGGAGACACTGTCGCAACTGGAGACGCTGGCGGCCACGAACGATAGCGGAGGAGGCGCCGATGACTGAGCACCATGCGAGGAAGCAGGACACGGCGTCGGAGGACACGGCGTCGCGGCACACGGTGCCGCAGGACACGGTGCCGCCCGACCCGGCGTTGCCGGACACGGGAGCGCAGGACGCTGACTCGTCGCCCACCTCCCTGCCCTACCGGGACCGCTGGTCCTACGCGTGGCTGGGGCTGGCGGCGCTCCTCGGCATCTTCTCCACGGGGCGGTGGACCGCGCCGCTGGCCGTGTGGCTGACGAGCGTCTTCCTGATCCGCTTCTTCCGTACGCAGCGTCCGGTGCGGGCATGGCTCGCCGCGGCGCCCGCCATCGCACTCTCGTTCTACGTGGGCTGGCGGGGACTGATCCCCTTCGGCGGCGACGGCGCCTTCCTCGGGATGGCCGTTGCGGCGGGATTCATCGGCGGCCTTCCGTTCCTCGCCGACCGCGTACTGCACCACCGCCTCGGTGCGCTGGCGCGGACGCTGGTGTTCCCGTCGCTGGTCACGGCGCTGGAGTTCCTGGGCACCCTCGGCGGTGACCTCACGGGATCCTGGGGCGCCACTGCCTATACGCAGGCGGCAAACGTCGGGCTGCTGCAGCTTGCGTCGGTGACGGGTCTCTGGGGCATCACGTTCCTGGTGTCCTGGTTCCCGACGGTGGTCAACCACCTCTGGGAGCGCGACTTCGATATCCGCCGGGCGCGGGTCCCAGTAGCGGCCTTCGCGGGCGTCCTGGCCGTCGTGCTGCTGGGCGGTCAGCTGCGGCTGGCACTCCCCGACGAGACAGCGCCGTCGGTACGGGCGGCGCTGGTGGCCGAGCCGGCACTGTCGGGGCCGGACGGGTTCTGGCCGGGAGGCGACGTCGCACGGCGGTACTACACCGGCAGCGAACTCACCGAAGTGGAATGGCAGGCCACGCAGGCGCGGATGGACGCCATCCATGAGCGACTGTTCGCAGCCAGTGAGCGGGAAGCGGCCGCCGGCGCGCGCATGATCTTCTGGGCGGAAGCCAACGCGCAGGTCCGGTCGCGTGACGAGGCGGAGTTCCTGGCCCGGGCCGAGGCGTTCGCCGCCCGGCACGACGTGCACCTGGGCGTGTCGCTGCTCGTGCTGCCGGACCTGGCCACCGATCGGCTGCAGAACAAGGTGGTGTTCGTGACGCCCACGGCGGGTGTGGCGGGTGAGTACCACAAGTCCATACCCGTGCCCGGCTTCGAGGCGACGCTGCTGGACCGGGGTGACGGCCGGCCGGCGGTGTGGGACACGCCGTACGGTCGCGTGGCCGTGGTCATCTGTTACGACCTGGACTTTCCGCGCCTGATCCGCGAGGTCGGACGGGCGGGTGCGGACATCCTGGTCGGCCCCAGCAATGACTGGCAGGCAATTGCGCCCCTGCACCTGGAGATGGCCCGCTTCCGCGCGGTGGAACAGGGGGTAACCCTTCTGCGACCGGCCACCGGTGGCACGTCAGCGGCCATCGGCCCGTACGGTCGAACCCTGGCCGCGCTGGATTTCCGGAGCGAAGGTGACCGCAGCGTCGGCGTGGTTATCCCCACACGGCGGACGCCCACGGCCTACACGCTGCTTGGCGACGTCGCAGGCTGGATCTCCGTGGGCGCATCCCTGCTCTTCCTCGCCCTCGGGTTCAGGGCCATGCGGCGGGCGCGCCGGATCCGCCGTAAGACCGGCGTGCTCACGGCCGGCGGGGCGCCCGCCGAGGTGGCTGCCGGGTCCTGACGAAACGGTTGAACCACCCCGAAGCCTGCGTTATACTCGGTCCGACCTCGTAGCAATTCCTGCACAGGTGATGATGCCTTGATGGTTGTAACGCGACCCCGCCTTCTGGTCACGACAGCTTCTGCCATTCTCCTCGTCTCCGGCGCCGCAGCCGCAACGGCCCGACCGGCCCCCGTTCCTGCGGACGGGACGGAGCGCTCTGGCATGACGCCTCCCCTTGCGGCGTCCATCACGAGCGCCGCGGTCCGCGTGGCCACGGCCGTCGGCGCCGCGCCTGACGCGCCTGTCACTGGCAGCACCGTCGTCCCCGACCCTGCGCCGTCGGACGCGCCTGCCGCGAGCAGCCCCGCCGCCGCGGACGCCACCGCGGACGCTGCCGCGGCCCGCGATCCCCGCGCGGAGTCCACGGATGCGGCGCTGCGTGCGCTGACGGCACACGTCGTCCATGCCAGCGATCCGGACGGGCTGCGCATCGCGTTCCGGGCGTACTTCAACTATCGCCACGCGAACCCCGACGCCGTGCGCAAGCCGTACCTCTATTACGTGGACATGGGCCTCGACAACCGGGTGGCCCGGGGCTACGTCTTCGACATGGACCGGCTGGCGCTGGTGGAAGGGCCGTTCCATGTGTCCCACGGGCGCGGCTCGCTGAAGGAGCGGGACGGGGTACCCACGCGGTTCTCCAATGTGCCCAACAGCTACCAGACCTCGCTGGGCCTGTACCTGGCGGAGGAGACGTACAACTTCCGCGGCAACTCCTCCGGCCGGCCGTACTCGTCCATCGGCCTCCGGCTGCGGGGCGAGTCCGGCGCGTTCAATGACGCGGCCCGGCGGCGGGGCATCGTCGCCCACGGCGCGCCGTATGTCAGCGCCCGGGACGCCGGCCGGAGCGAGGGCTGCCCCGCCATGGAGCAGGAGCGGGCCCGGCGGCTGCTGCCCATGATCGCCGAGGGCGGCGTCGTCTTCATCTACTCGCCCCGGGACCTGGCCTGGCTCTCCAGCGATCCCTGGCTCAACGCCGATTAGGGCGCGGCGCACTCTTCCGGAGTGCGCCTGAATCTTGCACAGCCCGGGTCGACCGCCGGACCGCAGCACCGGCATTTGCGTGAAATCGACCCGACTGTGACGAATGACCCGCGAACAGACCCGCGCCCGACCCGGCGCGGCGCCCACCCTTGCAGCCGCCGGCGGACCGGACGAGTTCCTGGAACTGCTCCACGGCCTTGACGCCATCGTCTGGGAGATGGACGCCCGGACCTGGCGGTTCCTGTTCGTCAGCCAGCGCGCCGAGCACATCCTTGGCTATCCCGTGAGCCGCTGGCTGGAGGAGCCGACCTTCTGGCAGGACATCCTGCTGCACCCCGATGACCGCGGCTGGGCCCTGGACTACTGCTCCACGGCCACCCGTGAGCTTCGTGACCACGAGTTCCTGTACCGCGCCCGGGCCGCAGACGGCCGGATCGTCTGGCTCAAGGACCTGGTGCGCGTGGTGCCGGGGCCTGACGGCGAGGCCGCTACCCTGCGCGGCGTCATGGTCAACGTCACGGACGAGGTCGAAGCCGATCGCGCCCGCGCCCGTGTCGTGGACATGATCGAGCGCGTCACCGATGCGTTCTTTGCACTGGACCGGGACTGGCGCTTCACCTATGTGAACCGGGAGGCGGAGCGGGTGCTGGACCGGCGACGCGCCGACCTGCTCGGCCAGTCGGTCTGGGACGCGTTCCCGGAGGCCGTGGGGTCCAGGTTCTGGGAAGAGTACCATGCGGCTGTGTCCGGCGGTGAGACACGGACATTCACCGAGTTCTATCCGCCCCTGGATCGGTGGTTCGACGTGCGGGCGTACCCGTCGCCGGACGGGCTTTCAATATACTTCCAGGACGTCACGGCCCGGCGCCGCATGGAGGCCCAGCTCAGGGAAAGCCGCCGGCAGATCGAGACCATGGCGCTGAACGCGACCCAGGCGCTCTTCATCATGGACGAGCAGCAGCACTGCACGTACATGAATCCGGCGGCGGAACAGCTCACCGGCTTCTCACTGGACGAGGTCCAGGGGCGCCCGCTGCACGACATCCTGCACCACACCCGGCCGGACGGATCGGCGTACCCCCTCGAGGAGTGCCCCATCGATCAGGCCCTGCCGCAGCGTATGCGGGAGCAGGGCGAAGAGGTCTTCGTCCACAAGGACGGCAGCTTCTACCCGGTGGCGTTTACAGCCAGCCCGCTCATGGAGGATGGCCGGCCGGTGGGCACCATCATCGAGGTCCGCAACATCACGGACGAACTGCGGGCCCGTGAGGAGACGGCCCAGCGTGACCGTGAAGCCGCACTCACCATGGCGGTAGGCGAGGCCATCACCGGAGGGGGCACCCTGTCGGAAACGCTCCAGCAGTGCGCCGCGGCGGTGGTGGACACCCTGGACGCGGCTTTCGCCCGGATCTGGACGCTCAACGACGCGGAGCAGGTTCTGGAACTGCAGGCCAGCGCCGGCCTGTACACGCACCTGGACGGCCCCCATGGCACGGTGCCGGTGGGCAGGTTCAAGATCGGACTCATCGCCGAGGAGCGCCGGCCGCACCTGACCAACGACGTGCAGTCGGACGAGCGGGTCAGCGACAAGGCCTGGGCAAAGCGCGAGGGCATGGTCTCCTTTGCCGGATATCCGCTGCTGGTGGACGGCCGGCTGGTGGGCGTGCTGGCGCTCTTCGCCCGGAAGCCGCTGCCGGAACGTACGCTGAACGCGCTGGGCGCCGTCTCGGACGCCATTGCCACCACCATACTGCGGAAGGAGGCCGAAGCGGAGCGGGAGCGCCTGGTCCGGGAACTCGAGAGCGAGCGACGGCGGCTGTTCGAGGCGTTCATGCAGGCGCCGGTGGCCATCTCCGTCACCGAGGGGCCGGACCATCGCGTCGTCGTGCAGAACGAGATGTCGCGCGCCATTGCCGGCCGTGACATCATCGGGCTTACCGCCCGGGAAGTGCTGCCGGAACTGGAAGGGCAGGGCCTTTTCGAGATCATTGACGAGGTCTACCGCACGGGCACACCGTGGTCCGCTCATGGCCTCGAGGTGGCCTGGGATCGCGACGGCGACGGCGCGCTGGAGACCGGCTACTTCGACGTCTTCTACCAGCCGCTGCGGGATTCCACCGGCCGGACCTATGCCCTGCTCTCCATGTCCGTGGAAGTGACGGAGCAGGTCCGGGTAAGGGCGGAGATCGAGGCGCGCGCGGCAGAACTCGCCCGGACGGCGGCGGCGCTGGAACGCAGCAACGCTGAGCTGGACCAGTTCGCCTACGTCGCGTCCCACGACCTGAAGGCGCCGCTGCGCGGCATCGCGAACCTGGCCCAGTGGCTGGAGGAGGACCTGGAAGGCCGTCTCAGCGGCGATTCCGCGGAGCACATGCGCCTGCTTCACGGCCGGGTCCAGCGCATGGACGCGCTCATTGATGGCATCCTGTCGTATTCCCGGGCAGGCCGCGTGCGGGAAAGCGTGGAGCAGGTGGATACCGGTCGCCTGGTGGAAGAAAGCATTGACCTGCTCAGCCCGCCGCCCACGGCGGAAGTCGTCGTGCAGGACTCCATGCCGGCGCTGCGTGCAGAGCGAACCGCGTTGCAGCAGGTCTTCCTGAACCTCATCAGCAACGCACTGAAGTACACGCTCGCCCACCGCGAGGACGCCCGCGTGACCATCGAGTGGGAGCGAACGGGCGACATGTACCGCTTCTCGATCTCGGACAACGGGCCCGGTATCGCGCCGGAGTTCCACGACCGGGTCTGGGGCATCTTCCAGACACTGGAAGCGCGGGACAAGGTCGAGGGCACCGGCGTGGGACTGTCGGTGGTCCGCAAGATTGTGGAAACCCGTGGCGGCAGCGTATCCCTGGAATCGGCGACCGGCGCCGGCGCCACCTTCGGCTTCACCTGGCCGGCAACCCCCAACGATGGGTGACCCCGTGGACGACAGATTGCTGAACATCCTCCTGGTGGAGGACGACGAAGTCGATGTGATGAACGTGAAGCGGGCCTTCCAGAAGAACCACATCACGAACCCGCTGTTCGTAGCCGGCAACGGGCTGGAAGCGCTGGAGCTGCTGCGCGGTGGCAGCATCCCGAAGGAGCGTCGCATCGTGCTGCTGGACCTCAACATGCCGAAGATGAACGGCATCGAGTTTCTCCGCGAACTGCGGGCGGACCCGGCGCTGGGGGGCACGCCCGTCGTCGTACTGACGACGTCGAACGCCGAGCAGGACAAGGTCCAGGCGTACAACCTGAACGTGGCCGGTTACCTGCTCAAGCCGGTTACGTTCGCGAATTTCTGCGACGTGATGGCCGCACTGAACAAGTACTGGGCCCTGGTGGAGATGCCGTGAGCGTATCGCCCGACCAGCCGCTGCTCACGGGTCCCGTCGAGACGGAACCCGCGGGGTCGCGGACCCTGCACATACTGGTCGTGGATGACGACGACGTCGATCGTCTGGCCGTCCGTCGCAGCCTCAACCGGGCGGGCCTGGACGCCGAGGTAACGGACGCAGCGGACGGCGCCACGGCCCAGCGGGCAGCCTCGGCGACGGCCTTCGACTGCATCCTGCTGGACTACAACATCCCCGGCAGCGAGGGCATCGCGCTGCTGCGCGCGCTGCGGCAGGCGGCGCCGGCATCGCCGGTGATCATGCTCACGGGCCAGGGCGACGAGCAGGTGGCTGTGGAACTGATGAAGAACGGCGCCGTGGACTACCTGCCCAAGACGGCGCTGTCGGCGGACCGCCTGGCGTCCAGCGTACGCCGGGCGGTGGAACTCATGCGGGCCAGCCTGCTCGCCCGCCAGGCCGGCGAGGAGTTGCGGGAAAGTGCATTGCGCGCCCGGTTCCTGGCCGAAGCGAGCGCAGTCCTGACGCGTTCCCTCGACCCCCGCGAGAATATCGACGAGGTGGCGCGACTGGCCCTGCCCTTCCTGGCAGACTACTGCATCATCTACCGTGTGGACGTGGACGGCGAACCGGAGCCCGTGGCCGCAGCGCACCAGGACCAGGCCCTCCGGGAGACCATGGCGGTCATAGGCACCGCGCACCGGCCGGGACGCGACCATCCCGTCAGCCCTGTGGCGGAAAGCATCCGTACGGGCGAGCAGGTGCTGGTGTCAGCCGTGACGGAGGAGTTCCTGCACGACATCGCCGGCAGTCCTGACGTGCTCGCCGCGCTGCACCGGCTGGCCCCGTCCTCCGTGCTCGTGCTGCCGCTTGCCGCTCGGCAGCGTATCCGCGGTGCCCTGGCCCTGGGACGGTGCGGCGGCCGGTCGACCTTTTCCGCGGCTGACATTGAACTTGCCCGTGATTTCGCCCAGCGGACGGCCCTGGCTTTCGACAATGCCGGCCTGTACGAGGCCGCCCAGCAGGCGCGGCAGCGTACGGAGCGGCTGCAGCAGGTCACGGCGAGTCTTGCCCGGGTGCTGCCCCGGGATGAGGTGGGCGAGCTGTTCGTGCGGCAGGTCCGCGATGCCCTCGGTGCAGACACGGCGTGGGTGGCGCTCCGGAGCAACGGAGACGAACTGGTCGGCCTCGCACACGATGGCTTCAGCAGTGCGGAGATCGCGCCGTTCCTCCGCTTCCCCGCAGACCTGCCGGCGCCGTCGCGGGACGTCCTTGCCGATGGCGGCGACCGCTGGTACCGCTCCGGGGCTGAACTTCTTGCGGCCTACCCGGAACTGGAGGCCGCCATGACGGGCGTGGACCAGGAGGCCCTCGGCGTACTGCCGCTGAATTCCGGCGACGGTCCGTTCGGCGTCATGACCGTCGGGTTCCGTCAGGCACGAGACGTCCACGAGGATGACCGGTCGCTGGCCCGGGCCATGGCAGCCCAGTGCGCCCAGGCGTTGGAGCGGGCCCGGCTGTACGACGCGGAACGCGAGGCCCGGGAGCGGGCGGAAACAGCGAACCGGGCCAAGAGCGAGTTCCTGGCCAGGATGTCCCACGACCTGCGCACGCCGCTCAACGCCATCGGCGGGTATGCTGAACTCGTGGAGATGGGACTGCGCGGCCCGGTCACGGAGCAGCAGCAGGAGGACATGGTGCGGATCCGCCGGGCCAAGGACCACCTGCTCACCCTGATCAACGACATCCTCAGCTTCGCCAAGCTGGAGGCGGGCCAGGTCGCCATCACCATCGACGACGTGGATGTGGCAGAGGTGGCGAACGAGTTGTATCCCCTCATCGAGCCCCAGGCGGCGTCCCGCGGCCTGCGCCTTGAGAAGGAGGGCACGTCCCTGCGGGTGCGAGCCGACCGGGAGCGCCTCATCCAGGTGCTGGTCAACCTGGCCACCAACGCCGTCAAGTTCACGGATCAGGGCACCGTAGCCGTGAGTTGGGAGCAGCGCGACGGCAGTGCATTGATCCGCGTCACCGACACGGGGCGCGGCATCGCGCCGGACCGGTTGCCCACCATCTTCGACCCGTTCGTGCAGGTGGGCGACGCCGCGGCACAGGACCGCGAGGGGGTGGGGCTCGGCCTGGCCATCAGCCGGGAGCTACTGCGGCTCATGGATGGCGAACTGGAAGCCAGCAGCCGCCTGAACGAAGGCTCCGAGTTCACCGTGCGGCTGCCGTTGGCCTGATCCGCCGTCGGGAGCGTGCGGAGGACGACCGGCCGCAGTAGATTTACGGTCTATACCTCACCGGAATCCGACAACCCGGCCTCAGGAGGCAGCGACGTGCGCCCACGTCTCACGAGCATCACGCCCGGCAATTTCATCACCGGCATCGCAGTTCTCACGCTGACGACGACGCTGCTGGCCTCATGTGCGCCGGCCACCAGTGGTGCCGCGGCGCCCGCCCCGGGCGGCGCCGCAGGTCCGGGCCAGGCGGACCGGCCGCAGGCGGCGGCGCCAGGCGCCGCGGCCGCCGCCGCGACGGCCTCGGACCACATCCTCCCCATCCGGCACGACGCCGCCACCGGCCGGGTCCTGCTGACCATCCCCCGGATGGGCGAGGAGATGCTGTACCTGAACACGCTGGCGACGGGGCTGGGCACGACGGCGGCGAGCCTGGACCGGGGCCAGACGGGCGGCAGCGCGCTGGTCCGCTTCGAGCGCCGGGGCCCCCGCGTGCTGCTGGTCCAGCCGAACCCCGGCTTCCGCGCCGTCACGACGGACACGCTGGTGCAGCGCACCGTGGAGGAGTCGTTCACGCGGTCCATCATGGCGTCGTTCCAGGTGCAGAGCGAGGGGCCGGCGGGCACCGTGGTGGATGCAACGGACTTCTTCCTGTCGGACATGTACGGCATCTCCAGCCGGCTGCGTTCGGCGGGCATGGGCAACCTGCGCATCGACGCGAACCGCAGCTACATCGACGGTGCGCGCACGGCCTCGTTCCCGGAGAACACGGAGGTCCGCGCGGTGCTGACGTACATCACGGAGGAGCCGGCGGGCGGGCTGAACCGCATGGCGCCCGACGGCCGCTGGGTCACGTTCGAGCAGCAGCACAGCTTCGTGAAGCTGCCGGACCCGCCGCTGGCCATCCGCCCGTTCGATCCCCGGTCCGGCATGTTCTCGTACAGCTTCTTCGACTTCGCCCAGGGTTTCGACTCCGACTACCGACAGCGCGGCACGGCCCGCTGGCGGCTGGAGCCACGAGACACCGCAGCCTACCTGCGGGGCGAGTTGACGGAGCCGGTGAAGCCCATCATCTACTACCTCGACCCGGGCATCCCCGAGCCGTACCGCACGGCCTATTTCGAGGGGGGCCGCTGGTGGAACAGCATGTTCGAGGCGGCGGGCTGGCGCAACGCGTTCCGGGTGGAACCGCTGCCCGAGGGCGTGGATCCCATGGACTCGCGCTACCCCGTGATCTATGCCGTGCACCGCACCGAGCGCGGCCCCTCCGTCGGGCCCTCATTCCGGGACCCGCGCACCGGTGAGATCGTCGGCACGGTCATCCGCATGGACTCCTATCGTTCGCTGGTGGACCACGACATCTACATGGGCCTGCTGCCGGCGGCCCAGGCCGGCGGGCTGCAACTCAGCGCCGAGCAGTTCGCCATGGCCCGTCGTCGCCAGCACACGGCCCACGAGATCGGCCACACGCTGGGCATCGCCCATAACTTCATCGCGGCCACCCAGGGCCGCGCTTCCGTCATGGACTATCCGTACCCGCTCATCGAGCTGGACGCGCAGGGCCGGCTGGATATCAGCCGCGCCTACGCACCCGGCGGTGGCGCCCATGACACACTGGCCATCCGGTACGCCTACACGTGGTACCCGAACGCTCAGGCCGAACGTGCCGGGCTGCAGCAGATAGTCCGCGAGGCCGAGGCCCGTGGACTCCGCTTCGTGGCCGATGCCCACGCCGGTGCCACGGGCTCCATCCCCGCGGCGACCCAGTGGATCGAGGGCGACGACATGCTGTCCGCCCTGGACCGGACCATGGCCGTGCGCCGGCTGCTGCTCCAGCACTTCGACGAGCGGGCCGCCCAGCCGGGTGAGCCGCTGGCCGTCCTCAACCGTCGCCTTTCCCACGTCTACCTGCACCATCGGTACGCCGTGGCGGGCGCCACGAAGTATGTGGGCGGCATGGACTTCGGCTACGCGCTGGCCGGCGAGGCAACCACGCCGACGAGGACGATCCCTGCGGCGGAACAGCGCCAGGCGCTCCAGTCCATTGCGACGACGCTGCGCCCTGCCGAGCTGAGGCTGCCTGACCGCATCGTGTCCCTGATCCCGCCGGTGCCATACGGCTTCGACGGTGACCTGACGGCCATCCCGTCGCCAGCGGGCACCGCCTTCGACCCGGTAAACCTGGCGCACAGCTTCGCCCAGGAGGTCGTGGACGGGCTGCTGCACCCGGTAAGGGCCAACCGCGTGGCGGTGCAGAGTGCCCGTGACCCGCAGCAGCTGTCGCTGAACGACGTCATCACGGCACTCGTGAACGCGACATGGGCTACACCCGAGCCGGCCCGCTCACCCAACGCGCTGGACGCACCGCTCCGTCGTGTTGCCCAGCGGGCCGTGCTGGACGGGATCCTCGACCTGGCTGGCGCGAGGAATGCAACACCGGACGTCAGGGCCGTGGCCGAGCAGCATCTGCAGCAGTTGCTGCAGCGCGTCTCGGCGGCACCTGCGGGAAGCGCCGAGGAACGAGCCCATCGGGCCACGGCGCGCCGGGACATCGAACGCTATTTCCGGGGTGAGGACGATCGCGCGGCGCGGCCGCGGCCATCGCCCATCCCGCTGCCCTGGCCGTAAGCCACAGGAGAGGCGCCGTGCTCCATCATCGCACCTACGTTCTCGGTCCCGATCGGGAGTGGGTCGTGCTGGTGCACGGCGCCGGTGGCAGCTCGTCCATCTGGTTCCGCCAGCTCCGGGCCTACCGCGACGAGTTCAACGTGCTGCTGGTGGACCTGCGCGGTCACGGCGGCTCCGCCGACCTGGCCAGGTCAACCGAGGTCGGGCCCTACACCTTCGAGCTGGTGAGTGCGGAGGTACTGGAAGTCCTCGACCACCTCGGCATCGAGAGCGCCCACTTCGTCGGCATCTCCCTGGGCTCGCTCATCTGCCGGACCATTGCGGAGATCGCGCCGGAGCGGGTGCGCTCCATGGTACTGGGCGGCGCCATCGTGCGCCTGACCAAGCGCTCCCGTATTCTCGTGGTGACCGGTGATGCCGTGAAGCGGTTCATCCCCTTCATGTGGCTGTACCGCATCTACGCCTGGGTCCTCATGCCTCGCATCCGCCACCGGGAGAGCCGCCTCATCTTCATCCGCGAGGCCAGAAAGCTGGCCCGGAAGGAGTTCCTCCGCTGGTGGCGCCTGACGCTGGAACTAACCCCGCTGCTGCGCCTCTTTGAGGAGCGCGACACGCCCGTGCCCACCCTCTACCTCATGGGCGGCGAGGACCACATGTTCCTGCCCCCGGTGCGCCGTCTGGTCGAGAGGCATCACAGCGCCGTCCTGCGGGTCATCGAGGACTGTGGTCATGTATGTAACATTGAAAGACCCGACGAGTTCAATTCGATCTCCATCGAGTTCATGAAGGCCGCCCCGGCCGGTGGCCGGGGCTGAGGCCGGGCCCGGCGGCCTCATCCACGGCTAGAGCCGCGGATTCACCACATTCGAGAACATCGAACCGAACGTGTACGACAGCCCGATATTGCCTGAGCCCCGATAGGAGGTGGCGAGGCGCTGGCGCTGGAGAAGGACATCCTCGAGAGATGCGCCCCGGCGGGGCAGGTTGAGCTGGTCGTTGATGCGCTGGTAGTTGCCGCCCACGTTGAGGGAGACGCCGCCGCCCAGCCGGAACGATACATTGCCGTTCACCGCGATGCGGTGGAAGTCCGAGTCGTGGAGGTAACTGAATCCCGTGATGCCGGAGGAGATGGAGCCCCACGGCTGGCGGAACTGCACTGACGCATTGAGGGAGTGGTTGGCCAGCGACTCCTCCGTCTTCTCGTAGATGGTCTCCTCGATGTAGTCGTTCACCTCGTACCCGACGCGGTACGTAAGCGTCATGGACCGGCGGGTCGCTTCCGAGTACGGGTAGTAGCTGTACTCGATGGCGGGCGTGATGGTCACGCCATGCCGCATGTTGTCGACGTCCGCGGTCAGGTAGTCCACGAAGACACCGGCACCCATGTGCCCGCCAAGGCTCTTGATGAGGTAGCTCTCCCAGCCGTGGCGTCGCTGCCGGACATGGATGTCGTCCTGGTCGGTGCGGCGGATGGTGCGCGAGTTGTGGTTGAAGTACGGACGCAGCCGGACCTTCCATTCCGGCGTCACCCGGTTCGCGTAGAAGCCGTACCGGGCACTCCACGAGTCCTGGCTGGATTCCGTGTTGAAGTTGCCGCCGCCATAGACCTCGAACGTCCAGTTCCGCCACGCATCCGCGCCAACCTGTGCCGGCGCAGAGCCGGCCTCAGATGTGAGCGAGACGCGCAGGCGGTCCACGAGCTGGGTTCGCGCCACGTAGGGGACCAGCCCGACGCGCATTATACGGGTAAGGCCATCTCGAGTCTGCGCGTCCGTGGCGTTCTGAGGCTCCGAGTACGTCAGCGTCTGGTCCATGCCGGCGAACGCGTTGCGGCCAATGAACGCCATCGTATAGAGCTGGCCGCCCCCGGTGGGCTGGTCAGTGATGATGATGTGCACCTGCGCCGCGGACGCCTCGCGGACGTAGTTCACAAAATCGATCTCGGTGCGGAGATGCGTCTCAGGGCAGCGACGGCAGTCGAGATACACCATCGGCGCGTGCTCAAGAACGGGCGGCGCCGGCGATTCATCGGATTCCTGCTGGGCCGTGGCAGTTGCAGGCAGCAGTGAAAAACTGAGCGCAATGCTCAGGGTCATGGCAGAGCCGCGAAACGCCGGCAGGAAGTCCATTGGGTTCGTCATAAAGTTGAAGAAACGCGCGAGACGGGATACTGTGAACGTATGCAAATTCGCCTGCTCGGGCAACGCATCCCCACTCGTCAGGGAGGCCAGCCGTCGCCCCGCCGACGCGGCGCGAAGCCGTGCCGCGTGTCAGCCCGCAATCCGTCGCTGATACTGACGTTCGCCGCCGTCCTGACGTTAGTTTTCGCGGCTCGCACGACAGGACAGGATCCCGACACGGCGTCGTCCACCGCGGGGCGTCAGATGGCGACGGCGGAAGCGCTGGATGCCATTGTGGCGACACGCGCGGCGGTCAGGCAATCCTATGATTCGCGCCGGCGTTCTTCCCGGGCGACCCCGCCCCGTGACCGGTGCGAAGCCGCGCCCCCGTCTTTCGATGACGTTGCCGGCTGTTTTGGCGGCGACCATGAGTGCAGTTTCATCAACGCGTGTGCCTGGCCGGACGGACGGGATGCGATGCTGGCGTTGGCGCATCGCTTCGACAGCACGGCGGGGATCGTGCGGCGGGCACCGGCGGGGCTGGACGCGGGACAGCAGCGGTGGCTGGAAGGCCAGCGGACGGGCGCGTGGACCCGGCTGGGCGACTTCGATCGGGCCCGGGCAGCGCTGGCGGACTGCACGTCGTTCGACTGGTGGTGCGCGGCGCTCCGTGGCTACGTGGCCCATCGGCAGGGCCGATTCGTCGAAGCGGAAGAGGAGTTCCGTGACGCGCTGGCCACAATGCCGCCCGGCCGCGCCTGCTACTGGAACGACGTGTCCCTCCTGCAACACAGCACGGCGTTGTCGTCGCGGCATGGCGGTGCGGAGACCTGCCCGTCGCTGATGGAGCTGGAAGACTTCTGGGCGCTGGCGGACCCGCTGTTCATCGTACCGGGCAATGACCGCATGACCGAGCATTACGCCCGTCATGTGGAACTGGCTATCCACGAGGACTTCCTCGCGCTCTTCGACGGGTCCCACACCCCGTCGCACCATTCCACAATCATGCGCCTGGGCTGGCCCACCGGGTTCCGTGTGCTACCGCTGCTGCGGGACGCGGCCCTGCGCACGGAGTTGACGTGGTCGGGCGGCCTCGGACTCGTGCCCCCTGCCCACCCGGACTCGGCGCTTGCGTTGCCCGCGGACGTGTTTGCACCCCGACCCGACGATCTGCGTGAGCAGTACCGCCCGACCCTCGGGCACGTGGAGGCGGTACCCGTCCAGTACGGCTTCACCATGCGCGACGGCAAGCCGGGGCTGCTGGTGAAAGGCCCCACCGGTAACGTGACGACAGCCGGCCCGTCGCCGGACCGCGGCAACGCCGGGGGCGCAGGCGCCCCGGAGGAGTGGCACCTCCGGAGCTGGGACGGCGCCGCGTGGCGGGATGGCAGCGCCACCGTTGCCGCCGGCTCCGTCACCGGATGGTTGCCGACGCCATGGGTCGCCCAGGTCTTCAGTCTCGAATCCCTGACGCCGACCGGCGCCCTCCGGGGCCGCAGCGGCACCCGCCCGCCGTTCTCCAGCGGTAGCGCCACTGTATCGAGCGTACTGCTGCTGGACGGCGGCGCAGCAGGTGACTCGCACGACGCGGCAGCGGTCGCCATGCTGCCCGGCACCGTGGTCCGGGCGGGCGCCGACGTCGCCGCGTGGTGGGAAGTCTACGGCGCCGCAGGCCGGCGCGCCGCAGTCCAGCTCACCACGCGTCGCCTGGACAGGCCGGGCCTGCTGGCGCGACTGCTGCGTCGTGACACGGCCCCGGTGCGGAGCGTGCGCTGGGAGGAGGCGCTTGACCCGGAACGCACGGCAACGCCGCGTCGCGTCTCTCTCGACGTGACTGGCCTGCCCGCCGGTGATTACGAGTTGCGGCTGGACATCACGCTGGACGATGGCACCCGGCTGAACGCGGACGCGCGGTTCCGGGTAGTGCGGTAGTTGCCACGGACGCGTAGCACGAGCATGTTGGCCCTGCCGCCCCGGAGCGGCGTTCATCGCGAATTGTACAGGAGCTGGAAGATGGCCCGGAATGTTTCTGCCCTGAACGCCAGGGGCGCAGGATCCCGCGCCCGACTGGCGCTGTCATACGCCGCCGGCATGGCCGTCGTCACCGGCCTGACGGCGTGCGTGGCCACGAACGGACAGGACCCGGCGGAATCGACGCCGGGCGTCACCATCCCCGCACCGCCTGACCCCAACGCGCCGGTGCTTCAGTCGGAGGCCCATGACTACCGCGTCGTCACCGTCGCCGATGGCTTCGAGCACCCGTGGTCCATGGCGTTCCTGCCCGGCGGCGACCTGCTGGTCACTGAGCGGCCCGGTCGCCTGCGCATCGTGCGCAACGGCCAGTTGCTGCCTGACCCGGTGCCGGGCCTGCCGGAAGTCCGGGCGGGCGGCCAGGGCGGTCTGCTGGAGGTCATGCCACACCCGGACTTCGCCAGCAACCGCCTGCTGTACATCACGTACTCCAAGCCCCGCGCCGAGGACAACCAGCGCACGACGGCGGTGGCCCGCGGCCGCTTCGAGAACGACCGGCTGACGGACGTGGAGGATATCTTCGTCGCGGAAGCGTGGACCGGCGCCGGCCAGCACTTCGGCTCGAAGCTCGCCTTCGACGGCAACGGCTTCGTCTACATCACCGTCGGTGACCGGGGCGCCTCGCCCATGCAGGACGTGCGGCAGCACCCGTCGCAGAGCACCGCGAACCACCAGGGCACGGTGATCCGTCTCCATGACGACGGCCGGGTGCCCCAGGACAACCCCTTCGTCGGCCGTCAGGGCGCACTCCCCGAGATCTGGAGCTACGGCCATCGCAACCCCCAGGGCCTGGTCATCCATCCCCAGACCGGCGACGTCTGGTCCACGGAGCACGGCCCACAGGGCGGCGACGAACTGAACCTTATCCGCCCCGGCCTCAACTACGGCTGGCCGGTGGTCGGGTACGGCGTGCAGTACGGGGGCGCCACCATCCACGAGCGCCAGACCATGGAGGGCATGACGGACCCCGTGCACTACTGGGTGCCGTCCATTGCGACGTCGGGACTCATCGTCTATACCGGCAATGCCTTCCCCAACTGGCGCGGCAACCTCTTCGCCGGTGGGCTCGCCGGTGAGACCGTCCGCCGCCTCGTGCTGGACGGGCACACGGTGACGCATGAGGAGAGCATCTTCGAGGGCCGCGGCCGCGTCCGCGACGTCCGGCAGGGGCCGGATGGATTCATCTATATCGCAGTGGATCACCGGGGCGGGCAGCCGACGGCGGTGGTCCGCCTCGAGCCCGTCAGCCCCTGACGGGCCTCCGGCGGGCTGGCGCCCGACGGAGGCCGCGGGCTTCGCCCTGCTGAGGCCGGCGGCGCTGCGCGCGCCTGGGGCCGGCGGGGCGCTGCCCGCCTAAAGGCTCCCTGGGGGCGCGCTGCGCGCTCGAGGGGGAGGGGTCCGGGTACGCCCCCGGGGTCTGGGATTCCGGGGGCGTTGTCGTGTGCGGTGCCAGCGACGGGTGGCCCTGCCGCCTCGAAGATGGAGCCGCCCGCTCAGGCAGGTGGCCCACGAAGGTGGAGCCGCCCGCGAACGTAAAGCCGCCCTCCAGGCGGCGCAGCCCGCGGCCTACCGCGGCGCGCTACCGCGCCGGCAACAGATGAAACGTGTATTCGAGGCGGATGTCATCGGCGACCGAAAGAACGGACGCGACGCGGGGCTTTGTGATATCGAAGTCGGCGAACGTGAACTGCGTCGTCGCCTCACCGCGCAGCGCGCCATCATCGGAGACACGGGCCATGACGTCCCAGGTGACCGGGCGGGTGACGCCGCGAATCGTGAGGTCGCCGGTCATGCGAAACTGGAGGACACCGGATTCCGGCAGCGGAAACGCGAGTCCGCTGAACGACGTCGGGACGAATACCGCGTCGGGATGATCAGCGGTCTGCAGCGTGTTGCGTCGGATGAAGTTGTCGCGCCGGTCGCTGTCGCTCTCCAGGGCGGCCATGTTGATGGTGAAGCGGCTGGCCCCGGCGACGATGTTGCCGGCGGCGTCCACCGTGATGGCCCCGGAGATCTCGCTGGTGCGACCGACGGCATCGTTGGGAAAGTCCAGGCGCGCGAGCTGCTCGCGGACACGGTACCGGGCTTCATTGCCTTCGGACGCCACGTGCCAGCCGGTGGGCGATTGCGCGCCGGCCTGCGCCTGGGCCAGCACGGGCGTGGTCCCGGCGTCGAACGTCAGGGCTGTAGCGGTTACCAGCAGAGCAGCGGCGCTCGCCGCCACCCGGTTGTGCTGCTTCATCATCGGGTCGGCCTCCTTGCGGGTGTGCCGCAATCTCGCCCGACCCGGCTGTCGATTCAAGACGTCGCCGGCCGCGTCACGGCCCGGCGGACCGGCCCCGCAGCTACGTCGTCGACGCCGCCACCGGCACCTGGCCGTCACCGGCGGCGAGGAGGGTGGCGGCTATCCCGGCTGCAACGGGCGGCGAGAAAAGGAAGCCCTGGACAGCGGTAAGCCCGAGCCACTCCATCTGCTGAAGCTGCGCCTGCGTCTCCACGCCTTCCGCGATGACGGTGATGCCAAGGCGCGCCGCCAGGTCGGCGATGGCCTGCAACGCGTTCATGTGGTCGCTGCCGTTGAGAAGCTGCCGGGTAAAGGACCGGTCGATCTTGATGGCGTCCACCGGCAGCTTGTGCAGGTAGGACAGCGACGCGTGGCCAGCGCCGAAGTCGTCAATGCAGACACGCACGCCGAGTACCCGCAGGTGCCGGAGGTTCGCCGCCGCGCCGTCGTCCATGACGGTGCCCTCCCGGATCTCGAGGACCAGGCGCTCCGGATCCAGGCCGGTCGCCTCCAGCGCCGAGGTGACCGACTCCACCAGCAGCGACTCCCCGAGCAGGCGGTTCGAGATGTTCGCAGCGACAAAGGGCGCCGCGCCGTCCGCCGGGATCGGCAGCGACGCCGCAAAGGCACATGCCCGACGCAGAGCCGCCGCGTCCAGCCCGGCGATGAGGCCGGTTTCCTCCGCCAGCGGGATGAACTCCCGCGGGTCCAGCAGGCCACGATCCTGGTGCTGCCACCGGGCCAGTGCCTCAAAGCCGATGACGCGCCGGCCCGGCAGTTCGAATATGGGCTGGTAGTGCTGGCCGATGGTGTCCCGCTCCACAGCCATGCGCAGCTCCGCCTCGAGCTGCCCCATGTCCAGGCTCTTCCTGGATGGAGCGCTGGCGAACATGGCGTGCCGGCCCCGACCCGCCGACTTCGCCCGGTACATGGCCGTGGCCGCATTGCGCAGCAGGTCCAGCGCCGAATGGTCGCGGCGTTCCGGAAACGCGATGCCGATGCTCACCGATACCGGGACTACTTCGCCGCGGATACGGAAACCGCCGGACAGCGCCCGCTGCACCAGCTCCGCTACCGTCACCGCTTCGCCGTCGGACGTGGGACCGCGCATGAGGATGGCGAACTCGTCGCCCGCTACCCGCGCCAGCAGGTCACCTGCGCGCACACACGAGCCTGTGGCTTCCGCAATCTCCTGCAGCAGGGCGTCGCCGACAAAGCGGCCACGCGTCTCGTTGACCTCCCGGATGCCGTCCACGTCCATGAAAAGGATAGCAAACCGATCCTGCGGCCGCTGTCGCCATCCCGCCAGCGCCAGTTCGAGCTGCTCCACAAACCGCGTACGGCTCGGCAACCCTGTCAGGTGGTCGTGGGACGACTCGTGCATGATGTCCTCGTTACGGGGTCCGTCACAGCGCTGCGTGGGCTGGCCCGCACACGTGCAAAGGTCGGACAACTCGGCCGTTCCGCACGTTATCCGCCGTCTTCGCAAGGACTTGCCGGCCGCCACCGCTCCGGCCGCCCGCGCCCGACCGGCAACTTATTGCGGGCATTCCGCTATCCATTGCGCATTTTGCCATGCGCATGCCTCACCGCCGGCGGGAGCCCCGGGCAGCGCGTCTACTGCAAAACCCGTTGACAACCACCCGCCCCGGCGTTATCTACGGAAGAGGCAGTAGACAAGGGGCGGTGCTGCTACCGGACCAACGGCCGCAGACGAGCGCCGCGACCGTACAACGGCAGGGGACGGAGATAATGGGCGATATCCTGTTTACGCAGCGGGAGCTGGACGTGATGAGCATCCTCTGGCGCCGGGGCTCCGGCACGGTCGCCGAAGTCCGGGCGGAACTGGAGGAGGACCTCGCCTACACGACTGTCCTGTCGGCGCTGCAGGTGCTGACGGAGAAGGGCTTTGTCCGCCACGAACCCGAGGGTCGGGCATACCGGTACTATGCGACGGTGGCACCTGACGCCGCCGGCGACAGCGCGCTGGGCCGCATCCTGGACAAGATCTTCCAGGGTTCGGAGGAACAGCTCCTGACGCGGCTGGTGAATCGGCGGGACATGCAGCCTGGTGAACTGGCCCGGCTCCGTCGGCTGCTGGACGAGCGGCTGGAGGAGGAGGGCTCATGATCACCGCGTGGATGCTGCAGTCGGTGGCAGTGGCGGCGCTGCTGGCGGTGTCCGCCCGGGCGGGCGAGGGGCTGCTGGCGCTGTACCGGCTGCCGCGCCGCTGGGTCTGGGCCATGGCCAGTGCGCTGGCGGTTGTACTGCCCGTGCTGGCATTGCTGCTGCCCGCAGCGGCGCCCGCGGGCGAGCAGGTCGCGACGCACGTGACGGCCCTCGAGTCCAGCGCGAACGTGGCGCCGCCCACGCCGGTGGCCGCATCACGCCTGGGCGTTGCGCGCGATGTCGTCGCGTCCTCCGTCTCCCTGATGGTTTCCGACCCCCGGCTGGGCGGTGTCCTCGGAGCGACCTGGCTCGGAGCCACGGTTCTTCTGCTGGGCCTCCTCGGGCTGACCATGTTCCGGTTCGCCCGGGCCCGGCGCGCGTGGCAGCAGCGCGTCGTCGCGGATACGCCCGTGCTGGTGACGGGCGACGCCGGCCCTGCCGTCATCGGCGTGCTTCGGCCTTCCATCATCATCCCGTCCTGGTTGCTGGCGACAGATGCGGAGCGACAGCGCATGGTCGTGCAGCACGAGCGCGAGCACGTCCGCCGCGGCGACCACGCGCTGCTGGCCGCCGCAGCAACGGTGGCGGCGCTGCTGCCGTGGAACCTGCCGCTCCAGTGGATGCTGCGGCGCATGCGGACCGCCGTGGAGATTGACTGCGATCGCCGCGTGCTCGCCGCCGGCACCCCGGCCCGGGAGTACGGCGCGATGCTCATTGACATCGCGTCGCGTACCCATCGCCTGCCGCTTGCGGTCGCACTGACCGGAGGCGAAACGGACCTCGAGAGGAGGATACGAGCCATGACCTGGAAGACACCCCGATTCCGTTCCGTCCGCGCCGCGGCCGGCGCCGTTGGTGCAGCCGCGCTGGTGCTGGTGGCGTGTGAAGTCGATCTCATGGATCCTGCGTTCCAGGATTCGACGGTAGGCGAGGCCGTGGACGCGGCGGCGGCCGCGGATGACCGCTTTGCCACCATGGCCGGCAATGTCCGCTATACGCTGGACGGCCAGCCGGTGTCGCTGGATGAGATCCGCGACATGGACATGAGCCGCATCGCCAGTGCAGAGGTGGTGAGGGGCGAGGTGTCGGCGTCCGGTGTACCGGAGGTCCGTATCCTCACCCACGAATATGCCGCCGTGTTGCAGGCGCAGACGGCCGATGCGCCGGAATCGGCGGAAGCACGGCGCCGGTCGGCGCTCGAACTGCATGCAACTGCGGCGCAGGTGCAGGCGGCGAGTACGACGAATGCAACGGCTGAAGCACGGCGGCGCGCAGCTGTCGAGGCAGACGTTGAGCGCGCGGTGGCCGCGCGCGGCGCGGCCCGGCCCGCCGGCACGCCGGTAGCGGTGACCCGCGCCGAGCAGGACGCCGTCGCAGCCGAGCGTCGGGCGGTTGTCGTGGAGCGCCGGGCCGCCGAGGCTCGCCTGCGCATGGACGGGCGGGTCGAGACCGGCGCTGCTGGCGAGCCGGTGGAGTTCCGCGTAGAACGGATGGCGGTGGAAGCCGCGACGCAGCAGTCGCCGCTCTACATCGTGGACGGCGTCATCGTCTCGCATACACGAATCGACCTGGACGCACTGGACATCGAAAGCATCGAGATCATCAAGGGCGCGGCCGCAGCACAGCTGTATGGCAGCCGTGCGGCCAACGGCATCATCAACATCACGACGAAGCGGCGGTAATGGCGTAGATGTCCTGGCCTGCTGCGACTGGTGCTCGCCGGGTCACGGCGCCGAACCGATACGAGGGGCTGGTCATGGAGCCATCCACCAGCCCGATCCGGTTGCGCCTGGCTGTGCTGCTTCTCGTTCTCGGCACGGGCGCAGCCGGCGGCTGTTCCGATGCTGCCAGTGAATCCCGCGGCGATGACCTGTCGGGCGTGCCGGTCCACGAGCTTCGGGAGCAATTCCGGCTGGGAGGCATGGAAAGGCCCGAGCAGGAGACGTTCCAGCGGGAACCGCAGCTTGCGGTAGACGGGCAGCAGTTCCTGTACGTGCTCCACCAGGACATGGGGCAGGTGGCCGTCTTTGATCCCGACGGTGTGTTCGTACGCTGGATCCGGGGCGGGCGAGGAGAGGGGCCCGGAGAGTTTACTTCCGCCGTTCGCCTGGGCCTGATCGGGGACACTTTGTGGATACGCAACCTGACGCCTCCCCGGATCTCACGCTTTCTCACGAACGGAGCACACGTGGGCACGGAGCAGGTACGGGTAGACGTCGATTACCAGACCAGCATGGGTGTCCAGGGCGTCACAGGTTACCTGCGGGACGGACGGGCGTGGACGGTCCCGGACGGCTTCGTGGTACCGGTGTCCGGTGGTGAGGCCACGGCTCCGTTCATGATTGGCAGCCGGTCCATGGCGGAACGTTCCACCCTGTTCAGCTGGCGGGCCGGGCGCGGCAGGCTGGCGGGCACGCAGTTCGAGCCCATCGCGGAGCCACCGTTCTTTGATGTGGCGCCCGACGGCTCCGCCATCCTCCTGGCGGACTGGGCCGATACCGAACCCGGTGCGCTGGCCGTCCGCTGGCTCCAGCCCGACGGCGAGGAGCTTCGCTCGTGGCGTTTCGCTACCCCGCCGGCACAGGTGCCCCAGTCCGTGCGCGACAGTCTGGTCCAGGCGGGCAGGAACCAGGTGGCTGAAATACGTGAGCGAGTGATCGCACAGGGCATTCCGGAGCACGAGGCACCGGCGGTGCCGAGCGCAGGAGACGTGCTGCAGGCGGCATATCTTCCAGGCTACTACCCGCCCGTCAGCGCGGTCCGCGCGGGGATCGATGGCACGACGTGGCTGCTGCGGTCCCATGGCCCGATGGCGGGCCACTGGATAGTCCTGGATCCGGATGGCTCACCGCAGTTTGCCGTGGCGCTGCCGGAAGGCGCCCGACTGAGGACTGCCTCACGGGAGGCCGTATGGGCAACTGCAAGTGATGAACTCGGAGTCCCCTACGTCATTCGCTGGAGTATCACCGCACCGTAACGACAACGTAGAACGTCAGGCGTCGACGAGCGAGACGTGGAAGCGCGAGGCGTCGAAAGCGGAGCATCGGAAATGGAACGGAAACAGGTGAGCGGCGTCCCGCCGGCGAGGCGGCTGCGTGTCCTGGTCGCGGTTCTCGCGGCTGCATTACTTCAGGCGGCCGGCGTCGCCGGGCAGGACATCACGGGCACCGTCCGCACCGACGCCGGCGACGCCGTCAGCGGCGCCATGGTCATGCTCCGGCAGGGCGAGCGCACCGTGCACGCCGCCATCAGCGGCGCTGGCGGCGAGTTCTCCCTGCGGGCGCCGGCGCCTGGCTCGTATCATGTCCGGGCCGAGGGCATCGGCTATGCTACCGCCTCCACGGGCCCGCTGGAGGTACCAGACGCCGGCCTCGCCGACGTCGACGTCCGGCTGGAGATCCGGCCGCTGACACTGCACGCCCTGGAGGTATCCGGCGCCAGCCAGTGCGCCGTCCGGCCCGACGACGGCATGCCCGCCCACACGCTCTGGGACGAGGCGGCGAAGGTGCTGCGCAGCACGGCGCTGCTGCAGGAACTTGAACTCATCGAGTACAGCGTCGCCACATGGGAACGGGATGTGTCACTGACGCGCGGGCGCGAACATACTGAACGGCATCCGCCGCAGCTCGTTCGTGGCCGGCCGTTCATGACGCGCTCGCCAGCCGACCTGGCCGCCGGCGGATGGGTCGAGGAGATCGACGGCGAGGTCCTTTATCACGGGCCCGACGCGGAGGTGCTCCTGTCCGACGACTTCCTCGATACCCATTGCATCCGCGTCGAGCGGCGCGGTGCCGACCGGCCCGGCGTCATCGGCATCGGTTTCGAGCCCGCCCGCGGCCCCGACGCCCCCGGCATCCAGGGCGTGCTCTGGCTCGACGAGGTGTCCGGCGAGCTCCAGTACCTGACCTACGACTACACCGGCCTCGACTCGCCGCGCATCGCGCCCGCCGGCGGCCGCATCGAGTTCAGCCGGCTGGACGGCGGCGGCTGGATAGTGGAGCAATGGTGGATCCGCATGCAACGCAGGGCGCCGGACCGGAACAATCCGCGCCGCTGGGTCACGCAGGGCTACCTGGAGATGGGCGGCGTGGTCTCGGACGTGCGACGGACAGGGCGGTAGCATGACGTCGCACGTGGCCCGTTCCATGCCCGCGCTGACGGCTGCGTTGCTGGGTTCGTTGCTGGCTGGATGCGGCGCGGATACTGGCGGCGGTGCCGCGGACATGGCTGTGGTGCGGGACAGCGCCGGCATCACGATCGTCGAGTTCCCGCTGACGGATTCGGCGGCGGCAGAGTGGCGCGAGGCAGAGGAGATCCTCAGCATCGGGACCGTGGAGGGGCCGCCGGCGGAGCTGCTTTCCCGGGTCACCGGCGCCGTCCGACTGGACGACGGTGGCATCGTCATCGCCGACGGCGGCAGCAACGAGATCCGCTGGTTCGACGCCGATGGCCAGCACACGGTGAGCGTGGGCAGGAGCGGCGCCGGACCCGGCGAGTTTCGCAGGGTGTCGCGCCTGGCACGGGCAGCGGGCGACTCGGTGCTGGCGTACGACGTCGCCAACCGTCGCATCACCGTCCTCACTCCCGATGGCACCGTGGCGCGCATGGTGGACGTCGCAGTGGACGGGGCAGCGCCCCTCGACCTGCTGGGCGTGTTGCGGGATGGACGCTGGCTGGTGGAACGCACCCGCTACGACCGTCAGGACCGGCCAGGTGAGCCACTCACCCAGGTCCGGTCCACGTCCCTTCTCCTGTGGGATGGCCACGAACCGCCGCAACTGGTTCGCACCGACGTCTCGGACCCGCAACCGGTGATCGTGATCGACGGCGTCATCATGGCCGAAATGCCACACCCACTGGCGCCACCACCGGTACGCATTGCCGCCGGCGACGTCTGGCTGGACGCATGGCAGCATCCGGCTGTGTTGCGGATCCACGGCGTTGACGGCGCATCGCCAGAGATCGGGGCGAACGGTGATGACAACCCGGCAGCAGGTAACCCGGCAGCAGGCGGGGAGCCGCAACGCATCATAAGCATGGGCGCGCGACGAGTGCCGTTCCAGGACGCGCACCTGGAGGCCTGGTTCGACGGCGCCGGATACTCGACGCAGCAGCGCGCGGCCTTCCGCTCGACTCTGGATCAGCTACAGGCACCGGAGTTCCTGCCGACGCATGGCAGCGTGCTGGGCGGCCGCGATGGCCAGGTCTGGGTCTCCGACTTTCCCGACCCCACCACCCGCGCCGCCGACTGGACCGTCTATTCCATGGGGCCCGACGGCGGGACGGCACGCTGGCGGGTGCGGCTGCCGCCCCACTTCAACGCCCTGTCCGCAGGGGACGGCCACATCGTCGGCGTGCTGCGCGACGAGTGGGGCGTAGAAACGGTCCGCGTTTACCGGCTCCGGTAACTCCGCGGGGGGACTTCGCGACCTGAGCAGCACTGGCCAGCAGGCGGGGGCCCGGCCGTGGCAGGGACGGAGCGTGGCACGGCTCGGCGGCTGTGGACTGACGGACCCGGGCAGCGCCAGGCAGCGCAAGGCGGCTCCGATCAGCGCAGCGCAGGGGCCCCGGGCAGCGCCGGGCAGCGCCGGGCAGCGCAGGGCGTCCCCGGGCGCCAGCCTGCCGCAGACTCGACAATCTACCGGCCCGGCGGGCTACATTGTCGAGTCTGCGGCAAATCTGCCGTCTAATTCCGCCGTTTTCGGCCGCACGGTCGACAAACTGGCCTCGACGGGCGCTACTTTGTCGAGTCTGCGGCACGGAAGCGTCGTCGGATGCCCGTAACCTGTGGCGTTCGGCCGGAATCTCTGGCGTCCTGGCGGATTCGGGGTCACTCAACTACGTCTCGGGTGCGTTTTCCCGAAGGGCCGCCTCTCGATCGCACACTCGCGCCGCACAACGGCGGACGGTCTGCCGCCGACTGGCGCGCCCCCGGGGGCTGCCGCACCACGCCGCCTGCATGCGCCGACTGGCGCGCCCCCCGGGGGCTGCCGCCCCACGCCGCCTGCATGCGCCGCCTGCGCGCGCCGCCTCAACCGCCGCCTGCGCGCGCCGCCTGCGTGTGCAGCCGGCGCCGCGGCGCGTCGCGGCGGTCCTGCCCCCCCGGGGTCCTGCCCGTCAGCCCGCCGCTGCGCCTTACGGCATCGTGCCCGGCATCGTGTCCGGCGGCAGCGTATCCATCATCACCGTGTCGCCAACCGGCGGCGTCGGCACCGTCGGCTGGACGTCGAACCCGTCCACCGGTCCGCTTTCCGGCGCCGCGGCATCGGACTCCATGCCCGGCGCGGCTTCCTCCTCGATGCGCTCGCGCCGCTCATCCAGGCAGCCGGTGGCGAGCAACGCCACCATGCCCAGCGACGCGGCCATCGCCGGCCAGCGCCTCAGTGTTCCCATGGCTTCAGTACGGCCTTGATACATCCGTCCTCCTTGTCGCGGAATGTACGGTAGAGATCGGGTCCTGCCGAGAGCGGTGCCGTGTGCGTGATGATGAAGGACAGGTCGACGTCGTGTTCCTCCACCTTCTGCAACAGCGGCTCCAGGTACTTCGGCATGTGTGTCTGCCCGGTCTTCAGTGTCAGGCCCTTGTTCATGAGCGGGCCCAGCGGGATCTTGTCTACTACGCCGAAGTAGACCCCCGGTACGGAGATGGTGCCGCCGGGGCGGCAGCACATGATCGCCTCGCGGATGACGTGGGCCCGGTCCGTCTCCATCATCATCATGGTCTTGGCCTTGTCGTAGACCTGGCTGATGCTGCCGGTGGAATGGGCCTCGGCGCCCACGGCATCGATGCAGCGGTCGGGGCCACGGCCGTCGGTCAGCTCCATGAGCCGGTCGTAGACGGAGTCGTCGCGCAGGTCGAGGATGTCGGCCCTGCCGTGTCGCTCCGCCAGCTCCAGCCGCTCGGTGACGCGATCGATGGCGATGACCCGGCCGGCCCCCATCATCCACGCGCTGAGGATGCTGAACTGGCCCACCGGCCCGCAGCCCCAGACGGCGACGGTGTCCCCGGGCTCGATCTCCGCGTTCTCCGCGGCCATCCAGCCCGTGGGGAAGACGTCGGACAGGAACAGCACCTTCTCGTCGGGCAGGTCGGAGTCGATGCGGATGGGCCCGACGTCGGCATACGGCACGCGCAGGTACTCCGCCTGCCCGCCGGCGTAGCCGCCGGTGAGGTGCGAGTAGCCGAACAGCCCCGCCGTGGTGTTGCCCATCACCTTGCGCGCCAGTTCGCCGTTGCGGTTCGTGTTTTCGCACACCGAGAACAGCGCCTTCCGGCAGTAGAAGCAGGTGCCGCACGAGATGGTGAACGGCACCACCACGCGATCGCCCGGCCGCAGCCGCTCCACGCCGGGGCCGACCTCCTCGACGATGCCCATGGGCTCGTGGCCCAGCACGTCGCCCTTCAGCATGAACGGGTTGAAGCCGTCGTACAGGTGCAGGTCCGATCCGCAGATGGCGGTGGACGTGATGCGGACGATGGCATCCGTCGCATCCACGATGGACGGGTCCGGCACTGTCTCGTAGCGGACGTCGGAGCGGCCGTGCCAGGTGAGTGCCTTCATCGCGGGCCTCCTTCGTAGTCGACGCCATCGACGCCGGTGTCCATGCCCTCGTCATGACCCGCACTGCCGACATAGCCGAGGCCGGCGCCTGATCCGGACCGGCCCACCCGCCGGCTCCGGGCGGCGCGCCGCACGTCGTGGTACGTGGCAGGGCCACGATCGGACGCCGGCCGCCGGCGACGGTTGCGATCGTCGTCGTCCGCGATGTGCTCATGGCCGAGCTGCTTCGCCGCCAGCGCGTCCAGCGCCAGCGCGCCGCCCACCACGCCCATGGCCAGCAGGACCCGGTCCCGACGGCGGCTCGGCATCATGGCCACCGCGAGCGTGGCCAGGTCCAGCGCGTCGCCCGCCACCCGGCTCCAGACGCCGGCCGTGGGCGTGCGCTGCGACATGATGCCCGCACCGCTGGCCACTTCCCGGGCACCGTAGGCCCGGATGAGCGGCGCGTGGCGCTCGTCCACACCGAGGAACCGGGCCACGTGCTTTGGCGCCGCCAGTTCAACCGCGCCCAGGCCGAAGCTCACCCAGCCCATGGCCCGGGCCAGCGTCCGGCCATCATCCATGCGCCGCTCGGGACCGTTCAGGTCCCAGCCTGGCGTCGTGCCCGGCCCCTGGTACGATTGCGCCCATTCCGGATAGAATGCGCGCGGGCGTGCCCGGCCCTCGTCGTTCCCCATTGCTGCCTCCTGCTGCGGTACTGCCGTGGTCATGCTCGTCCGCAGTGAGAGCGCAATGGCGGTGCCCGGCCAGCGCCTGCGGCGGGCGGGAACGGGCCAGTTGCGGCTGTGCATTGACCGTGGGCGAACCCGGTGGTTCGCTATTTGCCCACTCCCGCGCCTGCGAACGCGCACACGGACGGACCCTGAGTCATCGCAGCCGGGAGCGGGAGCGACATGCACATAGTGGACTGGCTGGTCCTGGGGATCTACATCGTCGTGGTCGTCGCCATCGGCGTATGGGCGAACCGGCGGCAGACGGACACCGAGGCCTACTTCCTGGGCAACCGCAACATGCGGTGGTGGGCGGCGGGCCTGTCCATCATTGCGACGTCGTTCTCCGCCGCGTCCATCCTGGGTGTGCCGGGCTTCGCCTACGCCGTGGACATGTGGTACCTGCAGTACACCCTGGGCGACATCCTGGCGGCGGTCATTGTCGTCATCCTGTTCATCCCGTTCTTCCACCGCGTCAAGGGCCTGACAACGGCGTACGAGTACCTGGAGGCTCGCTTCGACACGAAGACGCGGCTGCTGGGCTCTTCGCTCTTCATCCTGACGGTGCTGCTACGGGCTGGCACGCTGCTGTTCGGCGCGGCGCTGCTGTTCTCTGCCGTGGCGCCCACCGACCTGATCCCCGGCCTCACGGGTGTGGAGGAGGCCGTCGTCATCTTCGGCATCGTCGCCATCATCTACACGGCGGCGGGCGGCGTGTCGGCGGTCATCTGGACGGACGTGATCCAGTTCACGATCATGGCCGGCGGCATCCTCGCGAGCATCACGCTCGTGGTCATCCTCACGCCCGGCGGCTGGGATGTGGCGTTCGCAGAGGCGGGTGCGGCCGGCAAGCTGAACATCGTGAACACGGAGGAGCCGTTCGCGCCCCGGGGCATCATCACCGCCATCTTCGGCTACGGCCTGCTGGCGCTGTCGCTGTTCGGCACGAACCAGCAGCCGGTTCAGCGCTACATGACGGTGAAAGAGCCGCGGGAGGCGCAGAAGGCTCTGCTGCTGGGCGTCGGCGCCGGCGCCATCGGTGTCACGCTGTCGCTGCTGCTGGGCGTGTTCATGTTCATCTTCTACGAGCACTTCCCCACGCTGCTCCCGGCTGACCTGACGCCGGACCAGGTCATGCCCCACTTCGTTAACACGCAGGTGCCGCCAATCCTGACCGGCGCACTGGTGGCCGCCGTCTTCGCCGCAGCCATGTCCAGCATGGACTCAGCGCTGAACTCGCTGGCCGCCGCGACCACGGTGGATTTCCTCAAGCGTTTCCGCCCCGACGTTTCGGAAGCCGGACGACTGCGCTTCGCCAAGTTCGTCGTCATCACCGCGGGCATCCTGGGCATCATGGTGGGCATCTATTCGTCCCGGACTGAGGCGCCCCTCATCGAGCTGATCCTCACGTTCATGGGCTACTTCGCCGGCGGCCTGCTGGGACTGTTCCTCCTCGGAATGCTGACCAGGCGGGCCAACGGGACCGGCGCATTCGTCGGCGCCATCACCGGCACGCTGGTGGTGCTCATGGTGACGGCGAACGATATCCCGCTGCCGCGGCTGTACGAGGTGATCGGCATGGAGCCGATTCCGTTCATCTGGTCCACAGCGGTGGGGCTGACCATCACGCTGGTCGTGGGCTACCTGGTCTCGCTGGCGGGGCCGCCCGTCGCGGCGGAGCGACTCGAGGCGACGACGCTCAGCCGGACGATTCTGTAGGCCTGAACGTTCGGACGCGTCGACTCTCTCCTACCGCACCCCGACTCGACCGTCCTGCACGGGCAGCGCCCCTCGCTCGGCCGCCGGGACGATGGTGGTCTCCAGGAGCTGGCGGACGGCGCGGATGTGCTCGCCCTCACGGGCGACATCGGGATCCGACGTCGTCACTACGGTGAGTTCCAGGTCCGGCACGATGAAGATGAACTGGCCGCCATAGCCCCAGGCGTAAAACATGGGGTGGCCGCGTACGCTGCCGGTGAACCAGCCGTAGCCGTAGCCCTCGCCGCGCCGGCGCGCGTCCGTCTGCGGCGTGAGGGACGCCTGGACCCATGGCTCCGGCACGACCTGCACGCCTTCGTGTCGCCCGCCGTTGCGGTACAGCTCGCCGAACGCGAGCATGGCCCGGGGCGTCATACGCATCTCGTTGCCGCCGAAATGGATACCCTGCGGGTCCGCCAGCCAGCGGGGCAGCGTGATGCCCAGGGGCTCGGCCAGCTTCTCCCGCGTGTACGCCCACAGGCTCTTGCCGGTGGCCTGGGTCAGGACCGCCGCCAGCAGGTGCGAGTTGCCGGTGCTGTAGATGCGTCGCGTGCCCGGCTCCGCCACCATGGGCCGCGTGATGGCGTAGCGGACCCAGTTGCCGCTGGTGACCCAGGCGCCGTAGTTGCGGCCGGACGTGCTCTCCAGCCCCGACTGCATGGACAGCAGGTTCCCCACGGTGATGCGGGCCTTCGGGTCATCGCCGACGGCGGGTATGTGGCTGCGGAAGAAGGGAGCCACCGGCTGGTGCACGTCGTCCAGGTGGCCCTCGGCCAGGGCGATGCCGACGACGGCGGAGAGCACGCTCTTCGAGACGGACTTTACGTTCGCGGGCGTCGTCAGCGCCGGGCCGCGGTAGTGCCGCTCCAGCTCCAGTTCACCGTGCCGGGCGACCAGCAGCGTGCGCAGTCGCGGCATCTCCTCGCCCTGTCGCTCCGCCGCTGCCAGCAGCGCGCTGTCCAGGCCGACGGTCGGCGGCGGCTCCGGCTCCGCCACCGCTGCTGCCACTGCGTCTGCTTCCAACCCCGGGCGCGACTGCACGCCGAGGTCGCACCCGGCGGTCGCCAGCACGGCTGCCATGAGCGCGAGCACCGGGTTTGCCGCCATCAGAACCGGCGTCCTGTACCTTCCATCCATCCCGCTTGCTCCTCGTGAGGTCCCTGCGCCTGACTACCCTTGGGTCCGCCGCGTGTTCGCGACGGCGCGAGGCGTGTGGCCGCACACGTCGAGGGGCGCGCGCAGGCCATCACACCTCCTTCTGCGGCGGCATCTCGCCCCTGATCCGGCTCAGTTCGGCATTGATGACGCCCCCAGTCAGGATCACCATGGCGCTGAGCCAGAGCCAGAGGAGCACGGCGAGGAGCGCGCCAAACGCCTGGAGGGCGAAGAGGACGGCCTCATCGGCATCGCTCATGGCAGGGCTGCCGACGCCGATGGTGCCGATGTAGACGCGGAACCCGATGGCGACCAGCAGCAGGAGCAGCATGCCGATTACCGCGCCCGGCAACGCCTCCCGCCATGTGTTACGTACATTCGGCCCGAAGCGGTACAGCATCGAGAGGAAGCCGGTGGCAAGGGCGAACACGACGGGCCACCGTGCGATGTGCCAGGCCCACTCGAAGGCGTTGCCGAGGCGCAGCCAGATGGCGAGGGCGCGCGCGCCGCCCAGAAGCGGGCCCACCACCACCATGGCCAGCACCACTGCGGCCACTACGACGGCGGAGACGGCGAAGACGAAGCCCAGCCACCAGAGCTTGATGGTCCCACGTCGCTCATCCACGTTGTACGCCGTGTCGAGCGTGTCGATGGCGGAGCGGAACACCCTGCTGGCGAAGAAGATGGTCACGGCGAAGCCGCCCAGGGCGAAGCCGGTGCGTTCCTCCTGCAGCAGGCCCTGCACCAGCGGCACCATGACGTCAGAACTGACGTCCGGGCTGAACACCAGTTGCAGGGACCGGATGATGGCGGCCTCCATGGCCAGGGCCTGTGCCGGGCCGAACAGGCGTTCGGCGAAGCCGAGGCTCGCGCCCAGTGCGCCCACCAGCGGGAACAGTGAGAGCAGGGCGTAGTACGTCATCTCCGCGGCCAGGCCCATGACGCGCACGTCGAGGAACTGCTTCACGACACGGACTGCCAGCCTGGACGTGCTGATGCCCGCTACCCTCAGCGGGTGCTGCCCTGTCCATCGTGCAATCCGTCCCTCCGTCATGGCGCCTCCGGCCAACCCTCTGACACCTTATACCATCCAACTACGTACTGATGCGACGTATCGGGATCGGGATCGTAAACGTAAACGTAAACGTTGAACGACTGTTTCCCGCGCTTGCGCTCCTTCGGGCGCCGTACAGACTATCGACGAACCGGACATCATGCACGCTCTCCGCCTCGCGTTCCGTACGCTGTTCCGCACGCCTTTCGTCACGGGCGTAGCCATTCTGTCGCTGGCGCTGGGCATCGGCGCCAACGCCGCCATCTTCTCGCTGTTCGAGCAGACGCTGCTGCGGCCGCTGCCGGTGCATGAGGCGGACCGGCTGGTCAACCTGGCGGCGCCCGGGCCCAAGCCCGGCTCCAATTCCTGCGGCCAGCCGGGCGACTGTGACCAGGTCTTCTCGTACCCCATGTTCCGTGACCTGGAAACGGCAGACCTGCCACTCACCGGCATCGCCGCGCACCTGCCGTTCGGCGCCAACGTCGCCTTCCAGGGGCAGACGGAGGAGACGCAGGCGACGCTGGTTTCCGGGTCCTACTTCCCGCTGCTGCGCCTGCAGCCTGCCGCCGGCCGCCTGTTCACGCCGGCAGACGACGAGCACATCGGCGGCCACCCCGTCGCCGTCCTGAGCCACGGGTACTGGCAGGGCCGGATGGGCAGCGCACCCGATGTAGTGGGCCGTACCATCGTCGTCAATGGCGAGACGCTGGAGATCATCGGCGTCGCGCCACGGGGCTTCGAGGGCACCACGCTGGGCATCCGGCCTGCCGTGTTCGTGCCCATCACCATGCGCGCGCAGATGACGCGCGGCTTCACGGCGTTCGAGAACCGACGCAGCTACTGGGCCTACCTGTTCGGCCGGCTGGAGCCCGGCGCGTCCCTGGCGCAGGCCGAGGCCGCCTTGAACACCGTTTACAGCCGCATCATCAACGAGGTGGAGGTGCCGCTCCAGACCGGCATGAGCGACCAGGGCATGGCCGCGTTCCGGGAGAAGCGCCTCACACTGAGCAACGGCCGGCGCGGGCAGAGCAGCGTGCACGAGGTCGCGCGCACACCGCTGACGCTGCTGCTGGCGACAGCGGGCATCGTGCTCCTAATCGCGTGCGCCAACATCGCCAACCTGCTGCTGGCCCGTGGCGCCGGGCGCAGCATGGAGATGGCCGTGCGTCTGTCGCTGGGCGCCAACCGCCGGCAGGTCGTGTCGCAGTTGCTCACCGAGTCGCTGGTGCTGGCGGCACTCGGCGGACTGGCCGGGCTGCTCGTGGCCAACGCGACGCTGGGCTTCATCAGCTCCACCCTGCCCCCCGAGGTGTCCGCCACGCTGGAGCCGCGGCTGGACGGCACGGCCCTGCTCTTCACCGCTGCCGTGGCCATGCTGACGGGAGTGCTGTTCGGCATGTTCCCGGCCCTGAACAGCACGCGGCCGGAGCTGGTCTCCACCATCCGCACCAACGCCGGCAATCTCACTGCCGGCCGCGCAGCGTCCCGCTTCCGCTCGGTACTGGTCACCAGCCAGGTGGCGCTGGCCATGGCGCTGCTGGTCACGGCCGGCCTGTTCCTGCGCAGCCTGGACAACGTGAGCCGCGTGGAACTCGGGCTCCAGCCCGAGGGCGTCGTGACCTTCGGCGTCTCCCCCGTGCGCAACGGCTACGACCAGGACCGGACCCGCGTGTTTTTCCAGCGGCTGGAGGAGGAACTAGCCGCGCTGCCCGGCGTCACGTCCGTCACCGCGTCGCTGGTGCCGCTGCTGTCCGGCAGCACGTGGAACAACGACGTAAACGTGCAGGGCTTCGAGCGCACGCCCGACACCAATGCCAACGCAACGTACAACGAGATCGGCACCAGCTTCTTTGCGACGCTGGGCATCCCCATCATCGCCGGCCGGGACTTTACCGCCGCCGACCACGCCGATAACGCCAATGTCGTCATGGTGAACGAGGCGTTCACGCGGCGGTTCGGCCTGGATCGGGACGCCGTCGGCCGCCTCATGGGCTTCGGCAACGACATGGACCGGGAGATCGTCGGCGTCGTGGCCGACTCCAAGTACGCCGAGGTCAAGGACGAGATCCAGCCCGCCGTCTACATCCCGTACCGCCAGGCCACGCGCGTCGGCTCCATGGTCTTCTACGTCCGTGGCGACGTCGAGTCCGCTTCCCTGCTCCGCGCCATCCCGGGCGTCGTCGCAGGGCTCGATCCCAACCTGCCAGTGCAGCAGCTCAAGTCCATGCCACAGCAGGTACGGGAGAACGTGTTCCTGGACCGCATGATCAGCACGCTGGCCGCCGCGTTCGCCACCGTCGCCACGCTGCTCGCCGCCATCGGCCTCTACGGCGTGCTGGCGTACACCGTGGCGCAGCGCACCCGCGAGTTCGGCATCCGCTCGGCACTGGGCGCCAGCGCCGGCCAGCTCCGGGGCATGGTACTGCGACAGGTGGGCGTGATGCTGCTGATCGGCGGCGCCATCGGCGTTGCCGCCGCCGTAGCCCTCGGCCGCGCCGCCGCTTCACTGCTGTTCGGCGTGGAGGCGGTGGACCCGGTGGTGATGGCGGCGGCCGGGCTGCTGCTGGCTACGCTGGCGGTGGTGGCTGGGCTGATGCCGGCCCGGCGAGCAGCGGCGGTGGATCCGGTGACGGCGTTGCGGTACGACTAGGATGGACCTGTTTACCGTTTTGCGTTATTGAACGAATATGGGTCCATCCTCGCATGCAGCCTGGCGGCGTTGCCGACCCCTGTGGACCGCGCCTGGCTCCGCGCCTCGTGCTCCGCCATGAGGCACAATGGTTTTCATCCTGGACGTCCATGAACCCCATTACGTTCGAAGCCCATACCGCAAAACGGTAAACAGGTCCCGCCGCACGTCGTCCCGCCTGGCTATGCGTTCGCCCCGTCGAAGCCTTCATCATTCGCGATCATGGGACGACGATTACGCCACTACCTGCCAGGCATGCCGTTTCATCTGACGGCGAGGATTCAGGGTCGGGAGCCTCTCTTCTACGGACTGGAGCGCCCGGCATCGGAGGCCATCCTCCATGCATCGCGTCGCAGTGATGTCCGACTGCTGGCCTGGGCTATCATGCCTAACCACATGCACGTGGTGGTTATCCAAGGGAACCAGCCACTCGGCGCGTTCATGCTGCCATTGATGCGACGACTCGCCTGGTTGGTGTCCAGGCACCATAGTCGCGACGGGCATGTGTTTGAGCGCCGATACCACTCTGAGCCGTGCATGGACGGCTACCACCTGCGCAACGCCATCGTATACACGCACCTCAACCCCGTCCGCGCCCACTTTTGTGCGTCGGCGGACGAGTCCACGTCTACCTCTCATCTCTGGTATACGAGGGGAGTAGCCATCGCGGATTCTCCAGGTAACGACGGCCAGGTACCGCCGGAGTTGGAGCTGCGAGCCGGGCTCCGCCTGTTCGCCGGACCAGATGCTCACGATGTGAATTCGCAGGTTGCCGGGTACCGCAATTTCGTCGAATGGCGCGTTGAGGCCGATGCTGCCAGAACGTTGGGCGTGCCGATTCCCCCACCACCACCATGCTCGGGCGGTGATCAGTTCTGGAATACACACGTTCTCCGATGGACTCGCCACTCAGGACGGTCCGTGCCGGCAGACCTGCGTCGGCTGGCGGAAATCGTGCTGAATGAGCATGCGCCGCAAACGACCCTGGACGAACTCCGCAGTGGCGGCCGGACCCGGTCGCTTGTGAAGCTGCGCCGCCTGTTCATCACCCGAGCTCGGCAGGACGGCCACACTGGCGTTCGAATCGCGGCGTTCCTGGGCGTATCGAGCACGACAGTAAGCCGGACCTGTTTACCGATTTGCGTTGTCGCGGCTTTTCGGGCCGTTATCCACATGCTGCCCTGGTAGGTACGGGGCACCAGGTCGGAGGCGGGCCAAGGGTTCTGACTCAGGAATGTTGGGGCACAACAACTTCGTGAAAAGTCACCAGGACGCGGACAGCTCTGGACTGAACCCCGTGGGCTGAAATAACGTTAAACGGTAAACAGGTCCCGCCGCGCCCCGCCGCCCTGCTCCAGGTCCAGCAGCCACTGCTTCCGCCACAGCCCGCCGCCGTAGCCGGTGAGCTTGCCGTTCGATCCGACGACGCGGTGGCACGGGACGATGATGGCAATGGGGTTGTCGCCATTGGCCCGGGCGACGGCCCGCGTGGCGGTGGGCCGGCCGATGAGGCGGGCCTGCTCGCCGTAGCTGCGGGTGGTGCCGTACGGGATGTCCCGGAGCACCTGCCAGACGGCGTGCTGGAACGGTGTGCCGGCGGGCTCCAGCGGCACGGTGAACTGGCGCAGCGAGCCGGCGAAGTACGCGTCCAGTTCCGCCTGCGCCTGCTCCAGGATGGCGTTGGGTGCGGGCACGGGCGTGCCGGGCAGCCTGCGGCCGAGGCGCTGCAACTGCGTCTCGAGCATGCGTCGGTCGGTGAACTCTAGCAGCGCCAGCGCCTCGTCGTGGGCGGCGGCCAGCATGGGTCCGAGCGGCGTCAGGATGCGCGTGAAATGGAGCGGCCGCGCTGACGCCGCGGCGCCGGGGGTCGTCTTCAGGAGGCCGCGGAACGCGTCGTAGAACGCGCTCAGCGAGTCGAAGCCATGCTCGTATGCCGTCTGTGCCACGTTGCCGCCCTCCCGCAGTGTGCCGAGCGCGCCGCCGATGCGACGCGCGCGCTGGAATGCCTGGAACGTTACGCCGTGTGCCTGCCGGAACCAGCGTCGCACGCGCACCGGGTCATAGCCGCCCGCCCGGAGCTCCGCATCCCGCCAGCGCCGCAGCGGCTCCCGCTCCACCGCCTCCAGCAAAGGCCGGATCCATGCCGGCGCCTCGCCTGCCCGCTCCAGCGGCCGGCAGCGCAGGCACGGCCGGTACCCCGCGAAAAGCGCGTCCGCCGTCCGCGCGAAGAACTCTACGTTCTGTCGCTTCGGCGAGGGCGCCGGGCACCCCGGCCGGCAGAAGATGCCCGTCGTGCGAACGGCCATGACGAACACCCCGTCGAAGGATGCATCACGACGTCGCATGGCATCGTACATCTCGTCTTCCCGCGGCAGGGTTCCCGCTATCATCATGATGCGCTCCCGTTCAGATTGGCTCTCCCCCAATCTGGCACATCTCACCCAACCCCTCTACCGAAAACTGAACATCGTTGCTGCCCCCACGCATGTCACTCGCGCGAGCAAAGCGAGCCGCGCACGTCCGTTGCCCGCGCGAGCAAAGCGAGCCGCGCACCATCCACCTAGCGCGAGCAAAGCGAGCGCGCCCCCGCTCACCGCACCCGATCCCTCGGCAGCCGCTCGCCTTCCGGCACATACCAGTACTGCACATCCTCCACCCACTCGATCCCGCGGAACCGCACGTTCTCGAAGCGGGTGCTGACGGCGAAGAGTTCGGGGTCCATGTAGATGGGTGCGTAGACGACGTCGTCTATCAGCAGCTGCTCGAGTTCCTGCCAGAGGGGCCGGGCCCGGCCCGTGTCCGGCTCCACCAGCAGGCGGTCCAGCAGCGCGTCCACGCGAGGGTTGCGGCCAGCGCCGAAGTTGGGACCGGCAGGCGGGATGGACCGGGAGTGGAAGATCATCTCCGTGTTGGGCCCGACGACGCCCGGTCCCCAGCCCCAGCCCCAGAACGAGGCGGCAAACTCGCCGTCGCGCAGGCGCTGCACCCAGGTCGAGCTTTCGTACGCGCGGGGCACCATGTCCACGCCCACGCGCCGGAGCATGCTCTGCATGGCCACGAGCACGTCCTGCCGCGTCTGGTCGGTGGAGATGAACTCCACCTCGAAGCGCAGGGCCGTGCCGTTTCGCTGGCGTACCCCGTCGCGGCCGGCGGGCCGCCAGCCGGCCTCGTCCAGCAGCCGGCGGGCGCCGGCGGTGTCGTACGGCACGGGCGTGACGCCGGGCGAGTGCTCGCGCAGCACGTCGGGAATGGGCGAGAGGGCGGGCTCGCCCAGGTCCCCGAACAGCCCGCGGGCGATCTCGTCCCGGTCCACTGCCATGAGGATGGCGCGGCGGACGCGGACGTCGTCGAAGGGCGGACGTCGCGTGTTGAAGGCGATCCACGCGGGCCGCACCCTCGGGCCGGCATGCAGCTCGGCGTTCGGTGCTGCGCGCACGCGCTGGGCGAGTTGCGGCGGCACGCGCTGGATGAGGTCGCCCTGGCCGGTGAGCAGTTCCGTGAGCGCGGCGTTCGCGTCCGGCACGAAGCGCATGATGATCCGGTCCAGCGCCGGCCGCGGCAGCGGCTGGTCGGGGTTCACGTCCAGCGTCAGCGACTGCCCCGCCGTCCACGCCCGGAAGACGTACGGCCCGTTGCCCACGGGTCGCCGGCCGAACGGCGCGTTGCGCAGCTCCGCGGGCGCCACATCCTCCAGCAGGTGCCGGGGCACGGTCACCACCTCCAGCAGCGCGTTCACGGCATAGACGCCGGTGCGTTCCATTGCCACTGCCAGCGTGACGCTGTCTCGCACGGTGACGCCAGCCACCGCCGCCACGTCCGCCAGCCGGGGCGAGCCGGTGACGGGATCCCGCTGGCGCTCGATGGTGAAGGCGACGTCGTCGGCGGTGACCGGTGTGCCATCGTGCCACCGGACGTCATCCCGGATCTGGAGGATCAGCGTGGCCTCGTCCTCCCAGTGCCACGCGCGGGCCAGGTCCGGCGCGTAGCCGCTGAGCGTCGAGTCCCGGCGGGCCAGCGGCCGGAACATGAGCTGCACGGCGTGGTACGCCGGGTTGCTGCTGAACGTCAGCGGGTTGAGCTGGTCCGGCTCCCGGTCCGCCAGCACCACCAGCACGCCGCCCGCCGGGCCGCCGCCGACGGTCTCGGTATCACTGGCGACGTCGTCGCCGCCGCCGCCGCGGGTGCCGTCCCCGCACGCGGCGGGGCCTGCCGCCAGGACCAGCGCCAGGGCCAGGACGGGGACACGGCCGGTCCTCACGACGTCGTTGCGTATGTACTTCATGCCATCCCCGTCCTCAGAAGCGATCGAAGGTCCACGGCTCCGGCAACTTCAGTGCGGCGTCCAGGCCGGGCAGGGCCTCAGGCCTGTCGCACTCGGCGAGGCCCGCGGCGATGGCAGCCGTTGCCGGAAGCGCGCCCGCGTACAGGCGGGACAGCGTACTCACGTTTAGCCGTATCGTGCAGCGCCCGCTGTTCGACCCGGCGCCAGGCGTCGCACCGGCCGGCGATGCCACCTGCACGGCATCGCCGCGCTCCACCCGCGTGCCGTCCTCCTCCAGCACGACGCGCCACGTGCCGCTGTTGCCGGGGAGTTGTTCGTCGCGCACGTCGAACGTGATGTCCACCGGCGGCTGGCCGGAGCCAGCACCCCTCGACGTCGCGACGTCGCTCGAGTCCCCGCCGCCACCACGCGCGCGACGCCTTTCCCACGCGCGCTGCATGTCGAGGACGCGGAACATGGTGCCAGCCATGAGCGTGGCTTGCGGCGCCCACAACTGCCAGTGGGGCGCCGAACCAGTGGGCAGGCGCGGCTCACGGATCCAGTCGCCCAGGCGGTGCGACGGCAGCCCGCGGATCAGCACGTGATGCCACTGGTCGCCCAGCGCCGCCACCCAGGCGTACAGCCCCCGTCGGGCCCCGGGCGTGACCCACGCCATCTCGTCGATTTCGAGGTAGCGCTCGGCGGCGGGCAGGTCGGCGCGGTAGATGGCCAGCGCGTAGCCCTCCAGCGCACCCCCATTGCGATAGCCCACCAGCGCGCGATCGTGCTTCATCACCTGCTCCGCCCACATGCGCGGCGTGCGGGTGAGCTGGCCGTTCTGCGTCCGGGCCCATGCGTTGTAGAAGGCGAGGACCTCGTCACGACCGTCGTCGTCATCCACCAGGATCACCCGAGTGCGTTCCGGCGCGTCGGGGAGCATACGCGGCGGCACGTGGTACTGATGGGCCTCCCCCGCCTGGCCGTACCCCAGCTCCTGGTAGAACCCGACGCGGAACGGGTACAGCGCGGAGACGACGTCGCCCCTTTCGTGGGCGGCCCGCAGCGCGGCCGCCACCAGCTCCGCACCGATCCCGCGACGGCGGTGCGTCGGTGACACCGCCACGGTCCCGATCCCCGTGCATGCCAGCTCCTCCGCGCCCACCCACTGCCGCAGCGGATGGACCTGGCACGCCGCCACCGGTCGCCCGCCGGACTCGCCGACGAACAGCGTGTCCGCGCCGCCACCGAAACGCGGCGCGGCGAGCTGGTCCCGGAGCCATTCGGGTGAACGACCGGGGCCGGGGAAACTGTGCCCCACCAGTGCGGCGATGTCGCCGATCTCGGCAGGCCGGGCGAAACGGTAGTTCGTGCTGTCGGCCAAGGCGAACTAGTTAGTGTTTATGGTTTATGGGGATGGTGGATGGTGTACTGTACCATGCGGGGGGGCGGGATGCTACCGTTTCGGCGAGGCTGGCGCTGCTGGTGCGTGGGCGGTCACGTTGTCAGCTGGACACGATGGGCGCGAACACCCGCTGCAGGTCCACGACCAGCGCTTCCTCCGCGCCGCGCGGCTGCCACACCAGCGTATCGGCGACTCGCGCCGGCTCGGTCCTGCCGGCGCGGAAACGCCATACGTCCACCGCCTTCAGGTGCGGATCCACCGCCCAGTATTCCGGCACACCGAACTCGCCGTAGCGGCGCGGCTTCTTCACCCGGTCGATGGAAGCCGACGTGGGCGACACCACCTCGACGATGAGTTCCGGCGGCAGCTCGATGCCCCGGTCCGTGATCCCGTGGCGGTGCGCGGCGGGCACCACCACCAGGTCCGGCCTCAGGAACTGGCCTGTCCGGAAGAGGAGGTCCACATCCAGGAGAACCCAGCCAAGGCCGTGGGCCTCAACGAACGGCGCCAGCACCCGGAACAGGCTGCCGAGCACATGCTGATGCGTCGGCGTAGGCGCCGGCGTCACCAGCACCTCGCCGTCAATGACCTCGTAGCGGTTGCCATCATCCGGGAAGCGCGCGTACTCGGACCAGGTCCAGGTGTACGGGGTGTTCATTATGCCCTCGCTCATGGTGGAATGACGGGCACGGCTTCCCGGATCGCCCATGGCAGACGGGGACTTCCGCCTGTCCGCCCGGGCCGGCCTGATAACATTCGCTCGAGCGAATGGCATGGTCAACGGCAGGGCCGTTTTGCCACGACGACGCCGCGAATGTCGGCAGACGCCTCGCGTACTGGCGGTCACGCCGTGCATCGCCAGGCGGTTGTACCGGCATCATACCGGCGGATTCAACAGCGACCGGGGGACTCGTGCGCTTCCGTGGT
>DATHVP010000011.1:0-8848 GCA_035461245.1 Longimicrobiales bacterium | reverse complement strand
CCGCCACACTCCGCCGCCCGGGCAGTCCCACCGCACCCCCCCGCCGCCTACTCCGTGCGGATGGCCTCCACGGGGTCCACGGCGGAGGCGCGCCGGGCGGGCAGGTAGCAGGCCAGCAGCGCCACCGCCAGCATGACCGTGGCCACGGCGGCAAAGACCAGCGGGTCCCGGGCCCGCACCTCGAAGAGCAGGCTCTCCAGGGAGCGGGCGGAGAACACGGCGGCCACCAGGCCGATGGCCACGCCTACCAGCGCCACGCGTCCGCCCTGCGCTACCACCATGCGGCGCACGTCACCGGCCCGGGCGCCCAGCGCCATCCGGATCCCGATCTCACGCGTCCGTCGCGACACGACATACGAGATGGTGCCATAGATGCCGATGGCGCCCAGCAGCAGTGCCAGCAACGCTGCGATGAACAGGCTCAGCATGGTGAACGTGAGCCGCGCCATGGACCGGTCGGCGAGTTGCTCCATGGTGAAGATGCGGTACATGGGCGCGCCCGGCGCGATCTCCTGGATCAGCGCCCGCACGTCCGGCGCCAGCAGCTCCGCCCGCGCCGACCGCACCACGTACGCCGGCGTGCCGACGCCCCAGGCCTGGGCCGTCGGCCCGACCAGCGGCAGGTAGAGCAGCGGCTCCGGCGCCTGGTCCCGGAAGTCGGCGAGGATCACGTCCTCGACGACGCCGCCGACGGTGATCCACGGGAACTGCTCCGGCGCGCCCGCCGGCCGCAGCACCTGCCCGATGGGGTCCTCGCCGGGCCACAGGTACTCGGCGGCGGCGCGGCTGATCACCGCCGTGACGTCGGGCGTCGGCTCGGCCCGCCGCTCGAAGGTCCTGCCCGCCAGCAGGCTGATGCCCATGGTCCGGAAATAGTCGCCGTCGGCGAAGGTCATGCGTACGCGTGGCGCATTCTGCGGCGGCCCGCTGTAATGCGACGTCGCCACCCGCGCCTCACCGGCGCCCTCGTCCAGCGGCAGCGTGTTCACCAGCCCCACCGACTCCACGCCGGGCAGCGCGGCCAGCCGGTCCATGAACATGTAGTGGAAGCGGGCCAGTGCCGGCGCGTCCTCGAGACCGTGCGCCTGCGGGTCCGGCGCGACCTGGAACGTGAAGATGTCCCGGGTGTCGTAGCCGGGGTCCACGTTGCGCAGGGCGCGGAAGCTCTGCAGCAGCAGCCCCGAGCCCACCAGCAGGACCAGCGCTGCCGCCGTCTGGATGACGACGAGGGCGTTGCGGGTGACGGGGCTCGCCGCGGAGCCGGTGCGCTGCGAGCTGCGCAGGCCATGGGCGACGTCAGGCCGGGAGAACCGCAGCGCCGGCAGGATCCCCGCCACCAGCGCGGCCACGAGAACGATGCCGAGGGTGAAGAGCAGCGCAGTGCCGGACACGCCCACGTCGCCCAGCCCCGGGATGTTCTCCGGTGCCGCCTGCACCACCAGCGGCACGCCCGCCCAGGCCAGCGCCACCCCCGCTGCGCCGCCAACCACCGCCAGGATCAGCGCCTCGGCCATGATTCCCCAGACCAGCCGGCCGCGCTCCGCGCCCAGCGCACTCCGCACCGCCAGCTCCCGCTCCCGGCTCTCCGCCCGGACCAGCAGCAGGTTCGCCACGTTCGCGCACGCGATGAGGAGCACGATGCCCATGGTGCCCAGCAGGATCCAGAGCGGCGTCGCGAAATCACCGATCAGCTCCGCCTCGAGCGACCGGACCACGGGACGGAACTGGTCCAGGATGCGCGCATACGGCGGTGGCCCGCCCACCCGTTCCAGTACCCGCGGTGTCAGGGCCGCGAGCTCCGTCGTCAGCGACTCCGCGGTAGCGCCCGGGGCGAGCCGGCCCACCAGGTTCAGGTTGAAGCCGCCCGGGTTCAGCGGCGGCGTGATCAGGTCGTGCACCCAGACCGCCGTCCGCTGCTGGGCGAACTGGAACCCCTGCGGCAGCACCCCGACGATGGTGCGGACTGCGCCGGAGACCTCGATGCCCTAGCCGATGACGTCGTCCGCCCCGCCGAACCATTCGCTCCACACCCAGTGGCTCAGCACCACCACCTCCCCCTCTTCGTCCGCGGGGCCCGGCAGTCGCCCCAGCACGGGGGTCACTCCCAGCGTCGTGTAGAGCGACGGCGGCCCCGACGCGACGAAGAGTCGCTCCGTGTTCTCCCCGGACCGGACCGTCGTCTGACCCATGCCGATGAAGGCCAGGTCCTGCAGGCCGCGGGCGTTCTCGCTGTATTCCAGGAAGAACTCGCCGCCCAGGCCGAACTCCTCGGCCATGTCCGTGCCCGGCGCCGTGCCCCGGATCACCACCAGCTCGTTGGCGGCGGGGAAATCCAGCGGGTCCAGCAGCACCGCGTCGACGACGCTGAAGATTGCCGTGTTGGCGCCAATGGCCAGCGCCAGGGTGAGCGCCGCGACGATCGAGAAACCCGGCGCCCGCATCAGGGCCCGCGCCGCGTGGATGAAGTCCCGCTTCCACCAATCGAGCATCCGTCCCCCTGGTCCGTGACATGGCGTCGCTGCGGCGGCGTTGCCGGAGTGGCAACTCTGCTGCCGAACGCTGCAGTGGCAAGCCCCCCGCCACGCCCGACCATCTCGGGGAACACCTTGTTCGCCAACATCTTACGGGGATCAGCGCCGGCTGCGACGCGGCCCGCACCGGCCGGCGACCGTCCCGTTGCGGGACGCGCCATCCCGCGACCGGACGCTCGCCAGCCCGGCAGCCAGCCGCTCGGCAGCCAGGCAGCCGACCCGTCAGCCGCCGTCGGCGACGATGTTGTGGTTGCTGCGGAAGAGGTTGTCCGGGTCCCACTGCGCCTTCAGCTGCCGCAGGCGCTCGAGGTTGCCGCCGTACGCTCCCGACGACGTCGCCGTCTGGTCCTCACCCATCAGGTTGACATAGGCACCGCCGACGGCATGGCCCGAAAGCGCGTCATGGAACTGGCGGGCCCACTGCATGATCGCGTCGTCATCGGCGGGGTCGGACCAGCCGGGGAAGATGTGGATGTCGAAGGGCGCGTCCCGGTGCGGGTACGCCGTCGCGTCGGGCGCGACCCGGCCGACGGCGCCGCCGCCGGCTCCCAGGTACGCCATGGTGAACGGACCGGGCAGCTCCCGGGTGTGCCGGATGACGATGTCGATGACGTCGTCGGACAGGTGGCGCAGGTTGTGGGCGCGGGTGTACCAGCGCAGGCCCTTGGGCATGCCCGCGTCGAACGCCTGCTGCATGGCCGCGTACGGCATGGTCGCCACGCTGCTGAAGAACGGCTCGCCGGCGTCCGTCACCGCCTTCAGCGCCGCCATGCCGGCGGCAGGATCGCCACTGTGCAAGCCCACCAGCGCCACAGCGGGCTGGCCGTGCAAGTCTTCCGGGAACGGCTGTACCGGCGGCACGCGCAGGACGAAGGCGTACATGTTCACCTCGTCGGGCGCCGACTCCATGTAGTCCCGGTACAGGCGGAACGCGGCGGCGGCGTCCTCGAAGCGGTGCCAGGCCTGGGCCGTGGCCACCTCCGGTCCCACGGGATGGAGCCGCAGCACGAAGGACGTGACCACCCCGAAGTTGCCGCTGCCACCGCGAATGGCCCAGAACAGGTCCGCCTCGGTGCCCTCATCCACCCGGCGGATGCGGCCGTCCGCCGTGACGATCTCCGCCGCCACCAGGTTGTCCACGGCCATCCCGTGACGGCGCGTCAGGTAACCGGACCCGCCGCCCAGCACGAAACCGGCAACGCCCACCGTGGAGACGGTGGGGCCCGGCGTCGCCAGGCCGAACGCCTGCGTCGCCCCATCCACATCCCCCCAGGTGGCGCCGGGGCCCGCCTCCACCGTGCGACGCTCCGCATCCACGCGCACGGTGTCCATGGCCGACAGGTCAAGGGCCACGGCGCCATCCTGGACGGAATGCCCCGCGTAGCTGTGACCGCCGCTCCGCACCGACAGGGGCAGCCCCCGCTCCCGTACGAAGTTGACCACGGCGGCCACCTCTTCCGCAGTGCGCGGCCGGACCACCACCGCCGGGCGCGGCTGGAAGCGGCCGTTCCAGAGCAGCCGCGCCGGATCGTAGCCGGCCGCGCCGGGCACCAGCACCTCACACGCGACACGGTCCTGCAGCTCCGTCACGGTACCGCCATCCAGCTGATTCGTCATCCTCTACCGTCCAGGTTATGGGTGATCCGTACTGGTCCGTGTGTGTGCCGTAATGGTCGCAGCGTGCCCGGCCTACGGCAGTTCCAGGCGCCGCACCATCGGGGCCACCGTGCCGTTTTCGAGGATCCAGGCGTCGCCGCGCCGGTCAAACGTGATGGCGCCGGGCAGCGTCAGATCTTCGGCGACGACGTCGCACGCTCCCGTCGTCGGGTCACACCGGCTGACGCGGCCGCCTGCACGCATCCCGAGGATCGCGCCGGCGAACCAGCCGTTGGCGTCCATCTCCGCCACGTACAGCATGCCGTCAGGACCGAACGCCAGGTCAACCACCGAGGTCAGGCCGGAGACGAGTTCACGGCAGTCGTCCGACGGGCAGACCACGTTGAGCGAGCCGCCGTCTATGCGCCAGACCCGCGACAGCGTTGGCGCTACGCCCATCAGGTCGCCGGGCGTCACACCCGTCAGCTCGCCCACGTAGTAGTCGCCCTCGGGCCCCACTGCCACCGCCGTCGGCACCGGCTGCACATAGCAGTCCGTACCGTCCGGCAGGGAGAACAGGACCATGTACTCGTCCTCATCGTCCAGCGGTGGCGTCAGCACCGCCACCAGGTCAACGGCTCCCGTCGTACTGGCCAGCAGCACCGTGTTGCCGGCGGCGTCCGCCACCAGCGCCCGGCTGCCGGAGAGGGCCGTCACGTGGTACGGATTCGACTGCGGCCCTTCCGTGAATCCCTGCGCCGGGTCCTCCTCACACCGGCGGTCCTTCCAGCCGGGTCCTGCCCACGCGTCCGGGTCATGCATCCGCTCGAACGCCCCGATGTCCGCCACCAGTCGCGCGCGGCCCTGCGATACCCGCCACAGCCCGGCACCCTCCGCCTTGTCCAGGCCACCGCTGGTCACGAAGTACGCGCCCGCGCCGATGGCCGCAATGCCGTTGGTCGTGGCGCCCGGCTCCGTCGGTACCGTGATGATGCTCGTGTACACGCCGCCCCGCAGTGCTCGTACCGTCGTGTTCTCCACCACCAGGATGCTGCCGTCCGGCGCGGCGGCGATGTCGAACACGGCGGGACTGACGGGATGGGTCTCGCCACGCACCGACAGGCCGGCGGCGACAGCGACGGCATCGCCGCCGGCCTCTGCAGGATTGAGCGGTTGGTCACAGCCGGCCGCCAGCGCGGCCACGCCAAGGAGGACGGCGAAGGGATGGGGACGATGCATCATGGTGGCCTCCAGCTTTTTCTGGCCGCCGGCCCGCACGCCGCGGATGCGGTGCCCGGCCGGTGGCTGCATGGTTCGGTGCATACGATAGGACAACTGGCTTTGCTGCCCCTGCCCTGCTTCTTAGATTGCGTCTAAGTGATCCCCACAGACCACGGACGGCTGCTTGATTACGCTGCAACTGCTCGGCGCCAGCGACGTGCATGGCGCCGACGGACGTCGGCCGGCGTTGCCCCTGTCCGGCTCCAAGCGCTTCGGCCTGCTGGCGTACCTGGCGCTGGCGGCCAGGGCGGGAACGGTCCGGCGCGACGTGCTGCTGGCGCTGTTCTGGCCGGAGCTGGACCAGAAGCACGCCCGCAACTCGCTGAACAACATGCTCCACCAGATCCGCCGGTCGCTGGGCCCGGAGGTCCTGGTGACGCGGGGCCAGGACGAGGTCGGCCTGGCAGCATCGGCGCTGCGGTGTGACGCTGCCGAGTTCGAGCAGGCGCTGGGCGAGGGTCGTGCGGACGAGGCACTGGAGCTGTACCGGGGGGACCTGCTGGAGGGGTTCTTCGTACCCGGCAGTTCCAGCGACTTCGAGGACTGGCTGTCAGCGGAACGGACGCGCCTGCGCCGGGCCGCCATGGAGGCGGCCCACGGCCTGGCGGCGGCGGCGGAGGCGGCGGGCCGGACGACGGAAGCCCTGCGCTGGAGCCGCCGGGCGCTGGCGCTGGACCCGCTGGACGAGCCGGCGGCGCGGCGCCTCATCGAATTGCTGCACGGCGCTGGCGACCGTGCGGGCGCGCTGCGCGTATACGAGGAACTCTCGGCCCGGCTCGCCCGTGAGTTCGAGCTGGAGCCCGCGCCCGAGACGCAGTCTTCCATCGAGAACGTCGCCACACGGCTGTCGCCATCCGCCGTGGCCGTATTGCCGTTCGAGAACCTCACCGGCCTGGCGGATGTGGAACCCTTCGCCATGGGGCTGCACGACGACCTGCTGACGGAACTGTCCCGCCTCAGCGAGTTGCGCGTCATTGCCCGCACGTCCGTGCTGCGCTACCGGGGCGCGCAGCGACCCGTTACCGAGATCGGCCGGGAGCTGGGCGTGGGCACCGTCATCGAGGGCGGCGTGCAGAGCGACGGCCGGCGGCTCCGGCTCAACGTGCAGGTCATCGATGTCGCCACCGGGGCTCACCGTTGGGCGGAGCGCTACGACCGGGCGCTGAACGCGCAGGGCATCTTCGACATCCAGGCGGAGCTGGCGCGACGGATAGCACAGGCCCTGCGCGCGGAGATCGCGCCCGCCGGAGGAACGGCCGCAGCCACCGGCGTCACCGCCGGCGCCGCCCACGAGGGCACGTCCAACCTCGAGGCGTACCGCCTCTACGCCCAGGGACGGGCCCACCTGGACCAGCGGACGGAGACGGGGATGCGCCGGTCCCTGGACTTCTTCCAGCACGCCGTGGACCTGGATGCCGGCTACGCCCTGGCCTGGGCCGGCCTGGCCGATGCGCTGTCCCTGCTCCACGACTACGAGTACGAGCCCGCCCATCGCGTGCTGCCCCGGGCCCTCGACGCCGTCAACCAGGCGCTGGAACTGGCCCCGACGCTGGCCGAGGCGCATACGTCGCTGGGCGAGTACCATGTCGCCCGGCGCAACGGGCCGGCGGCCATTGCCGCACTCAGGCGTGCGGTGGAGCTCCGGCCCGGCTACGCCGAAGCCCACAACTGGCTCGGCTGGATGTCCCAGGTGCTGGGCGACAGGGCGCAGGCGCTGCAGAGCGCCCAGCGGGCTGTCGCCCTGGATCCCCTGTCCGCCGAGGCCCTCAGCAATCTTGCCCTTTCCCTCATGACCAGCGGCAACTTCCAGGCGGGGCTGGTGGAGGCGCGGCGGACGTCCCGGCTCCAGCCGGACTGGACCACCGGCCCCTTCTACGAAGCCCTCGCCCTGTACCACCTCGGCCGGCCGGGCGAGGCCGTGCCGCTGCTCCGCGGCCTGACGGTGGAGTGGGCTGGTTCGGGGCCCGCGCTGACCCTCGCGCTGGCGCTGGTCGCGGCGGACACCGCCGGAGATACCGCCGTCACCGGCGCCACGGCCGGCGGCGCCTCGACCACGCACGAAGTCCTGGCGATGCTGGAACGGTTCCACCGGGAACGCGACGCGTTCGCCGCCGGCGTCGTGGAGCTGGCGCTGGGCCGTCGCAGTGAAGCGTTTGCCACGCTGCGGACCGTCCGACGCTGGGACTACTGGCCGGCCCTGGCCATGCACCACTTCTACCACGACGTACTCGCGCCGCTGCGGGCGGACCCGCTCTACGGGCGGCTGCGGCTGGAGCTGGACCGGTGGTGGAGTGGTGGCTGACGGCGACCGGCGTTACAGCGCGGGCTTCGTCTCGACCGGCACGGTATCCCTGCCGCCAGCCGGTGCAGGGTCATCGCCCAGCCAGCGCATGACCTGAGGCCTGACGCCCAGATAGCCGATGTAGGCCGCGCCCAGCAGCCCCGCAGACACGAGACCCACCCCGAACTGCTGCAGCCAGGTGATGGGCCAGAGCGCCGCCCGGATGGTGTTCATCAGCAGCTCCACCATGTTGCTCACGACAAAGCTGATGATCCAGCCCAGGCTCAGCCGGCCGCCGCCCAGGTCCACGACGTCGCCGGCGATGTCGAGGATCTCCAGGTACAGGAACATCAACGTCGCGACGAACCCGTAGAACCCGCCGCCCCGGGACTGCCAGAGCCGGCGCACGTAGCGCTTGAACCAGGTGCCCGCCGCCTGCCGGTAGGGCGCGGTTCGGGGGACGATGCGTTGGAACGATTGCATGCCTCTACTATGGCGCAACCACGCCTGCAGTGCCAGCCGCTCGTACCTCCATCCGCCCCATGCCGGCAGCCGCTCATCCCGGCAGCGACACCCTGGCCTGCCATGCCGCTGGCGCAGGAGGGGGCCTCAGACGACGTCGTCGTCGGACACCGCGTGGGCGGAGGCGACCCCTTCGTCGTCCCACGTCACCGTGAGCTGCATGGGCCGGCAGCAGACCTCGCAGTCCTCGATGTACTGCTGCAGGATGCCGCCGCCAGGGTCCACCGCCAGCTCGTTCTCCTCGCCGCAGTGCGGACATTCCACCCAGGCCGTGTCGTCCGCCACGCCGTCGCCCAGGGGGAACTCTTCGTCCAGGAAATCACTCATGCCGCGAAAGGCTGGCATATATCGGTCCAGTGCGCCCGGGTGCCGGCGCGGGCTGCAGGGCGGGCGCGCTCCGCTTGCCCGCGGAGGATGGTGGCGGGTGCGCTTCGCTTGCCCGCGGTGGATGGTGGCGGGCGCGCTCCGCTTGCCCGCGGGGGATGGTGGCGGGCGCGCTCCGCTTGCCCGCGGTGGGGGGTGGCAGGCGCGCTCCGCTTGCCCGCGGGCTGCAGGGCGGGCGCGCTCCGCTTGCCCGCGGAGGATGGTGGCGGGTGCGCTTCGCTTGCCCGCGGTGGATGGTGGCGGGCGCGCTCCG
>DATHVP010000010.1:0-1676 GCA_035461245.1 Longimicrobiales bacterium | reverse complement strand
TCGCCGTCTCGTGTTCGTCGTGCTCGGCCTGTACGCAGTGTTCCTGACGTGGCCGGGCATGATCCCGTTCAACCGCATCGAGCCGCTGGTGCTGGGCCTGCCCTTCGTGCTCTTCTGGATCACGCTGTGGGTGGCGCTGGTGGGTGTCGCCCTGGGGATTCTGGACGTGGCGGAGACCCGGGCAGCGGCAGGACGGGCAGGGGCCGCAGCGGATGGTGGCGACATCAACGTCGCCGGTGGTAACTCCAATCCTGGCGGTGGCTCCAATGCCGGCGGAGGATCCGGTCACGTCAACACCGGGGAGGCGGAGTGATGGAGCGCTGGCACGTCATCACCGCGGTCGTGCTCGGCTACCTGGGCGTGACGCTGACCATCGGGCTGCTGGCCGGGCGCCGCGTGACGTCGAGCGTGGCCGGCTATGTGGCTGCGGACCGGCAGTTCGGGCTGCTGGCCATGTACTTCATCACCGGGGCCACCATCTTCAGCGCCTTCGCGTTCCTGGGCGGGCCCGGCTGGGCATACTCCCGGGGCGCGGCGGCGTTCTACATCATGAGCTATGGCGTGCTGGGCATCGCGCCGTGGTACTTCCTGGGCCCCAAGGCGGGACGTCTCGGACGACGCTTCGGCTTCCTGACGCAGGCGCAACTCGTCGTCGGGCGCTTCCCCTCGCGCGCGCTGTCCGTGCTGCTGGCGGTGGTCTCGGTGGCGGCGTTCGTGCCGTACCTAATGCTGCAGATGAGCGGCGCGGGCATCGTGTTCAGCGCGGTGACGGACGGCAACGTCCCGTTCTGGCTGGGCGCGGCGCTGGCCTACACGGTGGTGGTTACCTACGTGCTGTTCAGCGGCGTCTCGGCGGTGGGGTGGACCAACGTGTTCCAGGGCATCTTCATGCTGGTGGTGGCGTGGGCGCTGGGTCTCTACATCCCCATCTCGCTGTACGGCGGCATCGGCGCCATGTTCGAGCAGATCGCGGAAGTCCGGCCGGAACTGCTCACGGTGCCCGGGCTTACGGGGGCGGGCGAGCCATGGAGCTGGGGCGGCTACTCGTCAGCGGTCCTCGCCTCGGCGCTGGGCTTCATCATGTGGCCGCACCTGTTCATGAAGTCGTTCACCGCACGCGACGACCGCACCCTGCGCCGGACGGTAATCCTCTTCCCCACGTTCCAGTTCTTCCTCATTCCCGTGTTCCTCATCGGGTACGCGGGCGTGCTGTTCCCGTCGCAGCCGCCGGCGGCAGATTTCATCCTGCCGCACATGATCCTGGAGAGCGGCCTGCCCGTACTGGTCGTGGCGCTGTTCTGCGCCGGCGCGCTGTCGGCGTCCATGTCCACCGGCGACGCGGTGCTCCATGGCGCCGCGTCGGTGGCGGTGGAGGACGGCGTGCGCCCGCTCTGGAAGCTCAACGACGCGCAACAGCGCTTCCTCATGCGCGTCCTGGTGCTGGCCATCGGCGGCATCGCCTACTACTTCGCCGTCATCCAGCAGCAGACGCTGGTGTGGCTGCTGCTGACCGCCTACGGCGTTGTCTGCCAGCTCGCACCGCCGGTCTACGCTGCCATGTACTGGAAACGTGCGACGACGCCCGGTGTCCTCGCCGGCCTGACCGCCGGCATCCTGGCCAACGTCTTCTTCCTCGTACGCGCCGAGTTGCGCCCGTTCGAGATCCACGAGGGCAT
>DATHVP010000009.1:0-65608 GCA_035461245.1 Longimicrobiales bacterium | reverse complement strand
CGATGACGACGGTGGCGCTGCTGCCGTCGTCATCGTCCGCCGGCGACGTCAGCCCTGCATGCGTCGCTTGAGTTCTTCCAGTCGTTCCGCGGCGGCCCGCTCCCGGGCGTCCTGTTCCAGCCGCGAGAAGTCCCGGTCACGGGCCGCAGCCTCATCGTCGAAAGTGCTGGCGCCGCCCGCGTTCCCGCCCGTGCCGATGCCGCTATCGGCCGTCTGCGCCTGGCCCGCTTCAGTCACCAGTTGCCGCATCTCGCCGATGTCCCGGTCCAGCAGTGACCGCTCGTCCTCGAGCACCGCCAGCTTGCGGGTGAGCACGGCGGCGCGTTCCTCGTGCCGCACGGCGAACTCTCCCGCAATCCGGACGGTCTCGTCGTCGCCGGCGTTGCGCGCCAGTTCACCGCGGCGGCGGCACGCTTCCAGGGCTTCCCGTTCCGCGTCCAGGCTGCGCCGGGTGCGGCGGATCTCGTCGTCCAGCTTGCCGAGGGCCCCTGCCGCGGACACGAGTTCCCGCTCCATGGCACGCACGCGGGGGGGCGCATGGTCGTCACCGCCATGCACCTCGCGCTGGAAATTCTCCACCGCCTGGCGCCATGCGTTCTTCCAGTCGTCGAACATGGCACGAAGGTAACGCTCGCAGGAACGGCAGGGTAGCGGCCTGAACCTTGTGCCTCGCGCGAAGCCGCGGCACTCGTCGCGACACACGGGAGTGAGGGGCATGAGCGAGGCGGGACTGACGAAGGAAGAACGCAAATCACTGACGCACGGCGAGTTCTGGATACCCGAAGCGGAGCGGGAGGTATACCGCAAGGCACTGGGCGCACTGAATGCTGCGGGCGTGCCCTACGTGATCAGCGGTCTCTACGCCATCTACGAGTACACCGGCATCTACAGGCAGACCAAGGACCTCGACATCTTCGTGGAGCCGTCCCGCGTGGTGGATGCGGCCCGCGTACTCATCGGTCACGGGTTCCGGCCGCACCTGGAGCAGCCGCACTGGCTGGCGAAGGCCATGCACGGCGACAAGCAGATCGACATCATCTTCGGCATGGGCAACGGGCTCTCGTTCATTGACGAACTCTGGTTCCGCCACTCCCGCGCCGGTATCCTTGCCGGCACACAGGTGAGGGTTGCCCCGCCCGAAGAGTTGCTCTGGCACCGGCTCTTCGTCTCCGAGCGGCACCGCTCCGACGTGAGCGACATCCTGCACCTCATCCTCTGCCGCGGCGATGAGCTGGACTGGGAGCGCCTGATCCAGCGCGTGGGCAGTCACTGGCGGCTGCTTCTCGCCCAGCTCCACCTGTTCGACTACGTCTATCCTGGCCACCGTCCGCGCATTCCCCAATGGGTCCGGCGCCGTCTCTATGACGATGCCGAGACGGCCATCGACGAGGTGGGTGAGGCCGGGGTCTGCGAGGGCACGCTCATCTCCCGCTTCTCGTACAACATCGACGTGAACGAGTGGGGGTTCCGCGATCCCAGGGAGGCGGCCGTGCGGGCACGGCAGGAGCTGGACATCACCCGGAGCATCGTCGAGAGCGACGTGTGGATGCAGCCGGAGGCGCGGGCGGATGGTTAACGGTACGGGCAGGACTGACGAGGCTGACCGGGCTGACGAGACTGTCAGGGCCGGGACTGACGAGGTTGCCGGGACTGACGAGGCTGACCGGACTGACGAGGCTGACCGGACTGACGGAGCCGACGGGGCGTCGGATGAGCGGCGGCAGCTGCGGATCGCCGCCATAGGCGACATCCACTTCGACGGCGTCACGAGCGGCGCGCTGCGTGACCTGTTCGCCGACGTGCACCGCACCGCCGACGTCCTCGCCCTGTGTGGCGACCTGACAACGCATGGCCGGCCGGACCAGATGCATAAGTTTGTGGAGGAACTCGCCGGCGTCGAGGTGCCGGTGGTGGCGGTGCTGGGCAACCACGACTACGAGAGTGGTGAGCACGAGGAGTGTGCCGACATCCTGCGCGCGGCAGGCGTCGAGGTGCTGGACGGCACCAACGTCGTCATCGAAGGGGTCGGCTTCGCGGGGACGAAGGGTTTTGGCGGCGGGTTCGGGCGTGGCTCGCTGGGGCCGTTCGGCGAGGAACTCATCAAGGAGTTCGTCAACGCCGCCGTCGCGGAGGCGCTGAAGCTGGAGCGCGCGCTGCAGCAGTTGCGGACGGAGACACGCATCGTGCTGCTCCACTACGCGCCCATCCAGGAGACGATTGCTGGCGAGCCGGAAGTGATCTACCCGTTTCTGGGCAGCTCACGACTGCTGGTCCCCATCGAGACGCTGGGCGCCACCGCCGTGTTCCACGGTCACGCCCACCTCGGGCGCGCCGAGGCCCGCACGCCCGCCGGGACGCCGGTATTCAACGTGGCCATGCCGCTGCTCCAGGAGGCCGGCATGGAGTTCCGCATCTTCAACGTCCCGGCGCCGGACCGCCGCCGGGATACCGACGGCTGAGTAATCGCGCAGGCTCGCCTGCGCCGGCTAGCCCTTCAATGAGCCGTATTTTTCCAGGAACCGGATGAGGGCAGCCTCCTCCGGATACAGGCCCTCGACCTCCTCTGCTTCCACCTCACGCTTTGTGCGGCGCCGGCGCGGACTGGTCACTGTATAGCCCGCCTCGTACTTCACCAGCACGGCAGGATGGATGTATGCGCGGCGGCAGATGGCCGGCGTGTTGCCCAGCTCCGAGGACACGAGCTTGCATGCCAGGAGCACGTTGCGCCTGGCCTCGCTCTTCGAGGACGCCGGGCCGATATCCGCCAGGATGGTCGCCGCGCGAACTGTGCCCCCGAACGTGCGCAGGTCCTTTGATGTCAGCCGCTCACCGACGATCTCCCGCAGGTAGCGATTCACCGAGGCAGCAGTCACGGGACGGTACTTCCCGCCCGGCACCCGGTACTTGAACAGGCGCGTGCCTTTCTGGCTCAACAGCTCCTCGATGATCTCCACCAGTGGCGTGTCGGCCACCACCTGCCGCTGGTCCTTGCGCTGCTTGCCCACGTAGCGGAAGTCCAGACTGTGGCCGTGGATCCGGACGTGGCGTTTCTTCAGGGTGCAGATGCCAAACGTCCGGTTCTCCACGGCGTAGCGTTCGCTGCCCGCCCGGAAGTAGGCCCTCGCCATCAGCCGCACTACAGTGGCATGGACCTTCTCCCTGTCCAGCGTCGGCCTGCGCAGGTGGGCATTGGTGGCGGCCCGCAGTTCGGGAAGCAGCCGCGCCACCTTCAGGACCCGGTTCCACTTCCTGCGGTCTACCTTTTCCACATGCCCGGCACTGTAGCGGTACTGCTTCCGGCCGGCCTGGTCCCGGCCCCAGACCTGTATCTTGCGCTCCGGGTCCGGCGAGATGTGCACGTCCGTCCACGCCGGCGGGATGGCCATGGCACGGATTCGCGCCAGGGTGTCCGGCGACGTCAGCTTTCGGCCGTTCAGCCCGGCATAGCGGAAGCCTCGCTTCGGCGTGCCTTCCCGGCGCCACCAGCCCTTTTCAGTGCTCATCCGGGGCGGGAGGTACACGGACTGTGCCACCCCAACGGACCGGCCGCCACTCCGGCGGACCAGCCGCCGGTTGTTGGTTATGTCGCGTGTGGACATGGAAACGCCCCACCAACCAGACTACAGTCCTGGCGAGTGGCCACCGTCCCACGCTGAAACGGGCCCGGGTGGCCCAAACGCCCATCCCGCCGTTCCTCGGCCAGCATGCCAGTGTGGAATGTTCATGAGCGGTTGGGTCGTACCCGATATCCGGGGGCAGGTCCGCGTATCCGCCTTGACTCATCCGCCCGACTATGATCCCATACTGGGGGCGGCGCTCGGCACTGCTCGATCTGGTGTACTGGACCATGGCCCATCCAACCAACGGAGACTCAATACAATGGCAAGCGCGACACTGAAGGTGACGGGCATGACGTGCCAGCACTGCGTAGCCGCGGTGAAGGGCGCACTGGAGTCCGCGGATGGTGTATCCCGGGCGAGCGTGGACCTGGACGATGGCCGCGCCCGTGTCGAATACGACGAGTCCCGGACCTCGCCACGGGAGCTGGCGTCCGTCGTGGCGGAAGAGGGTTACGAAGCGGAGGAGGAGGCGTAGCCCCGGGCGAGTCCGGGGCGCCGCCACCCCGCCGTTGCCGCAGTACCGGAAGCCTCGGCCAGACCCTCAGTTGCCGAAGTAGATGTAGGCGTCGGCCAGGTCGGAGAAACGCGCGGTGTGCGGCTCCATGGTGAAGTCGATGCCAGTGGTGCCCACCACACGCACGGGCGTGCGGGACACGGCGTCCAGTGCTTCATGGCCCCGGAACGCGGAGCCCGGCTGAACGCCGGCCCGGCGCATGGCGTCGGCCAGCTGCGTGCCGCGGTATGTGGCCACGTCCGCCGTAACTACCCGCGACGGCGACGCGTCAGTGAGGATCGTGTATACGTCCTGCGGATAGCGCTGGACCATGCGGGCGGCCAGCCATTCCACGTCTACCGGCCGGGTGCCGCCGGTCTGCACACGGCCGCCACCTGACTTCAATGCGTGCAGGCCATTCACGAAAAACAGGACGCGGGCGTTGGGCTCCCGGTTCAGCGCCCGCTGCATCACCGCTTCCGCCATGTGGCCGTCCCGGTCCCCGAACATGCGGGCCACGTCATGTGGCGCGGTGGCCCGGGCGGGCGGCCAGCCGGGCGGGTCTGCCGCGACGATGCGGACCCGCCGGTGGGCGCCCAGCTCCTGGTTCACCCGCCATACGGTACGGTATACATCCACGAAGGCCCGCGATGCGCCGTCGCCCTCGCGGATGGCGCCGGGCCGGCCCATCAGGATGGACGCATCTTCAGGCGTCGTCGCCAGGTAGCGATCAATGAACGGCTGCTCATCACTGGAGACGTCCAGTACCACGAGGTCCAGGCCGGGCCCCGTCGCCAGCCGCTCGATGGCCTCGGCTGCAAACTGTTTGGGCGCGGTGGCGGAGGGGACGTCAGCGAGGAACACCAGCCGCCGGGACCGGGCCGCCTGCACCAGCAGGTCCAGCGCGTCCACGGCGTTCTCCCGGACATGGGCAACTGCGTCGGCCTCGGCGCCGCCGCCCCGGCGCATATCCAGCAGTGCTGCGGCCAGGATGATGAGGACCAGGGCCACCATGGAGAACTTCGCAATGGTCCCGGTCTTCGTGGTACGGGCGTGGGGCATATACCGCCGCCGCGCCTGCCGCTGCCGCCAACTGTCCAGCGGGTTCCTCATAGCACCTCCGCCTCCGTCCCTGATGACTGCTTCCTGCCCACCCCTTGCAACCCCCGGGCCGGGCACGCCCCACCCTCGCCGCACACCATCCCCCCAACCCACAGACTCTCCCCCATACACCATCCCCATACACCAGCCCCTACACCATCCCCTACACCATCCCCTCCACCATCCCCTACACCATCATCCCTGCCGTAGAGTTGCCGCCGACCCATTTTCATCCTAGATTATCGCTCCTACTCCCACCCTTACGTGGAGGCCCGATGGACGATAGTGTCGCGAGGGACGCCAAGCGGTTGCTCCTGCGCTACGGTGCGCCGATCTCGGTGGTCGACAGCCTCTCCGACGACGAACGGATCACGTACGCCCGTACCCTGATCCGCACGGCGGTCCCTGACCGGCCCGCCTACCTTCGGGGTCTCCTGTCCGATGATGGACGGATGACCGCACGGTAGTCCTGGATAGACCTGACGCATAGAGGGCCGCTCATTCCGGTGAGCGGCCCTCGTACATTTGTATGGTAAGGCGCCGCGGCGCATCGAGCACCAGCTGGACCGGCAACAGCACGCCACCGGGGACCGGCCGCGGGTTCAGGGCCGCCGGTGTGTCGTCCACAGAGACTGTCACCGCAGGCAGTGTCCCGCCCGCGCCCGACTCCTGACGGCGCGAATCCGGGGGGCGCGCCGACAGGGGCAACGCCGATTGGGGCGCCGCCGGTAGAAACGGCTCCATCACCGCTGTCACCGGGATGGCGCCGCTCTCCTGCTCCAGACGCAGATGCCATTCGCCCGGACCGCCCCGTTCCACGTCCAGACTCACCGTCCCATCGGCGAAGGGAATGCCCCGTACGCGCAATTCCCGGAGCATCGGCCGAAGCCGCAGGCGATGGCGCGGGGCATCGGGCTCCAGCCCCAGCACTGACGTCGCGAAATGCAGGGTGGTCATGACGACGTCGTCTCCCGATGGTGCCGGCGCCTGTCCGGCATCGACTACTGTCGGAAACTCCACCCCCAGTGCCGCGGCCAGGATCCGGTGATCCGGCGACAGGATGTCCGGCAGGCCCCTGCTCAGTTCCCGGGCGGCCCTTCGGAACGCCCCGGCCGCCTGGGCATCACCCACGTCCGGCGCCATCCTCTCGAGGGCGGTGCACGCGGCCACGAGGGTGATCCGGCGCGCCACCAATTCCTGTCCGTACGGCGCCGTGTGGACATCTGCAAGCGCTGTGTGGACAAGGGGTTGCACGTGCCATAGGGCGCGTGCGACGGCGGTGTCACCGGTCCAGGCGACGTATCGTCCCAGCAGGGCCGCCAGCGCCGGGGCATCACCTGGCGCGAGCGGGCGGCCGGCGGCCGAGACATGGTCCCCGACTCGGTCCGGACGGCTGCTCGGACGGGCGGTCGGGCGCAGCAGGTCCCGCACGGGCCGGGCGCAGCCGAGGGCGAGGAGCGCCAGCAGCGTGGGCAGCGAGGCGTGGTCCACGGCGCGGATGTCGGCGGCGGCCTCGTCCAGCCTGGCGCTTGCGGCGGCAACCGATTCGGCCAGGGCGGCTGGCTCGAGGACCGTGAGGGACGGATACACGTGCGAGACCTCTGCTGGTTCAGTACGTTGGCGCGGAGAATGGGCGCGGCCGGGCGCGCCCGCAACCAGTGCAGGAATCCGGGGGAAGGGATGAGGAAGGCGGGGAGTCACGGCCTCTGCCTGTGGGCGGTGGGCTGCATGCTGGCTGTGGTGTGGCCGGCGGCGGGCGCGGCCCAGGCGTACCGCCAGGCGGAGGCAGCGGCCGGCGACCTGTTGCCGGAAGTTCGGTACCTGGGTGCGCCGCTGGCGGACCCGATGGCGCCGCGGATCTCGGTGGGTCTGATGCGCACGACGCTGCTGGCGACGCAGGGTCCGGAACGCGACCCCTTCGAGCTGGCGGACGCGGACGGCGCCGCGGACGAGTACGTCGCGGCCGTGGGCGTGGGTGCAGTGCTGCCACTGGTGCAGCTCGCCGTGTGGGACGGCGGCGGCGCAATCCTGACGGTGGAAGGACGGGTCTTTGCGCGCTTCCGCATCGAACTCCCCCGTCGTGACGACATGGGGCAGGACTGGTACGTGGGTGGCGCGGTGGAGGCAGGCTGGCCCCGTGTGGCTGCGCGGCTGGGCGTGCTGCACCGCAGTTCCCACATCGGCGACGAGTTCGCGGACAACACGGGCGCGAGCCGCATCGAGTTCGGTGGCGAGCAGCTGGACGGCATGGTGGCGTATGACGTGCCCGGTGTCGCCCGGCTGTACGGCGGCGGCGCCTGGGTGTTCCGGTCCTACCTGGACTGGGAGCCGCGGTTACGGGCGCTGCGGGTGCGGGACCGTGCCCTGCTGCAGTTCGGCCTTGACCGGGAGTGGCAGCCGTGGTCGGATCCGCGCTTTCACGCGTTTGCCGGGGCCGACTACTACTCGGCGGAGCGAACGGGCTGGCACCCGGCCTTTGCCGCCGCCGCCGGCGTTGGCGTGCGGACCACGCGTTCGCTGCGCCTGACCGTCCGCGCATTCGACGGCATGTCCCACATGGGCGAGTTCTTCCTGACGCCGGAGCGCTATATCTCGCTGGAGGTGGGTGCCAGGTTCTGAACAGGCGGATTCCGGGCCTTGCATGCGGCTTCGCCGCCGGCCACTTTGCGGCCATGCCCACCGACCCGACGCCGGATCGACCGGGGGACTCCAGCGCATGAGGCGGCTGAGACGTGTCAGCGGCGTTGTGTTCGACTGCGACTCGACCCTCTCCGCCATCGAGGGGATCGACGAACTGGCAGGGCCCCACCGCCGTGAAATCGAGGAACTCACCGATGCCGCCATGCGCGGTGCGGTCCCGCTGGAATCCGTGTACGGCCGACGCCTGGAGATCATCCGGCCCACGCGCCGGCAGGTCGAGGCGCTGGCCCGGCAGTACGTGGAGCGGCTGGTGCCCGACGCGGCGGAGGTCGTGCGCGCCCTGCTCTTCGAGGGCGTGGACGTGCGCATCATGAGCGGTGGCTTGCTGCCGGCAGTGGAGGCCGTCGGCGAGGCCCTGGGCCTGCCCGCCGGGAAGGTGTCGGCCGTGGGCATCCATTTCCACGACGACGGTACATGGGCCGGCTACGAGGCCCGTTCGCCTCTGGCCCGGTCCGGCGGCAAGCACGAGGTCATGACGTTGCTGCGGCGGGAGATCGGCGGGCCGGTCATCATGGTGGGCGATGGCATGACGGACCTGGAGGCCGCCGGCGTCGCCGACCTGTTTGTGGCGTACGCCGGCGTGGTGCTGCGGCCGGCGGTGGTAGCGGAGGCGGACGTCGTCATACGCGGCCTGTCGCTGGCGCCGGTGCTGCCGCTGGCACTGGGCGGAGAGCCGGCCCGGTCCGCGGCGGTGCAGGACCTGTACAGCCGGGGGCTCAGTCTCCTGGAAGAGGAGTACCGCGCATTTTTCACCTATTCGAACGGCGGAAACCCAGAGTGACTACGACCCTCACCGGCCGGTTCTTCATGCCCGGCCCCACCGAAGTTCATACCGACGTGCTCGCCGCCATGATGAAGCCCATGATGGGGCACCGCGTGGCGGAAATGGAGGAGATGATCGGCCGGATCCAGCCACGGCTGAAGACGGTGTTCCGCACGGAACGCCCGGTCTACATCAGCGCATCCTCGGCGACGGGCCTGATGGAGGGCGCGGTGCGCAACGGCGCTCGCCGGCGAGTGCTGTCGCTGGTAAACGGCGCATTCAGCCAGCGATTCCACCAGATCGCCCGGGCCACGGGCCTCGAGGCCGACGCCGTGGAAGTGGACTGGGGCAGCGGCCATACGCCGGACATGCTGCGGGACGCGCTGAAGCGCGGCACCTACGACGCGGTGACGGTGGCGCACTCGGAGACGTCCACGGGTGCGCTCAATCCCATCGCCGAGCTGGCCGCCGTCACCCGCGAGTTCGACGATGTGGTACTGCTGGTGGACAGCGTATCCGGACTGTGCGGCGCCGACATGCGCACGGACGAATGGGGCGTGGACTTCGTGCTGACAGGTTCGCAGAAGTCGTTCGCGCTGCCGCCGGGCCTGGCGTTCGGTGTGGCCAGGCCAAACATCCTGGAGCGTGCGGAGCAGAAGACGGACCGGGGCATCTACTTCGACTTCCTGGAGTTCGAGCGCAATATCCTCAGCAACCAGACGCCGAACACGCCGGCGGTGTCGCTGCTCTACGCGCTGGACGTGCAGCTTGAGCGCATCGAGACGGAAGGGATGGACGCGCGGCTGGACCGGCACCGTCGCATGGCGGAACGGACGTGGGCCTGGTGCGAGGCGCACGGGCTGGAGATCCTGGTGCGGGATCCGGCGTTCCGGTCCCCTACCGTGACGACCATCCGCTGCCCCGGCGACTGGACGGGCCCGTCCCTGGCCGCGGCGGTGAAGGAGCATGGCTTCCAGATCGCCACCGGCTACGGCCGCATGAAGGACGACACGTTCCGCATCGGCCACATGGGCGACCACTCGGAGGAGGGCCTGGACGGCCTGCTCGAGGTGATGTCCGGGATCCTCGCCCGTTGATGCAGGACGCCGGCGCGCGCTTCCGCGTCTTCGTCGCCGACAGCATTGCCGGCGACGGGCTGGAGCCCCTCAGGTCCGACCCTCGCTTTGAGCTGGTAGAGCGGTCGGGCCTGAAGGGCGAAGACCTGGCCCTGGCGCTGGCCGACGCCGATGCCGTCATCGTGCGCAGCAGCACGCGCATCACCCGGGAGTCGCTCACCCATGCGCGCCGCCTGCAGGTCATCGGCCGGGCCGGCGTCGGCGTGGACAACATCGACATTGACGCGGCGACGGAGCGAGGCATCGCCGTGCTCAACGCGCCGTCGGGCAACACGATCTCGGCCGCGGAACTGGCGTTCGCGCTGATCCTGGCATGCGTGCGACGCGTGCCCGCAGCCGACCGTTCCATGAAGGCCGGCGAGTGGGACCGGAAGAGCTACACGGGTACTGAGCTGTACGGCAAGACTCTCGGCCTGGTGGGCGCCGGCCGTATCGGCGGTGAGGTGGCGCGCCGGGCGCGGGGCTTCGGCATGCGCGTTGTTGCGTTCGATCCGTTCCTGTCGGCGGAGCGCGCGGAGGCGCTGGAGATCGAGCTGTGCGAACTCGACGATGTGCTCCGCCGGGCCGATGTGGTGTCCTTGCACGTGCCCCTCACCGACACCACCGCCGGCCTCATCGGTGCGGAGCAGATGGCGATGATGAGGCCCGGGTCGTATATCGTGAACGCCGCCCGGGGCGGGGTGCTGGACGAAAGCGCGCTGGCGGACGCGGTCCGCAGCGGCCACATCGCCGGGGCCGGGCTGGACGTTTTCGCCGAGGAGCCGCTGCCGGCGGACCACCCGCTGCGCAGCCTGGATGGCGCCGTCCTCACGCCGCACCTGGGTGCCGCCACGGAGGAGGCCCAGCAGAACGTCGCGCTGGAAATCGCCGAGGCCGTGCGCGCGGCGCTTGCTGACGGCGACATGACGCGCGCCGTGAACGCGCCGGCCATTGGCGGCGAGGAGATGCGTCGCCTGCGCCCGCTGCTGGAGCTGTCCGAGCGGCTGGGTCGGATCGCGGCCGTGATGGTGGACGGCCCCGCCGAGCACCTGGCGATCCGCTACTCGGGACCGGTGGACGTGGCGGTGCGGCCCATCGCCGCCGCCGTGGTCACGGGCGTGCTTCGCCGCGTGGTGGGTGCAGGCGCCATCAACATGGTGAACGCACTGCACATCGCCGAGGCCCGGGGCATTCATACGGAGCGGGCGCGGGTGGGCGCGCATGGGCCGTACGAGGAATTCATCGAGATCAAGCTGGCCACGCCGCGCGGTGAGGTGCGGGTGGCCGGCGCCGTGGTGGCGGGCAGGCACTACCGGGTGGTCCGGATCAACCGCTACCGGCTGGTTGTTCAGCCCCGTGGCTCCCTCGTCATCCTGCAGAACCGGGACGTGCCCGGCGTCATCGGCCGGGTCGGCACGCTGCTGGGCGGGCACGGCATCAACATCGCCGAATATCACCAGTCGCGGCTGCAGGCGGGGGAGGATGCGCTGGCGGCCATCAGCGTCGATGGCGCCATCCCGGAGGGCGTGATGCGGGAGCTGGCGGGCCTCCCGGATGTGAACAGCGTCGTGCAGGTGGACCTGGACTGAGGCGGCGCTCGCGGCGGCTCAGCGCCGCTGCCTGCCCATGACCCTGCGCATGATCTCGTTCACGCCGCCGAGCCCGACAGAGACGCGGCGGCTGGGCGAGTGCATCCAGCCCCAGTGGATGGCCCGGGGCTCCTCAACGGTGACGAAGGCGTGGCGGTCCCAGCGTTCCACCTCGCGGATGACGCGGGGTATGTCCCGGCGGCGGCAGACCGTGTACATGATTTCCACCCGTCCGTCGCGGCCCTGCCCGCCGACTTCGGTGACGCCGAAACCCAGGTCCCGCAGCGCGTCGGCCATTTCCACGCCGGTGTAGCGTGACACAACGCGGATGGTGGCGTAGCCGATGGCCAGGCGCTCCTCGATGAGGAGGCCGACAATGCTGCCAGTGGCGAACCCGCCGGCGTAGCCCAGCAGGTGCAGCGGGCTGTCGAGGAAGCGGATGGCGGTGCCCACGGCGAAGACCCAGACCAGCACCTCGAAGAAGCCGATGAACGGGACGACGTACTTGTGGCCGCGTACGGCGAGGACGATGCGGATTGTGGACAGGGAGACATCGACAATCCGCAGTCCGAAAATGACCAGTGGCCCCCAGGGTCCGGCAAAGAGTTCTGTGATCCCGTCCATTATCCTGCAGCTCGATGTGACCGTGCGAACGAACCGCTGAGGATAGTTGATCGGGGGTGCCGTGCACAGGGCGGGCGCGAGCGGGCGGCAGGGGGCACCGGGCGGGCGGCGTCGCGCGCCCGGCCGACTGGTCCACGGGCGGCATCGGTGGTAGCATCAGGCATGGACGCAGATCACGCAGCCAGCAAGGCCGTCGAGTACCATCTCGGCCTCGTGCTCACCGGCGGCGGCGCCCGGGGCGCCTATCAGGTCGGTGTGCTGAAGTGGATTGCGCGCCGGTACCCGGAGATGCATTTCCCGATCCTGACGGGCGTGTCTGCAGGCGCCGTGAACACGGCGGCACTGGCCGCGGCGCCGGGCACATTCGGCCAGGCGGTGGAGAGCCTGGAGCAGATGTGGCGGGGCCTCTCGGTGAGCGACATCTTCCGCGTTGACTCGCTGTCCCTGGCGCGCAGCGCAATGGGGTGGGGCGCCCGCCTGCTGTCCGGCGGCAACAGGGGCGCGCCGCGGGTGCGGGGTCTGCTGGACACGCAGCCGTTGCGGGAGCTGCTGCACGAGATGCTCGGCCCGGTGAACGGTGAGATCACCGGTATCGACTACAACCTGGCCCAGGACAAGCTCAGGGCCGTTGCCATCATCACGACGTCGTACACCACCGGCCAGACGGTCGTATGGCTGAAGGGCACCGGGATCCGGCCGTGGCGCAGGCCGCAGCGGCGTACGGAGATGGCGCCCATCACCGTCGAGACCATCATGGCATCGGCGGCCCTGCCCATCTTCTTCCCGGCCGTGCAGATCGGCAGCGAGTGGTACGGCGACGGCGGCATCCGCCTGGTGGCGCCGCTGTCCCCGGCGCTGCACCTGGGCTCCGACCGGATCCTGGCCATCTCCACGCGCTACGACAAGTCGCCGCCGGAGGCGGGAGCCCGGGAGATCAGCGGCTACCCGCCGCCGGCGCAGGTGGTGGGTGTGCTGCTGAACGCCGTGTTCCTGGACCTGGTGGACCAGGACGCCATACGTCTGGAGCGCCTGAACGAACTGCTGGACAAGCTGCCGGCGGAGGAACGGCTGGGCATGCGGCCGGTGCGCCTGATGACCGTGCGGCCGTCGCAGGACCTGGCGCGGCTGGCCGCCGAGTTCGAGCCGCAGCTGCCGCGGTCGTTCCGGTTCATGACGCGGGGACTGGGCACGCAGGAGCAGCGCAGTCCCGACGTGCTCTCCATGCTCATGTTCCAGCCCGACTACCTGAGCCACCTCATAGACCTGGGCGAGGCGGACGCGGAACGGATGGCGCCTGAGCTGGAAGCGTTTTTCGAGGCCCGTCCGGGCACCGGCCGGGAGGAGCAGCCGGTGCGGCAGTGGATCGTAGACGAGGGCGCGCCGGCCTCGTAGCGCACCGTCCGGACCGGGTCAGCGGATGGCGCCGTAACGCCGCAGAATGTCCAGCGTCCGTGCCAGCGGCAGTGCCTCCACCGTGTTGTTGCCGAACGACGTCGTCTCCGCCTTGAAGAGGCTGTTGTAGATGGCCTCCTCCGTGGCCTCGGCCACTGCCTGGAACAGGGATGTCATGGCGTCGTTCGCCATCTCGTCCACCTGCCGCACGCGCTCGCCGCCGCGACGACGCACGGACTCCGCCGTGGAGAACGCGATGACGTAATCGCCCGAGCCGTTGCTCATGGTGGAGCCGGTGCGGGCCAGGCCGAACAGCGCACGGGCCGCCAGGCGCTCCAGGTTGCGGGCGTCCAGCGGCGCGTCGGTAGCCACGATAATCATGATGCTGCCGTCGGGCGTCGGATCCGCGTCCAGCGCTGCGTCGTCGGGATCGCCCCGCTGTTCCACGTCCCGCATGAACGAGTACCGACCCAGCTCCCGGCCGACGGGCGCGCCGTTGATGGTGAGGATGCCGCCGTAGTTGGACTGCACGAGCACGCCCACCGTGTAGCCGCCGTAACTGGCGGGCACCACCCGGGACGATGTGCCGATGCCGCCTTTCCAGCCAAATGCCGTGGTGCCCGCGCCGGCACCGACCGCGCCCTCCGGCACCGGCCCGGCCGCGGCCCCCTCCAGCGCCTGTACCACATGCTCGCGGGTGATGGGGCGGGCGCGGATGTCGTTCAGTCCGCCGTCATTGGTCTCACCGACGACGGGGTTGATGCTGCGCACGTTGCCCATGCCCGGCCGCTCCAGCAGCCACTCAACCATGGCATCGGCGGCGCGCCAGACGCAGAGCGTGCAGGTGAGCAGGATGGGCGTCTCCAGCTCGCCCAGCTCTCGCACCTGAGTCATCCCCACCAGCTTGCCGAAGCCGTTGCCCACCAGCATCGCCGCCGGCGGCCGGTCCCTGAACCAGTCGGTGCCCGGAGGCAGGATGGCGGTGACGCCCGTGTTGCCGGTGGCGCCGCGCACCGTGCTGTGCCCCACCCGGACCCCGGCGACATCGGTGATGGCGTTGTGCTCGCCCGTCTCGAAGACGCCGACGACGACGCCGGCATCCCGGGCGCGCGGTCGTTCCTGGCTCATGGTTGCCCCGGGGTTCGACTGTGCTGCGGCGTCATGGGCCGTGAGGGCGATGAGGCCGGCGGCGAGGACGCCGCGTGTCAGGTGCTGTGTGATCATCGGGCCAGTCTCCGGACCAGTGCGGCAAGATGAGGGATGGGTACGCCTGTGGGGCAGACGGCGGCGCAGTCGCCGCAATCCGGGCACGGTGATGTGCTCGCCGCTGCCACCGCCGCCACGTCTATGGAGCGGGACGGCCCGGCGACGAAGGTCCAGGCTTCGTCCCATGCGCTGGCGGGAGCGTCCCGCAGCGTTGGGCAGGCCAGGGCGCACAGGCCGCAGTTTATGCAGCGCATGGTGGCGGGCATGACGTCCCGCTCGGCAGGCGTGAGCGGAGCGTAGCCCTCGGGCAGTACGGCGTCGAGAAACCGGCGCATGTCGGTGCCGCCCGTGAACGGCCGGCGCGGCACCCGCACCAGCATGTGCCGGCCGAAGTTGTAGGCCAGGTTCAGCCACGCCGCCGCGCGTCCCGTCAACGCCACGCCGCCGTCCCTTCCAGCGCCCGGCGCCCGGCCTCAGAGCCCACGCGCCAGCCGTCCGTCGCTGCGTGACCGAGGCCGGTGGGCTCCGGGCCACCCGCCCGCCGGACGTCGCCGGCGATGAACAGACCGCTCTCCGGGTCGGGGTCAGCGGCTATGCCCGCCTCCAGCAGCGGCTGCCGGGCGCGGCGATCGGGCACGGTCAGGGCCAGTGACTCGCTGGCGTCCCGGAAGCTGCGGCCCGCGGACTCCGCTCGCACCGGCAGGTCTGCCACCGGGTCACGCAGGTGCGGGTCGGCGGCAATGCCGCCGCCCACGAACCGGCCGGTGGCCAGGATCACGGCGGCGGCCCGCACCGTGGTGGTCCCGGCACTGCCACTGACGTGCACGATGGGACCGCCGTCGAACCCTGCTCGCGCCCGCCCGTGCAGCGTCTCGACGCCCGCGTCCGCCAGCGCGCGCATGAGCGCCCGGTCCAGGCGCCAGCCGGGCAAAGAAGGCGCCACGCCCAGCGCCTCGCCCACCACGACCCCGTCGCTCTCGAGAGCGGCGCGCACTTCGGCGTGGCGGTCCAGCCCCACGACCGCCGGCAGTATCGCATGGCTGGCGCCGGCATCGGCGGCGGCGCGGTGCAGCCCGTCAGCCAGAGCGTCCGGGTCGCGGTCCAGCAGTGCCGCCAGCGCCGCAGGCGCCCAGCCCGCCGCCGGCGTGCCCGGCACGGTGACCATGGCTGTGGCGAAGCCGCTGTTCCCCGTTTCGCCCGGGGCGGCCGGATCACCCGTCGTGCCCGCGTCCCGCGCGGCGGCCCACAGGCGGGCCAGCGCGCGCGGGCGGAACCACGGCAGCCCGGTGATCCCGCAGATGAGGACGCGCCGGGTGCGGGCCCCGGCAACGGCGGCGCCGGCGGTCACCTGCGATGATGGGGCGACGTCCGCCGGCACCAGCCGGCCGTCGGGATGCGGCAGCGGGACAGGAGCGGGTTCGAGGGTGAGGCCGCCGCTGGCGAGGGCGCTGCGCAGGGGACCCGGTGGCGTCCCGGTCCAGGCCCCCGTCGCCAGCGCCGTGGCGCCAGGCCCCGTGCGGACCAGTACGGTGCGGGCGCCGGCAGCGGCCGCGGCGAGCGCAGCCGTGACGCCGGCGATGCCGCCCCCTGCGATAACGACATGAACGCGTTCCATCGCCGGCAAGGTAGGTGGCCGGGAACGCGCGGGGAAGCGCCTTGACCCGCGCCAGACCGCGCGATAGCATTCCCGGCTCAGAAACACGATCCTTCCGAGAGGCTGGATCGCCGCAGTCCACCGAAGAGAAAAGAATGTCCGTTCCCAGGGCTGCCGCACGCCGCCGGTGCGTGACACGCCCGCGACGTGGCTTCATGACGTCGCTGGTGCTGCTGTTCACCACGCTGGTCATCGCCGGTTGCGAGGCAGGCGCGAACTACCCCCAGACCACGTTCCGCACCGTCAGCGCGTTTGGCGATGCCCTCAACAAGGTGTTCTACAACACCTTCGGCTGGACCATGGGCATCCTTATCCTCGTGATGGGGCTGATCCTGTACGCCACGTTCCGCTTCCGCGAGCGGCCCGACTCGCCGGATCCGGAGCAGATCCACGGCAACACCAAGCTCGAGATCGCGTGGACCATCGCGCCCGCGCTCATCGTCGTGTTCATCGGCGTGCCGACGGTGCAGACCATCTTCGAGACGCAGCGCCGCCCGCCGGAAGACGCCCTCGTCGTCGAGGTCGTCGGCCACCAGTGGTGGTGGGAGTTCCGTTATCCGGAATACGGCATCGTCACTGCGAACCAGATGTGGATCCCCACGGACCGGTACGTCTCCCTGCAGATGCACTCCAACGACGTGGTCCACAGCTTCTGGATCCCGCGGATCGGCGGCAAGCGCGACGTGAACCCGCTGCCGCGCGTGCCCGACGGCCAGCCGGCGGCTCACAAGAACTACCTGCTCTTCAACGTGCGCGAGCCCGGCCACTACCTGGGCCAGTGTGCCGAGTTCTGTGGCGAGTCCCACGCCATCATGCGCATGACGGTGATGGCCGTGGAGCAGCCCGAATTTGACGACTGGGTCAGCCGCATGCGCGCTCAGCCCGCCCAGCCCCAGCAGCCGGCACCGGCCATCGCCGCCGCACCCGACGCCGCCGCTGCGCCCGGCGCCGGGCAGCCGGCAGATGCCGCGCAGTCGGACACGGCGATGGCCCAGGCCGCCGCCCAGGGCCAGACCCAGGCGGAGCAGGCGCCCGCGCCCGCGGCACCGGCGCCCCTGCGGATCGGCGAGATCCGGCCGCCCACCGGTGTGGGCAACCCCTTCGTCCCGCCCGTGGACGACGCGGCGCTACAGCAGGAAGGTGAGCGCATCTTCATGGCGGCCGCCTGCGTGGCGTGTCACCAGATCGCCGGCACCACGGCCACGGGCCTGCTGGGCCCGGCGCTGACGGGCTACGGCGAACGGCCGTGGGTCGGCGCCGGCGCAGCGCCGAACAACGTGGAGAACCTGGTCCGGTGGATCCGCGACCCGCAGTCGCTGAAGCCGGGCACGCTGATGCCGGGCACGGTCAGGGGCGGCGGCGGCATGGGGCCCACCGGCCTGTCCGACGCAGAGGTGCGCGCCGTTGCGGCGTACCTGATGAGCCTGAAGTAACTACAGGAACGCGATAAATGGCGACCACCGAAGCCTACATACACGCGCCGGCTGAGCCCGTGCGGCCCTCGACCAGGGCCATCATCTGGGACTGGATGACGACCGTTGACCACAAGAAGATCGGCATCCTGTACGGGGTGACGGCGCTGTTCTTCTTCATCGTCGGCGGCATCGAGGCCACGCTCATCCGGATCCAGCTCGCGAAGCCGGAGATGCAGTTCCTCTCCGCCGACCTGTACAACCAGATCTTCACGATGCATGGCACCACCATGGTATTCCTCGTCGGGATGCCCATGGCTGTGGCCATGTTCAACTACTTCGTGCCGCTGCAGATCGGCGCCCGGGACGTGGCATTCCCGCGCCTCAACGCACTGTCGTACTGGATCTTCCTGTTCGGCGCCATCTTCATGAATGTCAGCTTCCTGTTCGGCCAGGCGCCCAATGGCGGCTGGTTCGGGTACGCGCCGCTGACGTCATCGCAGTACACGCCCGGCCTGAACGTGGACTTCTGGGTGCTGGGACTGCAGGCGCTGGGTGCGGCGTCCATCATGGGCGGCGTGAACTTCATCACGACGATCATCCAGCTGAGAGCGCCGGGTATGCGGCTCATGCGCATGCCGCTGTTCACCTGGATGGCGTTCATCACCAGCTTCCTCATCATCACGGCGCTGCCGGTGCTGGCGGTGGCGTTGTTCCTGGTGACGTTCGACCGGTTCTGGGGCACGAACTTCTTCATCACCCAGGCCGGCGGTGACCCCGTCCTGTGGCAGCACCTGTTCTGGATGTTCGGGCACCCCGAGGTCTACATCCTGATCCTGCCGGCCTTCGGCATTGTCAGCGAGATCATCCCTACGTTCTCGCGCAAGCCGTTGTTCGGCTACGCCGTGATGGTCTACTCCGGCGCGCTCATCGGCCTCATCGGCTGGGGCGTCTGGGCGCACCACATGTTCGCGACGGGCATGGGCCCGGTGGCGGACGCCTTCTTCACGGTGTCCACGCTGATCATCGCCATCCCGACGGGCGTCAAGATCTTCAACTGGATCGCGACGATGTGGGGCGGCAAGCTGTGGCTGCATACGGCCATGAAGTACGCCATTGCCATGCTGCTGACGTTCACCATCGGCGGCGTGTCGGGCGTCATGCACGCGACTTCGCCGCACAACCTGCAGCAGACCGATACCTACTTCGTGGTGGCGCACTTCCACTACGTGCTCATCGGCGGGCTCGTCTTCGCCATCTTCGGCTCGTTCTATTTCTGGTTCCCGAAGATGACCGGCCGCCTCATGAGCGAGAAGCTCGGCAGCTGGCAGTTCTGGATCTTCTTCATCGGCTTCAACCTGACGTTCATGCCGATGCACTGGATCGGGCTGCTCGGCATGCCCAGGCGAATTTTCACCTACTACGACGAGCTGCAACTGGCCGACCTGAACATGCTCGCCACTGTCGGCGTCGCAGTGCAGGCCGTGGGCATCCTCCTGCTCGTCTATAACCTCATCCACAGCTACTTCCGTGGCGAGCGCTGTGGCCGGAACCCGTTCGGCGCCGCGACGCTGGAGTGGGCGACGGAGTCGCCGCCGGCGGTGCACAACTTCAACCGCATCCCCGAGGTCCATTCCCGGGAGCCGCTGTGGGTGGAGGCCGAGCGCGTGGAGGCGTACGCGTTCGGGCCCATGGAAGAGAATATGCACATGCCGCCGAACTCGTACTGGCCCATTGTCACGGCAATGGGTGCAGTGCTGACGTTCGTGCTGTTCATGACAAATATCTGGTGGATGCCACTTATCGGCGTCGTCTGGACCGCCATCGGCGTCATCAACTGGGCGTACGAGCCCACGTGATGTGCGACGACGTGATGCGGGCGGCACACGGCGGACGTAATGCGGGATACTAGAACAGGGTACTGAATTGGCTACTGCAGTTGCACATGACCACGGACACGGGGACGGGCATGCGGTACATCCCCCGACGTCCACGGGGCTGAACACCTGGAAGGTCGGCTTCTGGGTGTTCATGGGCTCGGAGACGCTGTTCTTCGGGACGCTCATCGGGACATACATGGTGTACCGCGGCACCAGCGTCGTGGGACCCTATCCCCAGGACATCCTGGATATCCCGCTGACGACACTGAGCACGTTCGTGCTGCTCATGTCGTCGCTGGCGGTGGTGCTGGCGCTGGAATTCCTGCAGCAGGGCCGGCGCAATCTGGCCTTGTTCTGGACGATGATGATCATCGTCCTGGGCTGCGGCTTCCTGGGCTTCCAGGCGTATGAGTTCACGCACTTCTACAAGGAAGGCCTGACGCTGAGCACAAACATGTTCGGCTCGACCTTCTTTGTGCTGACGGGCTTCCACGGTGCGCACGTGACCGTGGGCGTGATCTGGCTGCTCGTCCTGTGGTTCGACATGTTTCGCGGCCACATGGGCCCGCAGAACGCGTTGCGGCTGGAGATCGCGGGTCTGTACTGGCACTTCGTGGACATCGTCTGGATCGTGATCTTCACGCTCGTCTACCTGATGGAGTTCATCTAGTCATGGCGGATCATCACGTGACACGTAACGCGCATGCGGAGGCGCACGCGCACGGCCAGCCCCACGATCACACGACCGGACCTGATGCCACCCCCCACGTCGGCTGGAAGAAATACGTGGTCGTGGGTGTGATCCTCTCCGTCGTGACGGCCATGGAAGTGGCCGCCGTGGAGACGCACGTGTTCCCGCCGCACCTGGTGGTGCCCATCCTGCTGGTGCTGACGGCGGCCAAGTTCTTTCTCGTGGTGCTCTACTACATGCACCTCAAGATGGACCACGCCATCTTCGGCCGGGTATTCTGGGCGCCCATGTTCCTGTCGGTGCTGGTGGTGGTGGGCCTGATCCTGCTGTTCCACGTAGTGCCGACCTGGGGCAAGTTCAGCAACTGACCGGGCCGCACGCAGGGGAGGGGTGGCTGCGGTGCGGCCGCTCCTCCTTTTTTTGTACCCGTGCCGGACACCCTATGAAGAACCAGACCCGCTCCTCCATTATTCTGATGCTGCTGCTCGTGACGCCTGGCGCGTGCGTGAGGACCGTGGACCTGGGGACCGTCGAAGTCGCGCAGGACGTCCGCCAGGAAACGGCAGTACGAACCGCGTCGAACCTGCCGCAGGCCTTCGCGGTAGTCATCCCCCCGCGATTGCCGGGAGACTGCCCGCCCCGGTTGCGGGACGACGGCGTGGGTGCCACGCTCGACCTGCACCGGGCCATGACCATGCCGGTCCAGGACGCCGGCGGCACCCGCTACGAGACGTTTGGCGACTACCGCATCACGCCGCCGGGCCATTACGGTTCCACGACGCCCGCCGACGGCCTGCGGGTGGACTGCGCACGGCTCCGGGCCATCGGTCTGGTCACCCTGGGCGCGCCCGGCGGCTGATCGGGGCGCGGTGACGCGACGGTGGCGTTGCCGGACACCGCGTCGTATTTTCCGGACCTCTCCCCGTAGTGTCCATCCCGGCTGTAGCTGTGCAGGACCGACTGACCAGCGGAGGAAAGATGCCCCTGAGCGATGACCAGCTCGAAACGCTGCGGTTCCCCACGGGCCGTTTCGCGGCGCGTTCCGTGTTCACGGCTGAAGAGCGCGCCGCCTGCATCGAGGAACTGGATCGGCTTCCAGCCCAGATCCGGGCCGCCGTGAGTGGCCTGGGCGACGAGGACCTGGACACGCCGTACCGGCCTGGCGGCTGGACCATTCGCCAGGTCGTACACCACCTGCCGGACAGCCACATGAATGCCTACATCCGCTGCAAGCTGGCAGTCACGTCCGAGGCGCCGGTGATCACGGGATACGACGAGGCGGCCTGGGCAGAGCTGGCCGACGGCGCGGGTGGCGACATCGAACCATCCCTCGCGCTGCTGGAAGGGCTGCACAGCCGGTGGGCCGCGTTCCTCCGCAGTCTGGATGACCGGTCGCTGGACCGGACGTACCTGCACCCGGAGATGGGGCCCGTCAGCGTGGCGACGGCGATCCAGCTGTATGCCTGGCACGGGCGGCACCACCTCGGCCATATCATGAACGCCCTGGCCGCCATGCCCCGTCCCGTGGTGCGCTGAGCGGGCGGCGGCCGCCCGCTCGCTCCGAATCCCAGGCTTCGCTGCCGGTTCGGCCGCAGGGTCGGCTGGCTGCACGCCTGACGACGTGGTATGCTGCGTGCTGACCCTCTACCTCGGACGCACGCGGAGGACGAATGATCCCGGAATTCAGAGCATGGACCAGGGCGGCGGGACTGGTGACCGCACTGCTGGCGGCGGCCTGCGGCGAGCCGCAGCGGGAGCCCGGCGTAGCCAGCGGTGATACCATCCGGACCGTGCCGACCAACGCGCCGGCAACCGCGCGGGAGGCGTTCTGGGAAAACCTCACACTGCATTGCGGCAATGCGTATCCCGGCGGACTGGTCCTGGAGCCGCCGGGTGACGACATGCTGACGGGCACCGAGCAGCTCATCGTCCACTTCCGGGAGTGTGGTCGGGACACGCTCTGGGTCCCATTTCACATCGAGATCGAGGCCACCGGCGAATGGGACCGGTCCCGCACATGGATGTTCATGCGCACGGCCGACGCCCTGGAGCTCCGCCATGACCACCGCCACGAGGACGGCTCGCCCGACGAGCAGACCATGTACGGCGCCCTCACGAGGGATGACGGATCGGCCAACCGGCAGGAGTTCATCATCGCGGACCGGACGGCACAGGACGGATCAGAGATCGGCTGGCGGGTGGAAGTCGAGCCCGGACAGCGTTATACCTACGGCACGATCAGAGGTGGCGAGTGGACCTGGCGCGTGGATTTCGACCTGGCCCGGCCCATTGACACGCCGCCCGCACCCTGGGGACACTGAGTCATGCGTGTATTTCCTGCAAGCTCCGACAGACCCGACGGTTACCCGCAAGACCTGCCCTTCGTGCCCGGCGCCGAGGTCGGGCTGGAGGGAGGCATTGATGCCGAAAAGGATAGCATTGTCCTGAAGTGGCTGCGTGTGGAACGGCCGCTGGAGATGCTGCAGCAGCTCATTGGCGCAAGCGTCCGCGACGGCTGGACGCTCCACGATGATGATCCACCTGCTACCGGGGACACCGGCAGCGTGCGCCGGCTGTGCTTCGTGCGTGGGGCCCGGGAGCGCGTCATCGAAGCCGTACAGGCCGCAGAATTCTCGTTCGTCACTCTTACGGACCGGCCCGCGCAGTGAGGGGGCGCCGGGTCAGCGCGACCCTGTGCCTGCTCATCTCTGCCGTGGGCACCGGCTGTGCCGCAGGGGAAGCCCGGGACGACTGGGATCCCGCAGCGGTCCGCGCAGTGGCGCGGGCCGCCGCTGCCGGCGGGGACGTTGCCGTGCTGCACGCCGCGGGTCGGCCACCCCGCGACGAACTGCCCTGGGGGATCCGCCAGACGCTGACCACGGCCGGCTTCATGGTCGTTGATTCCACCGCCGTGCGCGACCCCGACGGGCGCGTCCTCGTCCTCGAGTCCAGCCGCCCCGACGGCACTGACTGGATCGTGCGCACGTACATGCTGCAGCCTGGCGGCGCAGGGCCCTCCACGGAGTGGCTGGTCCGCTGCCAGGCCGACCTCTGTGAGGCTTCCGCACAATGAATGACAATACGCCGGCTTCCCAACTGGATAACGTCGCCCTCGATTCGTTCTCCCTGGCCGTGCGCGTCATGGTTCACGCCTTCGAGATTGACGCGCCCGCCGCCGAGTTCGAGAAGCCATGGGAACTGCTGCGAGAGATCGCAGACGGTTCCGCTACCGTGACCAGCACAGCCGAGCTCGCCGCGCGGTTCCCGAACATGAAGGATTTCCTCTACGATCGCGTCAACAGCATCATTGAGAACGATCGGGAAACCGCACGCCGGGTGCTACGCGGCCTCACCGCAGCCTACTGAGCCGCAGTGTCCCACACCTCCAGCCGGATGACATCATGTCCAGACAACGCCTCAATGATCAGGACATCCACGCCGCCCTTCAGGAACTGGACGGCTGGACCGTTGACGACGGCCGCCTGCATCGCGCCTTCGAGTTCAGTGACTTCGTGGCGGCCTTCGGCTTCATGACCAGGGTCGCGCTTCTGGCCCAGGCCATGGATCATCACCCCGACTGGACCAATGTCTACAACCGTGTGAGCATCCACCTGCACACGCACGACAGTGGCGGCATCACTGGCCGTGACACGGAACTGGCGCGACTCATCGACGGTGAGGCGTCGTCGTGAGGCCGTAAACATCTGGCGGAACGCCGCCGCGAGACGGCCGGGCGCGACAGTTTGGAACGCCACCTGCGGAGCAGGATGGTGCGCCCGGAACTGAGGCGGCGCTCCAGGATCCACTACGAGGGCTATACACATGGCACGCACGACGGGGACAGTGAAGTGGTTTTCACAGGAGAAGGGGTTCGGCTTCATCGAGCAGGAGAGCGGACCGGACGTGTTCGTTCACTACTCGGTGATCCAGGGTGGCGGCTTCAAGTCGCTGAACGAGGGTGAGCGGGTGGAGTTCGACGTCATCGAGGAGCCGAAGGGGCTGAAGGCGCAGAACGTGGTGCGTCTCGACGCTCCGGAGGGCGGCACCGAAGGTGGCGGTGGCGGCAGCTACGGCGGTGGCGGGTACGGTGGTGGCGGCGGCGGGGGTGGTCGTGGCGGCGGCTCCCGTGGCGGCGGCTACGGCGGTGGCGGAAGTGGTGGTGGAGGTGGTGGTCGTGGCGGCTATGGCGACCGTGGTGGATCACGTGGCGGCGGCGGCGGGGACTGGTAGCACTTGCGGATAGTGGGTGGCCGGTGGGCCGGCCGCTCGCTGGTGTCGCCGGCCGGGCGGGTCCGACCGACGGCGGAGCCGGTGCGGGAGGCGGTGATGCAGATGATCGCCACCGACCTGGCCGGCGCGCGGGTGCTGGACCTGTTTGCCGGCAGCGGCGCCCTGGGGCTGGAGGCAATGTCCCGGGGCGCACGTTATTGCGACTTTGTGGAAAACGGGCCGGCGGCGCTGCACTCGCTGAAAGCGAATGTGGCGGCGCTGCGGGCGCGAGAGAAGTGCCGCGTCTATGATCGGGATGCCATCCCGTTCGTGGAGCGACTCGAGGCCGGGCGCTATGACATAGCGCTGGTTGATCCGCCGTACGGCTCCCGCAAGCTGGACCGTGTCCTGGCGTACTGGCGCAGGTTCCCGTTCAGCGGGGTCCTGGTGCTCGAGCATGCCGTGGACCATGCGGGGCTGGACGCGGCCGGTGAGCGGCGGGTGATGGGCGACACTGCCATCACGGTGCTGCGGCAGAATCGAAGCGGGCCATCGGAGTCCGGTGTCAGTGGAACACCGGCTGCGGCGGCGCATCATGGAAAGGACACGCAGTGATGGAATCGGCTAAGGCGGGCGACACGGTTCGCGTGCATTACACGGGTCAGCTCGCTGACGGCGAGGTGTTCGACAGTTCACATGGCAACGACCCGCTGCAGTTCCAGGTGGGCGCAGGCGAGGTGATCCAGGGCTTTGACGAGGCGGTGACGGGCATGGCGCCGGGCGACAAGCGGCGCGTCACGATCCCGGCGCAGGAGGCGTACGGCGAGCGCCGGGAGGAACTCGTGGTGTCGGTACCACGCGGCCGGTTCCCACCGGACTTCGATCCGGAGCCGGGCATGAACCTGGCCCTGGACCAGGAGGGTCAGCAGGTGATGCTTACGATCAAGTCGGTGACGGAGGAGGCAGTTGTGCTGGACGGCAACCACCCGCTGGCAGGCCAGGACCTGACGTTCGATGTGGAACTGGTGGGCATCGAGTAATCCCGCGCGAGGAGGGTTGCCGTGGATGCGGTGACCTGCCGCACCTGCGGCGTGCAGCATGCGACGGTGGCCGGGCGGCCGCCGTCGCATTGTGCTGTGTGCGAGGATGAGCGTCAGTACGTCGGCTGGGACGGGCAGGAGTGGCTCGGTCTCGAGGAACTCGCGGCCACGCACCGGGCGGAGATCCGGGAGGAGGAGCCGAAGCTGCTGGGCATCGGCATGACGCCGTCGTTCGCCATCGGCCAGCGGGCCCTGCTGATCCGGACGGGGGGCGGAAACATCCTGTGGGACTGTATTCCGCTGCTGGACGAGGCCATCGTTGCCGCCGTCCGGGCCGCGGGCGGCATCGCGGCCATCGCCGTCTCGCATCCGCACTTCTACAGTTCCATGGTGGAGTGGGCCCGTCGGTTCGACGCGCCGGTGCTCATCCACGAGGACGACCACCGCTGGGTCATGCGGCCGGATCGGTGCATCGAGGCGTGGCGCGGCGAGACGCTGCGCCTGCACGACGATATCGCCATCATCCGCTGCGGCGGTCATTTCCCCGGGGCGGCGGTGCTGCACTGGCCGGCGGGCGCGGACGGGCGTGGCGCGTTGCTGGTCTCGGACACGATCATGGTGGCCCGGGACCGGCGGCACGTCAGCTTCATGCGCAGCTATCCGAACCTGATTCCACTGGACGCGCACGCCGTGCGCCGGATCGTGGACGCCGTCGCGCCGTTCCGCTTCGACCGGATGTGGAGCGGCTGGTGGTCCAGCCAGATATCGGACGACGCGGAGGCCTCGCTGCGGGTCTCAGCGGAGCGGTACCTGCGGGCCATCGGCGGCACGAGCTGACGCGGCGGCGGCGGAAACTGCGTATCTTGCCGGCGTGGGCATGGATCGTATCCCTTGAGGCGCAGCAAATGAAGAGAAAGCTGCCGGTGGCGGAGATCGTGGTCATAACGCTCGCCCTGGCTGCAGGCGTATTCGTGTACTGGTGGGCACACCGTGACCAGGGTGCACTGGAGGAGTTGAAGGAGCGGGGCGCTGTCATCGTGGACGCACTCCAGCGCTATCGGGCCGAGCACGGCACGTACCCGCCAGACCTGGCGGGACTGGTGCCGGACTACGCGGCCCGCATCGAGGAGCCATCCTGGGGGCTGGCCCGGTGGCGGTACCGCCGCTTCACCCCCGGGGACCTGGCCGCCGGCGCCGGCCGGGACGAGATCTATTTCCAGCTGTCCGTGGCCGCGAACGAGAGCGGCTATCCCGTTCTGTTCTATGACTATGTGGGCGGCCGGTGGGTGCTGAACAACTGACGCCATGGACGCTGGCTGCACCGGGCCGCCGCGGTTTCGCCGCGAACTGCGCCGGGTGTTACTCTGAAGGGAGGCGGTGGAGATGAAATGGGTTGCGCTCGTGGTGTGGGTCGCACTGCCCCTGCTCATCGGCGCGGGCGCGGGTGGCCTGTTCCAGCCGGGTGAATGGTACGCACGTTTGAACAAGCCGGACTGGAACCCGCCGAGCTGGGTGTTCGGCCCCGTCTGGACGACGCTGTACGTGCTGATGGGCGTGGCGGCGTGGCTGGTATGGGAGCGGCACGGGTTTACCGGCGCCGCCCGGACGGCGCTGGTCCTGTTCCTGGTGCACCTGCTGTTCAACGCGGCGTGGTCGGCGCTGTTCTTCGGCCTGGAATCGCCGGGGCTGGCGTTCGCGGAGATCCTGGTGCTATGGGCCATGATCGGCGCGCTCATCGTGCTGTTCTGGCGACTGCGTCCTGCCGCCGGCGCGCTGCTGGTGCCGTACCTTGCGTGGGTCAGCTTCGCGGCGGTGCTGAATTATACCATCTGGCGGTTGAACTGAACCCGGCGCACCCTGAACCCTGTTGTACGGAATGATCGGAATGAAGCGACGTCGCATACGAATCATGATGGGTGCAGCGTGCTCGCTGCTGCTGGCAGGCGGCATGTACGCCCACGCAGGCGCCACGGTGCGCTGGGGACTGCACGGTCATGAGATCGGCGGCCGCGCAGCGGCCACGGATCTGCCCGTCGCCATGCCGGCCTTCTTCCGGGATGCCGCGGAGCAGCTCGCGTACCTGAACCCCGAGCCGGACCGATGGCGCGGCGACGGGTTCCGGGAACTGAACGAGGCAAAGCGGTACGACCACTACATCGACTTCGAACTGATCCCGGACAGTGTGCTGGCACTGCCCGACCGGTTCCACTACCTCATGGGCCTGCAGAACGAGGGCCTGGGGCAGCCGGCCCGGGACGCGGGCCTGCTGCCGTTCCGTATCGTCGAGATGTACCAGAGCCTGGTGGTGCAGTGGCGCCTGTGGCGCGCCGAGACGGATCCGGCCCGGCGGCGCTGGATGCAGGAGCGCATCATCAATGATGCGGGCATCATGGGCCACTATGTGCTGGACGGCTCGAACCCGCACCACACGTCCGTGCACCATGACGGGTGGCGCGCGGACTACGCGAACCCCCGGGGCTTCACGACGGAGCGGGGCTTCCACAGCCGGTTCGAGTCGCAGTTCGTGTCAGCACACGTCCGTACGGAGGACCTGCTCCCGCACATGAACCGGACGCCCCGGCGGCTGGATGACGTGCGCGAGGAGGTGATGGCCCACCTGCTCCGGTCCCACAGCCGGCTGGAACGGCTGTACGAACTGGACCAGGTCGAGGTGTTCGGGCGGGAGACCCGGGGCGCGGCGCACAGGGAGTTCGCCGTGGAGCGACTGGTGGCGGGAGCGAACATGCTGCGGGACCTGTGGTGGAGCGCCTGGCTGGAGAGTGGTCCGCAGGCGCCGGACGGCGCGAAGCAGGACCAGTAACCGAGAACGGGAAAAGGAATGGGCAACGTACTGACAGGGCGGCGTCGGCCGCCGGCAATGGCAGTCCTCCTGGCGGCGTCACTGGCGGCGGTCCAGGCGTGCGCCCCGCACGCAACGGAGCAGACGGCACCAGGGGCGGCCCGTGCCGGCCAGACGGTGACGGCACAGAACGGCGTCGTCGTATCCGCGAACGTGCTGGCCAGTGAGGCCGGCATGGAAGTGCTGCGCGCTGGCGGCAACGCTGTAGACGCGGCCATTGCCACGGGCCTGGCCCTGGCCGTGGTGCATCCCACGGCGGGCAACGTGGGCGGCGGCGGCTTCATGGTGATCCGGTTCCCCGACGGCCGGGCCACCACCATTGATTTCCGGGAGAAGGCGCCGCTGCGCGCGCATCCGGAAATGTTCGTGGACCCGGCCACCGGCGAGTACTCCTCGCAGATCCACCATAACAGCCATGTGGCCGTCGGCGTGCCCGGCACGGTGGCGGGGTTCGACCACGCGCATCGCCAGTATGGGAGCGCGGACTGGCGCTCGCTGGTGGAGCCGGCGGTGCGGATGGCGGATGACGGCGTCATCATGACCCCCTCCCTCGCCCGCTCACTGGCGGGCGTGCTGCCGCAGATGCAGCGCTATCCGGCCAGCGTGGCGGCCTTCTCGAAGGACGGCACACCCTACGATGCGGGCGAGAGATGGCGGCAGCCGGACCTGGCACGGACCCTGGAACGGATCCGCGACCAGGGCCGCGACGGGTTCTACACCGGCGAGACGGCGCGCCTCATCGTCGAGGAAATGCGCAGCGGCGGCGGCCTCATCACGCTGGAAGACCTGCAACTGTACCAGCCCCGGGAACGGGCACCGGTGCGGGGCACCTATCGCGGCTACGAGGTCATCAGCATGCCACCGCCCAGCAGCGGCGGTGTGGCCATGGTGCAGATGCTGAACATCCTGGAGGGCTTCGACCTGCGGGCCATGGGCCACAACTCGGCGCCGTACATCCACCACCTGGCGGAAGCCATGCGCCTGGCCTACCAGGACCGGGCCCGGCACATCGCGGATCCGGACTTCGTGGACGTGCCGGTGGACCGCCTTACCAGCCGGGAGTATGCGGCACAGCTCCGGCAGCGCATCAACCCCGCGCAGGCGACGCCATCCGCCGTGTCGGACCTGGTCCTGCCCGACGAGAGTGACGAGACGACGCACTACTCCGTCGTTGACGCCAATGGCATGGCCGTCAGCGTGACGTACACGCTGGAGGCAGGCTACGGCTCGAAGATCACGGTGGCCGGGGCCGGCTTCCTGCTGAACAACGAGATGGGCGATTTCAACGCGCGTGCGGGCCTGACAACCGAGGCGGGCCTCATCGGGACCGAGCCGAACCTGGCCCGACCCGAGCAGCGCATGGTGTCCAGCATGACGCCCACCATCCTCACCCGCGACGGCGAACTGGTAGCGGTCTTCGGCAGCCCCGGCGGCCGGACAATCATCAATACCGTGCTGCAGATGGTGCTGAACATCGTGGACCATGGCATGGACATCCGGCAGGCGGTGGACGCGCCGCGGCTGCACCACCAGTGGCTGCCTGACCGGATCAGCATCGAGCAGGCGGGGACGCCGGACGCCGTACTGGAAGCGCTCCGCGCCATGGGCCACGAGGTGCGGACCGTTAGCAGACAGGGCAGTGTACAGGCCATCATGGCATCCGGCGGCCGGCTCATCGGCGCGCCGGATCGCAGGGACGGCGACGCCGGCGCGGCCGGCTACTGATACCGACAGGAAACGATGATGACTCGACATACCGTTACGACCGGGCTGACCGCCCTGCCCGCGCTTCTCACGGTGCTGGCCCTGGCTGCGTGTGCGGCCCCACCGCAGACGGAGCCCCCGGGCCCGGTGTCCGCCGCCGCAGTGGACTCCGCCACGCTGATGCGGGACATCAGCGTGCTCGCCCACGACTCCATGGAAGGCCGACTGGTCGGCACGCCGGGCGGCGAACGCGCCCGGCGCTTCCTGCTGGGACGTTTCGGAGAGATCGGGCTGCAGCAGTACGGCGGCACGTTCGAGCAGCCGTTCACCTTCGAACGGCAGGGCCAGCAGATCACCGGCGTGAACGTGGTGGGCCATGTCCGCGGGTCGGCCGTGCCGGATCGCTACATCGTCATCACTGCCCATTACGACCACCTGGGCATACGCAACGGCGAGATCTACAACGGCGCAGACGACAATGCGTCCGGCACGGCGGCGCTGCTGGCACTGGCCGACTACTTCTCCCGCAACCAGCCGCGGCACAGCATCATCTTCGCAGCGCTGGACGCCGAGGAGGGCGGGCTGCGGGGCGCGCGTGCGTTCGTGGCGAGCCCGCCCGTCGCCCGTGAAGCGATCGCCATCAATGTGAACATGGACATGGTCGGGCGTAACGACGCCAACGAGCTCTATGTGGCCGGCACGCACCATTACCCGCAACTGCTGCCCTTCGTGGAGCGGACAGCGACGGGGGCGGAAGTGCGCCTCATCCCCGGCCATGACACGCCAAACCCGGCGAACCCGTCCGACGACTGGTCCATGGCGTCGGACCACGGCGCGTTCCACGAACAGGGTATCCCCTTCCTCTATTTCGGTGTGGAGGACCACCCCGACTACCACCGGCCGACGGACACGTTCGAGGGCATCCAGCCCGGCTTCTACAACCGGGCCGTGCGCACGGTGCTGGCCGTTGTGCGCCTGCTGGACACCGAACTGCAGTAGGCCCACGGGCGCCACGACGTGAAGGCAGGGGCCGTCGTCGGGGACGACGGCCCTCCGTGCTTCCGCCGGGTGTGTCGCGACGGGGCCGGCGTAAACGTTCCTGAAGCAGACCGCAACCACTCAGGGATACCATGCGAGTGATCGCTCACGTTGGCGCAGGGCTGCTGATCCTGCTGGTGGCGACGGCATCCGCCGGCCACGGGCAGGAGCCGGCCGCCACCGGGACCGTGGCAGGCCAGGTGGTGGACGGCCGGAATGACGCCGCCGTCGCCGGCATCCGCGTGGACCTCACGGGGGCGGGCGTGTCCCGCGCCATGACGTCTGGCGACGATGGCCGGTTCCTGTTCCCGGGCCTGCCTGTCGGGGACTACACGCTGCGTGCGCACGTGCCCGGGGCACAGGCGCTGGAGCGTCAGGTCCGCGTAACGCCGGGCGGCACCACCAGCGTACGGGTCGATGTCGCGCAGGCGGTCATGACGCTGGATCCGCTGCTCGCCATGACGTCACCGGTGAGCACGCGGCCCGGCGAGACGGAGTTCGGTGTGCGCATCGGCGCGCAGGCGCTGCGGCTGCTGCCCATGTCCTGGGACCCGGCGGCCCTGGCGGGGCTGGCGCCCGGCGTTACCGGCGACCGCATCTGGGGCGGCGCCGCGCGGGAAGCAAACCTCTACCAGGTGGACGGGATGACGCTGACGCATCCGGGCAGCGGCGGCTACCTGGTACCGCTGTCGCCGTCGTGGGTGGAGGAAGTGGAGGTCCGCGGCCTGGGTTCCGGCGCCGACGTCGGCAACTTCCAGGGCGGCGTGGTCAACCTCGTGACGCGGTCCGGCGGCGAAGACGCAAGGTCCTCGATCCGGACGGCGGTGGAAACGGCAGGGCTGAACGCGAGCCATGACATCGCCAATGAGATCAGCCGCGAGCGCTCGCTGCGGGCAGACGTGGAGGGCGACTGGAGCGGTCCGCTCCGACCCGGACGGGTGCACCTCTTCGCCGGTGGACACGTGCTCCGCGACGAGTATCGCGCCCGGTCCCACCTGCCGGGCGCGGCAGGCCTGCACCTGCCGCACCGGGAAACCCGGACGGAACTCCGCGGCCTCGCCCGGCTGACCTGGACGCCGGACCGGGTGAACCGCCTGGACGGCACGCTGGTGCTGGCCCGAACCGATGCAGCGAACTGGGCACTGACCGGCTACGAGGCGGCGGGCGTGGCGCCCGATTACAGCGCGCCAGCGCGCATGGTGATGCTGGGATGGCAGCGGCTGCTGGGCAGCAGCGGCCGCCTGGACGTTCGGGCATCCCACGCTACAACCCACGAGGAGTGGCGTGCGCCCGCCGGGCCGGCGGTGCCCGCCGTGCGCCTCTTCGTCTTCGGCGACCCACCCTCGCCGGTATGGGGCAATGCGCCGTTCGAGGTGGAACGGAAGCCATCGCTTGCGTCGCTGACGGCGACACTGGCGGGGACCGTCCGGACCGGTCCGTTCCGGCACGACCTGAACGCTGGGGTCGAGTTGTCGCGGGCCAGCTGGCTGGACCGGCGAGTCAGGACGGGCGGCATGACGTGGCGGCCGGCACGGACGCAGCAGCTGGATCCGGCCGATCCGGCGACTTGGCCGTTCGGCGGCTATATCCCGTCGGACTGGGGCGGTGACGTGCACCTGGACGCGCGCACCAGCAGCAGCGCGCTGTTCGTGCAGGACCGCATCACCGTGCATCCCCGGCTCTGGCTCACCGCCGGGCTGCGGGCCACCACATGGCGCGGGGACGTGCTGCCGCTGAGCGCCGGGCCGCGCCGCTTCACCGCCGTCGATGTGTCAGGGTTGGACCCGCGCGTCGGCATCGTGGCGGACGCGGCCGGTGGCGGCGACGTGCTGCTGAAGGCGCACTGGGGCCGCTACCACCAGAACCTGCTGGCGCCCATGTTCGACCGGGTCGCCGGCGGCGAAGTCTTCAGCGACCGGGAACTGTGGTACTACGCGGGGCCTGCGCCGGCCGATCCGGCGACGCGGTTCAGCCGGGGCCAGCGGGACGCCCTGGCGCTGGCAGCGCCGGGCGAGCCGCGCTTCATCCTTCAGGAAATCATCCGGCTGAACGAGTCCGGCCCCGTGGCCGACGACTACCGACAGCCCCATATGGACCAGTGGCTGGCCGGTGTGGAGGCCGCCATCGGCTCGTCGGTCCGGGTGGAGGCGGCGTACGTGCATCGTCGCTATCGTGACCTCGTCGCGCTCATGGACCGGAACATCGACCAGTACTACCACGCCTTCCACGACGTGGAAGTCCGAACGCTGGACGGCGAACCCATCCTCCTCGGTGACGGACCCATGACGCTGCCGGTGCTCTATGTCCCGCGCTGGGCCATACTGCGGCAGCTGCAGTACATCGCCGGCAACGCGGCCGTGCCCATGCCGCCCGGCTTTACCCTCGCGGACATCCCGGCGCTGGAGGCGCAGGAGGCGACGTTCAGCAGGCGGGATTTCGTGCTGGGCAACCCGTCCGACGCGTGGCGCCGGCTGCACCAGGTGCAGCTGACCGCACGGCTGGCACGCCCGGCCTGGGGCGCGTGGCTGTCGCTGGCGCTGTCCGACCTGCGGGGCAACCTGGACGCCGTCACGGGCTATGAGGCGGGCACCGGCTACGACCGGTACTGGGAAATCGGTGCGGGACCCTGGGTCCGGCCCAACGAGGCCACCGGCGCCGAGGGGCGCCTGCCCGGCGTGCCGCCCATCGAGTTCAAGGCGGCGGTACACGGACAGCTGCCCTGGTCCGTGCGGGGCGGGCTCATGCTGGAGGCGCGCCGGGGCGAATACTTCACTCCGTTCCTTACCCTCAGCGGGCTGGGCCATACCTTCTTCACCGAAGGCGGCGAGGTTGGCGTCCAGATGGTCACGGAGGCGGCGGGCCAGCGGGTCTTCATCGGCGAACGCGGTTCCGCCCATTACGCCGATCGCGTAACCCTGGACATGCGGGTTGAACGGGACCTGCCGCTCGGCGGCGGCGACTGGCGCTTCACCGCCGACGTGTTCAACCTCTGGAACGCCGATACCGCCACCCGCATCAACCCGTCCATGACATGGACGTCTACCCGGAGCGGTCCGTTCACGACGGTGCCGGAGCCCGCCGTATTCCGAGCCGTGTGGGAGCGCCTGCCGCCGCGAACACTCCGCCTGGGCATCGCCCGGTCCACCGGCAGCTGAGCGTCATGGCGCCCGGCGGGCAGGCAGGTGCGCCGCGTGGGGCCCCCGGCCTGCGTCGCCCTCGATGTCCTGCCGCCGGATGATGGCGTGCAGCTCGGGATGCGCCCGCCACAGGTAGCCGCCCATGCTCCCAGCGGCCAGGACGTTGGCCGCAGCAATGGTCCACCACGACAGGGCCTGCACCAGCCACGCGGCGGCGATGGCAATGAGACCGATGAAGAACGTCTCCAGCGTGACGAACAGCAGCACGGCACCCAGGATCAGGGGTGGGTGCTGCCGGACGCCGCGCAGGATGGCCGCTGCCATGATGCCGATGGCGACGAACGCCGCCACGTGGGCAGCCGTGTAGGCCACCACCATGGCCCACGTGCGCTGGACTTCAGCGGCACTGTCCGCACCCAGGAACACGGCCGAACCCAGTGCAGCGGGAGTGAAAAAGGCCCTGCCCTGCGCCAGGTCCAGGATCAGGAACCACGCCGCGACCACAACCGCGCCAATGGCACCGGCCAGCAGTCCTTCCCGCAGCACGGGCTGGTCCGCGACCAGGTCCCGGAGCCGTGGCGCCTCCTCCGTGGCCGTGTACTGCAGCCAGCCGAAGAGCGCCATGCCCGCCAGCACGTTGGCGAACAATGCGTTCGCCCAGCCCAGGGCCAGGACGATGTTGACGCCGGATGCGGCCAGCGTCGCATAGAACATGATGTCGAAAAGGAGGAAGCCGCACAGGATGCCGAAGATCCAGTGGCGGCGGAACCCGGTGCCGTCGAACAGGAGGGCAACGGCCACGCCCAGCCCGCAGAAGGCGACATAGTGCCAGAACACGTACAGCAGGTGCATGACGACGCCGGCGTCGGCTGGATCGCGGCCGCTGATGACGCCGGCCAGCACGCCCAGCGTGGCCAGCGGCGCGCCCCGTACAAGGTCGAGCACCGTGAACCAGCCGGCGAGGACAGTGCCGCCGATGGCGCCGGCAATGAGGCCGTTGCGAACTGTGGTGGAAACCTCGGACATGCACACCTCCGTGATGGTACGGTGACACGGAGGGTGGTCGCGGCGTCACGGCCACCCGGCTTGCCGCAGGTCGGCCCGACGGGCCGTGCGGCCTCAGGTGATGAGGCGGTCCACCACCATCACCAGCAGGAGGAGCGGAAGGTAGGCCACGGAGCCCAGGAACAGCCGCATGGCGCGTCGGTCGTCCGGCCGCGCGGCCATGGCCACGCCGAGCCCGAGGAACGCGATGCCGAGGGCCGCGGCCGCGACCAGGTACAGCGCGCCCGTCAGCCCCAGTAGCGACGGCAGGACGCTCACCGGCAACAGCACCAGCGCGAACAGCACAATCTGCCGGCCGGTACGGGAACCGTCCGGATCCATCGTCGTCAACATCCTGAACCCGCCCCGGCGATAGTCGTCCCGGTAGATCCAGGCCAGGGCGTAGAAGTGCGGCATCTGCCAGAGGAACAGGATGGCGAAGAGCGCCAGCCCGGGACGGCTCAGCCCGCCGCCACCGGCGGTCCAGCCCGCCAGGATGGGCAGGGCGCCGGGGATCGCGCCCACCAGCGTGGCCGTCCAGGTGTAGCGCTTCATGGGCGTGTAGATGAACACGTATGTTACCACCGTCAGCGCCACCAGTGCCGCCGTAAGCGACCCGGCAAAAAGCTGCAGGTGCGTCAGGCCCATGAACACCAGCGCCGTAGAGAACCAGAGCGCAGTCCGCGGCGTCATCCGCCCCGACGGCACCGGCCGGTCCTCCGTCCGGCGCATCCGACCGTCCGCCTCCCACTCCGCGTACTCGTTCAGCCCGCACGCCCCCGCCGCCGCCAGGCCGATGCCCAGCAGTGTGTGCAGCAGCAGCCACATGTCAAGCGGGTGCCCCAGGCCGGACGCCATGAAATAGCCGGCGCCCGCCGTAACCATGACCATCCGCACGATGCCCGGCTTGGTGAGCTCGATGTACGCGCCGATGCGCTCGCCCAGGCGCGGTCGGGCCTGGACTGTCGCCCGCTGCGAGGGAGACGTCGTGGGCGCGCTTGTGCGCGCTGCATCTGCCATGGGCGGACTGACCGCAATGCGGTCGTCCGCTTCCGAAACGATCAAGGGGTTCTCCTGGCTGGTTCTGCCCAGTGAGGAATTATAGCAGGTTGGGCGGGGCCAGGCACCCGGGGTCGAGAGGAGGCCGCCCGCCGCTGGCGGGCTGAGGCCGCTCTGCCTTCGGCGAGCTGAGGAAGGCGGCCTCCGGCGGGCTGAGGGCGTCGTCCTGCCTGATGGCGCGGCCTACACCTCTGACGCGGCGCCGTACCTGGATGTCGGCACTTCCTCCAGCGAGGCGGGTGCCAGGCGCACGGCGCAGTACTTGAACTCGGGGATCTTGCCGTACGGGTCGAGTTTCGGGTTGGTCAGGATGTTGGCGGCGGCCTCGACGTACGCGAAGGGCATGAAGACGCTGCCGCGGGGTGTGCCGGGATCACGGCGGGCGATGGCGACCAGGCGGCCCCGGCGGGTTTCCAGGGCGACGCCGTCGCCGGCCTCCAGGCCTAGCTCCGTCAGGTCGCCGGGATTCATGCTCACCGTGGGCACGGGCTCGATGGCGTCGAGCACACCGGCACGGCGGGTCATGGCGCCGGTGTGCCAGTGCTCGAGGACGCGGCCGGTGATGAGGACGAACGGATACTCGTCGTCGGGCACCTCGTCGGCGGTGATGAATTCTGCGGGTACAATGCGAGCCCGGCCGTCGGCGGTCGGGAACTCGTCCACGAAGATGACTTCGTCGCCAGGGTCGCCCTCGGTGCGGCATGGATACGTGACGCTGTGTTCCTGTTCCAGGCGCTCCCAGGTGATGCCGGCGCAGCTGGGCACCGCCCGTCGGATCTCGGTCCATACGTCTGCGGGTCCGCTGTAGGACCAGCCGAGACCGAATCGATTGGCGAGCTGCTGGATGATCCAGAGGTCCTGCCGCGTGTCGCCGGGCAGCGGCAGTGCCGTACGCCCGAGCTGTACGCGCCGGTCGGTATTGGTGAACGTGCCGGTCTTCTCCGGGAACGCGGACGCCGGCAGGATCACGTCGGCGAACGACGCCGTCTCCGTCAGGAACAGGTCCTGTACGACGAGGAAGTCCAGCGCTGCCAGCGCCTCGCGGGCGTGTTGAACGTCGGGGTCCGACATGGCGGGATTCTCGCCCATGATGTACATCCCGCGGATCTCGTCGCGGAGGACCGCATCCATGATCTCGACGACGGTGAGACCCTTCTTCCGGTCGAGGTCCTCATGGCCCCAGAGCGCCGCGAAGCGGGCGCGGACGGCATCGTCCTCCACCGACTGGTAGTCCGGGTAGACCATGGGGATGAGGCCCATGTCCGACGCGCCCTGCACGTTGTTCTGGCCGCGCAGCGGGTGCAGGCCCGTGCCGCGGCGGCCGATCTGGCCGGTGATGAGCGCCAGTGCGATGAGGCAGCGGGCGTTGTCGGTGCCGTGCACGTGCTGGGAGATGCCCATGCCCCAGAAGATCATCGATGCCTTCGACGTGGCGTAGAGGCGGGCGGCACCGCGGATCTCCTCTGCCGGCACGCCGCACAGCGGCGCCATGGCCTCGGGGCTGTACCGCCGCAGCGTCTGCACCAGTTCGTCATAGCCGTGGGTGCGCCGCTGCACGAACTCGTGGTCCACCAGGTCCTCCTCCACGATGGTGTGCAGCATCGCGTTCAGGAGGGCAACATCGGTGTCCGGGCGGAACTGCAGCACGTGCGTGGCGTGCCGGGCCAGTTCCGTGCGACGGGGGTCCATCAGGACCAGCTTTGCGCCGCGCTCGATGGCGTTCTTCATGAACGTCGCCGCGACGGGGTGGTTCACCGTGGGGTTCGCGCCGATGATGATGAAGCAGTCGGCGTGCTTCACGTCGTCCACCTGGTTGGAGACGGCGCCGGAGTTGAGCCCTTCCATCAGTGCCGCCACCGACGACGCGTGGCACAGCCGCGTGCAGTGGTCCACGTTATTCGTGCCGAAGCCGGTGCGCACGAACTTCTGGAAGAGGTAGGCCTCCTCGTTGCTGCCCTTGGCGGAGCCGAACCCGGCCATGGCGCCGCTGCCGTGCTCGTCACGGATGGCGCGCAGCCTTGACGCCGCCAGGTCGAGGGCCTCCTCCCACGTGGCCTCCCGGAACGCGCTCAGTGGGTCGCCCGGGTCCACGAGGTGGTGCGCATCCTTCGGCACGTCGTTGCGACGGATGAGCGGCTTCAGCAGCCGCTGCGGATGGTGCACGTAGTCAAAGCCGAACCGGCCCTTCACGCACAACCGCTCGTGGTTCGACGGACCATCCCGGCCGCTGACGCGGAGGATGCGGTCATCGGCGACATGGAACGTGGTCTGGCAGCCGACACCGCAGTAGGGGCAGAGCGAGGCAACGTCGGACGTGGATTTCGCCCAGCCGGCGGCGGGGGCGGTGTGGCCGTTGAGCTGGACCAGGGGCACGAGACGCGCCGGCGGGTGTTCTGCCCTGCCGTTTCCGGAGCCGGCGTCGGACCTGCTGGCGGCTGACGCGTCCACCATGGGTCCGTGATCGGCGGCGGGCCGCGTCTCGCGGTGCATCATCTCGCCTGCGACAACGGCGGGCAGGGACGGCAGCAGCGCGCCCGTCGGGCACGCCTGCACGCATTCGCCACACGCAACACATGTGCTCTCGCCCATGGGATCGTCCAGGTCGAAGACGATCTTCGAGTCATGACCGCGGAACGCGTAACCGATGACGTCATTGACCTGCACCTCGCGGCACGCACGGACGCAGCGCGTGCACTGGATGCACGCGTCCAGCCGGACCTCGATGCCGGCGTGGGTGAAGTCCGGCGGCGGCTGTTCGCGCTGGGGGAACCGCGTGGTGCTGATGCCCAGGCGGTCGGCCCAGTACACCAGTTCCGAGTCGGGGTCGTGGGGCGTGATGGGGGTGTCCGAGAGCAGCATCTCCACGACGAGGCGCTGCGACCTGAGCGCGCGTTCGCTGCCGGCCTTCACGTTCATGCCGTCGGTGGGTCGGCGGCAGCACGATGGCGCGAGCACGCGCTCGCCGTCCACCTCGACGACGCATGCCCGGCAGTTGCCGTCGGGCCGCATGCCCTCGGTGTAGCACAGGTGCGGGATCTCGATGCCGTGCCGTTCCGCGGCCTGGAGGATGGTCTCGCCGGCGCGCGCGACGATCTCCGTGCCGTCCAGCGTGAACGTGACAGACTCGCCGTCGTACTCGCCCAGCCGGTTCCAGCCCAGGCGCCGTTCGAGGCGCGTAACTGACGTCTCGCTGCCCTGCGGTCCCACCGGATTCGCACTGCGGTCCGGCCGGCTGGCCTCGGCCAGCGGCGCGTCCGTCACGTGTCCGTCAATACCGCTCATGACGCCTCCGTGGTGGGCGCGAGTTCGTGCAGTTCATGGGCGAAGAAGCGCTCGATGCTGCGCAGCGGGTTCGGCGCGGCCTGGCCGAGTCCGCAGATGGACGCGTCGTTCATGACGTCGGCCAGGTCCTGCAGCACGGGCAGGTTCCAGTCCGTGTTGCGCATGAGCTTCTCGGCCTTCGCGGTGCCGACCCGGCACGGCGTGCACTTGCCGCACGACTCGTGGGCGAAGAAGTGCATGAGGTTGTGGGCGATGTCCCGGGCACGGTCATGCCGCGACAGCACGACGACGGCGGCTGAGCCGATGAAGCAGCCGTACTCGTCCAGCGACCGGAAGTCCAGCGGCACATCGCCCAGCGATGCCGGCAGGATGCCGCCGGACGCGCCGCCCGGGAGGTAGCCATAGAACTCGTGGCCGGCACTCATGCCGCCGGCCAGGCCAATGAGTTCGCGGACGGTGATGCCGTTGGCGGCGCGGTAGACGCCGGGCCGTGCCACGCGGCCGCTCACCGAATAGAGGCGCACGCCCCGGTGGCCGGCCCGGTCCTGGTCGGCAAACGTCCCGGCACCGTCGTCCAGGATGCTGCGCAGCCAGTACACCGACTCCACGTTCTGCACCAGCGTCGGGCGGCCGAAGACGCCGGCCTGCGCAGGGAACGGCGGTCGCAGCCGCGGCTCGCCGCGCTTGCCCTCGATGCTCTCAATGAGGGCCGTCTCCTCGCCGCAGATGTACGCCCCTGCGCAGCGCCGAATGTGTACGCGGGGCAGGGCGCAAGTCGGGTCGGCCTGCAGTGCGGCAATCTCGCGGGTCAGGATGGCGCGGCAGGCGGCGTACTCGTCGCGCAGGTAGAAGAATACGTCGTCGGCGCCCACGACCCAGGCGGCGATGAGCATGCCCTCCAGGACCCGGTGCGGGTCCGTCTCCAGGCAGTACCGGTCCTTGAACGTGCCGGGCTCGCCCTCGTCCGCGTTGATGGCGACGACGCGGGGCCCCGGTTCCTGCCGCACGAAACGCCACTTCTGCGCCGTCGGGAAACCGGCGCCGCCGAGACCGCGGAGGCCGGCGGCGTCCACGGCAGCCATCACGTCGTCCGCATCCCGCTCGCCACCGACGCATGCGGCGAGGGCGCGGTAGCCGCCGGCGTCCCGGTAGGCGCCGTACGCCGTGTACGACGGCAGTTCCGGCTCCGTCCGTGCCGCATCCGTCCGTGCCGCCTGTGCTGCTTCCGCCACCACGTCCACGGTGGCGTGGTCCACCGGCCGGCGGCCGACCACGGCGACGGGGGCACTGTCACACCGGCCCACGCACGGCGCCGCAATCACGCGAATGCCGTCGCCCAGGCGCTGCCGCAGCGCGGCCAGCATCTCGTCCGCGCCGTTCATGTGGCACGCCACCGACTCGCAGACGCGCACCGTCAGCTCGGGCGGCGGTGCGTCGCCATCCTTCACGATGTCGAAGTGATGGTAGAACGTGGCGACTTCGTAGACCTCCGCCGGCGCCAGCGCCAGTTCGTGGGCCAGGGCGGTCAGGTGCGCGGCGGTAAGGCAACCGTGAGCGTCCTGGATGCGATGCAGGTGCTCGATGAGCAGGTCCGGCCTGCGCGGCTCGTCGCCCAGAAGTGTCCTGACGTCCGCCAGTGCGCGCTCATCCACGGCCCGGCCCTTGGGCGACGGGCGCAACCGGACGCCGCCTGACTTGCGGCGGGAGCGGGGACGGCCGGGAACAGGTTCCTGTGACATTGCGAATCCTGTCGGAGGAAGGTCTGAGGTCAAGGTAGAGTTTGCGCAATCGAGCGGCAATGCCGCATTGTCCCACCTGGCGGCTGCCATGCGACGGCAGCGCGACATGATGACGTCGCCGCACAAACACCGGGCAGGGAATCCTTGAAGCAGTTATTGCCGCTGGTCATTGCGCTTGTGGCGATGAGCGCGTGTTCCATCCCGCGCTGGCCGGTCGAGGGCGTGATGACGTCGCCGTACGGCGTAAGACTGCGGGGCTGGTCGCCCGACATGCACCACGGCGTGGATGTCGCCGCGCCCACAGGCACGCCCATCCGCGCGATGAAGAACGGGCGCGTGGAACACGCCGGCGCGTGGGGCGGCTACGGCCTCAGCGTCGTCATCCGTCACGGCCGCAACGTACGCACGCTGTATGCGCACATGTCGCGCATCGACGTGAGCGCCGGCCAACGGGTCCGCGGCGGCGACGTCATTGGCGCCGTGGGTGCCACCGGCAACGCTACCGGTCCGCACCTGCACTTCGAGATATGGCGCTGGGGCCGCACTGAAGATCCCGTCTGGCTGCTGGGCTCGTTCCCGCCGCCGCTGCGACGCTGATGGGCGGCGCCGCAGGCAGCGGTGGCCCTGCCGCCGCGTGCACAGCCATGCCGCAGCACCTGCCTCAGCCGTAACGCCGGACCTCTTCAGCAGCGAGCTGCGCACCGTGCAGGACGGGACGGCGCTGGATCCAGCGCGCCTGCCGGAACGCCTCCACCTCGTCGAGGTAGCGCTGCGGCGGCCAGTCCAGCAACTCCATCAGGATCTGCGCGGCAGGGGCGGCGCAATCGCTGCCGTCACAACTGCCGGCGCCCACATGGCAGTGACGGAACAGGTCCTCCAGCGTGCGACAGCCTTCCACCTCGACGGCATACCGTATCTCCGCCGCCGTCACCATCTCGCTGCGGCACACGGGCGCCAGGTCGTCGGGGCCGGCATCGGCGAACATGCGCTGAACCCGGCTGCCCACCCGCCGCCAGACACGCTCGAGGACGGCGGCCGGCAGCGGGATCTCCGCCCCCAGCGCGGTGAAGTCCGGCACATCCCCGCCGCCGGGCAGCGGCCGGTCGCCGGTGGTGCAGGGTACGGGCGGCCGGTCGAGCTGGTCCAGCACGGCGTCCACGGCCTCCTCGGCCTGGATGCGGTAGGCGGCGAGCTTGCCGCCCACCACGGAGAGGAGGCCGCCCACGCCGTCGCGCTCGCCGTGGTTGAGCACCTCATGCCGGCGGGACAGGTCATCGGAGCCTACCCCCCACTCGAAGATGGTGTTGCGGATGCCCGCCCATGCCCGCAGCGGGCGCCAGTGGCGGGCCTGGGGCAGGGCCCGGGCGGCGGCCTCGATGACGTACTCCACCTCGTCCCGGGTGATGCTCAGGTCGACGTGGGCGGCGTCGCCGTAGTAGTCGGTATCGGTGGTGCCGACGATGGTCTCGGCGCCGTGGGGCACGAGGAACATGGTACGGCCGTCCACGCCCTCGAGGATCAGGCCGTAGTTGCCGATGCGGCGCTCGAAGGTGACGTGTATGCCCTTGCCCGGCCGCATGGGCACGCTGACGCCGGCGAGTTCAGCCACACCCGGCACCCACGGTCCGCCGGCGTTCATGACGACGCGGGCCTCGACGTCGCGCTCGGCGCCGGTGATACGGTCGCGGACGCGGACGCCGCGGACGTCACGGCCGCTGCGCAGCACGCCTGTGACCTCGGTATGGGTGTGCACATCGGCGCCGTGTTCCCGGGCGTCCTGGGCGTTGAGGGCGGCGAGGCGGAAGGTGTCGCAGCCCCACTCGTCCAGCGTCAGCGCGCCCTGCACGTCGTCGGCGAGGCCGGGCTCGAGCTGGCGGGCCTCATCGGCGTTCAGGCGGGCATGCTGCAGGCCGCCCTTGTGGACGGCGTGGACGTCATAGGCCGACAGGAACGCCTCCGTCGCCTCGCGCATGAAGCGACCGCCCGGATACAGCGGCCACAGGAACGGGATGCGCCAGGTCAGGTGCGGCGCGATGCGGCGGATGCGGCCTGCGTCCTGGGACGATATGCGGGTCGTCGGGATGTCGTAGAGCAGGTAGCGCACGCCGCCGTGGATCATCCGGGTGGACGCGCCAGTGGTGCCGGCGCCCCAGTCCTCCCGCTCGAACAGCGCCACGGACAGCCCGCGCAACGCGGCGTCCCGGGCGATGCCCGTGCCGTTGATGCCGCCGCCGATGATGGCTAGATCGTAGACCATGCAGCCAAACCTACGTGCCCGGCTCGCGGCTTGCACGCCGGCGCTGTCAAGTTGCCGGCCCCTGCCGCGTTGGACGGTATACCTGGCTTGCTTTCCGCCGGCCCCCGTCCCGCTGCGGGGACAGCCGGTGTCCTCCCGGAGAAACCCTGTCCGGCAGGGTGCGTATGGGTGCCGGAGGGCGGGACAATCGGGCGACGACGGGGTATCCTGAATTCATGAACGAGACGACGCCACGCCGCTGGGAAACACTGAGGCGCCGCTGGGACCGCTCACTCCGGTGGGCCCTGCTGGCGTCCCTGTTGTTCCATGCAGCCGCGCTGCTGCTGTTCCGGCAGGCGCCGGTAATCCCGGACGTGCCCCAGTCCGCGGCGGGGCCGGATGACGAGGATGACCGCGCCGCTGCCGGCGGTGGCATGGAGATCGTCGCCTTGCGCATGCTGCAGCCGCCACCGGCGCCGGAGGAGGCCATCATCCCCGTCCCGGTGCCGGATGCCATTGTCGACCCGCAGCCGGAGCCTGAAGAACCGCCCCGTCCGCCGGCCTCGCCCGCCCCGCTGGGCCAGGCCCCGTCGGCGGGCCAGGGTCAGGGCCAGGCGCAGGGTCCCGGCACGCAGACCGGCACGGGCGCAGGTTCGGGTGGGACCGGCGAGGAGGGTACGTCGCGGGTGACGGCGCCGACGCCGCGGGGGCTGATCCTGCCGCCCAGCGACCGGCCGGCGCGGGTACGGGGCAACACGGTGACGGTTTACGTCTTCGTGAGTGAGCGGGGCAGGGTAGTCTCCGATTCCACGCGGCTGTCGCCCTCGTCCGGCGACCGTGGCTTTGACAACCGCCTCATCCGCCAGGCTGCGGACTGGGTCTTCAATCCCGCCCGCCGGGATGGCCAGCCCGTGGCGGAGTGGTTCCAGTACGTCATCGTGCTATAATATCCGCCGAACCGGACACAGCATGGGGAGGTGGCGTGTGATCGTACGGAAGTACGGCACGAAGGTGCAGAGCGTGGAGCCGAACTTCGAGGCCCACGCCATGAACGAGATCGGGTTCCGGCGGGACAACGAGTGGTCGCTGGCGACGGACGAATTCTTCGAGACGTACGACAAGGTCGAAACGCACGAGCTCTCGGCAGCCGCCGAAGGCGATGTCCAGTCGGAGGCGGAGGCGGCCCTGCTGGTGTCACTGGAGCAGCAGCTCCGGGCCGTGGAGACATCGGCCGGCGATGGCGTGGTCCTGGTCGAGAGCGAGTCGGGCGTTGACTATCCGAAGACGCGGCACACGCAGACGACTCATGTCGTGGACGGCGCCAACCGCTTCTACTTCAACTTCACTATCGAGCCACCGCTGCGCGTGGCGGTCTACCGGCGGAAGTGACGGCTGCCACCGCGAAGGTGCCGGCAGGCCTGCCGCCGGGTTACGCCACTGAACGTGAGGGCCATGCCCTGGTTGTCGCACTACCGACAGCCATGTCCACGGTACTGGACGCCATTCGCACGGCCGGCACACTGCACGACTGGGCCGCGACCCGGCCGGACGCCAGGGAGTTCCGCGGCCGCGCGGCGGCATACGCAGTGGCTGCCGGTGGCGACCAGTGGGTGGTTCGCCACTACCGCCGCGGTGGCATGGTTGCCCGGCTCCTGCGCGACCGCTACGTCCGCCTGGGTGATGCCCGGCCGCTCACGGAGCTGCGGGCCAGCCACGCGGCACGGGACAGGGGAGTGCCCACGCCGGAGATCGTGGCCGCGGTCGTCTACGATGACGGCGCGTTGTACCGCGCCGACCTGGCCACCCGCCTGATCCCCGGCGCCAAGGACCTGGCGGACGCCGTGCTCGGCCCCGACCGGGGCGATGCCGGCGAGCGCGTGGCGGCCTGGCGGGCTGCGGGCAGCCTGCTGCGCCGCGCCTTTGGCGCCGGCGTCGTCCACGCCGACATCAACCTGCGCAACATCCTGGTACAGGCCGGGGACAGTGCGACGCCGGAAGCGTACCTGCTCGACCTGGATCGTGCGGTCGTCCGGGATGGTGCCGTGGACGACGTCGCACGCCGCCGGATGCTCGAGCGGCTGCACCGATCCCGGCGCAAGCTGGAATCCGCGTCCGGTGTCCATGCCACCGCCGACGAGTTGCGGGCCTTCGCCGCAGGGGTCACCGGCGCATGACGCTGCAGGTCGGGCAGCCCCGGGAGATCCTCATCGTCATGCTGAGTGCGCTGGGCGATGCCGTGCACGTGCTGCCGGTGGTGAACGCCTTGAAGCGGCACTGGCCGGACTCGCGCATTACGTGGCTGATCCAGCCGGTCCCCCACATGCTGGTGCAGGGCCATGAGAACGTGGATGAGTTCATCCTGTTCCACCGCCGCCGCGGTACGGACGCCCTGCGCTCGTTCAGCGGCGCGTCGAAGGCCCTCGCCGGCCGGCGCTTCGACCTGCTCATCAACCTGCAGGTCTACCTGAAGGCCGGACTGCTCACGTCCATTGCGCGGGCCGACGTGAAGCTGGGCTTCGACCGGAAGCGGGCCCGGGACATGAACTGGCTGTTCACGACGCACCGCATTCCGCCCCGCCCGCCCGGCCACGTACAGGACCAGTACTTCGAGTTCATCCAGCACCTCGGGATCAACCCGGAACCCGTGGAGTGGCGGCTGCCGCTGACGGACGCCGAGCGAGTGGCCCAGCGCGAGTTCCTGGACGGGCTGGACCGGCCCATGTGCGGCGTTGTCGTCGGGACCAGCAAGACGGCGAAGAACTGGGCACCTGAACGCTACGCCCGGCTGCTGGAGGTGCTGGAGGCCGACTACGGTTACCGCACCGTGCTGCTGGGCGGGCCGTCCGCGGCGGAAAAGGCCGCCGCCGCGCAGATCCTGCTGGACACGCGGGCCCAGCCGGTGGACGCGCTGGCCAATGACGTGCGGCGACTGCTCTGGCTGCTGGATGGCTCGTCGCTGGTGGTCAGCCCGGACACCGGTCCGCTGCATGCCGCCCGGGCACTGGACCGGCCGGTGGTGGGCCTGTACGGCTACACGAACCCGAAGCGCTATGGGCCGTACCGCCGGCCGTGGCAGGTCGTGGACGGCTACGCGAAGTTCGCTGGCGAGGACTACGGCCCGGCGGCGGGGTACCGGTCCGACGGCATGGACCGCATCACCGTCGAGATGGTGCTGGAAGGCGTGGAGCGGGTGAAGCGACATGAGGCGGGCGACGTGGGGCGGGCGACATGAGGCGGGCGACATACTGCGGGCGGCGGGAGGGGTAGGGTGCGGCTCTATCTGCGGCTGCTCCGTTACCTGGCGCCGTACCGCCTGCTGCTGACGGGGGCCCTGCTCTCGGCGCTCATGTTCGCGGCGCTGGACACGTTCAGCTTCGTCATGCTGGCCCCGTTCGTGGGCACGCTGTTCCGCGGCGGCGATATCGACTTCTTCGGCGCCGGCTCGCAGGTGGGCTGGCTGCTGGACAACACGCTGGGCCGGCTGATCCCGGCGGACGCGGAACCGATGCATGTCCTGACCGTGCTGAGTGTGGCGGTCTTTGTCGTGTTCATGCTGAAGAACGTGTTTGACTACCTGCGCCACTACCTGGTGGCGAAGCTGGAGCAGTCGGTCACTCGGGACCTGCGCAACGAGGTCTACGAGCACGCGCTGGAGCTGGACCTGCGGTTCTACGGCCGCACCCGCACCGGCCAGATCATGAACCGCCTCACCAGCGACACGGACCTGCTCCGCTCACTTCTGACCAACAACATGGCGACGTTCATCACCTCCGTGCTGCAGGTGATCATCGCCGTGTATGTGCTGCTTATCACCTCGTGGCAGCTCACGCTGCTGGCGCTGGTGGTGATGCCACTGACGTTCGTCATCTGGCGGCACCTGCTGCGCCCGCTGCGGCGCGGTGACCGGCGGGTGCTGGAGATGGGCGGCGAGGTCGCGTCGCACCTGCAGGAGACGGTGTCCGGGGTAAGGCAGGTGAAGGCAGCGGCGGCGGAACGCTTCGAGGCGGGCCGGTTCCGTGCCCTGACGCAGGGCTACTTCCGCGCAGTCGTCCAGACGGAGCGGGTCCGGGCGCTGGCCAGCCCGCTGTCGGAGACCATGGGCGCGCTGGGCACCGTGCTGATCCTGTGGTACGGCGGGCGCATGGTGCTGGTGGACGGCACCATCGGCGCTGACGGCTTCATCCTGTTCCTGGCCCTGAGCCTGAAGCTGTACCAGCCGGCGAAGTGGCTGTCCAAGTTCCCCAGCATCGTGCAGCCGGCGCTGGCGGCGGCGGACCGCATCTTCGGCTTCCTGGACACGCCCGTGGAGATCGTGGACGGGCCGTCGCTGCGCGAGTTCCCGGGCATCACCCGGGAGATCCGGTTCGACGACGTCGCGTTCGAGTACGTCACCGGTGAGCCCGTCCTGCGAGGCATCAGCCTGTCGGCGCAGCCGGGCCAGGTGGTGGCGCTGGTTGGCCCCAGCGGTGCCGGCAAGAGCACACTCATCGACCTGCTCGCCCGCTTCTACGATCCCACCGCCGGCAGCATCACCATCGACGGCGTGGACCTGCGCGAGATCAGCCCGCGCTCGCTGCGGACGCACCTGGGCATCGTCACGCAGGAGACCGTGCTGTTCCATGACACAGTGCGTTCGAACATCGCGTATGCGCTGCCAGGTGCGAGCGCGGAGGACGTGGAGCGGGCAGCGCGGGCGGCCAATGCCCACGAGTTCATCGCGCAGCTGCCCGACGGGTATGACACCGTGCTCGGTGAGCGGGGCACCCGCCTCTCCGGCGGCCAGCGGCAGCGCATCGCCATTGCCCGGGCCATCCTGCGGGACCCGCCCCTCCTCATCTTCGACGAGGCGACGTCCGCCCTCGATTCGCAGTCGGAACGGCTGGTCCAGGAGGCCGTGCAGCGCCTGCTGGAGGGCCGCACTGTCTTCGTCATCGCCCACCGGCTCGCCACGGTGCTCGACGCCGACCAGATCCTGGTAATGGAGCACGGCAGGATCGTGCAGCGCGGCACGCATTTGGAGTTGCTCGAGGCCGGTGGGCTATACCGGGAACTCTACCAACTTCAGGTTGACAGCCGGACCGCGGCGGGGTGAGGGCCGCGCCGCATTCGGCGGGCGCAAAGGCCAGGCAGTGACTCAGCGCCGCGGATGCGCGCCGCGCTATTCGGGGGCGCGATATGCCACCAGCGTCGTCCTGCTGAGGCGCACCAGGGGGACGGTGCCTGCCACTTCGTCCAGGGCCCTGCACACGTCGCGGACGGAGCGGCGCAGCGGCTGGTAGTCGTGCCAGAGGATGACGCCGCCGGGGGCGATCATGCGCAGCGCCTTCTCGGTATCGCTCTTCACGTAGGAATATGCGTGGGAGCCGTCGACGAAGATGAGGTCGCAGCGGCCGGCCCAGGGGGTGGCGTCCAGGGCCTTCGAATCGCCGTAGAGTTGCTCCACCTTCGGCTCGACGTCCGTGCCAGTGTAGAGGAACGTGGTGAAGACGGACTCCTCGCGGGCCTTCCGCTCGGCCAGGCCGCTGTCGGACACGCCGGCGTCGTACTGGGCGAGGGCGTCCGGCGGCAGGGTAATGGTGTGGACGCGAGCGTCGTCCGGGCTGTTCCTGGCCAGCAGGTAGGTGGTCTTGCCGGTGGCCGTGCCGAACTCGAACATCGTGCGACGTCCCTTTGCCAGCGTCGCGAGGATCCACGCCTCCCGGTCACTGGTGCCGCCGGGCACGCCCCGGCCGCTGCCGACGAAACGGACCTCGGCCTCGAGCGTTGGTCCCAGGTCGGTCTGTCGGAACACGTCGTCGAACTCGTCCAGTTCCACGGTGCGGATGGTGCCTCCGGTGTCGCGGCCCTGCTCGAAGTACAGCCGGCGGCGGTACTGGATGAACAGCGCGGCGAACACGATGGCGGCGATGGAAGCGACGATGGCTATTGCCAGCAGGAGCATGCGGATGGGCCTCGGCGGCGCGGGTCCGGATGGCGGCCGGCGGGGCGGCGCCTTCCTCTGAAGGGTCGAAACGTGCATTTTATGGCGGTCGCCCGTGCACGCGAAAGGGCGGATCCCGCGGCCGGACAGGAGATTTGGCAGAGAAGGTCAGGCTACAGCATCGGCTGGAGTATGGTGCGTTCCGCGCCGGCATTGCCGGCGTACGTGCGCTGCCGGAGGGCCGCGCGCAGGGACTGGCCTGGCGGCTGGGCCGCCTGGGCCACCGTCTGGGCATCAAGCGGGACGTGGCGGAGCGGAACCTGCGCCTGGCGTTCCCGGAGGCGTCCGCCGAGTGGGTGCGGCGGACGGCGGAGGCGTCGTACGGCCATCTAGGTCGGGAAACGCTGGCCATGCTGCGCCTGTCGTGGATGTCCCGGGACGACGTGCTGGAGCGCACGCGGATCGTGGACGAGGCGCCGGCCCGGGCGCATTATGAGGAAGGCCGCGGTCTGGTCATTGTTACCGGCCACCTGGGCAACTGGGAGATTGGAGGTGCCGCGGTGGCGGCGCGGGATTACAATGTCGCCGCCGTAGCGAAGCGGGCATCGAACCCGCTGTTCTATGAACGGATCATGGCGGCGCGGGCGCGGTTGGGCCTGAGGGTCATCGACTTTGCCAACGCGACACGGGCGTCCCTGCGCGCACTGCGGGACGGTCAGGTCGTTGCGCTGGCGGCGGACCAGCATTCCGGTGCGGGGATCTGGGTGCCCTTCTTCGGCCGGCCTGCGGCCACGTTCCGGGGGCCGGCGGTCATGGCGCTGCGCACGGCGGCGCCCATGTACCTGGCGGTCTGCCTGCGCCAGGCCGATGGCAGTTACGAGATCACGCTGGACCAGGTGGATACGACGCCCACGGGCGACATGGAAGCTGACGTTCGCCGGGTGACGACGTCGTGGGTGCAATCACTGGAGGCGGCCGTCCGGGCGCACCCCGAGCAGTACCTATGGCAGCACCGCCGCTGGCGGGAACCACCGCGGCACGCCGGTCAGGAACCGGCCAGTCCGACGGCGGTATAGTTGAGGTTGTCCTTTGACACAGGAATCAAGGGCCACAGTTGATTTATATCTGCATTCCCACACATAACGAGCAGCAGACGGTCGGCGTCGTCCTCTGGAAGCTGCGGCAGGTGCTGACGGACTACCCTCGCGACTACCAGCTGCTGGTAGCCGACGACGCGTCCACCGACAAGACTCGCGACGTGCTGGAACCGTATACGCGCGTCCTGCCGCTGACGGTCGTGCGCACCGAGCGGCAGCAGGGTCACGCAGCATGCCTGGAGATGCTGATCCGGGAGGCAGCGCGTCGCTCCGAGTACCCGAAGCGGGACGTCATCATCACGCTGCAGGCCGACTTCTCCGAGGAGCCCGACGACCTGGTTCCACTGCTCAAGCGCATGGAGGCCGGCGCCGACGTGGCGGTAGGCATCAAGGTGAAGAAGGGCAGTGAGCCGGCCCTGCGCCGTTTCGCCCGGCGCCTGTCCGGGTTCTTCGCCCGTCGCCAGGAATGGCCGGAGGGCGTGGTCACGCCGTTCGACGGCTACCGCGCGTACCGGCTGCATTCCGTGAAGCGGGCCATCGAGGAGCGAGGCGCGGAGCGGCTGCTGCGCTATGACGGATGGGCCGGCCATGCCGAGCTGCTCCGGGCGGTGCTGCCCCATGCCCGCCGCGTGGACGTGGTGGAGGTCGAGGACCGGGGTGACCGGCGGCAGCGGCCCAGCCGGGAGAAGCCGCTGGCCGCCGCCATGCAGGTCCGTGCCATGATGCGCGACGCCGCGCCGACGGATCTGGTGCCGGTGGAGGAACTGGACAGGATGGTGGCGGCGGCCCACCGGGCCCGGGAGGAGGCCGCCCGGGCAGGCAACGGCACCGGCAACGGCCGGCAGGCGCAGCAGGGCGGCTCGGGTGCCAGGGCAGGGCGGGACCGCAGCCGGGGCGAGGGCCGGACCCGGGAGAGTCGTCCGCGGGACGGCCGGGCGCGAGGCGAGGTCCAGGCCCGCAGCGGCCGCAGCCGGACGGGTCAGGGCGGTGGCGGCCAGGCCGGCGGCAGCGGCGATGCGCCGCGACGGGATCGCGGTCAGGCCGGCGGCCCGGACCGGCCCCGCCGGCAGCGGCAGCCTCGCCCGGCGGAGGCGGCGACGCCGGCGGAGGATCAGCAACAGATCACGTCAGCAGACGCCACTGATGCAGGCGTGGCGGGCATCGCGGCCGGCGCGGCCGATAATCCGGGGCATGACGCCACCGCAGGCGCGGGGGAGGGCCAGCAGCGCAAGCGGCGCCGACGTCGCCGCCGGCGGGGCGGTTCCGGGCGCGGCAGCGAAGGCGGGCAGCAGCAGGCAGAGAACGCAGGCACCGATGCGCCTGATGCCCGGGACGACGCCAGTGACGGTGGCGCCGGCGGGGAGGGCGCCACGGGCCCTGAGGGCGAGGGTCAGGAAGCGGGCGGGGCGGGCGGCGGGGGCGAGAAGAAGCGCCGTCGCCGGGGCGGCCGCAGAGGCGGCCGGCGACGCCGTCGCCGGCCGGACGGCAGTGGCGACGGTGAGTCAGCCGCCGGGGAAGGTGGCACGGGCGAAGCTGACGCCGGCGGCCAGGCGTCCGGCGGTGGCGAAGCGCCCGACGGTGCCACTGGCGGGTCCGATGGCGGATCGGACGGCCCGGCCCGGGGCTCGACGGGCGGCGGCGAACGGAGCGCGAACGAGACAACGCGGACATGAGCGACGAGACAAGGCGCGGTCTCAGCGACGGCATCGATCCGGCCCGTGTCCGGACGGTGCCGTTGTCGCATCGTACGAACAAGGTCAGTGCCCGGGACTTCGCCCAGCCGCCGGGCGATCGTCGTGACTTCGGCGCGTTCCTCGACTCGTTGCCGGACATCCTGGAGGCGCGCAGCCTGCTCGCGGTCATAGACGCCCTGGTGGCGGCCCGGCGCAGCGGCGCCGCCGTCGTGTTCATGCTGGGCGGTCACGTGGTGAAGACCGGGCTGGCGCCGGTCCTCATTGAACTCGTGCGACGGGGCGTCATCACGCACCTGGCGTCCAATGGCTCCGCAGTGATCCACGACTACGAGGTGACCCGCTGGGGCGGCACCAGTGAGGACGTGGAGGCGGGTCTGCGGGATGGCACGTTCGGCATGGCGGAGGAGACCGGCCGGGAAATGAACGAGGCCATCACCCGGGGCCATGCCCAGGGCCTCGGCCTGGGCGAGTCCCTGGCCGTGGCGCTGGAGTCGGCCGGGTCGCTGGCGAACCCGGAGCTGTCACTCCTGCTGGCAGCGCGGCGGCACGGTATCCACTTCACCGTGCACGCGGCGCTGGGCGCGGAGATCATACACCAGCACCCTGCCGCCGACGGCGCCGCCATCGGCGCCACGAGCATGACTGACTTCCGCCGGCTGGCCGGGCACCTGCCCCGGCTGGAGGGCGGCGTAGTGCTGAACATCGGGTCGTCGGTCATCATGCCCGAGGTCTTCCTCAAGGCGCTGACGGTGAGCCGCAACGTGCACGCTGGCGCGCCACGTGCATTCGTCGCCGCCGACCTGGACATGACGCGGCACTATCGGCCGCGCGTCAATGTCGTGGAGCGGCCGACGCGGACGGGCGGCGGGAAGGGCTACCAGATCACGGGACACCACGAGATCATGGTGCCGCTGCTGGCCTGGGGCGTGATCGAACGGCTCGAGGCGGGCGACGCGTGACGGGCGAACGCGTGACGGGCGATTTGAGCGGGTTGTCACTTGGTGGAGGATTGGGTTGAGCGTCTGGGAAGCGATCGTGCTGGGGGTGGTGCAGGGGCTGACGGAGTTCTTCCCGGTCTCGAGTTCGGGGCACCTGGTCATCGGCGGTGCGCTGCTGGGACTGGAGGTGCCCGGCATCCTCTTCGAGGTGTCCGTTCATGTGGCGACGCTCATCTCCGTCGTCGTCGTCTACAGGGCACGCATTGTCGAACTCATCCTGGGCATGGTGGGCCGGGCGGAGCAGAGCACCTGGCCCTACGTGCTGAAGATCGTGGTGGCGACCATCCCCGCGGTGGTGGTGGGCTTTACGCTGAAAGACTGGTTCGAAACGCGCTTCGACGATCCGGTTTTCGCGGCGACCATGATCCTGGTGACGGGCAGCTTCGTGTGGAGCAGCCGCTGGGCCCGGGGCATGACCCGGCCATGGCCGTACGACTGGCTGCCGCTGCTGGTGGCCGCGGCCATTGCCGCGTGGGCGGGTACGGTGGTGCCCTTCCTGGCCGTGCTGGGAGCGGAGGCGCTGCTGTTCACGGCGGCGCGCGTGACGGCGCCGAAGGAGGTGCAGCAGGAGCCGTCCTGGTGGGCTGCCCTGCTCATGGGCATCGCCCAGTCCATGGCCATCCTGCCGGGCATCTCCCGCTCAGGCAGCACAGTGCTCACGGGCTTGTGGCGACGCATTGATCCCGTCAAGGCGGCGGAGTTCTCGTTCCTCATGTCCATCCCCGCCATTGCGGGGGCGGCGGTGCTGATGCTGCCGGAGATCGGGGAGGCAGGCACGGAGATCGGGTTGGCGCCGCTGCTGGCGGGCGGCGTCGCCGCGGGGCTCAGCGGCATCCTGGCCATCACCGTGTTCGTTGCACTGCTGCGGCGCCAGAACTTCTACGTCTTCGCGTACTACTGCTGGGCGGCGGCCGGGCTGTTCCTGCTCACGGCGGGATAGCCCGGGGCGACGACGACGCCCTACGCGGGCCGGTGCCCGGTGCGGCTACGGGTCCCTGCCGGCTCCGGAGAGGGCGACGACAGGCGGCTGCGGCGGCAGCGGGATCCGGAGCAGGTGCCGCTGGGTCAGGTCCAGGGCAAACAGAAACCCGTCGTCCACCGCCAGGCCATAGTACCGGGCGCCGGGGCTGTGGTAGACCACGTCCCGGCGCCCGTCCGGCGCGAAGCTCAGGATCCTGCCCTGCCCGCCACGTTCCGCAGCGATGACATCGCCGGACGGCGTCGTCGTCACCGTCACGAGCCGGCCGGGGCCGAAGCCCGTCTCGATGATGCGGCGCGTACCGTCCGGCGCGATGCGGATGACGTCGCCGGACCATGCCGCGGCGAACAGGTTGCCCTCGTAATCGCTGGCGATCTGGTAGATGTTCGTGCCCAGCGCCATCCACGGGTGCACACTGCCGTCCCGCCGGACATGGCTGATGGCCCCGTCCCACTGGGCCACGGCAACACTGCCGTCGGGCAGGATTGCCGCGCCATACGCGGGCTGGGTCCCGATGCGCGTGGCAATGATGTGCGCATCGCCGTTGCCGCGGATCTGGTACAGGAAGTTGCCGTCCCGGGCCCGGGCCAGCACGAACGTCGCGTCGTCGCGCGGGTCGATGATGGGCGCGTACAGTGCGTCGGCGGCCAGCCGCGCCAGTGTGCGCGGGTGGCGGTCGCCCTCCCACAGCTGGAGCACCCGGGGGCGCGGCCGCAGGCCGAGCTGGTCCCAACCGTAGCTGGCCTGGAGGATCCGGCCGCCACGCACGGCGACGCCCCAGCTCCACGGAAGCTCCGTGGCAATGATCTGCCCGACGCCCGGCGTCGCGAGGTAGAAGTGGACGGCGACGGACACGGCGCTGTCGCCTGCCTCATCGAGGATCAGGATCTCGTCCGCGTACGTGCCCGCCGACAACCCGGCGGGGTCCGCCGTAAGCACCAGCGTGTCGCCCGTCCGCTCCACGTCCAGCCAGGACGCCCGGTGCCGGGATTCCCATTCCTGCGTGGCATCGCCCAGGCGGCGGATCTCGATGACCTGGCGGACAGCGTGGCCTCCGGCCAGCGCCGTCAGGCGCAGCCAGCCGGGATCGGCCACGATGGCAGGCAGTGGTTCGCCCGCCAGGAGGTGGCCGGTGACCACGCCCGTCCCCTCTTCCTCTTCCAGTCGGGTGAACTGCAGGCCGCCGGCGCTCAGCGTGCGGAACCAGTCGCGTTCCGACTTCCCCGGGAACGGGTCGCCGGCGTCTGCCTGTCTGCCTCGCGCCAGGTCGCCGCGGCCGTCGGCCTCGATGAGACTGACCGCCGCCCGCCGTTCGTCGGAGTTCCACGCGCCCAGCTCCGCCCGCTCGGGGTCCACGTGCCAGACCAGCATGCCACTGCCGGGCAGGAAACGGTCGGAGCCCCGCCGCTGCCGGTTCTCGATGAGGTAGTACTCGTCGCCGTCGCCATCGAAACGGAACACGGTGCGACTTTCCTGAACCGGTGCCATGGCCACCGCCGAGTCCGCCTGCGCCAGCCACGACACGGTGACCCAGCCGAGCTGCGCCTTTTCCCACGCCGACAGGTGGGCCGGCGAGTAGTGCGTGGCATGGCTGCCGGTGCCCATGAGGCCCCAGGCCCCGATGCCCTGCGACGAGCCGTCGTAGTCGTACAGGTCCGGCAGCCCCAGGGCATGGCCCGTCTCATGGGCCAGCACGCCGATGGTCGTGGGCCCGCACGTCACGGGGTCCATGGCCGGGATGATGACATAGTCGGCAATACGGATGGGCTCGCCATCGGCGCCGATGGTCGTCGTCTCCAGCGGCGGCATGGCCGCACGGTGCGGCCAGATGGCACCGGCACGGGTGTCGCCCTGGCAGGGCAGGGCGTAGAGAATGGCGACGAAGTCCACGTAGCCGTCGTCGTCCCCGGAATTCGGGATCCCGTCAGGGCCGTCATTGTCGAACTGGGCGAAATCAATGAGTTCGGCCGCCGCGGCCAGCGCCTCGGCGCGGAGTTCCGCCACCCGCCCGAACGCCGACCAGCCGAACTGCTCCGCCGGCAGATAGTGGCGGGCCGGACGACGCAGCGTCACCCAGGGCGCCACCTCGCCCTCCACCTGCAGCAGCCCGCCGGAGACCTCGTCCCAGTAGTCCGCGAAGGATAGGGTGTCGCCCTGGCTGTTGCCGAACAGGCGCTCGCGCAACGCGTCCTCGCCGAAGGGGACCGGCACGTCCGCGTAGCGCACGGGAATCACGGGGATGCGCAGCCGGCCCGAAAGGGCGGCGCCCTGCTCCGCCAGCTGATCCGGCGTGAGGCCGTCCAGTTCGCCGGTGGCCAGCAGCTCCTGACGACGCAGCTTTACCGCCTCCACCTTCTTCAGCCAGGCCCGGCTGAACTCCAGGGGCAGGATGGGACGAGCGTCGTTCAGCCCCAGGATCGGCGCCGGCGGGGCGATGTTGCTGCCCCACGACGCCGGTTGCTGCTGCGGCTGCTGTGCCGCGGCTTCGTCAACGACAGTCGGACCCGTCGCAAGGGCGAGGAGAAACAGAGGGACGACCCGGCGGCGCCAGGACCAGCGTGATGGTCGGCGGATGGCTCGCTCCTTCGCGGCCATGCCCGAAGGCTGGACGCCCGGCACGGGGATGGCCGGCTCGCAGCTTCGGAACGTGGTATGTCTGGTAGTGGTACGACGTACGTCGCGGTCCCGCCGTTGGCACAGCGGGCGTAACCATATAGATGTATCCAATTTTGCGGCGCGTCAACCCCGGCGCCCGGCAGGGCCCGCACGCACCGGCGGCAGGGCTCAGGGTCCGCGGAATGCGGGGTTGACCAGCCCGTCCTTATTGGTATATTTCAAGGCTCGGACTTGGCCCCCATCGTCTAGTGGCCCAGGACGTCGCGTTCTCAGCGCGAAAACCGGGGTTCGATTCCCCGTGGGGGTATTCAGGAGGGAGACGGTCAGGTGAACGGGGAGGGGGCTTCCCGGGATCCGCAGGTCGGCTCCCTCTTTGGCAGGCGTCAGGGGCGCATAGCTCAGTTGGTTAGAGCGCACGGTTCACATCCGTGAGGTCGGAGGTTCGAGTCCTCCTGCGCCCATGAAGGAAATGAGGAGGCCCTGCAGCTGGGTACGGCTGCTGGGCCTCTTTGCCTGTGGGGCGGGGGATCGGGCGCCCGTGCGAGCCTGGCCACAGATGGGGGCGCGCTACATCCGCTCTGTCGTAACGATGACCAGGCCATACCACGCGCGTCGGCCATAGGGCGCCGCAGCGCGCTCACCTCTCGCCACGTAGATCAAGCCTATCCGCCTGTCGCCTGTTTCTGCGAGCGCCCGCTGCAGGCCCATGACCAGCCCGTCCACAACGAAAACGGGTTCGTCCGCGGGTGGCGGTGGACTAATGAGGATTGATGGCGGCGGCGCGGGATCACGTGCACTGAACCACCTGAGCAGCGCGTCTATCTGCGGCATCCGACCATGCAGGTCGCTGTCACTGCCACTCAGGTTCGTCCGCAGAATCACCGCACCATGGCGTGCCACTTCGCCCCAGCGAAGTACTGCCCGGCTCGGGGCGACGGTGTCAACATCCACTACGCCCAATGCGGCGTAGTCTTCAGGCAGGAAGACGAAGCCGTCGAGAACGATATCACCAAGGATGACCAGCTCGCCCTCGGGCGGAGGCAGATCCGGTGGCCATACGCGTGCTGCGTCGGCACGTCCGGACGCACAGCCTGACGTCAGCAGGAGCATGGCCAGCACGAGCAGCATCGTCGATCCCTTCGCAGGCGAGCTCAACGGGAGGTCTGCTGCCCCAGCTCCTCGGCGAGCCCGATGAGGACGCGCAGGTAGCCGAGCGCGTTCACCGGGGCGCGGCGGTGATCGGCAGCCGCCGACGGCGCGAGGAACCGTGACAGCTCGAGTCGGCTGTGGCCGTCCGGCGTCCTCATCATGGCAATTTCGACGCGCATGCCCCGCAGTCCAGTGACGGCATCGGCCCAGTCGCCCTCGATGGGGCGCCGCCCCTCGAGTTCAAGGCCCAGTTCAGTAAAGAAATCAACGGCGGCATCCATATCTTCTACGACGATGCCGACGTTGTCCATGCGCTTGACCGTCATGTGCTCGCTTTGCGCCAGGTCTGGACCCGCCCCATGTCTCAGCGACTGACGACCAGGGCCACGCCGGCCGCGGCGACCAGTACCAGGACAAAGGCGAGTATGCCCATGGCCCAGACGGGCAGGCCGCGGACGCCGTGTTCCTCCAGGCGGTCCAGGGCGCGTCTGTAGTTGGTGAACCCGATGACGACAATGGCGCCGCCGGCGGAGATGAGGGCGACGCCGATGCTGCTGGCGAGCCAGGGTGGCCCGACCTCCCCCAGGAGTTCTGCTACGCCGAACCCTACGGCAAATGCGGCCAGTCCGGTCCGGATCCAGGCGGCGAAAGTTCTCTCCTTGGCAAGGAGGGTTCGCTCCTGGGCCCAGCCGGTGCGCTGCTCGGCGAGGTCGTTCTTGTCGCCGCGGGAGTCGGGTTCGTCATCGTCATCGCCGAGGTGACGTTCGTCGGTCATGCGTGTCGGAGTTGCAAGGGGTACGCCGGGAGGCCCCGGGCCCGGTGACTACTGCACGCTGCCAGTGAACCGCTCCAGTATGTATGGCCAGCCCTGCGGCGCGGCCAGGCCATCACGATAAGCGTCGCTGTCCCGCCCGTGTCGCCCGAAATCCCGGTGCTCCAGTTCCACCCGCGTGGCGTCGGTTCCTGTTTCGACGAATCGTACATCGACCTCGCTCGCCCTGGCCGGGTCCGGCTGCGGCGTGCGATCAGGACCGATCTGCCACAGGAACACCAGCCGATGGGGCGGGTCCCATGCCACGATCCTGCCCCAGTCGCAGCGGAACCCGTGCGGCCCGATCTCGTAGCAACGCCCGTCCTTCCGGGGCTCGACCCCGATTTCCTCGAGCACATCCTGTGACCACGTGTACTCCCGGGGCCACCAGGTACCCAGGTGACGGACGAAATGCTCGAAGGCCCGGTCCACGGCGACGGGCACGGTCACGGTCTCACGGATTGGTCCTGTCATTGATGGTACCCACACTCCCGACCCAGTTCGACGTCAGTTTCGTCATGTCGCCTCGATCCCGGCCGCATGTTGCCTCCTTCTGAGCGTGACCTTATCTCCCGAGTGGCCTCGTCCCCCGAGTCGAGCGCTTCCGCTATTCGGCCGGCGGCTGCCGCGAACGCTTCTGCCTTGTCTGGATTCTCGTCCATGGCGCAGTCTCCCTGGGTATGGTCCGGACGTCACTTGCTCGGGCTGGCTTCGATGTACGACGGCGAGAGTTTCCTGGCGGCTTCGCCAACGCGACTCAACTGCCCGGACCCCGCTGAAATATTCGATCCAGTAGCGAGCACTGTAAAAATTCCTTCTTCCGGCCGGCGGTTCCGTACCCGGGCAGCGCCGCTACTGCCACTCACTCCGCAGCATACCCCACCAGGCTTCATCGATGAGCGTCCCACGTTCGATGCGGTTCTGCCTGAGCGTTCCCTCTTTCGTCATTCCGATCTTCTCCATCACTCTTTGGGATGCCGTGTTCCGTGCATCAGCGAACGCACGGATCCGGTTCAACTCGGTGTCGGTGCGAAATGCTGCATCAACCACCGCCCGAGCGGCCTCCGTTGTATACCCTCGACTCCAGTGCGGGCGCGCCAAGGAGTACCCTAGCTCTCCAAGCCGGTGTTCCTGGCGCAGCCGCAGGTTGATCCCACCTATAACCACTCCGTCCAGTACGACGGCCCACGACGGATGCGACCTCGGATCCAGGAGCACTTGCCGTGCGACGAATTCCTCAGCGTGGCGCCGCTCGTACGGCGAAGGAAGGGCATGGAGGAACCGTGACCATTCTGGATCCTGCGCATACGCCAATACATGATCCACGTCACTGAGCTGCCACCGCCGCATCGCAAGACGCTCAGTCTGTATGAAAGTCGGCATCATATCGACAACACCAGTAGTCAAATGTTCGCTTGGTATCCATTCCACGCGAAGACCAGTGCATCAGCGCGATCACAGTGGGAGAACTCTACCACGGTGCCTTCCGATCCCCTGCGCCGAACGTCATCTCCACCACATCGAAGCGCGAGTCCTGCCAGCAGTCACCGTGCCTCTGTATGATACATGCGACTGCAAAGCCAGCGCTGCGCACGTCCTCCTCATGCGCCGCGACATCGCCCCAATTTCTTGATGAGTCGCGCCTTGTCGACAGTCCGGATCTGATCCAGCACGACCTGGCCGTCCTTCTTGTCGAAGCGGCAATCAACTCGTGTCGGGTAGCGCCGACCTTTCGAGGTCAAGGGCGCGACGATGACCGTTCGTATGAACCGGTTCATCTCATCTGGCGAAATGACCACGCAGGGGCGCGTCTTCCTGATATCGCTGCCAACCGTCGGATCGAGGTTCACGAGGAATACGTCGAAGCGGGATACTACCATTCCCACTCCTCGCGATCCCAATCGGTCTCGGTCAGTTCCTCGAGCAGCTCATCGTCACCTGCTTCGGCCATGCTCTGAAATGCAGCGCCCCAGCCGGCACGGACCGCCCTCGCTGACCGGATAACGATTTCATCGGCTCGCACCTCGAGTTCCACATCCTCCGTGAGCCCGGTCTGCTCCAGGAGCGGCTTCGGGATTCGAATTCCCTGCGAGTTGCCGATTCTGATGATCTTGGCTTTCATAGCGTCTCCCTAGTGGTAATCACAATGTAATCACCTCCAGGCGCTCTTTCACGCCCTTCCGCTATCGCTCGCGGACCTATGGCAGATAACGAGATACGGTTGCCGACGTGCCCGGAGCGACCGAGCGTAGGCATGTCCCGAAGGGCAAGGCTGCGAAGCAGCCGCAGCGGCACTAATCAGTTATCGGGTGTTGCTCCGGCTGGTGGCCCTGCGGCCCCTCTTAGGCTTGGGCCCCGCTATCGCCGAGGCGATGTCCGACCTCGATGCGCCAGTAGCCAGCAATCCGCGGATCAGCAGGTCGACCGACACCGTCGGATCGCTCGCCTCCATCTTCGCCACCCTGGACTGGCTCGAGCCTAGCTTCTTTGCCAAGGCCGCCTGGGAAAGGCCGCTGCCCGAACGCCGCTCCTTCAAGGTGGAACTGAGCGCCAGCTTGAGCGCTACGTACTCCGCCTCTTCGGCCGACAGTTCCAGGAAAACCGCGGCATCTCCGATCTTCCAGCCCGCGTTCTTCAGGCGCTGCTGCTTGTCCCTTTCCATGTCATCCTCGGCTCAGCTTGTCATACTCCCGCAGCCGTCGCTGACAGGCATCGATCACGTGCTTGGGGGTGGCTTGAGTCTTCTTCTTGAACACGTCCGCAATGACAATCGAATCGGCATCAACGCGATAGACGATCCTCCAGATCGAATCCTCATCCTGGATCCTCAAACTCATGGCACCTCCGACCGATGGACGGCATTGGCCTAGAGTGCGGCAGTCCCAGCTTCTCGCCTCGCTGGAGCCGTCCGAGCAACACTCCCGCCTCGATTCGAGCAGCCGATAACAGGGGTGGGGTCCGCACTTCTCCGTGCAGCCAGACGAGCGGCCGATCCGAAGATGGCATACGGTACGACATGTCAGGCCTGACATATTGTCAAGTTGGCGACCAAGCTCTGCTGTGCGGGAGCAATGCCCGATAACGAGATACGGTTGCCGACGCGCCGGAGCGAGGAAGCCGGGCCGCGCAGCGGACCGGCGATCTAGCGGAGGCATGTCCTGAAGGGCAAGGCTGCGACGCAGCCGCAGCGGCACTAATCAGTTATCGGATGTTGGGTATTTGACAATGCACCCACTTATCAGGGCTCGTTGCTTCTCTCCACCATCCGCCGGCGAGTGTCTTCATCGAGCAGCGCTCGTATCCGCCGCGTAAGCGGGTGCACTGAAGTATAGCGCGCGCCGTAATCCAAGTTGAACTCGTAGTTGAACGACGCTGGATTGGCGCCTTGGTTGTGCTGCATTATCGTCTCCAACTTGTCCAACGCCTTTGCGATTCTAGCTTCGGGCGAGGCTGCGCCTTCGTACTCGTCCCATAGTTCTAGCAGGCCTGCTGCGATCTGGGCTGGGAGAGGCTCGAGAAGCTGTTGCAGGTCTAAACGCTCCGAATCCGACTTGGGTGCTGACGGATCCTGGTCCACGGCCGGGACATCGCCGCTCAGTGCCTCTCCCAAGTCATGAACGATGCACATCTTCAGCAGCTTTCCAGCGTCCAACTCCGGGAACTCAGGTGCGAGGACCGTCGCCATCAGGCACAGCCGCCATGTATGGGCAGCCACGCTCTCCGGACTGCCGCCGCCAGTCCACGAGGATCGATTGACATCTTTGAGACGCTCAGCGTTTCTCAGAAATTCGAGAACACCTGCTAAATCTTTGTCTTCCATATCATTACCTCTGACCGGGCGGAGCCCAATGTCCTATAACGTACTGTGAGTGCCGACGTGCCGGAGCGCAGCGCAGGCATGTCCGAAGGGCAAGGCTGCGTAGCAGCCGCAGCGGCACTCATCAGTTATGTGAAGGCGCGTGCGATCCGCTGGTCAGCGGTCGGTTCCCTTGTGCAGCTTGGCCCAGGCACCTTCGAGGCCGAGATCGGCGATCCACTTCCGCAGATAGGAATAATCCAGCGAATCACCAGTCGCCTCGATCAACTGCTGAATGTCGCGCCGTTGCAACTCGGAATCACCTAGCTCACTCCATTCAAGCTTCGCGATGATCAGATCCTCGACAGTGGCAAGCGACACCTCTACTCCGAACAACTGCTTGGGTCGACGGCGCTCGAACTCTCTTTGGCTGAACTCTCGCCCCTTACGAACGATCATATCCGCCTTCCAGCCCGTCTCAACGTCAATTGCGTTGAACTGACCCCCTCGCTCGAAAGCCTCTGCCGCGGCCTCAGGGCTCACATACAGGCCGCTAGCACTAAGCAGTTCGACGAGCCGCTCCAACTGCGGCCGATCGGGATTGATGACGAGGTCTACATCCTGGGTTGCCCGTGGCGTCCCGTAAAACGCCGCAGCCAGCGATCCCGTCAGCATGAACGGAACATCCGCATCCCCCAAGCAGCGGGCAATCCGGCTCAGAAACTCAGTAAGGCTCAAGTTCTATCGACTGGCTGGTTCAACTGAACTTGTAGAAGCCAGCGCACCGCGTCGGCGCGGCTCCAAGACGCGTTCCGGGCAAGAAGACCCTGAAGCTGCATTTCCCGAACTGCTTCACTCAGTTCGATCGCGGTTCGCACCCGGCCCTCTCCACCTAGCCGCGCCTGGGCGTCTCGTTGAAGGGACCACCCCTCGTCCGTCGTGTCTAATGGTCTCGAACTCATGCCCTAATCTATTGCCAATCGCGAATTTGATCAAAAGCGCCTGAATAGGAGGCTTTCACATAACGAGATATGAGTGCCGACGTGCCGCAGCGAGGAAGCCGGTGAGCGATAGCGATCCGGCGCCTGAGCGGAGGCATGTCCCGAAGGGCAAGGGAGCGAAGCGACCGCAGCGGTAACCGTCAGTTAGGCGCTGTTTGACCCCGCATCTGAACTGCCCACGCGCTCAAGTTCGATCTTCAGATTTGGAATATCCCGCGTTGCTGTATCCCATACAGCAGCCAGGTCCACTCCCATGTAGTCATGCACCAGCTTATCACGCATGCCGGCAATGTCCTTCCATGGGATACTGGGGCTTTTGTCGATGTATGTGGAAGAGAGCTTCTTGGCTGCTTCCCCAACAATCTGGATCTGGCGAATTACAGCATCCTGGATCAGGGGCGCGCTCATGAACTCTGCTTCACTTACGCCCTGTACATATGAGGAGATGCGGTCGATAGCGTCGCGGATGTGGCTGACGAATACGCCGTCATCACGCAGCTCGGTCATATATCACTCGCGCCTCACCCAGAATCCGATCCCGGAGATAGGGACTAAGCGCGCCTTCGGTGAGAAGGTCGACGGGGAGACCCAGCTGCTCGGAAAACTCCCTTTGGATCCTGACCAGATCCAGTAGGCTTTTCCTGCTCCCGAAATCGGCGATCAGATCAAGATCCGACTGGGCGGCTTCGTCACCCCGTGCGAATGACCCGAACACGCGTAGACGAACAATGTCATTCCGCTTGCAGAGGTCGGCCAGAACTGCCGTATCGATGGTCATGGCTGCAATTTGGGATTGAGTTGTCCCGGGGTCAAATGGCGCCTAACGTGATACGAGTGCCGACGTGCCGAAGCGACCGAGCCGGTGCGCGCAGCGGACCGGCGACCGAGCGCAGGCATGTCCCGAAGGGCAAGGGAGCGCAGCGACCGCAGCGGCACTAGTCAGTTAGCCGCCGTGAGACTTCTTCGCCTAGTCCTCGCCTTCATCAGAAACGACCAGGTCTTCTGCTCCAATGTTCAGCCCGAGAAGGACATTGCGGTGAAGAGTGTCCTCGTACTTGAGACACAGGCCGATACTGGACTCGCCACCGATCTGGTGATCGATATACTCTACGGAATCTATGCGAGCCGTCATCTTTACTGCGGGGTTGAATGGGATGTGCAAGAACATTCCCGCTCGCACTGATCCCTCGACGATTCTCCCTTGCACAACGATCACCTTCCTCTGATCCAGCGGAAACGCTGTCTCGGCGCGGAACACTGCTTCCATACGCATACTAGTCTCATGGCGGCTAACGTACAGTGATTGCCGGCGGCCGCGGAGCGGAGCGACGCGGCTGACCGCCGGCCCATGGTCTACTCGATAGACCGCTCCCTCATCACCGGCGGCCAGCGGCTGCAGCGCAGCCGCGTAGCGGCAATCATCCAGTTAGGCGGTGCGAGACACGCGGGCATTGCTCGGCCAGGCATTGCTCCGGGCCAACTGCGCGGAACGCGAGCGGCCACCGGCCTCATCGTGATAAAGCTCCAGATCGTCCGGAACGAAGCACGGCGTCTTCAGCCGCGAGCGTTCCGTAGCCCGCCAGGTTGATTGCGTCCCGCAGCTCGAACCGCCCAAGACGAGACAGGCACAATCTCAACGCAGCGCTGAACGTGATCAGCACCGGCAGCGTGCCTCGTGGCGCCTAACGTGATACGAGTGCCGACGTGCCGGAGCGACCGAGCCGGACCGCGCCAGCGGGCCGGCGACCGAGCGGAGGCATGTCCCGAAGGGCAAGGCTGCGCAGCAGCCGCAGCGGCACTAGTCAGTTATCTGATGCGGGTTCCGCTGCCAGCACCGCATGCACCTCAATCACAAGCCAGTAACTGGCCACGCCCGGCTCCTACCTTCCTTGCCTTCCTACGAAAGCTGCGGCAGCGTCCAGGGAGCTAGTCAACCGCCTTCGAACCAAGCTGCGCTGG
>DATHVP010000008.1:0-76656 GCA_035461245.1 Longimicrobiales bacterium | reverse complement strand
CCCGGGAGTGAATCAGTCGCCGGAAGCACGTCGCTCCTCCAGTTCAGTCCAGCGGGCGTACAGCGCCTCGACGTCCGCGACGGCCGCCTGATAGGCGGCGTTGGTCTCGGCGGCGGCGGCGGCGTCCTGGTACAGGTCCGGATCTGCGAGGCGAGCGGCGAGTTCGTCGCGCGTGGCTTCGGCGGCCATGATGCGATCCTCCAGCCCTTCCAGCTCCCGGGCCTCCTTCCATGTCAGTTTCCGGGGCGCATCGGCCTGTGCAGCGCTGGGGGGGCCGCCGCTCGCCGATGCGGCGCCGGACTGCGTGCCGCCGCCCTGTCCTGTGCGCGCAGACGCGGCGCCGGACCCTGGCCCGGATGCACGGGTTGTCCCGGCTGCGGCTTCAGCGGCTGCAGCGGCCTCCTTCTGCTCCCTGAGGCGACGGTACAGCTCGAAGTTGCCCTCGTGCCTGTGGACTACGCCGTCGCCCTCGAAGACGAAGAGGGCGGTGGCGATCTTGTCGAGGAAGAAGCGGTCGTGGGTGACCATGAGGACGCAGCCGGGGTAATCGGCGATGGCGGCCTCCAGCACCTGCAGGGTGACAAGATCCAGGTCATTGGTGGGTTCGTCGAGGATGAGCAGGTTGGCGGGCTGCATGAGCAGCTTCGCCAGCATCAGGCGGTTACGCTCGCCGCCGGACAGGCTGCCCACCTTCTGCTGCTGGCGCTCCGTAGGGAAAAGGAAATCCTCCAGGTAGCTGCGCAGGTGCGTGCGCCGGCCGGCGATCTCCACCCAGTCGGTGTTGCCGGCGGCCTCATACACGGAGACCTCGGGGTTCAGTTCCGCCCGCTGCTGGTCGTAGTACGCGATGCGGGTGTTGACCCCGAGCTCGACTTCCCCCGCATCAGCGGCTTCCTCGCCCAGGATGATGCGCAGCAGCGTCGTCTTCCCCGCCCCGTTGGGACCGATGATGCCGATACGTTCACCGGCGCGCATGATGGTGGAGAAGTTCCTGATGAGCGTGCGATCGTCGTATGACTTGGAAACGCCGTGCAGGTTCAGCACGGTGCGGCCGAGGCGCGTGGTCTCGGGGGCTTGCAGCCGCATTTCCCGGGCACGCTGGGCGCGGTACGTCTCCGACTCGGACTCCAGCGATTTCGCCCGCTGGATACGCGCTCGCTGCTTGCCGGTGCGTGCGGGTGGTGAACGACGGGCCCAGTCCAACTCCTGCTCGATGAGCTTGCGACGTCGTGCGTCCACCACCGCCTGGCGCTCCGTCCGGGCGGCCGATGCCTCCAGGTACTCGGTGTAGCCGCCGTCGAACGAGTTGAGCTGACCCGTGGACACCTCGATCATGCGGTCCACGACGCGGTCCAGGAAGTAACGGTCGTGGGTGATGAGCATGACGGCGCCGGCGTAGTCCATCAGGTACTCCTCCAGGAAGAGCACCGTATCGGCGTCCAGATGGTTGGTGGGCTCGTCCAGCAGCAGCAGGTCCGGTTGCGCGAGTAGCGCACGGGCCATGGCGACACGCTTGGCTTCGCCGCCGCTCAGGTCATCCACGGTGCGGTCCCAGTCGTGCACGCCGAGGCGCGTCAGCATGGACTCGACACGGTGCATCCAGTCCCAGCCACCGAGCCGGTCCAGCGTCGCGGCGAGATCAGCCTGACGGTGGACCAGGGTGTCATGGTCACCGTGGGGCGCGGAGAGGCGGCGGGTCACGTCCTCGTAAGCCGCCAGCGCCTGCCGGAGTTCGGGGCGCCCCTCGGCCACGGCGTCCGTGATCTGCTGCCCGGCTGTGAAGGTCGGCTCCTGCGCCAGGTAGCCTACGCGAACGCCACGGCGGATGGCGATGTCGCCCGCATCCGCGCCCTCTTCGCCGGCAACGATGCGGAACAGTGTGGACTTCCCGGAGCCGTTGGCGCCGATGAAGCCGACCTTCTCACCCTCATTCACGGAGAAGGACACGCCATCGAATATGGTGCGGCCGCCGAATGCCTTACGCAGGCCGCTGACGTTCAGGACGTTCACTCTGCTGAATCACGGATCGGGACATTACTGGCTGACGTTGTCCCGGAAGATCGGCACGCTCACGGATGCGGGCAACCGCCGGGCCGGCTTGCGGGCAACCGCCGGGCCGGCTTGCGGAAGACCGCCGTGCCCGGCACGCGGGCGCTTGACGTCACGGTCGCAATGCGATGATCTTCGGCCCATGAGACGACGTTATCTGGTCCTGGCGCTGGTGACCTCCGCCATTATCGCGGCCGGCCTGCTGACCGTGGCCCGAACGTTCCGGCATACTGGCGCCATTGAGGCCATGCGCGAGGTCATCGCGGACCTGCGCACGGCCACGGACTCCTGTCACGCGGCGCTGGCCGGGACACAGGGGGAACTCCTGGCCTACAGCGACTGGCTGGACTCGGCGCGAACGCGCGTTCGCGACATGGAAGGACTCGACCCACGCGGCGTGCCGGCGGACAGCTACGCCGTCTACATGGATGCGTTCCGGGTCTACAACGACTCGGCTGCGGCGTGGGACGCACGTGTCTCGGAACTGCAGGTCGAACGCGATGAGTGCGCGGCCACCACAGCCGCGCACAACGCCGCCATCGACTCGCTGAGGCAGTTGCTGGAACAGCAGCGACGCTGAGCGGCGCTGCTGTTCCCCACCGCCTGCCGGCATTGCCGGGTACGGACTAGTGGTGTGAGGCCAGTGTGCGGTGGACTGTCGGCACCAGGTGATCCTGCAGCCACTCCGCCATCGCTTCCTCCTCTTCCAGGATCTGCTCGCAGACCCGCGCGATCTTCGGGTGGCCCGCTTCCTTCGCGGCGGCGATGAGGGACCGGTAGCAGGCGATCTCGAAGTGTTCCGCCGCGTAATCCATGAGGGCGTTCTTCATCAGCTCATCCTGGAACGGCTCTGTGGCAACACTCTCCATGGCGCCGGTCACCCGGCCGATGGCCTTCTTCGTGACGGACGGCTTCTCCCCCAGGTGCGCAATACAGCGCCTGATATCCCGGGCGTGCTGCTTCGTCTCCCGCAGGTGCTCGAGATGCCGGTCCCTGACGTCCGGTTCCCGCCGCGCGTCCTCCGCATGGTTCTCGAGGATCGGGATCTGCGCCATCTCCATGGCGTATGCATCATTGAGCCACGCCAGGAGCTGGTCCTCCGCCGCCGTGCCGTGCCGATGACCGCGCGAGAACGCCGCCCCGGCCAGGGCCCCGCCGCCGCTGGCCAGGCCACCCACCACGGCCTGGACGATGTGCGTTCGCTCCAGCAGGAAGCCAGCGCCCACAGCAACGGCCATGGCCGCGAACGGGTGATCGCGGACGTTCCGCTCCAGATCGTCCAGGCCTTCACGGCTGAACAACTGGGGCAGCTTCTCTTCCAGTGCCTCCACGGTGTCCGCCGCCCGCAGCAGCACGTCGCGCCCGGTGCCGTCCTCGGACAACCGGTCGGCGGCGCGCCTGAGGTTCCTTCCGGCCCAGTGTTCAGAACCGCCGTTGGCGTGTGCCTCTGTGGTGGACGTGTCACTGAGTTCGGTGTGCTGATTCATACTGCCTCCTGCGTCCGGGTGACTGCGTGGCTGAGCCGTGACAGAGGGGCAACGCTCATGCCAGCGGCGGGAAGATTGACAGCGGGGGTACCTGCTGCTACTGTGCAGTCATGAGCGCGCACCTGAGCAGCTACGCCTATACGTATTATTGGCCGACCCGTTCCACGGGCCGGTTCCGGAGGCGTGCGCGGCGGTAGCGCGCAGAGCTCCAGGATGCCGGGCGGCCCGTGGGAAATCCCACGGGCCGCCTTTTTTTGTGTCGCATGAAACCAGGAGAGAGGCAAGCATGATCATCGTGACCCGCCCGAACGTCAGCGAGGGCGAGCTGGACCAGATCCGGGAACGCGTCGAAATGCTGGGGATGCGTACCCACATATCCCGGGGAGAGCAACGCACGATCATCGGCTGCATCGGCGACGAAAGCCTGCTCCAGGAGGTAGCGCTGCTGAGCCTGCCGGGGGTGGAGAGCGTCACCCCGGTACTGAAGCCGTACCGTCTGGTATCCACGGCGTTTGCCATCGGGCGCACGGTGGTCCGCACGGGTGCCGGCGACAGCGGCCAGATCGGCGGCGCGGGCCTGGCCGTAATTGCGGGCCCGTGCTCGGTGGAGGGCAGGGACATGCTGTTCGAGTGCGCGCACGCCGTGGCGGCGGCAGGCGCCGGTCTGCTGCGCGGCGGCGCGTTCAAGCCACGCACGTCGCCCTATGCATTCCAGGGATTGGGGGAGCATGCGTTGCGGCTGCTGGCGGAGGTGCGCGCGGAGACGGGCATGCCGGTGGTCACGGAGGTAATGGACACGCGGCAGGTAGAGCTGGTGGCGGAGCACGCGGACGTGCTGCAGATCGGTGCGCGCAACATGCAGAACTTCGCGCTGCTGTCGGAAGTCGGACGGGTGCAGCGGCCTGTCCTGCTCAAGCGCGGCCTGGCGGCCACGGTGGAGGAACTCCTGATGGCCGCGGAGTACGTGATGGCGCAGGGCAACCGGGACGTGATTCTGTGCGAGCGCGGCATCCGCACATACGAGACGGCGACGCGCAACACGCTGGACATTGCGGCCATCCCCGTGCTGAAGGCGGAGACGCATCTGCCGGTCATCGTGGATCCGAGCCATGCCGGCGGCAGGGCGGAACTCGTGGCGCCGCTGGCGTTTGCCGCGGTCGCCGCAGGTGCTGACGGCCTGGTCATCGAAGTGCATCCGACGCCGTCCACGGCGCTGTCGGACGGCAACCAGTCCCTGACGCCCGCGGCCTTCACCGACCTCATGAGGCGACTCGTGCCGTTCGCCGAGGCGGCTGGCCGCACCATGACGGTGCCGGCGCCGCAGGAGGCGGCCGCATGAGCCGCCCGCCCGGAGCCACGGACAACGGGGAGGAAGACTGGCCGCCTGAACTGGAGGAGTTGCGCGCCGCCATCGAAGCAGTGGACGACCGGATCATCGACCTGCTGGCCGAGAGGGTCCGGCTGGCCCGGCGCGTCGGTGCGGCGAAGCTTACCGCAGGACTGCCGACACTGGATCCGCGCCGGGAAGCGGCCGTGGTCCGCAGGGCCGGCGAGCGGGCTCGCGCGGCGGGCATGGAGGACGAGGACGTACGTTACATCTTCTGGCACGTCATCGGCCTGTCCCGACGGGCGCAGCTGGAGGAGATGTGAAGGTCGCCATCTTCGGCCTGGGCCTGATGGGCGGCTCGCTGGCCCGCGACCTGGCGGGACTAGGGCACCACGTGCGGGGCGCAGACACGGACGAGGCCGCAGTGGATGCGGCCCTGGCAGAACACGTCATCAATGCCCGGGGCTCCCCGGACGGCGACGGTGTGGCCGACGCTGACGTCGTGGTCCTGGCCGTACCGGTTCAGGCGACTTCGTCCCTGCTGGCCCGCCTTGCGCCGCACCTCGCCCATGCCCGCCTGGTCATGGACCTGGGCAGTACCAAGTCCGGCGTCATGACCGCCGCCAGTGACGCCGGGCTCGCTGACCGCTTCATCGGCGCACACCCGATGACAGGCAGGGAGCGCTCTGGCTGGCACGCGTCCCGACCGGGACTGTTCGCCAACGCGCCTGTCTACCTCTGTCCGCCGGAACAGCACCCCACCGTCGCCCGTGACCGCGAGGCATGCGACAGGACCCTGCGGATGGCGGTGGAGTTCTGGCACCAGCTGGGAGCCGTTCCGGAGGTCACGACGGCCGCCGCGCACGACCGGCGCGTCGCATGGACGAGCCACCTGCCGCAACTGATGGCAACCGGACTGGCACACGTGCTCAGGGACGCCGGCTACTCGAGGAGCGAGCTGGGACCGGGCGGCTCTGACATGACGCGGCTGGCCGGAAGCGATCCGCGGATGTGGACGGGAATCGCCTGCGAGAATGCAGGCGAGATCGTGCCGGCGCTGGACGCCATCATCGCGGCACTGGAAGGTCTGCGGGCCGCCGTGAATTCCCGCCGGAGTGAGGTACTGCACCCGGCGTTCGACGCGGCCCGCCAGTGGGTCATCGAGTCTCCGCCTCAGGAGCCATGACCACCTCATTCTCGCCTGACGCTGCTTCGCCGACAATCCGGCGCAGCCAGCCGCGGCGCAGGGCCAGACGGCTCAGGGGCAGCACGGCGAGCAATGCCAGCGTCGCCATCACCGGCGCAGCCGGCAGCGATGGCGTGCCAGCGCTGCCCTGCACGATACGCGGAGCCGCGGCCGCGGCGGCTGCGGCAGCCGCTTCAGCGGCTTCGCGCTCGGCGGCGGCGCGCGCCTCCGCCTCCGCCCTGGCCGCTTCCTCGGCAGCGATCATGGGCGCCACATACGCGAGGTACTGCTCCGGGTAGAGAGCCACGTGGTAGTGGGGCGGGTTGCGTTCGCGGATGCCGTTCAGCACACCCTCCCGCTCCAGGTTCATCAGCGCGCCCTCCAGCCACGCCCGGCACGGCTGCCGATCGCTCACCCGGAGGTCCAGCGCCATGCCCGCGGGGTGCACCGACAGCCGATGGGCGTTGCGCGGCTGCGAGTTCGACGGCCGGACGGCACTTGTCACCACCAGTTTCTGGTCACACGCCGATCGGTACTGCGCCGACAGCCGCTCCACGAACAGCACCGCCGCCGGATGGGCATAGGGATGACTTACGAAGTCTGCCACATCATAGTCCTCGTTGCCTTCCAGCGGGATCAGCTCGCCCCGGTCCACAGCCGCATGGATCTCTCCACTCGTGCGGTAGAACGTCAGTCCGTGGGCCTGCGCCACCCGATTCTGTTCCTGCATGGACGCCGGCGACCCGCGCAGCGAGGGTTCCCGCGCCTCCGCGGCCGTCGCCAGCGCACCGGATGTCAGCGCCATCAGGCCCGTGAGCAGCAATCGTCGCATACCCGCATTCCTCCCAAGAATCGACCTACAGGTCAGTCGCTCCGTGACTCCCCCAACGGTGGGGAACCCTCTGGCCTCATTGCCGAACGCATTGTCATTGAATGAGATACAGTAATGTAACCCTGACAGACCGGCATGTGAACCCCTTTTACACGGTGGCAGTCGCTCGTGATCCGGACACTGCCTGTTTTCCGGACGCTGAGGGGCCAGAATGAGGCGTGACAACAGGATACAGGGCCGGGAACGGAGAGTTGACCGATTGGCGGACAGCCATGTCGGACACCTGGGACCGTCCGCTCATCACCCAACACGCTGCTGTGTAATACTTTAACCCCTCCAGGCCCAGTTCGGGTCCGCTTTTGCACATACGTCCGGCACGCACTCGCCGAGGCGGGCTCGCTGCTTTTCCCGGGACATCCATACAATGTTGAAAGACAGGCTGGATCGAAACGCGCTGCGGATGTTGACATGCCTGCTTGGGCTGCCGGCTCTGGCCGCGTGTTCTGATGTGACGGCGCCGACGGCGGGACTGGACCCGGCAGCGGCGGCCGCGGCGGAAGCCGGCCTGGGGGGGACCTATGAATCCCGTGAACTCCTGGTCACTGCCGGCGGCGGTGAGCTGTACCTGGTCGGCGTGTACTTCGGAGACGTCACACCGGGCGCGCCAGGGGACTACCTGCTGCAGCTGGGCGTCAGGCGGGGCGATGGGGCGAGCGAGGTACTGCTGGTCCAGGACAGGTACGAGCTGGCGGGCGACAGTGTGGTTTTTCGCGGCGGTATGCTGCGCGCGGGGCGGGTGGACCGGGAGGGTCTGAGCACGGCCGTCCTGGTGGACGACGAGTGGCGGCCGGTGTACCTGACACGCCGCTGAGGGGGACATCCCAGCGCCCGACAAAGCACCGGACCGGCACGACCGACCTGGCCGCCGTCAGAAGCGCCACTCCCGGAACAGGAACGTCCCGAACACGGTGGTCCGGCCGGGTGCCACGTCCATGAGGGTCGGATCCACGGGCATGAATCGGGGTTGCCAGGCGGCATGCCACTCGTATCCTCGCGGCGTGCGATACTCGAGTCGCAGACCGGGCCTGCCGCCCCGGGCCTGGGCGGCAAGGAACAGGCGGGGCCGGAGGTAGCGACCGGCCTCGACCTCGGTGGCCCGGAAGATGTCGCCGTAGCCGCCGGTAAAGACCTCGGCGGGCACGTCAGCGGAACTGATGCGGAACATGTCCAGGGACAGTTCCCGGGCCACTTCCCGCTCCACTTCGGACACGGCCGCCTCGAGAGCCACGGACGTAAGCTGCTGAGTGGCCAGTCCGGCGATGTTGCCGACCAGCTCGCCGGCCGCGCCGCCCTGGCCGGACAGCCCGGATCCCTGCTGCTGGAGCAGGGAGGAGGCGTCGCGTCCGAACGCGAGGAAGCTCAGCAGATCGGACTGCGAGATGGGCGGTTGCGCGCCACTTTCGAGGGTGATCTCCAGGTCGTCGATGGTGCCCCCGATGACGATCCGGATCTGCAGTGCCTCGCGGCCGGGCAGCCGGACCTCGTGCTCGGCGGCGATCTGCAGGATGGGGTTGATGGGCGACTCGCCCATGAAGGCCATGGCGCCGCGCGTCATGCGGAAGCGCCGCCCCATGAATTCATAGTCACCGCGATCGGTGTTGATGCTCCCGCGCAGGACAATTCCATCGGTTCCGTTGGCCTGGACCCTCAACGCACCGATATCGGGCGGCGTGTAGATCTCTACATTGGCCTCCGTGGACCGGACCCAGACGTCCCGGTCAATGACAATTCCCACATCAACGGTCGCATTGCGCAGGACCTCGGGCTGCCGTGGCTCCAGCGGCTGGAAGTCATCCAGCGCGCCACCGTCACGGTCGAAGGTACCGGGGTCATCGAGGTTTACGACATTGGTCCGGCCGAGCTCAGCGAGTTCCGGCACGCGAATGGTTCCGCTGCGGGCGTGGATGTCGCCCTGGACGAGGAGGCCGGAAAGCGCGCCGGTCACGGTGACGTCGGCATCCACTCGGAGTTCCACGTCCGCGGTGCTGATGACACGGCTGTTGTCGGCGTCGAGGACCAGGTCGAAGACGGGATCTGACAGGTCAGCCACGTCAATCGTACCGGTGACCCGGGCGGGCCCCCCGCCCCACGCGACAATTGAGTCCACCGAGATGGTGGAGCCGTCCAGGGTCAGCGTTGCGGCGATGTCGTCGAAGGTGACGCCGAGGGGGACCACGCGCGCCCGTCCGAGGTCGAGGTTGGCCACGCCTTCCATCAACGGCCGGGAGAACGTGCCCCTGATCGCGATATCGCCGCTGATGCGACCGCGGGTGTCCTCCACCACGCCGGTAAACGCCGGCAGCATCTCGGCAGGGATGCTGTCGGCGCTGATATCCACCTGCAGCGGCCCGTCCAGCAGGCGCGGCCCGGTGGTGGTGACGGCGAGGTCCATGGGCAGTCGTGCGTCCAGAGTGGCGAGGGTACGCCCCTCGTGCAGCAGCAGTGCATCCGCGGTGAGGGTCTCGTCTGCGTACGCGAGAACGGCCCGGACATCCGGCAACTCCCCGCCATTGCGCCGACCGTCGCGCAGTTCTCCGGTCCCGTTGATGACGGGCGCTGAGCGGGTGCCAGTGACGCGGGCGTCCAGGTCAATGGCGCCTTCCAGGTCATCCTCGAGCTGCAGCAGCGTGGCGACCTGCTCGAGCTGGAAGTTGCGGAGCTGGAGGTCGAAGTTGCCGCTGCCCGCAGCGGGCAGCACGCCGTCCACGAAGATCCTGCCGCCGTCATTGCTGACGAACTCCAGGCTCTCGACTTCGAGGTCGCCGCCGCCCCACGCAATGACGCCGGGCTGAGCCGCCTGCCAGGTGGTGGTGTCGAAACGGATGGTGGCGTCGGCCACGCGGAGTTCGTTCCGCTCCAGCGCCAGAGTGAAGGCCACGTCCGCATGCACATCCGTGTCGTCATCCTGATACGCCGCGAGGACAGCCCGACCCTGGCCGTGCCTGTCGCCGCGGTATCCGCCTTCTACAGAAACGCTGTCGAACGCGACGCCGGCGGCGCGCACGCCCTCGAATCGTCCGTCTACCTCCACGTCGGCCACGGGAGTGCGCACGTCCCGGGCAACGAAGTCTACGGCTCCCGCGGCCACCTGTGCGCCCCGGAACACCAGTCCGTCCACTTCCGCGTGGCCGTCGGCGTCGAACTGGTGGATGTTGCCCCGGAGCACGCCTTCGGCAAAGAGGCTTCCCGCCAGGGAGTCGGCAGGCACATCCAGGGTGATCACGGTGTCGGTGCGCGGCAGGTCGATCGAATCCTGCAACGCCACGGCAGGCAGTGGCACGTCCCGTCCCTGGGGTAGGGCACCCGTGGCGGTGTCGCGGGCCAGTCGTTCCGGCTCCCGCACTGCGGCCGAGATGTCGGCGACGGTAAGGGTGCCCGTCTCCCGGGAGCCGCCGGCATAGCGCGGAGTGACTGCAGGACGTACCGGTTCCTCCAGCGGCTGCTGCGGCCGGGCGAAGGCGGCGGTGTCCACCACCAGCGTGTCGGCGGCGAGGAGTGTGCGCGTGGGCGCTGGCGGGACGCCCTCCCGGGTGCCGGGCATGGCGCCGGCAAATGCGTGCAGCGAGTCGGCGCGGACCGAGAACGCGAGTTCGCCGTGACGTCCGGCGGCGAGCCCGAACGCGCCGTTGACCTGCGCTTCCGCAGTGCCCAGGCGCACGAAGCCGGTGTCGAAGTGCGCGAGGCCGCCGTCGATGCGGGCATCCACCAGTAGCCGGTCTGCGGCGACGTCGTCCACGGAAAGATCCACGAGATCCGCCGAGATGCTGGCGGACATGGTGGCCGGGTCAGTACCGCGGCCTTCGGCGGCGATGCGTCCCGTGAGGGATGTCACGGCCGGCGCACGGCTGGTGACGGCGGCGATGTCAAAGGCGTCGGTGCGAGCGCGGAGATCGTACGCGGGCTCGGAACCGGTGGCATTGATCCAGCCGTCCAGCGCAATGCTGCCGCCACCGGCCACCCGCAGGTCCGCGTCGAGACGCAGGTCGTCCATGCGACCACGGGCGCGGAACGAACCCATCACGCTGCCGTGCAGGCCCGCTGCCGGCACGAACCGCCCGACCGTTCCCAGGTCCAGCGGCTGGAGCTGAAGGTCCGCCACGGCCCAGCCGCCCGGACCTGTGGCGAGCTCCATGGATCCGGCCACATGGGACCGGCGGCCGGCCTCATCGTGGACGACATTGCCGCGGGCGGTGAAGCGCTGTGGCGTGCCATCGAGTACGGCCCGCCCCGCCACTACCCCGCCGATGGGCAGGTCGGGCAGGAAGCCGCGCACGAGGGCGAGCTGGAGCGGGTCCATGCGGACGTCGAGGTTCCGGAATGCCAGGCCATCGCCGAATTCCAGGCCGCCGGCAAGGGCGAAGCGGCTGGTGCCCAGCCGTGGATCGACGTGCGTGATGCCGCCGTCCACCGCGAGGGAGCGGGCAGGAGCGCCCGTGAGTGTGAGGGCGCCTGCCACCGTGCCTCCCGGCGGCAGGTCCGGCGCCCACGGCCGCAGCAGGTCGAGCTGCACACTGTGCAGCCGCAGGCCCAGTCCATCGAAGCGGAGTTCCCGCCCGAACGAGACCAACCCGGTGGCGCCGAACTCGCTGACGCCCGACGCCGGGTCGGAGAGGACGACGTCGCCGTCGACCTGCAGCTCCCGGGACGGCACGCCTGCCAGCCGCACCGAACCGACCATGGTGGCACCGGCTGGAAGCTCCGGCTGATAGCCGCGGATCAGGTCCACACGCAGTGGATCCACGCGCACCACCATGTCGCTGAGCCGCAGTTCGTCGCCGAACTCGATGCCACCGCGCGCGGCAATATTGCTGGTGCCGGAAGCGGGGTCGTCGAGGGCAATGGCGCCATCCACCTGAAGGGAGCGCTGGGGCGCGCCGTCAAGGCGTACCGTGCCGGCGATGAGGGCGCCGCGGGGCAGCTCGGGCACGGCGTCCCTGAGCAGGTCGGCGCGCAGGGGATCCATCCGCACCACGACGTCGTCCAGGCGCAGGTCCTGCCTCTGGTCCATGCGGCCTGCCGCCAGGATCCGGCTGCGGCCGACGCCCGGCTCGTCAATGAACAGATCCGACCGCAGCTGAAGCAGGTCCGTCGTGCCGGTGAGGCTGGCAACGCCGGTGATGGCGCCGCGCAGCGGGTACTCAGGGGCGAACGCACGAATGAGGTGCGCGTGCAGCGGCCGGAACTCCAGGTGCATGGCCCCAAAGCGGAGCTGGGGCTGCACGCCGAGTTCTCCCTCGGCAATGACGCGGCTGGAGGGGCCGGCGTCATCATGGAACGTGACGTCGCCATCAATGGCCAGGGCGTGAGGCGGCCCGGTCACGGCGGCACGGCCGGTGAACACGCCATCCCGCGGGAACGCCAGGGCCGGCAGGACGCGGGCGAGGAGGCCGGAGCCCAGACGCGTAAAGCGTACGTCTGTGTCACCCAGCCGCAGCGTGTCACCGAGGGTCACATCGATCCGCCCCTCGAGGGTCGCCTCACCGACAGCCATGTCCATGTCCTCGGCGATGATCCGCGTGGCCAGGCTCCGCGCCGACACGGTGACGCGCACATCGCCGCCGCCCTCCTCCGGCATCCGGGGGTACAGCCAGCGCATATCGTCGAACGCCATGGGTGCCCCATTCATCCGCAGCAGCAGGTCCCCCGAACTCAGGGCATACAGGCCGGCCACGGCGAGGCGCGAGTCGGGCAGGTCCGCCCGGACATCCGTGAAGTGCAGCGTATCCCGCTCCAGGCGGAACCTGCCGGCCAGCGCCTCCACCTGCGCCACCGGCGGACGGAACGGCTGCGCGATGCCCGTGAAGTGGCTGATCTCGATGGGGATGCCTGCGGAGTCGGGGTGAGCGGGGACAATCACGGGCATGGTGGCGTGCAGCTGGCGGAAATCCATGACGTTCTGGTATCCGCCCTCCACCGCCACGATGTTGTCGCGCATCTCGCCGCTGAGGGCGCGCTCGATGGCTCGTGCCCGCTCCTCCGGTGTGATGTCCTCTGGCGGCGCCCAGGCGGAGCGGATCATGATCCGCGTGTTGACGAGCTGCACGTTGTGCAGGGAGACCCAGTCGCCCCAGCCAACGGCGGTATCCGGCACCCGCTCTTCCGGCTCGATGCGGAAAATTCGAACGTAATTCCAGTCCTCGCCCGGGGGCTCATCGAGTATCACGACACCCTGTACCATGCGCACGTTGGTGAGGGCGATGCGCTGGCGCAGCAGGCCGCGGAGGGAGAAGCGGCTCCGGATGGTATCCGCCTGCAGGAACGGCCGGCCCTGCTCATCTACGATGCGCACGTCCAGCAGGTAGATGCGCCGCAGGAGGTTGCCCTCGATCCGGCGGATCTCGACGGTGCCGTCGGTGGCAGCGGCGAGGCGGTCCAGCGCGAAGAGGCGGACGCGCTCGCGACCCCAGTCGGTGTTCGTGATGACGAGGACCGCAGCCGCCAGCAGGACGACCACCAGCAGTACACCAGCGCCGGCATAGGCAGCGATCCTGCGCCGGCGGGTCATCAGAAGGCCTCGCCGATGGAGAGGTGCAGTGTCAGCCGGCCGAGCACCTGCCGCAGGAAACTGCGCCCGCCCAGGGGGTCGTATGTGCGCGGCAGCGCCAGCGGCACCAGCCGGGCGGTGCCATCGTCGTCTCGCATCTCGGTGACGACCCGCAGTTCCTCCTTCACCAGCGGCCGTACGCCGAGATCAACGCGGATGGGGCCGACGGGCGACTCGAAGCGCACACCCGCGCCGGGCGTAACCGCGGCGACGGCGCCGCCTGGTACTGAGCCGCCGGGACCGCCGACTCTGGCGCCGTCCACGAAGACAGCGGCCTGGATGTTGGCCCGGAGAGGAAACCGGTACTCGACGCTCGCCTCGATGACGTTGCGGCCGCCCACCGGCCGGGGGTGAAAAACAGCGATGGGTAGCATATTCGGGTCGCACGAGCCATCCAGTATCTGTGCCTCGGCGCACCCGGCGCCGTCGTCGAGCAGCGCTTCCGGACTTACGGTAAGCACTCTCGGCCCCAGCTGGTTCTCGGTGTAGCCCCGCACGGAGCGGGCGCCCCCGGCGTAGAAGCGGCGGCGGGGGTGGAGGACGCGGCCCAGATCAGTCCCGTCATCGTCGCCGAGGAGGCCCGTGCCTGCCGCGCCGTCCAGCGGCCGGACGGCACCGAGGCGCAGCCGGCCGGCGAGCACCCGGCGGCGGTGCACGTCCAGCGGGTAATAGAGCGACGCGTCGGCGGACAGGCGGTGGTGCGCGAAGTCGGACATGGTCATGCCGGACGCGTGCTCCGCATTGACCCGGATCCGGTAGCCGTCCGTGGGTGCGATGGGATCGTTGCCCTTGTCGGCGATGAAGCTCGCCTGGACGGGCGAAAGCCGCTGCCGTTCCTGGAGCACCGCCACGGTGGGCAGGTCACAGATGCCGTAGTTGACACAGAAGTAGAGTTCCCCGGCGTCGAGAGCGGCCAGTTCGTACCGGTAGGCAATGGTCACGGGCGTCTGGTAATCCAGGCGCCGGGTCGCGGACAGTTCCGCGCCGATGCCCCGGTCTATGACAATGCCCGGCACGATCCTGCGGTGGGTGAAGACTGCCAGCCCCAGGGTGTTCGATGCCGAACGGAATGACGGCTGGATGAGGTCAATGCTCGCCAGCCACGTCGGGCGGGTGAATGCGTCAGGATCCAGGCCGCCGGCATTCTCGCGCCGGACGTTGCGGAAGATGCCGCGCCCGCTGAGTTCGTCCGCGAGCAGGTTGCCTACCGTGCCTCGCACTTCCACGCGCCGACCGCCGCCGAAGAAGTTGTAGTTCGTGTAGCGGGCTTCGGCCTGGACGAACTCCATGGTGTTGAGGCCGCCGCCGATGCGCGCGGACTGGGGCGGCGCCTCCCGGACCGTGACCTCCACGACCTTGGCGCTGTCCGTCTGTGCCGGCACACGGACACGCGCTTCGTGGAACAGGTTCGACTCGTACAGGCTGCGCTGGCTGGCGACAAGATCCTGGAGGCGCAGCGTCCGTCCCTGCCGCAGGCGCAGGCCGTCGGCGATGGTGCGCTCAGTGACGCGCTCATTGCCGACGACCTCGAGGCCACCCAGCGTTGAACGCGGCCCGGGGTCTATGGCCACCCGGACGGCAGCGCGGAGTCCGTCCGCCGACACATCCACGGTGTCATGCACCGCGCCGTCCAGCCAGCCGCCCCGGCCCAGCCGGTCCGTAAGGCGGATGACGCCGTCGGTGAGGCGCACCAGGTCCAGCCGCTCACCCTCACGGGGCAGGTCGGCCCGTCGGATCTGCCGGGCCGACACGGCGTCCCGCGTCTGGACGACGTCGAGGGATTCCACCAGCGTGGGCGGACCCTCCTCCACCTCGAAAATGACCTCCACGCCCCGGCCCCTGGGCGCCAGGCGCGTGTTCACCGTCGCGTGGCGGAAGCCGCGCTGGAAATAGTAGACGTGAAGCCGGTCCTCGTCAGCCGCCAGTTCTTCGGCGTCCAGGTACCGGCGGATGTGGATCAGCCGCCAGTCGGTGATGGCGCACAGCGGCCGCAGCAGCCAGACCCGGCACCGCGTTTCCTCCGTACGGATGCGCGTTGCCAGGTCACCGGCGTCCAGGCTCTCCGCTCCCGGGAACCGGATACGCTCCACCCGGGGCGAGCCCGCGGCCAGGCTGTCCTGATCGGCATCCTGTGCCGTGGCTGGCAGACAGAGAAACAGCCCCGCCGCGATGGGCGCGAGGCATGCCAATAGCTTGTCCCGTAACCGCATACGGGCGTGAGTAGCAATTATGTTGCCACCCACGCCCGTTTGAGCGGGTCCCGTGGACCCGCCGCCGTCGGTCAGCTCAGCGGAGCGTCGAGTTGAAGATCAGCGGGTAGGTCCCCGTTGGCCACGCCCGGAACTGGGGCCGGAAGCCAATGAGGACAACGTCGCCCTGGCCCACAGGCGCCCGGACCACCGCCCCGCGTCCCGCCACGTGCTCCTCGGCGCCGATCTCCCAGCCACTCAGCAGCAGGTCCCGCTCCGCCCACGACGCCACGATCTCCGCGGCACCCGGTTGTGCCAGTTCGAAGGCGCGACTGTCCTGGAAGAAGCCGGCGCCCTCCGCCTGCATGCCCCAGGCGACGGGGTGCGCCGTGTTCACGTCCATGCGAATGAGCGAGCCGGGGATGTACAGCTCGTTGCGGCTGACCCCGCCGATGGCGTTGCGCACGGGCAGGTCGAACTGCTCCATGGCGAACTCGGTGGCGGCATCGAAGGCGAGGATGCGCCCACCGTTTGCCATGTACCGCCTGAGTGCGCTCACGCCCTCCTCCCCAATGCCGCCCACGTACTCCTCCACCGGTGAGCGGGCCTGGCCGTTCATGATGCTGTTCGCGTTCTGGTCGGTGAAAATGATGACATCGTACCCGGCCAGGTCGCCGCCGCGGATGTCGGCGTTGCGCAGGGTCGTGACATCGAACTCGTACTGGTTCAGCACGTAGCGGGTCCAGCCTTCGTCCATGTTCGAAGTCCATGGCCGGTACAGGCCCACGCGGGGACGCGAGACGGTGGTCATCTCGACGCCCGGCCGCGCGTCCAGCGCGACGAACTCCAGGCCCACATCCCGGGCCAGCGCCGCCAGCCGCGCGTGCGTCTGGGCGCCAGCCTCGACGATGAACGTGCCCGGGTCGAAGCTGCGGCCACCTGCCTGGAACGAGGCACGGGCCCGGTGCACGCGCTCGCCCTCGGACAGGATGCGGTTGAGGGCAAGGAAGCTCTCGTTGCGGCGCGGCGTCAGCGCATAACCGAACTGCGCGCGGGCCGGCTCGGCAGCCGGCGGCGGCGGCGCCACGTCCACCGGCGCGAGCGGCGCAGTGAACGCATCCTCGATCCGGTCGGCCCGCACACCCATCTGGATGGGCAGCGTCCAGCCGGACAGGCCGCCATAAGGCGCCTGGGGCGGCCCGCCGGGATACTGCTCGGCGTGGGGATGCTCCTGCGGCTCCATGAGGTCCAGGACATAGGCGCGGAACGCCTGGCCGGCAGGGATCACGTACGAGCCCGCGGCGTAGCGGGTGCCCCCGGCGGTGAAAGGCTGTGACGCGCGGTGCACCTCGACGCCGCCCCGCCGCAGCGTATTCACCAGGTTCACCGCCTCGCCGGCGTCCCACTGCATGGTGTCCACCGGGATCACGTACGCGTACGGTCCCCCGGCCTCACCGGCGGCGATGGCGTCGCGACCCATGCGGTAGATGTTGTAGAGCCAGTCCTCGCGCAGCCGGCTGGCAATGTCGATGGCGCCCAGCGACGAGACGAAGTGGTACTGCACGGCGTCGCCCAGACGCGCCCAGCCGCCCTGCCAGGGGTTGGCGTAGTAGACACTGGGTTCGCGAGCGCTGATACGGTGGCTGCCGGTACCGAAGTATTCCGGCAGGTTCTCGGGCTCGTGGTACTGCGGGGTAGCCGAGGCGTGGCCCACCTCGGACAGCAGGCCCACCATGTTCTTGAAGTAGGGCACCGTGCGCATGCCGCCGTTCCACCACATGGTGAAGGACATGCGCGAGACGACGCCGGGCATGTTTTCCTCCTCCAGCCGCTTCGCCATGTGCTCGCCCACCATGTTCACGCCGCGCACGACAAGGGGCGGGATGTGCGGGTTCACGGGGTCGGCGAAGGGCGGGATGAAGATGCGCGCGGGGAACGGCGCCGTCTGGTGGTGGTTGTAGATGATCTGCGGGTACCACTCCTCGTAGAGCACGCGGGAGACGTTGCGCGTCTCCTCCTGCGTGATCATGAACCAGTCGCGGTTGATGTCGTGCCCGACGTACTCGTGGTAGACCCACGGCGGGCTCGTCGTCTCGAACGGCGTCCCCAGGTTGCGGCGGTACCAGTCCACGACAATGTCATGGCCGTCGGGGTTCATGCCCGGCATGAGGAGGACGACGACGTCGTTGCGGAAACGCCGTGTCTCTTCTGAATCGTCTGTCGCCAGATGATGCGCGAGCACGGGCGCGAACTGTGAATGCGCCACTTCGGTGGAGTGGAGGCCGGCGTCCAGCCAGATGATGGCCTTGCCATCGCGGGCGAGCTGGCGGGCCTGCTCGTCGGTGAGGTCCCGTGCCCGGGCCAGGCGCTCGCTGGTGGTCCGCCACCGCTCCAGCTGCCCCAGGTTCTCCGGGCTGGAGATGAAGAGCACGAACATGGGCCGGCCCTGCGTGGACTCACCGATCTGCTGCAGCTGCACGCGGTCGCTGGCCGCGGCGAGGGCGCGGTAGTATTCGGTCAGCTGCGTGTAATCCGCCAGCTTGTAATCCTCGCCGGGCTCAAAACCGAAGACGGACGCCGGTGTCGGGACCTGAGCGGCAAGTGGTGCGGCGGCGGCGGCGGCCAGGAGCAGGGCGAACAGCGCCCGTGAGACGGGCAGGCGCATGCAGGCGACTCGCTCAAGAAGCATCATCTTCTCCTCGAGTGGACGGTGGAGTGGGTTGCTGCGGGCAACATAGTTGCCGGAGTCCGTCGCGTCGAGCATCCTTCTGCTGTTGGCGAACGTTCGCACCCACTCCTGACGAGATTCACCATGAAGCACGCACCAGCTGCGCTGACCCTGGTCTGCGCCGTCCTCACGAGCTTTTCCGCGCTTTGTGCGCAGCAGCAGCCACAGGACATTCGCGCTCGATACGAGAGGGCTGCGCAGTTGCTCGGCTCCGTCGTGGAGCCACTGGTGCACCGCGCCGAGGTCCGGCCTGAATGGCCGACGCCGGACCGGTTCTGGTACCGCGTACGCACGCCGGACGGCCATGAGTTCATCACGGTGGACGCGGCGCGTGGCACGCGTGAACGCGCGTTCGACCATGAGCACCTCGCGCGCACGCTGACGGAGGTGACAGGCACGGCGTACTCACCGTGGTCGCTGCCACTGGAACGGCTGCGGCCCACCCAGGACGGGCGCGGGCTGGGATTCGAGCTTGACCGGCGGCGCTGGGAGTGCGACGTCGTGGCATACACCTGCGAGCGGCCTGCAACGGCGATCGAGGCCGTCACGAACTCGGTCATGTCGCCGGATGGCCGGTACGCCGCGTTCCGCCGTGAGCATGACCTGTGGGTCCGGGACATGGCCGCCGGTGGCGACGTTCGCCTCACGAGCGACGGCGCGGAACGGTACGGCTACGCGACCGACAATGAAGGCTGGCGCCGCAGCGACCGCCCGGCGGTGACGTGGTCACCGGACGGATCGAAGCTGCTGACGTTCCGCCTCGACGAACGTGGTGTCGGCGACATGCACCTGTTGCAGATGGCCGCCGGTCGGCCCGTGCTGCATTCCTGGGCGTACGCGTTGCCCGGTGACAGTGTGGTGCCCATGCATGAGTGGGTGATCGCCGACGTGGACGCCGGCCGCGTCGTGCCGGTGCAGGCGCCCGCGGATCACCAGCGCTCGTCCAGCTGCTGCGGCCGGCTGCGGGGCGACGCCATCGCCGATACGGAGTGGAGCCCGGACGGACGTCAGGTGGCGTTCATGTCGGTGTCGCGGGACTATCGCGATGTGGCGCTGCGCATCGCCGACGCGGCCACGGGCGCGGTCCGCACCGTCATCGAGGAGCGCGGCGAGCCCTACTTCGAGTCCAGCGGTGGCGGTCGCGGCGTCCCAAACTGGCGGGTGCTCCATGACCGCAGCGAGGTCATCTGGTACTCGAACCGGGACGGCTTCGGCCACCTGTACCTGTACGACCTGGCGACAGGAACGCTGAAAAATCGCATCACGGAAGGGCCGTGGCTGGTTGTTGACGTGCTGCACGTGGACCAGGCCGGCGGCTGGGTCTACTTCACCGCGGTTAACCGGGAGCCGGGACGCGATCCGTACCATCGCCATCTGTACCGTGTGCGGCTGAACGGGCAGGAGCTGGCGCTGCTGACGCCGGAGGACGCCGACCACGTCATCACCATGTCACCGGATGGCCGCTGGTTCACGAGTACTCACTCCACGGTGTCGCGGCCGCCGGTCACCGTGCTGCGCCGGGCGGACGGCGGGATGGTCGTGGGGCTGGAGGAGGCGAACGTCGCACAGCTCGTAGCCACAGGCTGGACGCCGCCGGAGCCGTTCACGGTCAAGGCGCGGGACGGCGAGACAGACCTGCATGGCGTCATGTACCGGCCGTCCGATTTCGACCCGTCCCGACGCTACCCCATCATCAACCACATCTATCCCGGCCCGCAGGCGGGCAGTGTCGGGCCACGCACGTTCTCCGCCGGCCGGCGCGGCAACGCGCAGGCGCTGGCGGAACTGGGCTTCGTCGTGGTGCAGATGGACGGGCTGGGCAGCCCCATGCGGTCCCTGCCCTTCCAGGCCTACTACCATGGCAACCTGGCGGACAACGGGCTGCCCGACCAGATCGCCGGCATGCGCGAACTGGCGGCCCGCCACCCCTGGATCGACCTGGACCGGGTGGGCATCTACGGCCATTCCGGCGGCGGTTTCGCCACCGCCGCGGCCATGCTGCAGCATCCCGACTTTTTCCATGTGGGCGTGGCGAGTGCCGGCAACATGGACAATCGGGGCTATACGTACTACTGGGGCGAGAAATGGCAGGGGCTGCTGGAACCCCGCAATGACGGAACGGACACGTATACGAACCAGGCCGTCCAGCTGGCGGCTGCGAATTTGCAGGGCCGGCTGCTGATCGCCTACGGCACCATGGACAACAACGTGCATCCGAACATGACGCTCCAGCTCATCAACGAACTGATCCGTCACGACCGGGACTTCGACACCATCGTGATGCCGAACCGGAACCATGGCTTTGCCAACGAGCCGTACTTCGTCCGCCGCACCTGGGACTACTTCGTCACCCATCTGCGAGGTGAAACACCACCCCGCGAGTTCAGGATAGTGCAATGATCTTCCGATCCGCGGCCGTCCCGGCCTTCCTCCTGGTGGCCAGTGCGAGCGGCGCGGTGGCGCAGGGCTCCGTATTCGACAAGCCTTCACCTGAGGTCCTGCCGATCATTGTGGCACCCATCGATGCCGGCGCGGCTGGCACGACCGGGCTCGCTGGTGCGGCAGGCCTGCCCGGTCCGGCCGGCGCAGCCGGCACGCGGGGACTGCCTGCAACGTGGCTCGAGCAGGAGCGCCGCGGCCGGCAGACCTGGCGCTTCGCCCGCTACGGCGCCCTGCTGGGCGGCGCTGCGGGGCTGACTGTCGGCGGCCTCTACGCCCTGTACTGCAGCGGCGGCGCGTACAACGACTGCGGCAGTGTATGGCTGGGGATGACGGCGCTGGGGGTCGTCAGCGGGTTCGTGGGGGGCGCCATCATCGGCGCCGCGGTACCGGCCCCGCGGCCGGCGGACGGCCCCGGCGGCCCCGGCGCCGATCCTGCCCGGCCACCAGAGGAGCCCGCAGCCGGGCCTGTAAGGACAGGGCGGCCGGGCAGTGCCATCGGATCGGGTACCGTGGCGGCGGGGCTGGCCCGGGCCAGCATTGCCGACGAGGGCGGCTCGGTAATGACGGGCACGGGGCCGGTGGCCCGGCTGACCGTCCTGGCGGAACTGCGGCCCTCCTTCGCCCTCGGCCCGGAGCTGGGTCTCGGATCCTTCGGGGATGCCGGGGACGTCCGGCACGTGGCCGTCGCCGCCCGGGTGCGCAGCACGGGGCGGGTCGCGCCTTTTGGCACGGTCAGCCTGGGCGCATGGGACTCCACGGGTCCGTCGCTGGAGTATCTCGGCGGCAGCGTCGGCGGCGGCGTGCGGATGGAGGCCGGGACGAGGGGTCGCTACTTCCTCGAGGTGGACGCGCGCCACGCCCGGAACGCGCAGTCCATCGCGCCCATGCGGATGTGGTCGCTGACGGTCAGTGGCGGCCTGTACTGGTGAGCAGCCAGACGGCAAACCAGGCCCTCTCGTCCATCCACGCCTGCTCTACAGCCCAACCGGTGCGCTCGGCGAGGTCGCGGATGGCATCGGGCGTGTACTTGTGGGAGTACTCGGTGGTGATCCATTCGCCGGTGGCGAACCTGAACTCCGCGGGGCCATCCGGCGCGGGCACGGTGATGCTCGTGTCGGTGCCGGCGACCAGTCGCATCTCGATACGACGATTGGCCTCGTCATAGAGCGCATGGTGTCGCCAGGCGCTCAGGTCCAGCTGGGCACCCAGCTCGCGCTGCATGCGCTCCAGCATGTTCACGTTGAAGCGGGCCGTGACGCCGGCCCCGTCGTTGTACGCCCGCTCCAGCACGTCCGTATCCTTGTGCATGTCCGTGCCCAGGAGCAGTCCACCTCCGTCACCTGCCATGCGGGCGATGCGGCTCAGGAACGCAGCCGCCTGCAGCGGCTCCAGGTTGCCGATGGTTGAACCGGGAAAGAATGCGACGGTCCGCGCAGCCTTCCCCGCCGCCGGCAGCGACAGCGGCTGCATGTAGTCCGCACAGACCGGCTCCACCGGTACGGACGGCAGTTCGGCACGCAGCTGCGCGGCGAACTCGTGGAGCTGTGTGCAGGCGATGTCCACGGGCACGTACACGGCCGGGTCCTGCAGCCGGCGCAGCAGCAGGCGCGTCTTGTCGCCACTGCCGCTGCCGAACTCCACGATCCGGGCGCGTCTGCCCACGGCGGCGGCCATGGCATCCCCATGGGCCTCGAGGATCCCCGTCTCCACGCGGGTCGGGTAATATTCGTCGAGATTGGTGATCTCCTCGAAGAGCCGGGCGCCTACGTCGTCATAGAAGTACTTGGGCGACAGCTTGCGCGCGCCCGGCCGGAGCCCCTCGAGCACGTGCTGCCGGAACTCGTCGGCGGCAGGAGCCGACCCGCCGCCGACAGCGGCCGCCGCGGCTGCGTCGGGCGCCGCGTCCGATGTTCCCGTACTCACGCGCCGCGCGCCAGGCGCAGCCCGCTGAACTGCCACGTGGCGTCCGGCGGGAAGAAGTTGCGGTACGTCGCCCTGATGTGCGTCTGCGACGTCGCGCACGAGCCGCCGCGCAGCACGAACTGGTTGCACATGAACTTGCCATTGTACTCGCCCAGCGCGCCGGGCGGTGGCGTGTAGCCGGGGTACGGCGTGTACTGACTGCTGGTCCACTCCCAGACATCGCCGAAAATCTGCTGCAGGCCGCCGGCGGAGGACGCCGGTGCGGGATGCAGTACACCGTCCTCCACGAAGTTGCCGCGCACGGGCACGGTCGCCGCCGCAACTTCCCACTCGGGCTCCGTTGGCAGGCGCGCGCCGGCCCAGCGAGCGAACGCGTCGGCCTCGAAGTAGCTCAGGTGGCAGATGGGCTCGGCGGGATCCACGGGACGCATGCCCGCCAGCGTATAATGCATCCATGCACCGTCGCGCTGCTCCCAGTAGAACGGCTCCGACCAGTCCTGCTCCTGCAGCGTCGCCCATCCCATGGACAGCCACAGCTCCGGGCGCTGATAGCCACCGTCCGCCATGAATTCCATGTATTCGCCCGCAGTCACCAGGCGGTTGGCCAGCTGGAACGGCTCCAGCCACACCCGGTGCCGGGGCGACTCGTTGTCGTAGGAGAACCCCGCGCCATCGTGGCCGATCTCGCACAGGCCGCCCTCGAAGTCCGCCCACTCAAGGGCGGGCGTTTGCGGCGACGCCTCCGGGCTGCCGGTCGCCGTGCGGTATGCCGGACGCAGGGGGTTCACGGAGAAGACGTGCTTGATGTCCGTGAGCATGAGTTCCTGGTGCTGCTGTTCGTGGTTGAGCCCGATTTCCAACAGGCGCGCCACGGCGGCCGGGTCAGCGGCGACGCCCTCCCCAGCCGCATTGCCACCTGGCCCGGCAACCGCGGCACCACCCAGGAGCGAGCGCATCGCTTCATCCACATGGTGACGATACTGGAATACCTCTGCCACCGTGGGCCGGGAGATGTAACCTCGCTGGGCCCGACAGTGCCGCTCGCCGGCCTGCATGTAGTACGAGTTGAACAGGTAGGCGTACGCCGGGTTCAACTCACGGTAGCCGGGCAGATGAGGCTTGAGGATGAATGTCTCGTAGAACCAGCTGGTATGGGCCAGGTGCCACTTGGTCGGGCTGACGTCTTCCATCGACTGGACGACGTAGTCCTCCGTCGCCAGCGGCTCGCACAGCTGCTCGCTGAGTTCACGCACACGGTCGTATCGCGCCGTCAGGTTGTCCGCCGCCGGGTCCTGCCGTACTACCGTCGCCATGCTTGCTCTCGGGTGGGGGTCTCGTTACCGACTGAATCCCCGGGTTGCAAGGCGTGTTCCCGCGCGCGGCACGGTATCGGTGACGCCAGAAGGGACGCCTGCCCGATGGGCAGCTGTCCGTCGTCAGCGAGTGACCGATACGCGGCTGGCCTCGTCCAGTGCAGTCCGCAGCGCCTCACTGTGGTAGACACGTCCTGCCCGGATGACCTGCCGGACGTTGTTCAGGTCAGCGATCCGGCGTGCGGGCTCCCCATCGACGATGATGATGTCCGCCACCCTGCCAGGCGTGATGCTGCCGTAATCAGCATCCTCGCCCATGACGCGGGCGGAACCGAGGGTGGCCATCTGGAGCACGGTGGGCGCGGGGATGCCGGCATGCTCATAGAGTTCGAGCTCGGTGACGTAGCTGCTGCTGGTAATGTTGTCGGTGCCGGGCACGAGGGTGATGCCGGCGTCATGCAGGCGCCGGATTAGCCGGGAGTATGCCCGGGCACCGGCGTCCTCGCGGCCGTCAAGCAGTGCGCGGCCACCCATCCACAGGTTGAACGTGCCGTCCACCACGGTGCCGTGCTCCTGCATGAGGCGGATGAGTCCGGTCATGTCGTCGCCTTCCACGTCGAAGCCGGGAGCGACGATGGCAGCGACGCCGGAGTACGGCCTCATCTCCGGCACGTACAGTGAGTCCTGGAAGAAGGTGGAGAACAGGAACGCGGCGTGGTTGATCTCGTCGAAGCCGAGCCTGATGGCGGCGTGCGTGGTGAGCCCCCGTGGCACATGCCCGGACAGGATCATGCCCCTGCGGCGCGTCTCCTCGGCGATGGCAGGGACGAGATCCGGATGCACGAGGTTGTACAGTTTGACCTGGCGGTAGCCCAGGGAGTCGTAGAGTGCCACCCACTGCCGGGCTTCGGCCTCGGTGCGGGCGAGGGCGTCACTGGGGCCGGCCCAGTCGCCGGGGCCCTCGATGAAGCCGCCCAGGATCAGTCGCGGCGCAACGATGGCGTGTGCGTTCGCCCGGTCCCGATGCCGGACGGCGACGTCGGTGTCGGCGGCCAGGTCGCGCACCGTGGTGATGCCGCGGGCGAGCTGCTGCACGGCCGGACCGAGCTGGCCAGTGTGCATGAGATGGCCGTGCATTTCCCACATCCCGGGCATGACCGTGCGGCCGGCAGCGTCGATGACCGTGGCGCCGGCCGGCACATTTACCTCGGCGTCCGGCCCGACCTCGGCTATGCGCTCGCCGCGAATGAGAACGCTAGTGCCCGGGCGCATGGTGCCGGTTTCGCTGTCGAACAGGTTGGCGTTGCGGATGACCAGGGCATCGTGCAACGGCTGCATCATGGCCGCGGCGAGCTGGTCGGCCTGCCGCTCGCGGAAGTCGAGTTCGACAGCGCGCAGCGCGGGCAGTGCCTCCTCGGCGCCCCGGCGGACCGTGATGAACCAGCCCACCTCGCTGGCGAAGAGCTGATCGTCGGCATCGAGCCACACTGCGGTGCCGGCGCCACCCATGCCGCGCATGTGGACGAGCCGGACGCGCTCGGTGCCCCGGCTGGTAGGGACGTCGACGTCGCCCACGACCGTAGCGTAGACATCCGATGTCTCCGACAGGCGGGCTGCACCGTTAGGCCGCTGCAGGGCGAGGCGGGCAACGCGGGCGTGCTCCCAGGGCGAGGCACCGGGCGCCGCCACCAGCATGCCGGGCACGACGGGACGTGCCATGCGGCGCTGCCCAGTCTGCTGGATCACGGAGTCACCCGCCACTTCCACGTACGTCCCGACTTCGCCGGGCACCAGGTCCCGGCCCATGTCCCGGGCCTCGAACCTCAGCAGCACATCGCCGTCAAGGGTGTACGTGTGGTGCAGCCAGCGGCCGCGGTTGCGGTCGATGTGCTGGTATGTGACGACGACGTCTCGGCCGCCCTGGGCCACCGTCATTTCGCCGGCGGGGCGCCCGTGGTTCAGCACCGTCCAGGCGGTGGTGTCGGTGGCGGCCAGGAAGCTGGCAGCAAGCAATACCAGGACGGACATTTGCGCTCCTGCGGTATCGTGTGAAGTGTCGGCGGTTCCGTTCAGCCTGCCTGCCGGCTCACTGCAAGCCTGTCAGTTCATCGCTCAGGCGACGGAGGCGGGCGCGGGCGTCGGCATCATACGCCTGGGCATTGGCCCGTGCCGGTTCCATCACGTTGAAGTACCGACCGGTCCCCATGTCCTGGCCGGTGATGAGCTGGAGCAGGGCGCGGGCGCCCTGGTCCACACTGCTGCGAGGAGCGACGCCGGCGTCCCGCACCATCTGCGTGTCCATCAGCGTGGACGGATGCAGCGCGTTAACCGTAATGCCCGTGCCCACGAGTTCCTCGGCAAGGTCGAAGGTGAAGAGGATCTGCGCGAGCTTGCTCTGGCCGTAGCCCCGGCCGCCCGTGTACCCCTCCTCCATCATCACGTCATCGAAGTTGATAGGGGTCTGGGCAGCGGACGCCACGTTGACGATGCGCGCGGGCGTGCTCTCGTGCAGCAGCGGCAGCAGCATCCGGGTCAGCAGGTAGCTCGAGAGGTAGTTCACGGCGAACTGAAGCTCGTGGCCGTCCTGGCTCAGGCGGCGCTCATTGTCGCCGGAGAGCCAGATGCCGGCGTTATTGACCAGGACGTCGAGGCGGTCATAGTCGTCGAGTACGCGCCCGGCAAAGGCGCGTACCTCTTCGAGGGAGGCCAGGTCTGCTGCATAGAATGCGGCACTGCCGCCCGCCGCCTCGATCTCCCCGACCACCGCCTCGCCTCGCTCCCGGTTACGGCCGTGGACGATGATGTGATGACCGTCGGCGGCCAGGCGAACGGCCACTTCCCTGCCCAGCCCGTCGGTGGAGCCGGTGATGAGGATCACCTGGTGATCACTATGGTCGTGAGCCTGTGCTGTGGCATCCATGGGCGCTGCGGAGAACAGGAGGAACGACGTAAGGAATGACGTGGCCAGGATCCTGATCATTGACTACTCCATTCGGCGGGACAATGACCGAAAGTACCGGAATTGCAGTGTTTCTGGCAACTGACGGTGGCCGGCGGACCAGCAGCGCCCCAGCAGCGGACCAGCGCCCCAGCAGCGGACCAGCGCCCGGTTGTCGGTTTCGCCACGTCCAGACATGGAATCGCCCGGGATCCGGCCCTACCTTTGGATCCGCACGCGGCCTGGAGCGCGCCATCCTGGTTCAGTTGGCGCAGAGACCCATTCGATCGCCGGCAATTCCGCCGGAGAATTGTGGAAAGTAGATGATCGGATGAGCCGTAACCGACAACCGGGGGCTGGTCCGCCGGCCGGGGCTGGTCCGCCGGCCGAGGCGCGGTGTTCGCGCCCCGCCGGACTACTGACCTGTCCCGTGTGCCGCGACGTGCTGCAGCGCCGGCCCGGCGGCTACGGATGTGCGCGTCGGCACAGCTTCGACCTGAACCGGCACGGCTACGTGGATCTTCTGCCCCATGGACACGGGCGGTCGGGCCGCACTGGCGACACCAGCGACATGATCGCCGCCCGCGGCCGGTTCCTGGATTCTGGTCATTACCATCCACTGCGGGACGCATTGGCGGAACGCGTGCTGGTTCACCTCCGGACGCCGCCCGGTTCGGCGCAGTCGGTGGTGCTGGATGCCGCCTGCGGCGACGGCTACTACCTCGCCGCAGTGCTGGACCGCGTGAGTGAGGGTGATAGCGATGGCGGCGACGCACGCGCCGCAGGCGTGGATGTCGGCGTGCAGGGTTACGGTTGCGACATCTCGCCGCCGGCACTGCGCGCGGCGGCCCGCCGCTGCCCGGGCGCCACACTGTTCCTGAACGACATCACCCATGGCATCTGCCTGGCTGACAGTGCGGTGGACGTACTGCTGAACGTGTTTGCGCCGCGCAGCGCATCGGAGTTCGCGCGGCTGGTCCGGCCGGGCGGCCTGCTGCTGGTGGTGATACCGCGGGAGCGGCACCTTGGCGAGATGGCGGACCTGCTGCCCATCGGCATGGCGACGGACAAGCGGGCCGGCGTCGAGGCCATGTTTGCCGGCGCCTTCGACCTGACCGACGCCACGCCTCTGGAATACGCCGTGGAGTTGAGCGGTGACGACGTCGCCAACCTGCTGGCGATGACGCCCGGCGCATTCCATGGCGCGGTAGCCGGGGCACGCCCGCCGGGTGATCTGGAGGTAACAGCCGCCTTTGACGTACTCTCGTTCAGGCGGCGGTGACGGCGGAATCCTGTACCTGTTCCAGCACGCGCATGAAGTTGCCGCCCAGGATGGCCAGGATCCCGTCCTCCGTGTAGCCCCGTCGCAGCAGCCCCTCGGTGATGCGGGGAAAGTCCGCAGCGGACTCCAGGCCCTGGGGGAAGGCGTTGATGCCGTCCATGTCGCTGCCGAGCCCCACGTGCTCGACGCCGGCCACAGCCACGATATGATCGATGTGGTCCAGTAGCCGGCCCAGGGGGACGGATGGGATGTCCGTGACGGCCTGAAAGGCCCTGCTCCGCTGGACGGCGACTTCGTCCAGCCGCGCCGGCACAACGTCCACGGGTTCGTTCAGGAACCGGAGGAGGTCGCCGGCTCCGCCGGTCATGGCGTCACGGGCGCTCTCGTCGAGGAAGGGCGGATAGAAGTTGACGCCGATGACGCCACCGGTGGCGGCGATATCGCGGATGAGTGTGTCACTCAGGTTGCGCGGGTGGTCGCACAGGGCGCGGGCGTTGGAGTGGGACGCGATGATGGGCGCGCGGCTCACCTCGAGCACGTCGAGCACGGTGTCATCGGAGACGTGCGTCACGTCGACGACGATGCCGAGCCGGTTCATCTCGCGGATGACGTCCCGGCCGAAGTCGTTGAGGCCGCGCCAGCGCGGCGCGTCCGTGGAGGCATCGGCCCACGTAGTGCTGGCGGAATGGGTGAGCGTGACGGACCGGACGCCCAGGCGGTACAGCGTGCGGAGCTGCGCCAGGTCGTCGCCGAAGACCGCGCCGCCCTCCAGTGCCAGCAGCACGGCCAGCCGCCCGCCGTCGGTAATGCGCCGCACGTCGGCGGCGCTGCGCGCCAGCGCCATGCGCCGGGGGTTCGCCTCCGCCAGGCGGTGGCACAGGTCGACCTGGTGGAGTGCGCGCCGCATGGCGTGGTGCGGCAGGTAGATGGTGTCCACCCACACGGCCAGCACCTGCACGTCGATGCCGCCCTCCTGCCAGCGGTCCAGGTCACCGTTGGCGGCGGAGCGGCGGCTCAGGTCCAGGTCGTCCACGAGGGCGCGGTGGAGGGAATCCATGTGGGCGTCCCACACGAGGGCGCGGCGGTGCAGTTCGCGCGCCGCCGGTGAGACCGCCAGCGCCGCGGCGCCCCCTTGGGAGGGATCCTTCGGGGAACCGTCCGTCACGAACCGTACAGCCCGCGATAGATGGCGAGGTTGCGGGTCAGGATCCTGACGTAGTCGCGCGTCTCGCGGAACGGGATCCGCTCGGTGAACAGTTCCTCGTCCTCATATTCGCGGAAGTTCTTCCACCAGTCCACGCGGTGGTATCCGGCGTTGTAGGCGGAGAACACGGACGGCAATGACCCGTCGTACGTCTCCAGGTGCTGAGCGACGTAGCGTGTTCCGAGATGCACATTGATCTCCGGCTGGTACAGCAGTTCGCCGTCCCACGGGTGCACGCCGGCGGACTGGGCCAGGGTGCGCCCGGTGGCCGGCATGACCTGCATGAGGCCGCGGGCGCCGGCGGGCGACGTGATGCGCGCCTCGAACATGGACTCCTGGCGGATGAGTGCGGCGGCGACGAACGGGTCGAAGCCCCGGTCCCGGGCCTCCTCGCTGATGAGGGTACGGAACGGGAACGGGTAGAGGATCTGCAGCAGGCGCCGGTCTGGCGGCTGGTTGCCGCGCAGCGCATTGCCCAGGCGCAGGGCACGCTGGCTGTAGCCCCGTTCGACGAGGGCTTCCGCAAGTGCGTAACGGGTGGCCCGGTCACTGCCGGCCGCGGCCACGATGCGATCGGCCTCTGCCGACGCGGCGTCGTGGAAGCCGGCGTTGCGAAGCAGGTCGATACCGCGCATCCACGTGGCGACACGACGATCGGCGGCGGCGTCGGCAGCGGGCATGGGGCTCATGGGCAGCGGCCAGAAAGGCACGCCCAGGCGCTGGCTGGCGCGCAACGCGTGGTAGGACTCGCGGTCTGCGTCCCGAACGGCCCTGAACAGGACGGCCGCGCCGGCGCTGTCGCCGGCCGCCTCCCGGGCCCGGCCAGCCCAGTATGTCGCCTCGACGGCGTGCGTACCGCGGGGATAGCGACGGCGGTAGTCGTCCCACAACTCGCGTGCGGCCGCGTGCTCGCCGCGAATGAAATGGATGCCCGCCAGCCGCATCATGGCCAGCCCCATCTGCGAACGTCCGGGATACTCGCGGATGACGCGACGGTAGAGTTCCGCCGCGCGGTCAAGTTCATTGGCGTCGTGCCAGGCGCTGGCTGCCAGGTAAAGCGCCTGCACGCCATTGGCGTTGCCGGCATTGGCGGCGGCGACGCGGAGATAGATGCGGGCCGCGGCCTCCGCGTTGCCCAGGTGCGCCTCGGTACGGGCCAGCAGCGACTGGGCCGCGGTCTCGCTGCGCACCGGCTGGAGGGCGGCCGCGACTTCATCGTAGCGGAGCGCGTAGAACAGCGCGTCCGCGTACTCGAGCTGGATGGCAGTGCGCTCGGCGGCCGTACCCTGACCCGCGGCCAGCCACCGGCGGTAGCCGTCGAGGGATTCCTCGTGCAGGCCCTGGGCACGGTAGACGCGGGACACCGCCAGCGCTTCCGTCGGGGTGAGGCCGCCCAGCGCCACCAGCTCCGTGGCGGCGGCGCGCGCCGCCGGGCCGGCCGCATTCATCTCCATGACGGACCGCAACCCCGCGCGTCCGGCGGGCGTGTCACGCATGGCAAGCGCTTCCTGCGAGGCGGACAGGAGGAACTCGGCCCGAGTCGCGTCCGTGCGGGCCCACGCCCGGGCGCGGTTGGCCAGGGCGCGGGCCTGGGCGTGGTCACCTGCCTGACTGGCAGCGCGGATGCGGGCGCGCCACGCATGCAGCCCCGGAATGCCATCCGCATGAGCGGCGACCGCCGCCCGCACGGCCGCGGTGTCACCGGATTCGGCCAGGGCGTCAGCCTGCAGCAGGTCGAGCCATACGCCGGCAGCGGGCGCATCGGCGCGGACGGCTGCCAGCTGCTGCTGGCCGGCGGCGCGGTCACCTGCGCGCATGAGCGCCAGCGCCAGGCGCAGCCGGGCCGCCGCACGCTCCGCCTGCATCTCGCCGGCCGGTGGTGACAGCGCCAGGAAGGCGTTGTAGCCGTCAACGGCTGCCCGCGCGTCACCGGCCTCGTCCATGGCGCGGGCGAGGAGGTACCCGCCGATGCCGTTGTCGTACGTCTCCAGGGCCTGTACGCCGCGCAGCAGGGCGACGACGCGATCCCAGCCGCCCCAGCCGGCTTCCGCACGGGCGGCCAGCACACGGTGCTCGGGCAGCGCATCAGACACCCGCTCCAGGTATGTGCGCATGACCATGGACGCTCGCCACGGCCGGTCCGTCGCCAGGAAGGCCTCTGCGCGCTCCGGCATGTCGTCCAGGTCCAGCGCCTGTACTTCGCGGGCGACCTCGCCCTGCGGCGCGCCGGTGTCGTCCCCGCCGGAGGTCCGTGCCAGCAGCAGCGTAGTGACGACTACGGCCAGCACAACAATCGTGAGGGCGCCGTACAGCGCACGTCGGGTCATGGACGGAACTCGCTTCCCGTGAGTCACTGATCTCATCTGCCTGCGGGGGCCATTGGGCACATTTCGCGCCGGTGCCAGCGGGACACGGCGGCGCTGCTCAACGCGGCACCCGCGACGGGGATACCACGGCGACCTCGGCGACGCCGAGGAAGCCGCCGGACGCCTGTGTCGCCGGCAACGAGAACCTCATCAGTCGCACCAGGTTGACGAGCGCCTCATCCGCACCGATTTCCGAAGGTTCGAGTACGGTCACCTGCGCCACCCGGCCATTGCTTCTGATGGCGATCTCGACCAGTGCACTGGCCGGCTCGCGCTCCTTCCACAGCGGGTACGGGTAGAGGCGCGGCACGCGATGCTGGACGATGCCCTCATTCAGGAGGACCGGAAGCAGCGGCAGCGTGTCGGCTGTCGCGCGGGCGGGATCAATCTCGCTGCCAGGCTGGGACGGATGGTGCCATTCGCCCAGCACGACCACCATCCTTGCATGGCCGGGATCACTGAAGATGGCAAATGTCGGGGTGAAGAACAGGAGCCAGACGTGAACGATTATCGTCACCCCTACTGCGCCCCATGCGACAAGCCGATGGCGGCGTCGCAACCGGGCGTTCGCGGCGGTGACGCGAACAGGTGAGATGCGCCGTTCCGGCACTTCGACCATGGAGCCTCCTTTCCAGGGAACACCTTCAAGGTGCGTCCACTTTGCCACCCGTACAAGGTGGCACGGCTGAGGAGCTGCCGCACAAGCGGGCCTGACGGCTGCTGAGGCGTTGCATGACATGCTTGCAGGGCAGCCGGAGACTTGGCCGGAAGGCAGGCTTCCGCTAGTCTCCTGCGCCTGCTGACTTCGCCGACCTGCGCCAGGAGACTCGCCCGACATGAGTCGTCATATCGTCATCGTGCTGGCCATCGCCACGATGGCCGGCGCACCCGGCCTCCATGGACAGGCCGCCGACACGGCGCGCTCAGACACGGTGCGCGCGGACGTCGTGCTGCGGCTGGGTGAGCTGCGGGTACACGGGCCGCGCGCGCTCACTACCGCCGGTGGCACCAGTGCGCTGCAGGTCACGCGTGATTCACTCCGGCTCGGCGCAGCACCCACCCTCGAGGACGTGCTGCGGGAGGTGCCCCTGCTCCACGTCCGCACCAACTCGCGGGGTGAGGCCGAGATTCTCGCCCGGGGCTCCGAGTCCCGACAGGTCGCCGTGCTCGTGGACGGCATCCCGCTGAACCTGACTTGGGATGCCCGTTCAGACGTCTCCGTCGTTCCGGCAACGGCGGTGACCGGGTTGCGCTTCACCCGTGGCCTTGGCTCCATGCTGCACGGCCCCAACGTACTGGGGGGTGTGGTGGAGATGAGCGTTGCGGGCGAGCATGACGATCCGCCCCGTTCCGTGACTGCGACTGCAGGCGCGGATCACGCCGGAGGATTCGGCGGCACCAGCAACGCCACCGTGCCCCTCGACGTCGCCGCCGGTAACCTGCTGGTACGTGTTGGCGCCGGCTGGAGGAATACACCGGGCGAGCCCCTGGCCGCGGGCATCGTGGAGCCACAGCCCGGCGCCGGGGCGGGCCTGCGGCTGAATACCGACGCTCGCAGCAGGGACGCCTTCGCCGCGGCACGGTACCGACACGATACCGGCGCATGGCTGTCCACCACGCTGTCTTCGTCAACCGGCGCCCGGGGCATTGCGGCGGAACTCGATGAGCCGGCGCCACGCTTCTGGCGGTATCCGCACGTGTCGCGAACCCTCGCAGTGGTGTCGGGCGGGACTGGCTTCCATGGCACACCGTTCGGTGGCACGGGAGACCTGGAGTTCAGCGTGGGCTACGACAGCGGCCGCACGGAGATCGTCGCGTATTCCGACCGCAGCTACTCGGAACGGTCCGGCTTTGAGAATGGCGACGACCGCAACCTTACGCTGCGGCTGCTGGGCGACCACACACTGGGCAGGCACGGGGACCTGCGGGGGGCATTCACCCTGGCCGATATACGACACGACGAAACGGTGCCCGGCGGGACGTGGCACTACCGCCAGCGGCTGATGAGTGCCGGCGTGGAGACGGAGTGGCGCGGGGCGCCCCGTGGCGGCCTGTTCCGGGATGTCCGACTCAGTGCGGGCGGCGCGTGGGACATGGCGGACAACATGGAGACCGGAGACAAGCCAGGCGTGCCCGCACGCCACGCCTGGGGTGCACGGACCGGCGTGAGCGCGCTCGTTCATGACCGCGTGGGGCTGCACGTGGGTGCCAGCCGACGGGGCCGGTTCCCCAGCCTTCGGGAGGCGTTCTCGGGGGCGCTGCAGCGGTTCGCTCCGAACCCGGAGCTCGGGCCCGAGCGCCTGATGGCCGTCGAGTCCGGCGTCACGTCCCATCTGGGTGCCGCTCAGCTGCAGGCCGTCGTATTCGCCCAGCACCTGGACGACGCCATTGTCCGCATCGCCCTGCCCGATGGACGCTTCCAGCGCGTGAACGAGAGCCGGCTGCGCACCCGGGGACTCGAACTGCTGGCCGCGTATACTGCAGGGGCCCTCGCCATCGGGGGCGACCTTACAGTCCAGTCCGCCACGCTCGTCTCTCCCACCGGACAGGCCGGCAGGCCGGAGAACCAGCCCGCCGTCGCCGGCTCGCTGTTCGGGAGCATCCCACTGCCCCTGTCCGCGTCCGGGAACGGGCGCGCCCGCTTTACCGGGCGCCAGTTCTGCCTGTCCGCGTCCGGCGAAGACGTGGAACTGGTGGCAGGCACCCGCGTCGACATGGACATTCACCGCAGCTGGGCCCTGCGCCATTCACCCGCCTCACTGCTGACACGCGCCGAAGCGCGCCTGTCCGTGGACAACGCTGCCAACACCGCCATCTACGACCAGTGCGGCCTGCCCCGCCCCGGCCGCCTGGTGAGCATCCAGATCCGCCTGTTCTGACCGCGCCAGCCTCGCCCTCAGCGCGCCACGAAGTTGATACCGATCTCCACCCAGACCCGGACCCTCTGGTTGCGGTTCATTGCCGGCGAGAAACGCATCTCCGGCGCCACACGTCGCGCCGCCTCGTCCAGGGCCTGATATCCGCTGGACGTATGAAGCCGGGTGTCCAGCACCCGTCCGTTCTCATCAATGAAGAACCACAGGACAGGCGTGCCGCTGATCCCCGCCGCGAGCAGGTTGGGCGGGTAGTGGCGCGCCAGAAGCCGCTCCAGATCCCGCTGGTTCTGCAGCTCCGGCCGCACCTCCATGGGGACCCACCGGGGGGCCGCTGCCAGGTCGTCCTCGCCCCGGGACGTCGTGGGAGGCGGCGGCAGGTTCTCGATGGGGTTCGCATCGAACGTGGTCGGCGCGATGGTTATGTCGTCGTCAATGCTCACATCGCTCACCACAGGAGTGGCCGGGCGGGCAATCTGCTCGGGCGGCGGCGGGATCTCGATCTGGTCCGGGATGTCGATTGCCACCAGTTCGTCGCTACTCCCCCGGTAGTCAGCCGCCGTCATGCTCGGAAAGAAGGCGAACAGCGCCAGGTGCAACGCTGCCGCAGCCGCCACCGAGTACCACAGCCAGTCCCCGAATCCTGCCTTCATCCGGTCGTTTGCCGTCATGAAACCACCTCCGTGCAGGGCCTTGCCGGCGTTGTCAACTACATCTCTAGTTACAACATGCCGCGGGTCGCACCGGCTGTCAACTATCTTGCTAGTAGCCGCCCGCCGATTGCGTTGTTATCCCGTTCCTGTGAGCGCGGATGCGCAATAGCTGAGTTGCTGATGAGGGGGAGTCCGATTAGAGTGAGGAGCGGCGACTGTCGCACCCACCCAGGCACGGAGAACCGAGATGCGAATGGCGATAGTAGCGGCTGCGATTACGGCAGTGATGGCGGTTCCAGCGGGTGCCCAGCAGGCGGACGCGACAGAAGGCGCCCGCATTTTCGAGCTGGTCTGTGCCATGTGCCATTCCGTGGAACCGCCGGCGAAGGCGGCGCCGCCCATGTCCCACGCAGCGGCGTACTACCTGCGCAAGCACGCAGACACGGCCGAGGCGGTGGCGGCACTGGTGTCATATCTGAAGGAGCCTGTGGCGGAACGGTCGGCGATGCCCGCCCACGCCATAGAGCGATTCGGCCTGATGCCGGCACAGAGCCACCTTTCGGACGCACAGCTGCAGGCCGTGTCACGCTATGTACTGACGCTGGCGGACACGACACACGTGCATGGCGGCCACGGCGGAACGCCGCGCCGGCGCTGATCCTTCGGCAACGGAGGTCCCTTTGTCAGTGACGCCCGGAACGTCCGGTGGGCAGCGGCGCATGTGCCTGTCCGTGGCGACGGTAAGGACGGTGGTGGCAGGCGCGGTTCTGGTCGCGGCGCTGGTCCACCTTCCGGCATATGGCGAGGCTCAGCCGCCCGCGCCGCACGGGCGGCAGGCCCCTGGTGGCCCGGTGCCCGCGCCTTTCGTGTCGGATACGCCGCCGGCCAGGCAGGCCGGCCTTACAGGTCAGGATTCGGTGGCACGCCTGGTGGCGAGGGCGTCGCCGACGCGAGCGTCGTACAGCATCACCTCTACGGACGGCCGCATGGCGCTGCTCCTGCTGGATACCACGCTCATGCTGCAGCTCACCGACCAGGGGCTGGAGGAAACCGTCCGGGGGGACACTGAGGACGCGGAGCGGGGATTCCTCGCGAGCCTGCTGGACAGCATGCTGCGGGGCGGATTGAAGCTGCTGCTGAACCGGGGCATCGAGTACTCCCTGGTCGATCTGGCGGAGGCCCGCTACGAGTCCGGGCGTCTGGTGCTATGGAGCGTCCGGGGCAAGGACGTGTTCGAGTCCGTGCACCTGAATGGCGTACCGGTGATGCAGGGGTTCAGTGAAACGGATGCCAGGGCGTTTGCCGACCGGGTGAACGAGGCCCGGGCTTACCTCCAGACGGGCGGCTGACCGCTCCCATCAGGATGGTTCAGGGCTGCGGTTCAGCCGGCCAGGGCGTCCAGGAACCGGCGCTCTGCGGGGCGGAGGGCGTCAGCGCCGGTGGCCTCGGCAACGGCCAGCAACCTCTGCACTTCCTCCCGGTTGATCTCGTGGAGTGAGTCGAGATCGATACCGTGCCAGCGGCCGATGGCTTCCTTCTCCCGGACTGCCTGCCAGGTATACTCGGAATTCGGCTTCTCGACGGTACGGGCGGCCCTCTGCCTGGCGCGCAACGCCCGCGTAACGGCCGCGGCAAGCAGCACCATGGCCACCACCGTGACCGCCGTCATGGGCAGAGCCATTGAAGTCCCGTTCATGCCTGTTAGTACCTGCTCCCCCGGTCCGGGGTCCCTGTTCTTCCCATCCGGCTGGCGGCGCCGGTGGGAGCGGCGCACCGGATAGATTGCAGCGGCGCGCAACCGCGCGCCAGACCAGCGCCAGCTCCAGACGAGCAGGCATGCAGCGTCCGCGGGGCGGATCACGCTGCTGCGGAAGGCATCCGGAGCCGGTCAGCCAGGAAGGCGCCGGCAATGAGCTGGGCGACGTGGTAGACCATGAGGGGGAGCAGGATCAGGGCGAGGGCGGGATTGCCGGCGAACAGGATCTGGGCCATGGGCACCCCGGCGGCGAGCGTCTTCTGGGGGGCACAGAAGAAGAGGGCCCGGGCGTCCGCCGGGTCGAAGGCCAGGCGGCGGCCCAGCAGCCACGCGCCGCTGGCAGCGACGGCGAACAGGACAATGGCGCACAGGAGCACCAGGGCGACCTCTGCCGGCCCAGTTGTCCGGAACGCGCCGTCGTGCACGGAGTTGGCGAAGGCGGTGAACACGATGAAGAGCAGGATCGCGTTCGACAGCACGCTGACGAGGCGCCGGTGGATCAGGTTGCGGCGTGCCAGGGCAGGACGGAGGAGCTGTCCGGCGACGAGGGGCGCCAGCAGCAGCAGCGCGATCTCCAGGACCATGGCGTGCAGGGGCGGCCCGTCGCTGGCGGAACCGATGAGCAGCGCAGCCCACAGCGGCGTCAGCAGCACGCCTGCCAGGTTCGCGAACACCGCGTTGAACAGGGCTCCGGCTACGTTCCCGTCCGCCACGGCGGTGAGCACCACGCACGTGGAAACGGTGGTGGGCAGGACAGCCAGGAAGATGAAGCCGACGCGGATTTCCGGGCTCAGGCCGAGGACCGGGCCGGCCACATGATCGGCGGCGAGGACGGCGGCGGGAAACAGGGCAAAGATGAACAACTGGGTAGCGCTGTGCAGGCGCCAGCGCATGGCACCCGCCCGGAGCGCCTCCGGGGACAGGGCAAGTCCCTGCAACAGGAAAATGATGGCGACGGCGGCTTTGGCCGTCACTTCGGGGGCGAGCGGCCCGCCCCTGGCGCCCACCGCCGGGAAGACAAAGGCCAGGCCAGCAGCCGTGAGCAACCCTGCGAGGAACCAGTTGCGGACGATCCAGGTGATCTTCACGAATCGTCAGTCAGTAGGGATGAAACCATCCCTGAGCTTACGGGTCGCGCGCATCTCCGCAACGGTGCGGCGGCATGGCGAGCCCGCCGACGATCAGACTACCGGCGGGAGGGGGCCGGTGAGAAGGTCCGATCGCCGACGTGCTTCATACTGCCAGGTCCAGCATCAGAGCGCCCAGGAGGATGGGCAGGACGAGGAGGGAACTGAAGAACAGCTGACGGGCCGGAGCCCGGTCGCGCCGCTGTACGAAACGCCAGGCGAAAAGGACGTACGCGCCGCCCGTTGCCAGCGCCGTCGCCAGGAACACGGCGCCGGCGTCGGACATGACGCCCACGACGAGGGCGCAGACCAGCATGGCCGACGCATAGAACAGCGAAATGCGCGCACTGGCCCGGCCGGTAGACTCCACTACGCCCAGCATCGGGCAACCGGCGCTGGCGTAATCGTCCCGTGCCATCCAGCCGATGGCCAGGAAATGGGGGATCTGCCACATGAACAGCACGCCCGTGAGGGCGATGGCCACAACGTCGATGGGCTGGCCAGTGGCAGCCCACCCGGCCAGCACCGGCAGTGCACCGGGTATGGCGCCAGTCAGCGTGCACAGGGGCGTGCGGCGCTTGAGCGGCGTATAGGCGAAGACGTAGCTGACGTGACAGAGCACTAGGAACAGCGCCGTCGCCCAGGGCAGCAGCGCCAGTGACAGCACCAGGCCGATGCCGCTCAGGGCCCACCCGAACACCCGGGCGGAACGCTCACTGACGAGACCCGAGGGGATGGGCCGTGAAGCCGTACGCGCCATCATGGCATCCCACCGCTGTTCCACGACCTGGTTCAGGGTGGCCGCGCCCGCCGACATGAGCATCGTTGCAAGGAGTGTCACCATGAGCAGCCCGGGCATGCCCCAGCCACCGAGCGCGGTGATGAACCCGGCACCGGCGGTGATGCCGATGAAGAGCGTGATGCCCGGCTTCGTCAGTTCAAAGTAGGCCCGCACCGCGGCGCTCATGGCTCGAGCCGCTCCACCAGCGATACGAGGGCGTCAATGCCGCCGGTGGAGGCGTACGCCATGGACCCGTCCCGGTCCAGCACGTACACCAGCGACGGATGCGTCACCTCGCCCGTGCGTTCATCCCGACTGCGGGGGACGTCCCAGGCATCGAGGGCAGCCTCCACCTCGTCAATGGCGCCGCTGAGGATCCAGGCATTCTCAGCAGGGAAGCCCCAGCTCCGGGCCATGCCCGCCAGGCGGGACGGCGGATCCCGCCACGGGTCCAGCGTGACGACGACGACGGCGGGCTCATGCACCGTGCCCCGCAGTGCCTCCTGCGCCTTCAACGCGTGCATGACGATGACCGGGCAGATGGTGGTGCAGTGGGCGTACGCGAAGGTGACGAGCACCGGCCTGCCCGTGAGGGACGCGATATCGAAGAGCGCGCCGTCCTGCGCCGTGAGTACGAGGCCCGGCGCCTCACGATCCAGCCGGGGATACGTCTCCGGCGGGAGCCCGCTGTCCTCCTGCAGCCACGGCGGCGCGGCCATGGCCTGCTGGACGCGCACCGTGGCGCCCGTCACCATCACCATGGTGCCCAGTGCAAGCGTCGTAAGGGCTGCTGCCACCGGCCGCGAACTCCGGGTCCGCCGCAGCAGGCTGCGCATGCCGCCGTTCCAGCCCACGGCCAGGATGCTGAACATACCCAGCGGTCCTGCAATGAGCCCGATCCAGCCGCCGGTATCGGGCAGTCCGTTCTCCGCAACACCGAAGCAGACGTAGCGGGTCCGCTCCAGCCAGGCCGGTGCACCGTCCACCGGCCAGAGGGCGAGGGCCCACCATGCGGCAGTCGTCAGGAACAGGACGATGAGCCCTGCCATGGCCTGTGACTCCTCCCGGTCGAGCCCGGGAGGAGTCGTTGCGTTTCTCGTCATTATCCGATCTTCCAGACGAAGGACAGGATCTTCCAGTTGGCGAAGTAGTAGATGGCGAAGGCCGCCAGGAACACCGCCACCAGGATCATGGTGCCCGGCGCGTGACCGAGCCGGCCGGTGGGCAGGTTCTTCTCGTCGGCGGCAGTCACCGGGCGCGGCGGACGGGTCAGCCCCTGGGGCAGGCCCTTCGCGCCTGGCACACGATCCGCCTCCGTGAACTTCTCACCGAAGAAGACAGACCACACCGTGATGACGATGTAGAGGCCGCCACCGATGGCCGCGACGATGCCGCCCAGCGCCATGATGGCCATCAGGCCGTCCACCACCGGGTGGAACGCCATCTCGAAGGGCGCGCCGCTGAACGTGATGTCCCACGTCCGCCGCGGCACGCCGAACCCGCCGGAGAATGACATGAAGATGGAGAACACCAGCATGCCGCCGGCGAACAGGTACGGCTGCAACTGTGCCGCCCGCCAGAATGCGACCTTCCTGCGGAAGATGAGCGGGATCAGGTAGTACGTCAGCCCCATGAAGGCCATGGTCGTACCGCTCACCACCGTTGCGTGGAAGTGGCCTGGCACGCGCAGGGTGTTGTGGGCGACGATGTTGATCTGCTCGGTCCCGATGGTGACTCCCGTGATGCCACCGACGAAGCCGAACACGACCACCGAGAGCACCAGGGAGCTGAAGCCGGGATCGCCCCAGGGCGCCTTCTTCACCCAGCCGAACAGGCCCTGGGATACGCCACGCAGCCGCTGCCCCACCTCCACGCCCGCCGGCACCGTGAAGCCGTGGAGCATGCTGGCCAGCACCGCCATGTACATGAAGTAGCTGGTGTTCACCACCTTCCAGGCAGAGCTGAAGCCCGGGTCCACCAGCAGGTGGTGCGCCGAGGCCATGGAGATGAACAGGATGTACAGCACGAACGCCGTGCGGCTGATCTTCTCGTTCAGCACCACCGCACCAACCGTCAGCGCGCCCAGCAGGTACCAGATGGCCACCATCGCGGCCACGTTGATCTGCTGCGACGAGTGTCCGAGTGCCCACCACAGCATCCGGTAGAGCTGCGGGTCCACATCAATCAGGCCGATTGACCAGAGGAACGTGGGAATGTAGGTCGCGGCGCCGTGCAGCAGCGTGATGACGGCGATAATGGCCGCCGTAACCGCGCCGTAGGTGATGAGCGGCAGCGAGCCCTCGTAGGTGCGCTCCCGCTTCGCCACGACCAGCGTGGCAAAGAACTGGAAGCAGACCAGCAGTGCACCTACCGCAAACAGTATGATGCCCAGGTAGTACAGCGGATCCGCCCGCAGAGGGATGTACGACGTCATGAGGACGTCGGCCTTGCCCGTCCAGATCATGACCTCCGCCAGCGTCGCGCCCGTCAGCATCAGCGCGAAGTTGAACCACCCCAACTTCGGCGCGGCGATGCGGCTGTTCAGCATCGGCCCCGCGGCGAAGTAGAGGACCGCCATCTCGAAGAAGATGATGAAGAAGACGAGCATCGTGAGGCCGTGCGCCGTGAGCACGCGGTAGAACATCACGGGGTCCAGCAGGTGCACCGTCTGCCAGCGCGTCAGCAGGATCAGCAGCGCGCTGATGCCGCCGATGAGCAGCATGACCGTGGCCACCACCGCATGCGCCTTGATGAGCAGTTCGCCCTGCCGGTCGAGCTTCAGCCCGGTCACGCCGCAGGTCCGGAACGCCCATTCCTTCAATGGCGCACGTCCGTGCGGCCGGTCGGCTACCGTCGTCGTCATCAGTGCACCTCCGCGACTGTCGTTGTGCCGGGCATGGACCCGTCCTCATTCGTTACGATCACCCGGCCCAGCATCATGTGATGCCCGATGCCGCAGAACTCATTGCAGATGATGCCGAACTCGCCCGCCTCCGTGGGCACGATCTTCAGCCCGTAGTTGTAGCCCGGAACGACCTGGAAATTGATGTTCACCGGGTACAGGGAGAAGCCGTGGTTCACGTCGATGGACGACAGGTGCAGCGTGTACTCCACGCCCTTGCGCAGCTTCAGCACCGGATACCAGCTCCACATCCGCCCCATCAGGTAGATGTCACTTCCCGGCGGAGGCTCCACCACCGGGAACCCGTTCAGCACGTCCACCTGGTAGTCGTCCACGAACTGGTCCACCCGCGCCCGGAACTCCACCGGGTCCACCTTCGCCCGGATGCCCGTCGGGTTCTGGCCGCCCTTCCAGTGCCACAGCGGCATCATGGCGAACAGTACCATGCACCAGGCGAAGGCAATGGCGAACCATACCTTCTCCGACTTGTGCGCAGGCACCCACCAGCGCCCCTTCGGCGCGACCATGCCCGTGTGCATCGTCTCCCCGTTGTCCTGCTTCCCGTGTTCACTCATGGCAGTGTCGAGGTCGGAAGATTCGCGATTTCCCACATGCCCCACCCCGTGTAGATCACCGCCATGATGACGATGCCGGCTATCATCAGCAGCAGCCAGTTGTCATACAGCCGCTGGCCCAGCGGTATCTCGTCCGGCGTCGTCGTGTGGTCGCTTCCCGGCAGCTTCGCCATTGTCCTCTCCCCAGTTGATAGGTGGATCCCTGCTATGTCCCCGTACGCCGGTACGACCCCTGGCCGGATGTCGGCGATGTGGCGCCAACGTCCCGCGCCGGCCGGGTCCGATGCATGATGACGGTGGTGCCGTCGTCGTCGCCGTGGCCGCTCAGCATCGTCGCCACCGTCGTCCGCTCGAAGAACTGCGTGAGATGGTCCGTCATCGCCTGCCACCGGTCGTGCGACTCACACGGGTTGTCCGGATCACACGCCCCGTTGCCCAGCAGGCACGTGCGTCGCTCCGGCAGCCGGTGAAACGGCTCAACGATCCGCGCCAGCGGCAGTGACGCCGGGTCCATCGCCAGCCGGAAGCCGCCCCGCGGCCCCCGCGTGGACAGCAGCACGCCCGTCTGCGCCAGCGTGTTCAACAGCTTGCCCAGATAGTTGCGCGGCACGTCCAGCGTCGACGCGATGAGGTCGGCACTGCATGGCACGTCCTCCGCCTGCCGTGCCACGAACAGCACGGCCCTCAACGCGTGGTCTGCCGACTGATTCAGCATGGTCCCTGCCGTCCATTTGAGTTTCTCATGCGAATATGATATAATACCGGCGGACGGTGGTGCGCCATAGGGAGGTTCCCCTACGTGATGTAGGGGTGAGCCCGACACCACTGTCGTGTGCATGAGTGTGCACGCGTGTGGGGAACGCATAACCATTGGGGCGGCATGGAGCCACGACGGGGCTACCGCTGGCTGGCGCGAGTGGACGCGCTGGCGAACCGGATCCATACATCGCGACACAATCCGTTGTATCACAGCGGCGCCATCACGGTGGGCCTGCTGGGAGTTCTGCTGGTGACGGGCGTATACCTGCTGCTGTTCTACCGCCTGGGCGCGCCCTACACGTCGGTGGCAAGGCTGAACGAGCAGGCGCTGGCGGGGCGCTGGATCCGCGCGCTGCACAGGTTCGCGTCGGATGCGGCGCTGGTGGCCGCTGGCGTACACGCCGTGCGCATGTACGTGCAGCGTCGCACGTGGGGCCCCCGGGCACTGGCGTGGGTGAGCGGGCTGGTGCTGGTGGGGGTGATCCTGGTGACGGGCTGGACGGGCTACGTCCTGGTGTGGGACACGCATGCGCAGCTGCTGGCCGCGGAGGGGGCACGGCTGCTGGACGCGCTGCCGCTGTTCACGGAGCCGCTGAGCCGGTCTTTTTCCGGCGACGCCGAGCCGCCCCACGCCTTCTTCTTCGTCAACCTGTTTGCGCACATTGCGCTGCCCCTCAGCATCGCGCTGCTGCTGTGGGTGCATGTGGCGCGGGTGGCCCGGCCGGTGCTGCTCCCTTCCCGGCCGGTGCTGTGGGGATCCATCGCGGCGCTGACGGTGGCGGCTGTGGTGTGGCCGCTGCCAATGGCGGCGCCGGCGGACCTCCTGCGCGTGCCATCGGACGTGCCGCTGGACTGGTTCTTTGGTTTCTGGGTGCCCATAACGCAGCGCATGCCCGCGGGCGTGGTGTGGTTCCTGGGCGTGGCAATCGCCGGGGCGCTCGTCGCCGTGCCGTGGCTGACCCGGCCGAGGACGGTGGCGCTGCCGGCGCCCGCGGTGGTGGATGAGCGAACGTGCACGGGCTGCGAGCAGTGTGTCCACGACTGTCCGTACGACGCCATCGAGATGGTGAGCCGGCAGGACGATGGCCGGCGGAGCGAGTTCGTCGCCCGGGTGAAGACGGACCTGTGCACGAGCTGCGGGATTTGCGTCGGCTCATGCCCGCCGATGGCCATCAGCGCCCTCGGCTTCAGTGGCCGGGACCAGCTGGCCGATGTCCGCGCCTTCCTCGCCACCGAGAAACCGGCGGAGGACGACGTCGTCATCGTCGGCTGTTCGTGGAGCGCCGCGGCCGGCGAAGCCGCTCGCTCCGGAGCCAGGCTCTTCAGCGTGCCGTGCGTGGGATCCCTGCACTCGTCCACCGTGGAAACACTCATTCGCGGTGGCGCAGGCGGTGTCCTCGTCGTCGGCTGCCCGGAGCATGACGGGCGCACCCGTGAGGGCGTGACCTGGGCGGATGCCCGACTCTTCCACGGCCGCATGGCGGACCTGAAGGACCGGGTTGACCGGAACCGTCTGCGGCTCGTCCAGGCCAATATCGGCGAGGGGGTGGAATTGCATGCGGCTGTCACGGCGTTCCGGGACCAGATCAACGCGCTGCCGGGGGACGATGAGGAGGACGTGAACATCATCGCGCTCTGCCAGGCCAGACAGAACGACGAACCCGCGGAGGTCTCATGAAGCGCGTGCGTGTGTTCCTTTCCGCCGCACTGCTCACCCTGCCCATCGCCGGGCTGGCCCGCGCACCCGGCTACTCGGCACCCGGCGCTGACGACGCCGCGCTCCGGTTCTCATGGCGCATGACTGTGCCCGCCACCGAGGACTGCCGGCCACGGAGCCAGGAGGAACTCGAGAGCCTGCCCGTCCACATGCGGTCGCCGGAGGTGTGCACCCGGGACGAGTCCGACTTCATGATCGTACTGGCCGTGGATGGGAGCGTCGCGGACACCCTGCACCTGGTGCGCGGCGGCTTCAAGGGCGATCGCCCCCTCATTGTCCTCGAGGAAAGGAACCTCGAGCCCGGTCGGCACAGCATCCAGCTCCAGCTCATACGGGCCGCGGCCAATGGCTCCACCATCCTCGCCGCACTGGATACCACCCTGCTCCTCGGCCCCGGCGACGTCGGCCTCGTGACGCTTGACGCCGATGCCGGTCGCCTCCACGCCCGGACGCCGTACCGCCCATGATCCGCCGCCGTCACCGCTGTTCGCTGCGGGGAAATCCCCCACACATCTGTCTGACAACCTCCGACAGCGCGGCGGCGAGTATTTCATACCTTGATGTGCGATTTTCGTCGTACGCGGCGGCGGGCGACGGGGGCAGGCACGAGGGATGGAGCGGATGAACATGGGGCAGGCAGCAGTGATGCCGCTGGTGGCGGAAGCGGGACCGGTGGCGTCGGCGGGACACTGGACGGAGGCGATCCCGGAGTCGCGGCGGCGGCCGATGCGGGTGTGGCTGTGGAGCGTTGCGGCCATGACGTTCGCGGTGCTGATCGTGGGTGGCATAACGCGGCTGACGCTGTCGGGGCTCTCCATAGTAGACTGGCAGCCGCTGATGGGCGTGATCCCGCCACTGACGGATGCGCAGTGGCAGGCGACGTTTGAGCTGTACCGGCAGTTCCCGGAGTACCAGACGTGGCGTCAGGGCATGACGCTGTCGGAGTTCAAGTTCATCTTCTTCTGGGAATACTTCCATCGCCTGCTGGCGCGTGGCATCGGGCTGGTGTTCCTGGTGCCGTTCGTCGTGTTCTGGGTGCGGGGCTGGTTCACGAGTCCGATGCTGCGTCGCGCGCTGCTGCTGTTCGGCCTGGGCGCTGCGCAGGGGGTGATGGGCTGGCTCATGGTGAAGAGCGGGCTGGTGGACCGACCGAGCGTGAGCCATTTCCGGCTGGCGGCGCACCTGAGCCTGGCGTTCCTGATCTTCGGCTGGGCCGTCTGGCTGGCCCGTGACCTGGCGACCCGCGGCGCCGCGCAGTTCCCGGCAGCTGCCCGCCGCATGATGCTGCGGGGCCTGGCAGTGACGGGGGTGCTGCTGGCGGCGCAGGTGGTATGGGGCGCCTTCGTTGCCGGTCTGCGGGCGGGCAAGTTCTACCCGACATTCCCGCTGATGGGCGGGCGGCTGACGCCGCCGGAGCTGTTACACCTGGAGCCCGTGCTCTACAACTTTGTTGCGAACCCCGCATCGGTGCAGTGGGTGCACAGGGTGCTGGGGACGCTGCTGGCTGTGGCAGTGGTGGGGCTGTTCATGCTGGTGCGCGAGGGGGTGACGGACCCGGCATCCCGGCGGTATGCCGGTGCGCTTGCGGTGCTGATGGCGGTGCAGTACGCCCTGGGCATCGCCACGCTGCTTCTGCTGGTGCCGGTGAGCCTCGGTGTCATCCACCAGGGCATGGCGATGGTGCTGTTCGGCGTGTGGCTCTGCTGGCTGCACCGGGTGCTGACGGCCCGCGTGGGCGTTCATGGCGGCCGGAGCACGGCCGAGGCGACGCCATGAACGCGGCGACCGTGGCGGGCAGTGCGGCAGCGCGCCCCGCGGCCGCCGGGCCGCTGCCGGGGTCGGCGTCGTCGAAGGCACCGCCGGCCATCCTGCCGGGCGAACATTTCGCCGCTGCCCTCGGGTTCCTGCTGCTGGGCGCCGCCGGTGCGGTATTGCACGCGCCGGACCTGGCGGCGGGCCAGTACCTGTCGCCGCGGGTGGCGGCGCTGACCCACCTGTTCACTCTGGGCTGGATCACCACGTCCATCATGGGCGCGCTGTACCAGTTCCTGCCGGTGGCGCTGGACCGTCCCATCCGCTCCGTGACACTGGCGCACGTGACCTTCGCCCTGCATGTGCCCGGCCTGCTGGCATTCGTCACCGGGCTGGCGACGGGGCGACCGATGCTGCTGCTGGGTGGAGCAGTTGTGATGGGCATGGGCGTACTGCTGTTCGCTGGCAACCTGGCGGCGACACTGAAGTCGGCCACGCGCCGGGACGTCACGTGGTGGGCGCTGGCGCTGGCGACGTGCTACCTGACAGTAACCCTGGTCCTCGGCCTGGCTCTCACGGGCAACCTGCGCTGGGGCTTCCTCGGCGGCGGGCGGCTCGCTGCGCTGGGCGTGCACCTGCACGTGGCGCTGGCGGGCTGGGTGCTGCTGGTCATGATCGGCGTGGGACACCGGCTGCTGCCCATGTTCCTGCTGAGCCATGGCGCACAGGACCGCTTCGCGAAGGCGGCCGTAGCGCTGGTCGCCTCCGGTAGCGGCGTGCTGGCGTTCCTGCACCATGCGCCACGCCTGGTGAGCTACTGGCTGCCGGCGGTGCTCATCGCCGCCGGGTGCGGCGCGTTCCTGCTGCAGGCCAGAGCATTCTACGTCACGCGACACCGTCGCGTCCTGGATCCCGGCATGCGGCTGGCCGCCGGCGCGCTCCTGTTCCTGGTGGCGGCAATGCTCCTGGCTGGACCCGTCATCATCCTGGCAAACCGCGGCGTGCTGGCGGTGACGTACGTGACGGCCATCCTCCTGGCGGTGTCACTGTTCGTCGTCGCGCACTACTACAAGATCGTGCCGTTCCTGGTGTGGTACCACCGGTTCGGTCCGCTGGCCGGGCGCCGTCCCGTGCCACGGGTTCAGGACCTCTACTCGGCGACGCTGGCCAACGCCGCGGTCGCGGCGCTGCTGGCGGGTGCCGCCGCCCTGCTCGTTGCCATCGGCCTGGGCATGGCACAGCCCGCCCGCGCGGCGGCGCTGGTGTTCGTCACGGGCACGGCGATCGTCGCATCACAGATGCTTCTGCTCTGGAGGATTCGCCCATGACGCTGCCCGCTGAGCCAGTTGCCGCCACGCCGGACGAGCGCGTGGTCATGGATGCGCTGCGCACGGTCATTGACCCCGAGATCGGCCTGGACATCGTCACGCTGGGCCTCGTCTACGACGTCGTGGTGGAGGGCTCCACGGTGATCGTGACATACACGCTGACGACGCCGGGCTGTCCGCTGGAGGAGCACATCACCAACGCGATCCTGCAGGCGGTCCACGCCGTCGAGGGCGTGGGCGACGTGCACCCATGCCTGGTCTGGGATCCCCAGTGGCATCCCGGCCTCATCCAGGAAGATGGCTGGTGATTGCCGGCAGTGACCGGGTGTCGGCGGTCCTGGCGGGGGACGAGACGCTGATTGACGTCTTCATCGAGTTGTCGCCTGCGTTCGAGCGCCTGCGCAACCCGACCATGCGGCGAATCATGACCCGGCTGGTCACGGTGGAACAGGCCGCCCGCATGGGCGGCGTGGACTGCTCGCTACTGCTGGCACGCCTGAACGAACATGCCGGTGCACCGGTGCCGGAGGAAGAAGCGGAGGACATGACAGGAGGACCGTTGACGGAGAAGACTTCGCCCGCGGCCATGCCGTGGGAACTGGCGATGATCCCGGCGGAACGGACGGTGACACTGGACGTCAGGGACGAGCTCCGCGCCGGGCGCGAGCCGTTCAGCCTCATCATGGACGCGGTCCGCGAGGTGCCGGACGACGGCGCGTTCGTGCTGCGTGCCATCTTCGAGCCCGTTCCCCTCTATGCCGTGCTGGCGAAGCGGGGGTTCCTGCACTGGACGGAGCAGCGGGCGGCCGACGACTGGGTCATCCACTTCTACAGTGCGACGGCTGCGGCCGCCGCCCCGGCCGCCACCGCGCAGGCGGAGGACGCCGGTGACATGCCCGACGACGTCGTCGTCCTCGACGTACGCGGCCTGGAGCCGCCCGAACCGATGATGCGGACGCTGGCCGCACTGGAGCAGCTGCCGCCCGGCGGCACACTGGTGCAGCTGAACGTCCGCGTGCCTCAGTTCCTCATCCCGCTGCTGGAAGAGCGGGGCTTTCAGCACGAGGTCCGGGAACAGGGTCCCGACCTCGTCCGACTGTTCATTCGACGCACGGGAGATACATGATGAGCACGACAGCACGCATACTCGACGTCCGCCCCATCCCGCCGCGGGAGAAGCATCCCGCCATCTTCGACACGTTCAAGTCGCTGGAGCCGGGTGAGGCATTCGTCCTGGTCAACGACCACGACCCGAAGCCGCTGCGGTTCCAGTTCGAGTACGAGCACGCCGGCACATTCGGCTGGGAGTACCTGGAGCAGGGCCCCACGGTGTGGGCCGTGCAGATCAGCCGGACGCTCTGATGCGTCTCGGACTCGGCTCCGGCGCTGACCCACATGCCACTGTGGCCGAACTGGCGGAGTCATGCGCCCGGCGGGGACTGCTGGCCCTCGAGGTGAGCACGTCGGATGTCACGGCGTTTGATAGCCTGGGGCATGTTGACGACGCGGACCTGGGCGAGGGCGTCAGACTGACGTCCATCCTGGCCGACGAGGCCCATACCGCACTGGCGACCGTGGTAGCGCGCCGGCTGGCGGTGCCCCTGGTGCTGGACCGTGGCCACGACAATGAGGCCGCGGTGGCAGCAGCGAGTGTTGCGATGGCTGCGGGTGTCACGGCACTGCCACTCATGCATGGCCCCGCGGACGGGTGGCTGCCGCTCCTCCCCGCCACCGTGCCGTTCGCATGGCAGGTGGACGATTCCGTGATGGATCCGGCCTCCGATGCGGAGCGGATCAGCCGACACAACGGGGGTCCTGTTTGCATCCGCCTGGTCGGCGGCGGGCCGGAGACGGCCCTGCAGGACGGCCGGGGCATCGGCGCGACCCTGCGGGTGCTGGCACTCGCCGGTTACGCAGGGCCCCTCATCGTCACGCCCAGCTCCCATAGGTATCGAGTCGCGTGGGCAGGCTGGCTCGGCCGGCGGGGCGGCTGGGGCTGCGGCAGCAGCGGCGACAGGGCCGCCAGCGCGCCTCTCACACTCACAGGGACGGGACAATGAGCATTGCCACACCCGTGGACGTGGACGTCCGCGCAGTAGAACCGAAGGACAGGTACGACCGGATCATGGACGCGTACGAAGCCCTGCCTGCCGGCCAGGCCATGCGCCTGACCGTGGACCATGACCCGAAGTGCATGTACTACACCCTGCGCGCCACCCGGGGCGACGACAGCTTCGCCTTCGAGTACCTGGAGGACGGCCCTGAGACCTGGCGCGTGCTCGTGACCAGGGCCTCCTGAGCCTCTGCAGGAGCCATGTACACTCTCGTACGCCGCTTCATCAAGACGGGCATCGGCTTCCTCTTTGCCGGGCTCGTCCTGGGTGCATGGCTCCTGGTGCGACGCGAGCTGTTCGGGGTCTGGCCGCATCCGCACCTCGTGTCGGCCCACGCCCACGCCATACTCGTAGGCTTCGTCATGTTCCTCATCTTCGGCGTAGCCCTGTGGCTGTTCCCGCGGCCGCCGAAGGACGACACGCTCTATTCACCCGGGCGTGTCAGCATCGCCTACTGGGTCCTCGCCCTCGCCACCGGCGCCCGCTTCGTCGCGGAGGCGGCCCGCGCCTGGAGCGAGGCCACGGTGCTGCCATGGATCATCGTGGCCGGGGGTCTTGGCCAGGTCGTGGGCATTGCCGTGTATTTCGTGGCCATGTGGCCTCGTATCCGTCCCGTCGGCAGCCACCTGCGGGAGGCTCGCGGAGAACGGTTCTGAGACCCGCCGGATGGCGGGCCATCCTGTAACAACTGGAGGAAGACGCAATGTTGCGACGTACAGCCGCGCTGATGGCGGTAGCCATGGTCACCGCGTGCGGTGGCGCAGACGACAGCACGCCGGGCACCACGGGGGGGAGTGCTGCAGGCAACGGTGCGCTGCCCATGGTGGAACTGCCGGAAGGCGTGACGCAGGACATGGTGGCGGCCGGCCAGCAGGTGTTCAACCAGCAGACGTGCTTCACCTGTCATGGCAGGAACGCCACGGGCAGCCCACTGGCGCCAGCCCTGAATGACGGGGAGTGGCTGAACACCGACGGCTCGTTCGACGAGATCGTCAGGGTCATCCGCGAGGGCGTCGCTCAGCCCGTGCAGTTCCCTGCACCCATGCCGGCCATGGGCGGCGCACCCCTCTCCGAGGACCAGATCCGTCAGGTCGCGGCCTACGTCTACGCCGTCAGCCGCTGATACAACGGGGAGCCGGCCGTCTCGCGGCAGGCTCCCCGCCCTCCTCGCACCTTCCTTACATCGTCAGCGACGGCTGGCCATGGCCACGGGTACCGTCGCCGGACCGGCGGCGGGGCCGCCAGTGCGCCGGGCGAAGTACTCCTCCACGGGCTCCGCCGTCCCTTCTTCCACCATGCGCCGGTAGCGCGCGGGGACGTGGCTGCAGAACGGCTCCGACTCCAGCATGTCACCGGTCACGGCGTAGGCCCGGGCGCGGCTGCCGCCGCACACGTCGCGGTATTCGCAGACGCCGCACTTGCCCTTCAACTGGTCACGATCCCGCAGCGCCACGAACATCGGTGAATTGCGGTAGACATCCACCACGTCGTGCATGCGCACATTGCCCGCTGCCAGCGGCAGGAAGCCTGACGGGCAGATGGCGCCGGTGTGGCTGATGAAGACGAATCCGTCGCCATCATTTACACCCTTCGAACGCCCGACCCCGTCGGCCAGCGAGAAGCCGACCCCGGCGGTCATGGGCGACGGAGCCTCGGACCGCCCGCCCGCCCGCCGCTCCGCGACCTGCCGCTGCAGGATCACTCGCCGGTACTGCGGCGCCGCCGTGCTCTTGATGTCGAACGGCGCCGTCTTCGACAGGTCGTACATCCGGTTGAAGACATGCTCGAACTCGTCAGCGCTGGCCACGTCGTCGGCCTTGGCACGGCCCGTGGGGACCAGGAAGAAGACGCTCCACAGCGTGATGCCCAGCCCTACCATGAGCTCGCAGAGGGCGTCGAAATCCGTGAGGTTGTGCAGGCTGACGGTGGTGTTGACCTGCGTCGTAAGCCCGATCTCGCGGGCGGTCCGCAGCATGTTGATGGTCCAGTCCCAGGAGCCGTCTACGCCGCGGAACGCGTCATGGATGGCGGGCGTCGAGCCGTCCAGGCTCACGGCCAGCCGCGCCAGGCCGGCGTCCTTCAGCTGCCGCAGCACGGGCTCCGTCATGAGCGGCGTACCGGAGGGCGTCATCGCCATGCGCAGGCCGATGGACGTGCCGTACTCCACCAGTTCAACCACGTCAGGCCGCTTCAGCGGGTCGCCGCCGGTCAGGACGAACAGGGGCCGGCCAAAGCGCCGGACGTCATCCATCATCCGCTTCGCTTCCGCCGTCGTCAATTCAAGCGGATGCCGGTTGGTTACGGCCTCTGCACGGCAGTGCTTGCACGCCAGGTCGCACGAGCGTGTCGTCTCCCAGATGACCAGGTAGGGCGCCTGGCTGAAGTCTGCGGCAGCAATGTCCGGCTTCATCGCTCAGCCTCCGGGGCGCGGGGTGATAATGGCCAGGAACCGCAACGGCTCGGTGCCGGCCACCATGCCGTGCACCTCACCCGGCTCATAGACTGCGGAGTCACCGGCGTTCAGCTCCGTTGCGTCGTCTGCGCCGGTGAACTCGCCGTGGCCCGACAGCACCGTCACCAGCACGCTGCTGGGGCTCGTGTGCGGCCGCACCTGCTGCCCTGGCTTCAGGTGGAACATCACGACCCGGACACTCGCCTCGTCGTGCAGGATCTCCGTGGCCGGCCGCTCATCCCGCTGGCCGGGCCCTGATGACAGCACCCTCACGCGCCCGCCTCCACGAGTTGCAGCAGTTCCGCCATCAGTGCGTCGGCGTCCGCCCCATCGCGAACGGCTGCCTCACGGACCGGTGCGTCGCCACCACAGCAGGCGTCGATGCCGTAGCGGTTGAACAGCTCAACGGCCGACGGGTAGCGACGGATTGTCTCGTTCACCGGAAGCTGCGCTATCTCGACTGCGTTCATTGTCGTCACTCTCTGATTAGTGCCGGAGCGCCAATGGCGACGTGAGCTCGTCACCCAGCAGGTCCGCAATTGTCGTTGTCTGGAAGAAGTGCCGCACCCCGCCGGCTATACAGTGCCAGTGCTCGTGGGCGAGGCACGGATCGGACGGGTCACACCGCTGCTCCCGCAGCAGGCACTGCGGGGCCTGGCCCACCGCGTCGAACGGCGCCACCACCGCGCCCAGCGTCAGCGCCGCTGGCAGGACAGCCAGGCTGAAACCACCCTGGGCACCCCGGGCCGACAGGAGCACGCCGTCCCGGGCCAGCGCATTCATCACCCGGGCGAGGTAGCGCTCTGGTATGCCCAGCTCTGCCGCCACCCGTGATGCGCCGACCCGCTCGCCCGCCGGCCGCGCCGCCAGGTACAGCACCACCCGCAGCGCGTATTCCGCCGTCTGTGAGATCATGCGCCAGGCCGTCGGCGCCGGTGTGGTTCGGGTATTCATGGATCCTCCGGATGGAGAGGGCCGCACCGTCTCCGGTGCGACCCCGCTGCCTCAGTGGGACATGCCCGCCGCGATGGTCGGCTGGCCGACCTTGACCAGGCCCACCGCACCCTTGCTCGCGTCCGCGAAGGCATGTGTCACGAAGGCGTATACACCCTCACCGCTGGCGCCGGCATTGAACTCAGTCTCGAACACCGCACCGCCACCCACCGGGACCGTCCACGTCTGGACCGTCTCGATGACGTGCTTCGGATTGCCGCCAGGGTAGACCCGGTCGAAAACGGCGCCCACCACGTGGAAGTCACTGTGCACGCTCGGGCCGGCGTTGACCACGAAGAACCGGACCCGGTCACCCACGTCCACCTCCAGCGGCGCGGCCTGGTACTGGTCCGCACGGCCGTTGAACACCACATATGACGCGTTCTTCGCCAGCGCAGCGTTCCAGTCGGGGACATGCCTGCCATCCCGCTCCTGGGTGTAGAACTCGCTCTGCACGATGACGAACTCCTTGTCCGCACGCGTGCCCCAGCCACCCTTCGGGTCCACGATGATCGGCAGGTACATGCCCTGCATGATGTGCATCAGGACCGGCGGCGTGCCGCAGTGCACCATGAACGCGCCCGGATCGTTTGCCACGAACTCGAACTCCAGCTCCTCGCCCGGGCCAATGGTCTTGAACGCCACGTCCATGGGAATCCGCGCCGAGTGGAAGTCAATGCTGTGTGGCATGTCGCTCTCATTCACCAGCGTCACCTTCACCAGGTCCCCCTGGTTCACCCGGATGGTCGGGCCCGGCACCGTGTTGCCGAAGGTCCAGCCCTCGTACGTCACGCCCGGCGCAATCTCGATCTCCACGTGCGTCATCGGGATGCGGAACTCCTTCACCGGCGCCGAGGACGCCGGCATGACCCGCGCATCCCACGCTGGATCGGTTGTGGTGGTCACCACGCCGAAATCAGTGTACTCCACTTCCTCACTGCCTTGCGTCGTCATGGCGTAGCCCGCCGTTCCAATCACCACGGCCGCAGCCGTACCAGCCATTATCGTTCGCATGTTCGTCATGAAATCCTCCCGTGTTTGATTTCGCACCTAAAGGTATGATTTTACGACCGGGAGCGCCGTCGGGAGGCATACCGAACCTTGTGCGGGGACTGGCCCTACGACGCTGTGGGGGAATGCCCCACAGCGTCGTAGCCACGGTTCACCGGGTGCGGCGCAACCGCAGTGCGACGATGATGCCGGGAGTCGCGATCCAGATGGTGGCAAGTCCCGCGACGAGGATCCAGCCAAGCATGGGAAGTTGGAGTGAAGTACCAGGCAATGCGGGGCGCAGGGCGAGCAGCACGAGTGTGATGGTGGTGAAGGATCCGGCCACGAGGCGAAAACCGAGCCGGTGCTGCGGCCACTCGGTAAAGGCAGTCATGAGGGAATGCCAGCCGATGACGGAGGCCTGGGCGGCAACGGCGAGGGCCGCGAGGGTCCCGATGGCGAAGGCGAGCCAGCCCCAGGCGCTGCCGGCCCTGGCGACGATGGAACTGAGCACGAGCCAGAGAGCGAGCGCGATGGACGCGAGGACCGCGGCCGTGGCAACGAAGACAGCGAAGGCCCTGTCGCGGGTGCGCAATTCACCAGTGCCGCCAGCATGACGGCCGATGAACCCGAGGACGGCGCCGTGAACGAGCCCGAGCAGGCTGCCGGCGGTGGCGAGCAGCAGTGTCATGGGCACGGCGCCGTCGGGGTGCATGCGCCCGGAGAGGAGGAACGCGGCTACGAGGGCGCCACCGGCGGCACCGCCGGCGCCTGCCCAGGTCGCGGCAACGCCTGCGGTCCAGCCCATGACCGGCAGCGCATCGGTGGATACGACATAGGAAGTCCTGTGCGCAACGATGTTGTTGTCCATTTCGGCCTCCCGGGCTCGAGCGGGACATGAAGGATCGTGGGATGGCTCACTGACTGTCCGCCATGATCGGCAGAGGGTGGCGCTGGCTGGCGAGGCCATCCCCATCCGTGGGCTCGGCCTGCATGAGGGCCTGGTTGCCGGGCACCATGGCGGCCACGCCCATGAGGCCAGTCAGTCTTGGCACGTTCAGGGAATCAGCAAGGCCCGACGGCACGACCATGAGGGAGCCGCGCTTGACGATGCTCTCATAGAGCATGTTCATGGCACGGAGGTTCAATGCAGCCGGGTGTTCGCGATAACTGTCAGCCGCCTCGACAAACTTGGAGGCGATCTCGGTCTCGGCAGTACCGAGGATAATGCGGGCCTGCCGCTCCCGCTCCGCCTGTGCCTGGCGGGACATGGCGTCCTCCAGTGCTGGCGGGATGATAACGTCGCGGATCTCGACGGACTGTACGTGAATGCCCCAGTTCTCCATCTTCAGTTCCAGTGCCTCCTTGAGCCCGCGCCCGAGTTCAACCCGCGACTGAATGAGCTCGGCGAGGTCATGCTTGCCGATGGCATCGCGCAGTGCGGTCTGGGCGGAGAGGATGACGGCCTCGTCATAGTCCTGCACCTCGAGGGCGGCGCGCTCCGCGTCATAGACTACCCAGAAGGCGATGGCGTCCACGTTCACCGGCACGGTATCCCGGGTCAGGCACGACTCGGCGCCGAACGCAGTGGTCCGGATGCGCTGGTCGATGTGGTAGCTGATGCGATCGATGATCGGCACGACGGCGAAGTATCCGGGTCCGCGAAGCCCGCGATAGCGACCGAGGCGCAGCAGAACGGCCTTCTCCCACTGGTCGGCATACTTGATGGAGGAGCCGATGAACAGGCCCAGTGCGACTCCTGCCCCCGCCGCCAGGTAAGGGAGGAATCCCGCAAGCATGAGGAGCCCACCCGCAATGGCGGCCACTCCAGCGCCGGTGATTACTGCCGCGAAGGGGTAGCGGGTGTCGTTCGGCGAGAATCCGGGCATGGATGCCTCCTTGTGAGCAGCGGGCGAGGGGTTGCCTGCCGCGGGTGTTGTTCAGCGTGTGCGTACGGGGCGCCCGCCCCGATTCCGGTCGGTGGGCCGTTCGTCGCGGCGAACGCCCTGTGTTCGCGTCAGGCGCGGCCTGATGACGCCGGCTTGCCGGTCGGCGTGAATGTAGGGACTGCGCACGAGGCCGAGCTCGATGGGCAGCGCCACCTGGACGAGGACGGTCAGGACCAGCAGGCCCACGGCCCAGACGCCGGCCGTCACCGCCAGCTCGATCCAGGTGGGCGAGTACTCCACGATCTCGCCGAGGGGAGACGGCACGAACCCCGGTATCACGAGCCCGATGCCCTTCTCCACCCAGATGGCAATGAACAGGACAGCGCATGCAACCATGAGCGTGCGAGGGTTGCGGCGCAGCGGGTGGATGGACAGCGCCAGCGTCGCCAGAACGTTCAGGGCAATGGCCGACCAGATCCACGGTACAAGTGCGTTCGCGCCATCCAGCCCGAGGAACAGGTACTTCGCATTGATGCCGTGGTGAGTGGGCGCATAGAACTTGTAGAACAGCTCGGAGCCCAGCATCACCAGGTTGATCTGGGCGGCGACTGTCGTGATGAGTGCGAGCTTCGTGAATGCTCCATCACTGATCTCGTACCGTGTCTGGCTGCGGATGAAGTAGAGGAGCAGGATCACGAACGCCGGGCCAGCAGTGAACGCGGAGGCGAGGAAGCGCGGGCCGAGCAGGGCGGTGTTCCAGAACGGGCGAGCGGGCAGCCCGGCCAAAAGGAACGCCGTCACCAGGTGGATGCTTACGGCCCACATGACCGCCACGTACATCCATGGCAGGTACTTGCGCTTGTCCGGTACGCGCCCGGTGTACCTGGAGTAGAGGATGTAGAATGGTATGGCCAGGTTGAGGGCGAGGTACCCGTGGAGCACGATGACGTCCCAGGCCAGCAGTGAGCTGGGCCAGTTCAGCGAGCCGATGACGGGCATGAGATGCCAGCCGGCCATGGGATTGCCAACATCCACGACGACGAAGAGCAGGCACATGACGAGGGCGGCGACGGCGACGGCTTCCGCCATGAGTACGGCGCGCGCGAAGTCCACGTCCCTGAGCACATACGCGGGCAGCACCAGCATCATGGCGGCGGCGGCGAGGCCGACGAGGAAGGTGAAGTTGGAGATGTAGAGTCCCCAGCTCACGTGGTCGTTCATGCCCGTGACGATCAGCCCGTCGCGCAACTGGATGCCATACGCCATGGCGCCGACCGATATGGTGGCGGCCAGCACGAGCAGCCACGCGCGGTAGCGCCAGCCGCCCGATGTGGCGGAGGTGACGGCGGTTCGCAGGAACGCGAGGAGATGCATGATCACGCAGCCCGTGCCGTGCCCGCTCGTCGCGGGCGGTTCATCAGTCGGTGAAGTACCAGAACCGCGGTTCGGTCTTCAGGTCTTCCTTCAGGCGGAACACGTTCCTGTTCTCCAGCACCCAGCGGATCTCGGAACCGGGGTCCAGCAGGTTGCCGAACACGCGTGCACCTGTGGGGCATGCCTCGGCACAGGCGGGCAGCCGGCCTTCCCGTGAACGCTGGATGCAGAACGTGCACTTTTCGACGACGCCCTTCCTGCGCGCCCGGTTCCCGAGGTAGTGCTGGTTCGGGTTGACCTCCTGGGCCGGCACTTCGGGCTGGCCCCAGTTGAAGCGGCGAGCCCAGTACGGGCAGGCGGCCATGCAGTACCGGCAGCCGATGCACCAGTCGTAATCGACGACGGTTATGCCGTCAGGCTCCTGCCAGGTCGCGCCCACGGGGCAGACCTTGACGCACGGCGGGTTGGCGCACTGGAAGCACTGCGTGCCGAGGTAGAAATGCCCGGCGGCCGGGACCTCATGGGCGAAAGTAGCGTCCCCGTGATCAAGGTCGAGGACGCCGTTCTCCATCTCGAAGATGCGGATGTAGTGGGTATCCGCGCGTCGATCCAGGTTGTTCTCGTTGATGCAGGCCTCGACACAGCTGCGGAACCCCTTGCACTTGCTGATGTTGAACGCGTAACCGAACATGACGCCCGGCTGCGCAGGCGTGTCCTGTATCAGGACATTCACTCCGCTGCGCAGCTGCGCCAGCCGTTCCAGGCGCTGGATGGTGTCAGCGCGTTCGTGCTCCGTCATCCGCCGGTAGTTGTTCTTGATGTACTCGCGCCACTGGAGCAGCTTCACCTCACGCTCCTCATCAGTGGCCGCACTTGCGGGTGCGCAGGCGGCCTGGACACCGGCGCCCGCACCAACCAGGAGCATCCCCAGCGCCCTGCGCCGGTCCACCGGCTTCCCAGCCAGCGTCCCGCGATCCCCGCTGCACGAGCCACTGCAGCCGTCCTCACCGGCGCAGGGTGGACGGGCGGACTGCTGCCGGGACGCGGGCGGCCCGCTGGCAGTGGCAGCGGCTGTCGGGTCAGACATGGACGCATCCGCATCGGCGGCGACACGGCGCAGCAGGTCCTCCAGGCGGAACTCCCGGCTTGATTCGGCAATCATGGCTGGCGTCTCCCGGTGCTGGGCAAGGCGGGCGGCCGGAACGGCAGGCGCACATGCAGTGCGGGCGCGTGGGGGTCGTGGCAATCGGTGCAGCCCATGACGACGCGACGGCCCTGCCAGCCGTCCAGTCGCTTGCCGTGGATCCCGGCAGCCCACGCATCCGCCTGGCTGAAATGGCACTGAGCGCAGATCCGGTACGCGTGGTCGAGTGTGGTCTGCTCCCCACTGCGCAGGGCCAGCAGTTCGACGTTGTCAGCGGAGTGGCAGGTGCGGCATGCAGCCCCCGTCTCTCGGGGATGCGTCACCTGCAGGTCCGCATGGGCGCCGGCCATGCGCTCCTCCTGCAGGTCCAGGGCACGGCCGAGGTGGCAGGCGGTGCACGGATACTGGATGACGCCCACGTCGCCGGAGCGCAGCGCGATGTCGATGGTGTGCGTGCCGAAGCGGCGCGCATGGCCAGCATCCCCGGGTGTGCGCAGCGTCACGTCGAACGGCGCCCCGTCAGGACCCGTGCGGCCGTGCACGACGGCGGTGCGCAGGCTGCGCAGCTGTCCCGGCTCCAGGATCGGCCCGTCATCGCCGGCGTGGGCAGGAGCGGGTTCTGCAGCCGCCAGCGTCGGCACTGCCGCGGACAGAGACGGCGCATCGGCGGCGACGTGCTCAGGGCGGGCGGCATCGCCGCGGGTGCAGCCCGACCAGGTGACGGCGGCGCCGAGGAAGATGATCGAGCAGAGTCGCGTCATGGCAGACCTGTCGACGACGGGGGCGACAATGTAGGCCACCAGCCTTCGGCGGGGGCCAGGTGGCACTGCCTGCAGTTCGTCCGGTCGGGATGGGTCGTGCGGATCTCCGCCACTGCCGCCGGCCCCATGTGGCATGCCAGGCAATTGCCCCGCTGCTGCACGTCGTGGGGGATGTCGGGCGGCGCGCCGTCGGCACTGCCCCGCACCTCGGGCCATGCCGCGGCCGGCCAGGCAGGTCCGCGCTCTGCCGGCGCGGCGGCAAGGGCGGCATGGCACTGGCGGCACAGTGCGTCGGGCCGGTCGTCCGGCAGCGGCCGGCCAACCACCGTCGCGTCCGTGGCGTGGCATTGCAGGCAGCCGGCGCGCTCGGGGTGGGGCGTGACCGGGACATACGCACCGAAACGCGGCGCGTAACCGCCTCGCTCATGACAGTTGTTGCAGGAAGACTGCCGGAACTCTTCGATGGTAAGGCCGTGTGGCACCCGTGGCGGCGCTCCCGGATAGGCGCGCAGGGACCGATATGTCGCCAGTGTCCGGGGGTGAGCGTCCGCCCTCCGCACCACGGCGACGGCTGAGGCCACGGCCGCAGGGGTGGAGCGGAACACGAGCGCTTCGGCAGCGATGGGCGCAGCCGGTGCGATGAGGCGAGCGCCAGGCAGGTCAGCCGCATGGCGAACATCCGCGGGGCCAGCGCCGGCAGGCATCGCAACATGCATGAGCCGCCCTGCGACGCGCCGTTCGAGGGCACCGTTGAGGCCCCACAGCAGCAGCCACGCACCAGCCGCTGCAGCGCCAGCAGTCAGGACGCGGGCGCCTGCCGTCAGGCCGCGGGCGCGGGCCCTCATGTCAGGCGCTCCACGCGCACGGCGCACTTGCCGTAGTCCGGCTGTCCGGCTAGCGGGCAGCATGCATCGAGAGTCAGCAGGTTGACGGGCGCGTCTTCATCGAAGCACGGCACGAAAACCTGGCCCTGCTGGGGCTGGCTGCGGTGCTCTATGCGCGCATCCATCTCCAGCGACCCTCGGCGTGTCACCAGGCGCACGCGCTCGCCGTCGCGGATGCCCAGTGCTGTCGCGTCCTTCCGACTCAGTTCGACGTACGCACGCGGCACGGCGCGCTGCAGCGCGGGCACGCGGCGGGTAAGCGTGCCCGTCCCGCCGTGTTCGAGTACACGCCCCACGGTGAGCCAGAAGGGGTAGCGTTCGTCGGGCATTTCCGCCGGCGGCTCGTGAGGCCGAAGCCAGATGCGTGCACGCCCGTCACTGTAGCCGTAGAAGTGGAATGCGCCCCTGGACCGATCGGTGCCAGGATCGTGTGCGGTGCTGTAGCGCCAGCCCGCCTCCTGCTCACCACCGAACGGCCAGATGGCGCCCGGACCGTTACGCATCACGGCAAGGGACACCGGCTGCGCCGTCGGATGGAAGCGGATCAGTTCTGCCCAGGCATCGGCCACGAGGGATTGCTCCTGCCACGGCAGCAGTGCGCCGAAGCCCAGCCGCCGGCCGACCTCGACCATGTGCCAGCCATCGGCCCTTGCGGAGCCGGGCGCGGGGACGACCCGCGGAAAGTACTGGCTGCGCCGCTCACTGCTGCCGTACACGCCTTCCCGCTCCAGCCACAGGGCGGCAGGCAGTACCACATCGGCGGCGGCAGAAGTGACGGTTGGATACGCTTCTGTCACCACAAGGAACGCGTTCCCGTCGGCTACCGCCCGCCGGTAGCGCCGGGCGTTCGGCAGGCTGGCCAGCGGGTTCGTGGCCTGCACCCAGAGGAAGCGCATGGCGCCGCTCTCCACGCCGCGGAACATGGCCAGGGCCGTCCGGCCCGGCTGGGCACTGATGCGGCTGGCCGGCACGCCCCAGATCCGGGCGGCGTGTTGCCTGTCGGCAGCGCTGGAGACGGAGCCGCGGGGCAGTCCATCGGGCGTGGCGCCGGCTGCGTGGACGGCATCGGCACCGCCCGGCTGAGCGGCGCAACACAGGGCGCCGTTCCCCGGTGACGCGACCTTGCCGGTGATCAGGTGGATGTTGTGCAGCGCGTTGTTCAGCCAGGTGCCACGCACGTGCTGGTTCAGGTCGCTGCCCCAGACGGACAGCACCTTCCGTCCACGATCGGCATACAGCGCGGCGAGCCAGTTGAGGTCGGCGGCCGCCACGCCGGTAGCGGCCTCCATCTGCTCCGGTCGATAGTCCTCGAGGAACCGTACGAACGCGTCGAACGTCGAGGGAACGACGTCGTCGGTGACAGTGACCTGCTCATGCGCACCGTAGCCGGGAGCGTCCGTGCCCCTGGCAAAGGCGACATGGCGGCTCACGAAGTTCCTGTCCACCCCGCCACGCCGGACCACGGCGCTGCATATGGCGTTGGCGAGGGCGATCTCCGCATGCGGCCGGTGCAGCAGGGCGCGATCAGCAGCGTAGCTGGTGCGCGTGGCCTGCGTGCCGAGGGTTATGATGCGCACGGCGGGACTGGTCCGCCGCCGCTCCAGGATGCGGGAGAAGAGCACCGGATCGGTCTCGGCCATGTTGTGGCCCCACAGCACGAACGTGTCCGCGAACTCGACGTCGGCGAAGCAGCCGGGTGCCCCCGGCTGGCCGAAGGTGCTCAGGAATCCGGCCGTGGCAGAAGCGTGGTAGAGCCGCGTGCTGGTGTCCACGTTGTTCGTGCCGAGCCCGGCCTTGAACAGCTTCGCCGCCACGTACGCGTCCGTCACGCTCCAGTGACCGGAGCCGTACACGCCTGTGGCATCCGCACCCTGGCTGGCGACGACCTCCTTGATCCGCCCCGCGATGAGGTCGTACGCGTCGGCGGGGGTTGCCGCCACGAGCCTGCCTGCATGACGTATGAGCGGGCTGGTGACGCGGTCCCGCCCGTACAGCGTGTGGATGGCATGGTAACCGCGCACGCATGCCATCCCGCGGTTCACTGGCGATTCGAGGTCTCCCCTTACCGCGACTGCGCGACCGTCCTGCACGGCGACGAGCAGGCCGCAGCCGATACCGCAGAAGCGACAGGGGGCCCGGTGCCATTCCGGCACCTGCCTGGCGCGGGACCCGGCAGCGGCGGCCAGGCCTGCGGGTGCGATGGCCGCCGCCGACGCCACTGCGGCACCCTTGAGGAACATGCGCCGATCGACACTCATGATCCACTTCCTCTCGGCGGGCTGGCCAGGTGACAGAGCCGGCAGCTGGCTGCACTGCGGGACTCGCCCCGGCCGGTGAAACCCGGGCCGTGGGGGTTGACCCCCCAGCCGCCCGCCGCCGAATGGCACTGCACGCAGTCGCTCTGCCGGTGGCAGGAAGCGCAGGCCTCCAGGCCCAGTCGCGCGGCGCGGCCATGGGATAGCACCCACATGGGCTGGCCATCATGGAACGCCGCTTTCATGTCGCCGGAGGCAATGCCCGCCTGTGCATGGCAGGCACGGCAGAATGTGTCGGTGCTGTGGCAGGCCTGGCACTCGCCGCGGCCGGTGAAGACATCCACGGCGTGCCGTTCCACGAAGTTCGGCAGGTGGAACGCGCGGGAGTCCGCTGCGGCGTGGCACTCGGAGCATTCGGCACGGGCGTGGCACTGGGCGCAGTCCAGTTGCCCGGACGCCGCCAGGCGGCCGTGCTGCAGCCGGACATCGGCGCCATGCACGCCTCGCGTGATGCGCGCAGGATCCACGCCCGGTGCCGCGCCGGGCGCCACCGGCGGCAGCTGCGCCACCAGCGCGAGCGCACGGCCGTCACCGCCCGCATGGCATGCCGTGCAACTGGGTCGCGTGTGGCAGTTGGCGCAGGAACCGACGGCGGCACGGGCAGCCGTACCGTGGGCCAGGTGCCAGTCCGCCGCGGCATGTCCTGCCGGCAGCGGATACACAGCCGGCCGTCCGCGTTCCAGTTGCGCCACGCGGGTGTCCTGCGGCAGCGCCATGACCGCGGCCAGGGCCGACGCATTGGCATGGCAGCGCTCGCACGTCTGGCGGGCGTGACAGACGCCGCACGACGCATCGGCCGGTGCGGCCGTCGTTGCGTGCGTCAGTATGAAGTCGTCCGCTTCGTGCCAGGGCGGTCGCGGGAAGCGGGCGATGCGGCCGGCGCTCAGTTCCGCCACCCGATCCAGCGGCAGGTGGCAGCGGCTGCAATCGGCGGGCAGCGCCATGTGCGTCGTCGCACTGTGTTCGTGGCAGGCGATGCAGCGCTCGGCGGTGGCGGCACCGACGTCCATGCGCGCCGGCTCGCCGCCCCGGGCATGACAGGCCTGGCAGCTTGCAGGTTCACCCGCTGCCGCCAGTGCCCTCCCATGCTGCCCATGGGAGAAGCGGAGGTTGGACACGCGGGGTGCGGCCCCGGTCCAGGCAACGGAGTCCGCCCTCACACCATCGTGGCAGTGGCGGCAGTGGGCCGGCTGCGGGAACGCGGCAGCCGGTTCATCGGCGAACACGCCTGCGTGACAGCTCTCGCACACAGGGAACAGGCGCTCATGCACGGCATGGGGGAACAGGTCGCCGCCGCCCGGTGCGCCTCGCACCAGGCCGGCGCCGGCGGCGAGCACAGCGAGCGCCGTTCCCGCCTGCAGCAGCCGGGCGCGCGTCATTGCCCACCTCCATTCCAGGCGGGTAGCGACGGTTCCGAACCGAGCATCCACTGGAGACGCAGGCTGCCACGGCGCTGGTTCCAGTCGACCCCGCCGGAGCGGCCAGCGGGGTGCCGATACGCCGCGCCGGTGGCGAACAGCGTCGCCCGGGGCAGGAGGGGCAGCGCCAGTTCCGCCGTCACGCCACGGACAGTGCCCTCGTCGAGACGAAACTCGTAGAGACGCTGGAAGGCCAGAGCCTGCAGTGACAGGGAGCCCGCAGTACCGAGCCGGCGCGTGACGCCCGCATGACCGTCCCGGCGGGCCGCGCCGAATCCCGCCTCCACCCGATACGCGCCATCTACACGCCAGGCGGGCGCCGGCAGCCAGGTTCCACCAACCAGGACACCCCAGCCGCTGCCGCGGAACTCATCAAGGGAATTGGCCACCCCGGCATCACCGTAGCGGCGGTGCGCGAGGTCCGTGCGGAACAGCAGCCTGCGACCAGAGGCCGCCCAGGTCGCGCCGAAACGCGCTTCGTCGAAGCCGACGGGTGAGAACGCGCCCCAGATCGTCCACAGCTCGAAGTAGGGGCGGTAGCGCCGAAGCTCGCCGTGGAGCGCCACTGGCCCCCGGGGCGATGCATGCACCGACACGCGCGCCTCGTTGAGTCCGAGAGTGGCAACATCCGTCTCCACTGCCACTTCGACGGACGCCGCGCCGCCCTGCCACGAGGCATGCAGAGCGGCGAGCTCCGCGAACAGCCCGGCACCATCACTTCGGAAGTCCGCCTGATACGACGCGGACAGCGCCACGCCCGTGGCGGGGCGGTAGCGGGCGTGGGCACCGGCGATGATACCGTGCGCCGCCGGCGCGAATTCCTCGATGGCCTCGAGGGCGCCACCGGCGCGGGATTCATTCATGCCCCGGACCAGACTGCGTCCGGCGTACACTTCGACCCAGGTTCGCGCCACGGGCTCGCCGCCGGCATTCATGCCATCGAAATTGTAGAAACCAAGTCCGGATACCTGCCATTGCCGACCGGCACGGATCCGGTACCGCGTGCGCTCAAGTTCGGCGTACGCGGCCAGCAGTTCGACAGCGTCGTCCTCCTGGGGCCAGATGCCGGCGCTTCCACCCAATGCGCTGCGCATGCGGAGGTGCGCAAAACCCCGGACGCCGCGGCCGAGTCCCCATGCGCTGGCTTCGAGGTCCTGCAGCAGCGGCACGGCGGCCACCCGCTCGCCCGGACGAGAGTAACGACAGAAGGGATCCCCGGGCACACATCGGACGGTGCGGCCGTCAGGCAACTGGCGCAGCAGCCCGGAACCAGGCACCTGGTCCTCCGCCACGCTGTCCCGGGCCAATGGCCGCAGCTCGATGTATCTCATGGTGGAGGCGCCGGTCACGCGGACCTGTTGCGCACCCAGCGGAGCGGCGGCCAGCACGCCTGGCAGCAGCAGGCCGGCCATGGCTGGAAGCCTGCATCTCACGGGGCACCTCCCGCTGCCGCGAGCAGGTGACAGCGGGCGCAGGCCTCGCCCGGTTCGTGTTCGACCTGCGGCGCGTGGCAGGCGATGCAGAGACTGCGCGACAGGTCCGGCGCAGGCGCAACGGCACCCGCATGGCAGCCCGCACCCTCGCACGACAGGTGCACGCGGGCACCGTGAACGTGCTCCGCCCGCGCTGTTGCCGGCCCATGACACGCCGCGCAATCGGATGCAGCGGAGTGGTGCGCCTCGTGGCAGGACCCGCAGCTGCGTTCCATGGCAAGCGTCACGGGGCGTTGGTGGCATTCACGGCAATCAACCGCGCCGTGCACGGCGTGACCGAAGGGCAGCTCCCGCTCCTGCGGCGCCGCCCAAACGCCCAGGGCAAGTCGAAGGATGACATGGCCTGGCTCAGGCAGCCCTGCCAGTGCATGGCAATCGCTGCAGATGCGCGGGGCCGCGTCGTCGTGGTGACAGGCAGCGCAGTCCGCGGGGCCGCGCACCAGCAGGGCTCGATGCTCACCACCCGCGCCATGGCAGCGTGTGCAGCTGACGGATTCATGCACAGCGTGGTCGAACGCGCGCCGCCGGGTGGTCTCGGCCACCGGCGTCGGGACGCTCGCAATCGTGCGGTCGTTCGAGGCGGCGATGGCAGGCCCGGCGCCAGCGGGCAACGCTGGGTGCGCACCGGTCGAATAGACGGCACCGGAACCAGCCGCATGCACGGCGCGGGACTCATTCCGGACTGAAAGCATGGCCGCGCCCGCGGTCACCAGCACCAGCGATGCCAGCAGTACGGCAGCTGCAGTGAATGGCCAGCGGTATGGCCTCCCGGATCCGGCAGTCACATGCATGACCTTCCTCTGCGAGCCACTCGGTGGGCGGCGAGCCGGCACCGGCAGGGCCGGGGTAGGGGTCCGGCCGCCGCCCATCCGAGTCTGGATCCATCAGTCGTGCTGCGTCAGCTCCGCCTGCAGTGACACTGCAGCGGATGGCCTGATGCCGTAGTCGATCTCGATCTGCCGTATGCTGGCCAGGAGCAGCGCCTCCAGCAGGAACGGGTTGTGGGCGACCGAGCCCTTCTTCTGAGCCAGTTGCATGTTGAAGCGCGCACCCTCCGCCGTCGTGTACCGGTTGTCGGTGTTGCTGAACTCGGAGGCAGCGATGCGCGGCAGCATGCTGCCGATTTCGCCCGCCAGTCGGCTGATGCGCATCTCGGCCACACTGAGGGCCGCCCGCGCTGCAGTTTCAGTGAGGTGGCAACTCGTGCAGCTACGGAAGGAACGCTGGGTCATCTCACACGAACGCTCGCCGGTGGGCACGCCGCCGTCATCCACGCACGGGATCGCCTGGAAGCTGTGCCCCGTCGCGCGGAATCCCGAAGCGCTGGTGATCGGGTCGTGCACCTGGTAATCGGTGACGTGGCAGGTGGCGCACAGGCGCGGGTTCCTGTCACTGCCGTGGCTCCCCACCAGTGCGCCCGCCGGATACTCGAAGTTTGGTGGCAGCCAGCCTGCCTCACCGAGGAGCAGCGGACCTTCGGGCGAATGCGGGCCGGCCGACTGAGAGGCCAGGTCCGGTGTGCCCCTGCGCTGGTGGCACTTCATGCACAGGTTCTCCTGCACCGACGGGACATCCATGGGGAAGCGCAACTGCCCGCTGTTCCGAGCATCATGCGGGTCATGGCAGACCACGCACGTGATCGCCATGTGACCTGCATCAGTCGTCTCCTCGAGAATCGTCGACTTCACCCCCCAGGCGCGCAGCACGCCCTTCGCCTCGTGGCAACCAATGCAGTTCACGTTCGTGCTGCGGGAGCCGACCTGCCTGGCGTGCAGCGATCCCGCCCATTCCTCGGCATAAGGTCGGTGCGCGCCTGAGTGGCACTGGCCGCAACCCCAGGCCGGGTCCGCCGCCACTGCCACCGGGGCCAGCGGGCGATTCCCTCGCGCGTCCGGGTTCATTACATGGAGCAGGCCCGGGCCGTGGCACGCCTCACACTGTACGTCCCGGTAGCGCGCGTTCTGTGTGGCCGGCCACCCGACACTGGGAGTGGCAACTACGTTGCCCCGTGACGAGACCGTATGACACTCCTGACACAACGGCTGCATGGCGCCACTCTGCGCCAGTGTGGCCCAGGCATCAGCGTGGGCCGTCTCTTCCCACTCCCGCTGTTTCCCTATGTGGCAGTTACCGCACACCGTGCGCTTTGTTGCCGCTGCCGAGTAGCCCAGGAAGTCACCTGCACCGGCAGGCGGTGCGTCGTACAGCACCGGGTCCCGATATACCACGTCAGGTTCGCAGCCCACGGCTGAAGCAACGGCCAGCACCAGGACGGCGCGAAAGCTTCGACAGTACGTCCGCTTCATGGATCCCCCCACAGGTTCGTTCGTGCAGTCAAGCTTCCGCGGCACCGTTCCCCGCAACGTTCCGCCGGCGCGCGGCATTGTGACGCTCCTGATAAGGGCAATCGCGGTGCCGGACCTGCCCGGCTGCGGCCCAACTGGCATGTACAGCATAACTGCTTGCTCTGATTGGTCTTATGCCACCAGCAACCCGGGGCGCCAGCGGCGCGCAGGCCAGCGCCTGTCTCGCTGATGAGACAGGCTCCAGGGAGAATGGACGGGCGGTGGCGCCATGAACTGCGGAAGTGATTGCTGCTGCAACAGCTGGACGAGGTGTAACGCCGATGAGACAGCGGCCCCGGCCGTGTCACGGCGATGGAACAGTGCTCAGCGGTAGCTTGAGGGGTCCAGGCCGTGGCGGCCGAGAAGGCGATAGAACGTGCCCCGCGGCAGGCGGGCCTCACCTGCGGCCTGGGAGATGTTGCCCCGGCATGACTTCAGCAGCTGACGCAGGTACTCCTGCTCGAAGTTGGCCACGTGCTGGTCGCGCAGGTCGAAGAATCCCGGGCCCTCCCCAGTGCCGGGCACGGCAGCGGCAGTCACGATGTGCTCCGGCAGGTCTTCAACGCGGATGCATTCGCGCCGCGCCAGCGCAATGCTGCGCTTGATCACGTTCTGCAGCTCTCGCACGTTACCCGGCCAGGAGTAGCCGCACAGCACTTCCAGCGCCCCGCCATCGAGTTGCATGCCGGTCCGCTGCATTTCCGCACCGTATCGGGTGAGGAAATGAGCGGCCAGGGACGGGATGTCCTCGACACGCTGTCGCAGGGCCGGGAGATGCACGTGGGCCACGTTGATGCGATAGAACAGGTCCATGCGGAACCGCTGCGCCGTCACCTCCGCCTGCAGGTCGAGGGCAGTGGCTGCGAGTATACGTACGTCAACGTCCAGTTCCTGCGTGCTACCCACCCGGCGGATCCGGCGCTCCTGCAGCGCCCGCAGCAGCTTGGCCTGGAGGCGGGGGGCCAGCTGGGCGATCTCATCCATGAAGAACGTACCCCGATGAGCGAACTCGAGGAGACCCATGCTCCGGGTGTGGGCACCAGTGAACGCTCCTCGCTCGTGACCGAAGAGCTGGCTCTCCAGCAGCTCCTCCGGAATGGCTCCGCAGTCCACCGGCACGAAGCGGCCGCCAGCGCGCTGGCTGCGCTGGTGGATGGAACGGGCAACGAGTTCCTTGCCTGTCCCGGTCTCGCCGGTTATGAGCACGTCCACATCTGAACAGGCGACCCGATCGATCAGCTCGAAGACGGCCTGCATGGCGGCGCTCTGACCGATCATCTCGCCGAACGTATGACCGCGCTCGACCTGCCTTCGGAGCAGCCGGTTCTCCGCGCGGAGTTGTCGGCTGTCGAGCAGTCGCTGCACCGTGTGCAGCAGGTCGTCAGGCAGGAACGGCTTGGTCAGGTAGTCAGCAGCACCATGCTTCATGCTTTCCACCGCGGTCTCGACGCTGGGGAACGCCGTGAGCATGAGCACCGGCAGCTCCGGGTCCTGCTCCCTCGCGGCTCGCAGCAGCTGCAGCCCATCGACGTCTGGCATGCAGAGGTCCGTCATGAGCAGGTCCCAGGTTCCTCCGTCGAGCAGCGTCCGCGCCCGGGTCGAGTCGCTCTCGGCCACGACGCGCACGCCCGGCAGCTCCCGCAGGATATCCGTGCAGACCTCCAGCATGCCGGGCTCATCATCCACGACCAGCACCCTGAGCTCAGGCATGGTTCACCGCCACCCGCGCCGGTCGACCATGAGCAGCTGCTGCCACCGCCACAGGCAGGGTCACCCGGACCCGTGTGCCGCCACCCGCCTCGCTGTGCAGGCAGATCTCGCCGCCGTGGCTCCGCACGAGGCCCTGGCAGATGGAGAGGCCCAGACCCGTGCCCCTGCCGCCCTTGGTCGTGAGGAACGGCTCGAAGATCCGGTCCCGGATGGACGGGGCAATGCCACACCCCGTGTCGCGCACCTCGATGGCAATGGCATCAGCCGCTCCGTCGTGCGCCGCCGACGGCAGGACGGACGCACTCACCTCGAGCGTGCCGCCATCGGGCATGGCGTCCAGCGCGTTGAGAAACAGGTTGAGGAACACCTGCTCCATCTCCGGGGCGTTCGCCACTACAGCCGGCAGTGCGAGTGGCAGGCTGTCGTTGACCACCACACCCGCATGGCGGGCGCGTCCTTCCACATATGCGAGCGCTCGCCGGACGGGCAGCCGCACGTCCAGCGGCTGGCGGATCCCGGGGGCGGGGCGGCAGTATGAAAGCAGCCCCTGTGCAATGCGTGCCACCCGGTCCGCCAGTTCAGCTATCTTGGCGACCTCCTCCCGTGCCCGCGGTGGCAGCTGCTCGCGCCCCTCGCGCAGCATCAGCCGCGCCTTGGCACTGATGATGGCGATGGGGTTGTTGACCTCGTGGGCCACCTGACCTGCGAGTTCGCCGACGCCGGCGAGGCGTTCCGCCCGGCGTGTGCGCGCCTGGGCCTCGCGCTGCTGCGTGACGTCCCGGGCGAGGGTGACGACGTGGGTTATCACGCCCGCACCGTTGCGCAGCGGCGCGGTCGTGACCTCAAAGACCTGCCCGGCAGCAGCGCCCGGCGCGCTCAAAGGCGGCTCGATGCATACCTCGGTGGTACGCACCAGCCCGTCAGCCAGTGTATGGTGCGCCGGGCTCCCCGTCCTGCCGTTCGAGCAACTGAGCAACGGCGCCATGGACTCCCATTTCAGCCATCGATCATTGGCCCAGTACGGCCGGAGCTCGCGGTCGCACAGGCAGAGGGCAGTGCCGGTGGTATCCAGCGCCCGCTCCAGCATCTGCGTTTGCGCGCGCGCCGTGTCGGCCAGCGCATGCAGTTCGCCCTCGTCCTCCCGGATGCGCCGCATCAGCGTCGTCGTGAAGTAGGCGACGAGCAGCAGGACCACCCCCTGCAGCAGCACCCGGCTCCCGGCGTAGAGGGGGTCGTGCGCGGCGTGCAGCAGCACACCATCAACGTGATGGTGGGGAAACACGCGCAGCGTGTAGTGAGGCAGCACGCCGTAACACTCGGCCCACGCCATGAGCCCGAACAGCCCGCTGGCAACAGCGGCGACCAGGTAGGCGTGAGCCCGGCCGAGCACGATCCCCGCAATGATGACGTGCAGCAGGAGCAGCGGCGTCAGCGGATTCTCGATACCGCCGGAAAAATGCAGCAGCAGGATGAGGACAACGACGTCGGCGTATACCTGCACTGCCAGGAACGCCGTGTTCGCCCCACAGTGCCGGAGGTAGATCGCGTACCCCAGGTTCAGGGTGGTGAGCAGGATGATCAGGGCACCCAGGGATGGCCCGACATGCTGCGGCAGCTGCTGGGCTACTTCCACCGTGATGAAGACCGCGAGCGTGGCCACCACAACGGCGATCCACCGCATGAGGATGAACCAGCGCGCGTAGTGGATCTGCTTCTGCATCTGGTCCACGGCCCGGCCGCCATGGTCGCCGGGCAGCATGCCGGCGGCGAGCACTGGCGGCCCCTCCCGCAGGATCAGCCAGCTGGCCACGCCCGCCGCCACCATGGCGGCCGCAGCCCCGCGCACCCTGTGCAGGGCTGCGACCAGCCGCGGATCGGCCTCTCCCAGCCAGACATGCTCGATGAACTCGTAGGCCACGAACAGCAGCATTACCGCAGCGAATGCGGCCGCGAGTGCCCGCATCAGTGACACGCTGGGGGTCGCGCCACCATGCGCTTGCACCTGGACCCCGTGGTCGGATTCCATGCTCATCGCGCCTCTTTCAGGAGGGGGTACCGCATTGATTGGTAATCGCGGACCGCGGGGGTATCGGGAATGTCCCGCGACAGAGGTCGGGATTCACCCTACGAGCCCGTGAGGATGCTGACTGCCCGCTGCGCCACGATTTCCCTCATCGCCGCGTCGCGTCAGGTGCCGTATACTTATTGCTCCTGTGCCGCACCAGCGCTCACGCCCAGACAGCGGTTCTCATGAACAAGACATCGCCGATCATCTACACGTGGACGGACGAGGCGCCTGCCCTGGCGACCCATGCATTCCTGCCTGTGATCCGGGCCTTCGCGGGGGCGACGGGGGTGCCGGTGGAGACCCGCGACATCTCGCTGGCCGGGCGGATGCTGGCGGCGTTCCGGGACCTGCTGCCGCCGGACCGTGTGGTGGCCGATGACCTGGCGGAGCTCGGCCGGCTGGTGGAGCAGCCGGAGGCGAACATCATCAAGCTGCCCAACATCAGTGCGTCGGTGCCGCAGCTCAAGGCGTGCATTGCGGAATTGCAGGCGAAGGGCTATCCGCTCCCCGACTACCCGGAGGAACCGGGCACGGACGAGGAGCGGGACATCCGGGCCCGGTACGATCGAGTGAAGGGCAGCGCAGTCAACCCCGTCCTGCGCCAGGGCAACTCGGACCGGCGCGCGCCGGAGTCGGTGAAGGCCTTCGCCCGCACCAGCCCACCGCGCATGGAAGAGTGGCCCGCGGACTCGCGGACCCACGTCGCGACGATGGCCGGCGGCGACTTCCGCGGCAACGAGAAGTCGGTCACGATTGCGGAGCCGACCACCGTGCGCATCGAGCATGAGGCGGCGGACGGGACGGTCACCGTGTTGCGGGACGGCCTGAAGCTGACAGCCGGCGAGGTCCTGGACGGCAGCGTGATGAGCCGGCGTCGGCTGGTCGAGTTCCTGCGCGAGCAGGTCGATTCGGCGCGGGAGTCGGGGATCCTGTTCTCGCTGCACCTGAAGGCCACGATGATGAAGGTCTCCGACCCCATCATGTTCGGCCACTGCGTGCGCGTGTTCTTCGCCGACGTGTTCACCCGCCACGGTGCGACGCTGGAACGCGTCGGCGCGAACCCGAACAACGGGCTGGGCGACGTGCTCGCGAAGATCCGCCAGCTCCCGGACGATGAGCGTGCGGAGATCGAGGCGGACGTGCGGCGGGCCATGGAGTCCGGGCCGCCACTGGCCATGGTGGACTCCGCCCGGGGCATCACCAACCTGCACGTCCCCAGCGACATCATCATCGATGCGTCGATGCCTCCCATGATCCGTGACGGCGGGCGCATGTGGAACGCCGCGGGCGAGCTGCAGGACTGCAAGGCGGTGATCCCGGACTCCAGCTACGCGGGCATCTACCAGGCGGTCATCGAGGACTGTCAGGCCCACGGCCGGTTCGACCCGGCCACCATGGGTACCGTGCCCAACGTCGGCCTGATGGCGCAGAAGGCGGAGGAGTACGGCTCCCATGACAAGACGTTCGAAGTCGCATCCGCGGGTCGGGTCAGGGTAGTGACGGATGCGGGCGACGTCGTCATGGAACACCCCGTCGAGGAAGGCGACATCTGGCGCGCCTGCCAGACGCGGGACGCCGCCATCCGCGACTGGGTCAGCCTGGCGATCCGGCGGGCTCGTGCCACCGGCGCACCGGCGGTGTTCTGGCTGGACCGGGACCGGGCGCACGATGCGGAGCTGATCCGCAAGGTAGAGGCGTACCTGGAGGACGAGGATACGGCAGGCCTGACGGTAGAGATCCTGGCTCCCGCGGACGCCATGCGCTATTCGCTGGAGCGGATCCGCCGCGGGGAGGATACCATCTCGGTGACGGGCAACGTGCTGCGCGACTACCTGACGGACCTCTTCCCCATCCTGGAGATCGGCACCAGCGCCAGGATGCTGTCCATCGTGCCGCTACTCAACGGCGGCGGCCTGTTCGAGACGGGGGCTGGCGGGTCGGCACCGAAGCATGTGCAGCAGTTCCAGCAGGAAGGCCACCTGCGCTGGGATTCACTGGGCGAGTACATGGCGCTGGCGGCATCGCTGCAGCACCTGGGCGAGCAGTTCGGCAACGCCGGTGCGCGCACGCTGGCCGCGGCGCTGGACCGGGCCACGGCCACCTACCTCCGGAACGGGCGGGAGCCGTCCCGCAAGGTCCACGAACTGGACAACCGGGGGAGTACGTTCTACCTGACGCTTCACTGGGCGCAGGAACTGGCTGCGCAGTCGGACAACCCGGAACTCGCAAGTCGCTTTGCCGCCGTGGCGGAGGCGCTGCAGTCCCGGGAGTTGCCCATCCTTGCGGAACTCGGCAAGGCGCAGGGCCAGCCGCAGGACCTGGGCGGGTACTACATGCCGGACCCGGCGCAGGCGGCGGCCGCCATGCGTCCGAGCCCGACATTGAACGGGATCATTGACGCGGTCGCTGCGGCGCAGGACCCGCAGCCGGCGTCTTGAGCTCAGCCGCCTCGCCCGCCAGTGCCGCGCGGCTCAGGCCGTGGACATATGTCGCCACGGCCTCGAGTTCCGCCGGGCTCAGCTTCGCGCCGCCCATGGCCGGCATGGGCGCAGGGTACTGCTTCGGCTTCGCCACGCCCTCGCGGATCACCTGCAGGATGGCGGCGCGGGAGCCGTCCACGTTCAGCCAGACGGTGTCCCTGAGGACGGGGCCCAGTGGCGTACCGGCGCCATCGCGTCCGTGGCAGGTGAAGCAGTTGCCCTTGCCGTGATAGATGGCGCGGCCATCCTGGGCCGCAACACCTGCCGCGGCACCAGCCACGGCCAGTCCGGCCAGCACCGCGCACAGCATCCCGATGGAACGTGCCATGGTCAGCCTCCTTCGTATCAGAACGCGAGCACGACGCCGGTGGTGAACCGCGTGCGTTCACCCTCGATGTCGTAGCCGACTTCGCCCATGAAGCGGACGTTGCGGCCGGCCAGGTAGTGGGTACCGGCGGAGACGGTCTCGTAGCGCCGGGTGAAGCCGCCCGTATCGTCGGCGCCGCCCACGCGCATGGCGAGCAGGGGCTGGTCGGCTCTGACCCGATTGTACAGGCCGGCCAGTGTCCATCGGCCATCGGTGCCGAAGGGGCCGTACAGGACCTCGACGAGGGCGCTGTTGACCGTCGTGGCGGTCGGACTCCCGGCGAAGAGCGGATTGCTGTCCTCACGGCGGAGGTACTGCGCATTCACCTCGACATTGCCGTGAGTCAGCGTCGCGTCCGGCCCGTACATGACGATGCGATCGGTGAAGCCGCTGTTGCGTTCGTGGGCCAGGTAGCCGAAGCCGCCGATGCGGATCGGCCCCAGTTCCTGCGAATAGCGCAACGATATCGGCTTGTCATTGTCCCGGTCGTAATGCCGGTCCTCGGCAGCCGCCGTCAGGCCCCTGCCGTTGACGATGGAGAACGCGACGTCGCCGCCATCCCACGGTGACCACGTCAGCAACACCCCTCGATCATACGTGAGGTCAGCCCGCGCGGCGCCCACCCTCACGCGGTATGGATGGTAGTCCTCGTACTGCAGCCGCAGCTCCCGCTTGAAAAGCGGATCGGATACCTGGAACTGGCCGACAATGGCACTGACCCCGGTGCTGGCGATATCGGTGAACTGGATGTAGGCATCCTCCAGCCCTGCGACTTCGCCTCGCTCGCTCATGTAGAAGTACATGTAATAGCTGATGCGGTGAGCGAGCACGCCACCGGTCAGAAGCTTGATGCCGAAGGGCATCTGCAGGTCTATGTTTGCCCCGTCCTGCTGGATCGGCGTGAGTGCGGTGGCAAACAGGTCCATGCGAATGGCGAAGTCCAGCTCGCGCAGCAGCCGGAGCAGCGGGTCACCCGTATCAATGGTATCCCGCGGCTCCTCGCCGACCACGAGCTCGAAGCCGTTGCCGGCAAACGCTTCTCCGTAGGCGTTCAGCCGCGGGGCGGTGGAGTGGCAGAGATTGCACGAGACGCCATACTTCCGGGCGAACGCCGGTATGGCCTCGGCAGTCGTGGGCAATATGAGTGGCAGCAGGCCGGCCACCAGCAGAACGGCGAGTCTTGTACGCACCGTCACCTCCCGGTTCGCGGGCTATCCGTGCGCCCGCGGATCGTGCGCAGGACCCCACGGAGTAACATAGGGTAGATGGCACGGATATCTGTAGGGAAATTGCGGAACTTCGCCGTGCGGCGACCGGGGCCGGCTGGGGCCACGGCCGCACCTGTCATTGAGAGGCTGCACCCGAACTGACCTGCCTCAGCAGCATGCGGAAAGAAGCCGCAGGCAGCATGGACTTCATGCGTCGGTCAACACCGCCGCGAGACAGGTTCCACTTCATTCATGCAACCCGTGTCTCCGTCGGGAGCAGGCCTTACCGCATGTATCCGTCATTCAGAGTCCTGAGAAACGCAACGATGGCATCTTCCTGCATGGGGTTGAGGCCCAGGTTCCCCATGTCCGCGACGTTCACGTTCAACGCCACTGCAGGCGCCGGCCAGCAACTCACTCCCCAGGCATTGCGCGGCTCGCCGTCAGGGCACGTCGGCAGAACATCCCTGGTGTTGTAGAAGCGCACGACCTCCTTCAGGCTCAGGAACACTCCGTTGTGCATGAGCGGCTTCACGGCGGCAGCGGGCCGGCGATCGA
>DATHVP010000007.1:0-3370 GCA_035461245.1 Longimicrobiales bacterium | reverse complement strand
GATGTGCGCGTCATTGAAGCTCCGGCGCACGGACGAGCCCCGGTGCCCGGACGTGCCGAAGGCCACCTGCTGCGTGGGATCGTCAGGGTCCGGTGCGTCGCCATGATACGCGTCGACCAGTGCCCGGATGTCCGGCCGGGCGTCCGCAGGGACGGGCTGTCCTGCCAGGGGATGAAGCGACATGCTGTGAAATGCTCCGGTGTCGTGTGGTGTGTGCTAACGCAGCAGCATCACCAGCAGGACGCTTGCCACCGCTGTGCCCAGCAGCCGGAGCAGCGGCCGGGTGGTCTGCGTGGGCGTACGCCGGGACCACAGCGCGACGATGCTGCAGTCTGCCATATAGCCCATGGGATCCGCTGACATCGCCAGCTCCCGCACGCCCCGCGGCGCCTGGTACGGCCTGCGGTAGAACTCCAGGGCCTCCACCGCGTCCGCGGGCAGGTCCATCCACATCTCGCTCTCGCCCCGCGCGAGTAAGCCGTTATGCAGCAGGATCGTGCAGGAGCCCACGGGAAAGAAGCGCAGCGCGTCCTCCAGCTTCATGGACACCCGCAGCTCCGGTTCGTTGTGCGTGACGACGCGGCGGAACCCGAAGTCCGGGAAGCTCCGGTAGCGGGCCATGGCGCCCTCGAACGTCCCGTCGGCGCTGGCATCCCGGGCCTCCACCACCAGCGTGTCACCGGCAACCACGTCGCGCCGCAGGCGGACCTCCACGTCCCGCGTGGCGCCCTGTTCCAGCGTGACGTCCAGTGTCGGCACGTCCATCCAGGCAGGATGGCTCACCACCAGCAGGTAGCGGCCTGCTACGTCCGTGCTCAGACGGAATGCGCCGGAGGAATCCGATGTCGTCTGGAGTGCGTGCGTGTCGGAACGGAGCACGACGGTGGCGTCGGCCACGGCGTCGCCCGAGGCAGCGTCCACCACGCGCCCCTGCACTGTCTGGCCGGAGGCCGCGGCGGTGACGAGCAGCGAGGCCAGCACCCAGAGGGGCAGACCGAGGTGGTGTCGCATGGCCGGCCTATGGCTCGCGGGCGAGGTAGCCGGCCACGACGGCGGCGATGAGGCGTGTGAGTTCGTCCGGGCTGTGTGCGCCGCCCAGTGCCCTCACGCCCTGCTCCCGTACCATCCGCGCCAGTTCCTCCAGCCGGCTGGCGAGCATGGCGGCCATGGCATCTTCGCCCTCCCGTTGTGCACCATAACCGGACGGCGCACTGCGGGAATCGTCGGGCACGAAAAAGGCCTCGATGGGGAACGTGCCTGCGTCGGAGCTGTCCGCGCCCTCGTACGTGCCGCCCGCCGGTTCGGCCGTGCCAGTGGCGTGCGTGTCGGGCCACTCCGGCACCGCTGCCGCGATGTCGGCGGGCGTCGCCGGGCCGTCCGCGGCCGCGTCGTGGGTAGCGAGGGTGTCGGCGGGCGCCGACGTCTGGGTCTCGACGACGTCGTCCAGTTCCATCACCTCAGTCCGCGCCGCCGCCTCATCGGGGGTCAACACCTCATCGAGCGACATCGGCTCATCGAGCGACATCGGCTCATCGAGCACCATCGCTTCGTCGAGGAGCACCGGCTCATCGAGCGTCATGGGCTCGTCAGGCGTCTCACCCGGCGGCGCCGAGGGCCGGCCGGGGACGAACGGCGGCGCCAGGCGGCTGGTCCCGCCGGGACCGGGAATGGAACGGGTCACGGCGGGCGTTGCGTAAGGCGAACCTCGCGTTGCTGTCATCGAGCGCCTCCTCCTGCGCGGATGCCGAGATAGAAGCTGCGGGCGGGCCCCGGCTCGAAGAACCGGCCGCCGAACGCGTTCACGGCTACCGACGCCACATACTGCGTGTCGAGGACGTTGTTGATGCCCGCCACCGGCGCCACGTCGAAACCGCCCATGCGCAGGGGGCGGGTGCCGCCTCGCAGGTCCAGCAGGTTGTACGCGTCCGCCTCGGCGGTGTTGCCGTCGTCCACCGGCACGGCGCCCCGGTGCTGGCCCCGGGCTTCCACGAACCACAGGCCCGGCCCCCAGCGGACCACGGCGTCCACCGTCCGCGGTGCCATGCCCGGGATGCGGTTGCCATCGAAGGTGTTGCCGCCCCGGCTGTACTCCCGGAACCGGGCGTCCAGCCACGAGACCGCCGCCCGGCCGCTCAGCCCTGACGGGCCGACGGCGTTCAGCGCCACCTCCACGCCCCTGTGCGTGGACCGGCCGGCGTTGCTGAAGAACGTGCGGCCGGGCACGTCCGGCACCTCGAACGGCACCAGTTCGTCCCGCAGCGACGTCCGGTGGGCCGTGACCTCCAGCGACACGGGCACCGTCAGCACTGCCCGCAGTCCAGCCTCCAGCGTGGTGCCGCGGGTTGGCTGGAGGGCGGGGTTGAAGCCGCCGGCACCGTCGGGTCGGTTGGCCAGTTCCGTCGTCGTCGGCGTCTCGAACGACGTGGCCACGGTGCCGAACAACTCGATGCGATCCAGGGGACGGACGGTCACACCCACGGAAGGACTGACGGCGTCCATGGTGCGGGCGCCCGAGTCGTCAGGATCGGTGCCCGATACGAACCGGTCGGTAACGCTGAAGTCGAAATGGTCGTAGCGCACGCCGGCGGTGACGTCGGCTTGCGGCATGACCGCCGCACGGACGTAGCCGAAGGCGCCGGCGCCGCGGACTCGCTCGAACTGGTCGAGGCGCAACTCGCCACGCTCGCCCTGCGCGTTGCGGTAGTTCTGCCGGTCGTCCCGCTGCACGTCCAGTTCGAGGCCGCCGCCCACCGCCACGGGCACGCCGCCCGGCTCGCCGCCCACCTCCATGAGTGCCCGGCCGCCGAGGGCCGTGCGGTCCACGAACACGATGTCGCTGGGGATGGGGTTGTCCACCGTGCGGAGCTGGCCATAGCCGGCGAACTCCGCGCGCGCGGTGCCCAGCGGCCCGTCCCAGCTCACGCCGAGCTGGGTCTGCTGCACGTCCTTGCGCGTGCGCTGGTTCACGTTGCCGGTGAACGCCTGCCGGTCGCCCTCGTCCAGCAGCGTCTGCGACAGCGAGCCCGGGTTCTCCGCCGCCAGGTCCACCCAGTTCACGGTGGCCCGCAGCCGGCCGGGCCCGCCGGGCAGGTGCAGGGTGGCGTTCACGCTGTTGCGCCTGGCACCGCCGTACGTGCCGTCCTCGTCTGGTCCGGGGTTGCGACGGAACCCGTCATACGTCACGCGGGCGGCGCTCACCAGGTAGCCCACGCCGGCGCTCGAGCCCGACGCCGTGCCCCGGAGCTGGAGCAGCCCGTCGGAACCGCTGAGCGTGAACAGTTCCGGCCGGAACGGCACTTCCGCCGGCGCCCGCGTCTCGAAGTGGAGCACGCCGCCGGCGGCATTGCCGTAAAGGGACGCTGCCGGTCCG
>DATHVP010000006.1:0-9454 GCA_035461245.1 Longimicrobiales bacterium | reverse complement strand
ACACGGGCCGGTTCCTCTCCGAGCTGCTGGGGCTGGCGGCGGTGGGCTGAGACGGGCGACGTGAGACGGGTGGAGAGTGGCGTCAAGTGGTGATTCGGGCCGGGTGGTGATTCGGGCCGGGTGGTGAGCGGCGCCGGTGCGGTGCCGAGCGCCGTCGTGGACTGCACAAATTCAGATGTTCCAGCGTCAGTGTGCAGTCCGCGACGCGATTTCCCGCAAATCCGGGCAAAAACACGTTGCGGACTGCACACTCGCCGACAACGGCGGCGATTTGTGCAGTCCGCGACGTTGCGCCGGCGTGAACGCGGGGCGACATGAGGCGGGCGACATGAGGCGGGCGACATGAGGCGGGCAACGCCTGCCCTGGAGACCGGTGCCTTGACGTCGGTCTGGCGGGCCGGATTCAGTATCTGGCCGTTTCTCCGCCGCCGCCACGATCGTTCCCGTGGCTGTCCCCTGAAACAACAGGCGTGACGATCCCGTCATGTCATAGTAGGTTTCAGCCATTGGCGCTGGGGCCGTGAAACCGTGAACCGGGCATCGCGATGATCACACGAGACGACCTGGAAAGCTATCTGATCCGTATGGACCTGGACCTTCAGGAGGTCGAGGAATCCATGTGGGTCCTGAAGTCCGGCGACGACGGCATTGCGCCCGTCGTCGTCAACTACGCGCCACCGGTGGTGCTGCTGCGGATCAAGGTGATGGACCTGCCGCGGCCGGCGGACGACACGCGGCTGGCCACCTTCTACCGGCGCATGCTGGAGCTGAACGCCACGGACATCGTCCATGGCAGCTACGGCATCGAGGGCGAAGAGGTGGTGCTGTCGGACGCGCTGGAGCTGGAGACGCTGGACTTTGCGGAGCTGCAGAGCAGCTATGAGAGCCTGAGCATGGCGGCGGCCACGCAGGTGCCGGAGCTGGCGTCCATCATCGAGCAGGGCGCGGCGGCGCCGGCGGAACAGGGGTAGCGCACATGGGAATATTCCAGAAGCTGTCGACACTGCTCCGGTCCAACATCAATGACGCCATCGCGCGGGCGGAGAACCCGGAGAAGATGCTCAACCAGGTGCTCATTGACATGCGTGAGCAGCTGGCGAAGGCTAAGCAGGAGGTCGCTGTTGCGATAGCCGACGAGCGCAAGCTGAAGGCTCAGCTGGGCGATGAGCAGAAGCTGGCCAACGACTGGGAGCACCGGGCCATGCTGGCGGTGCGGGAAGGCCGGGACGACCTGGCGAAGCAGGCGCTGATGCGGCAGCAGGAGCACGGCGAGCGGGCCCTGCACCTGGAGGAGACGTGGCGGCGACAGGCCGAGGAGACGGACCGGCTGAAGGACGCGCTGCGGCAACTCAATGACCGGATCGAGGAGGCCAAGCGCAAGAAGAACCTGCTGGTGGCCAAGCAGAAGCGGGCGCAGGCGCAGAAGCGGATCCACGAGACCATGGCGGGGCTGAACGATCAGTCTGCGTTCTCGACCTTCGAGCGGATGGCCGAGAAGATCGAGGAGACGGAGCGTCGCACGCTGGCGTCCGCCGAGGTCGCCGAGGCGCTGTCCGGCGACACGCTGGAGCGGGAATTCTCGAGGCTCAAGCCCGCCGAGGAATCGGTGGACTTCCGGCTGCTGGAACTGAAGCAGAAGATGGGCATGAGTCTGCCGGCCGGCAGCGGCGAGCAGGACCGCAAGCGGCTGGGCACCGGCGGCCAGGAGGATGGCCCCGTGCACGACGCGGAGATCGAGGACGAGGCCTGACGCCTGTGGGCAGGCGGCCCTATGCGGTCTTCGTAGCGGCCGTTGCCGCCCTGCTCGTGCTGTACTTCCTGTACAGCATCGCGCAGGTGCTGCTGCTTTTCTTCATCGGCGTCCTGTTCGCCATCTACCTGTCGGCGGTCACGGACGCCATCCGGACCAGGCTGGCCGTGCCGCGCACGGCCGGCCTTTTCCTTGCCCTCCTGCTGACACTGGTGGCAGGCGCGGCGGTCCTGTGGGTCGTCGTGCCGCCGGTGGTGCTGCAGGCGCAGGAGCTCATCACGGCCATGCCGGCACTCATGGCCCGGTGGGAGGCGGAACTGGCCGCCGCCGCGGACCGGTCGCCCATGATCGGCCAGGTACTGGGGCGGCTCGAGGAGGGACAGACGTACACCGGCATCGTTGTCGCCCAGATCGGTACCTGGTTCGGCGATGTCGTACCCTACCTGTTCAGCGGGCTCACGTTCCTCATCCATATCATCAGCGTGCTCGTGATGGGGATCTACCTGGCGCTGCGGCCGGGACTGTACCGGGAAGGTTTCATCCTGCTGGCACCGCCGGTGCACCGTGAACTCGTGCGGGACATCCTGAGCGACGTGGGCGGCACCCTCCGCGCCTGGATCGTCGGGCAGATCCTGGGTATGACCGTGCTGGGGGTGCTCACATGGATCGGCCTCGAACTGCTGGGCGTACCCTACGCCCTCGCCTTCGGCTTCTTCGCCGGCGCCACCGCCATCGTGCCGTTCTTCGGCACGCTCTTCTCCACGGCCCTGCCCGCATTGTTCGTACTCGGCACCGGCAGCATCACGCAGACGATCTGGGTGCTGCTGCTGGGCGTGTTCGTGCAGACGTTCGAGGCGAACGTCGTCTCGCCCATGATCATGGAGCGCCAGGTGAAGCTGCCACCGGTGCTGTCCATCCTGGCCGTGCTCATCATGGCGCACCTGCTCCACCTGGTAGGCCTGTTCGTAGCCGTGCCGGTGCTGGCCGTGGTCATGGTGGTCACCCGTCGCGTCTACGTGCACCGGATCCTCGAGGGGAAGGGATTCCGGCGGGCCGTTCGCGACCGTCCCGTGGAGTTGCGCCTGCCGGAGGATGGCAACGTACTCGTGCATCCTGTCGCCTACGACCGCTCCGTCGCAGCGCTGCTTGAGAACTGAGCGGCACCGTGCTGGCTCGATTCATGACATACGGCGCCGGCATGCCTGACCTGAACCCGCCGTTCCACCCAGTGCGCGCCCGGCGCGCCATCGCTGTCTCCGTAGCCGTCGCTGTGGTGGGCGTCACGGCATGCACGGGGTCGCGCCCGCCGCTGCCCGAACTCGCCGGCCCGCTGGCCGATGTGGTGGTGCACGCCGCGCTGGCCGTCCCCGACGCGGACCCGGCACCGGCCGTCCAGCCGTTGCTCCTGGACAGCGTCTCCTTCGCCCGTCTCGGCGTGGCTGCGGGCGGAAGTCCGCTCGGCCATGCCGAGCTGGAAGGGCAGGTGTCGCGCCCGGTGACGCTGACGGATGGCAGGTCCGTGCTCACGTGTCCGGATCGGGAGCCATGCCGGCTGGCGGAAGGCGGTGCGTACCTCGAAGTCTGGGAAGCGACAATGTCCGGGGCCGAGATGGACATCGTCGTGACACAGGTGCGTAACGTCCAGGACCTGTACGTCATGACCAGTTCGGTGACGTACCGGCTGGTGGTGCGACAGGAGGGGGGCCGCTGGCGGCTCGTCCGGCGGGACCGCCTGCCGGACTGAGGCGCGCGACGCACGGTGATCCGCGGACACTGTGCGTTGCTGCAGCGGTGGCGGCCGGTTTACCTTTCCGGGAACCCACCCGATAACCACGAGGTCTGCCGATGTGCAGAAGCCGGAACCCCATGCTCGCCAGGCCGCGTCACCGCATGACGCCGGGTGCGGCCCTGCGGGATGCGCGCCGGCCGCTGGCCGTTGCCGTGTGCGGGCTTTCCGTCCTGCTCCTCTCGTGTGGACCGCAGTTCGCCCGGCCGGACGGGCCTCCGTCGCAGTCTCGCCCCGCCGAGCCGTCGGCGCCCGCGCGGCACGCCGACGCGGCCGTCGCGCCGGCGTATGGTCTGCCTCTGGCCGTGCCGGAGGAGGTGGGGATGGACAGCGGCCTGCTGGCCCGGGTGGACAGCATCGTCGAGGCTCACCTCATCGCCGGTGCCGCGCCCGGGGCCGCACTGGCCGTGGGCCGCTACGGCCGCCTGGTCCGCCTGCAGGGATACGGCACCCTCGATCGCCGGCAGGGTTATCCCCCGGTCACTGACTCTACCATCTACGACCTGGCGTCCGTGACCAAGGCCGTGGGTACGACGACGGCCCTCATGATGCTGCATGACGATGGGTTCATCAGCCTGGACGATCGCGTCGCTGATCACCTGGCCGACTGGCGCGGCACGCCGGCGAAGGAATCCGTCACCGTCCGTCACCTGCTCATGCACAACTCCGGCCTCGCCGCCTATGGACCGCTGTACGAGACGCTGGAGGGCCGGGAGCAGTACCGCCGCCGCATCGCGGCCATGAGCCTCGAGTTCGAGCCGGGCTCGCAGACGCTGTACAGCGACTATGGCGTCATCCTCCTCGGCCTCATCATCGAACAGGTCAGTGGCCAGACGCTGGATGTATTCCTGCGCGACCGACTGTTCGGCCCGCTGGGGATGCGTGACAGCGGCTTCAATCCGCACGACTGGGCCAACGGGTCTGCGCTGTCGGTGGACGGAAACGGCACCCGCGATCTTCCGGAACCGGGCGACCTGCTGACGCGGATCGCGCCCACGGAGGTGGACACGGCCTTCCGGAGGCGGCACCTTCGCGGCGAGGTCCACGACGAGAACGCCTTTGCCCTGGGTGGCGTCGCCGGGCACGCCGGTCTTTTCTCGTCCGCCCGGGACCTGGCCGTCTTCGCTCAGCTCATGCTGAATCGCGGCGTGTACGACGGCCGGCGTTACATCAACGCGGCGACCATTGACATGTTCACCCGGCGGCAGGGCGAAGCCAGCAGTCGCGCCCTGGGCTGGGACACGCCGGCGGCCACCACATCCGCCGGCCGCTACTTCGGCGCCACATCCTTCGGGCACACCGGCTTCACGGGCACGAGCATCTGGATCGATCCGGAGAAGCGGCTGTTCGTGGTCCTGCTGACGAACCGCGTGAACCCCACGCGGGACAACCAGCGTCACATCCCCCTTCGGCGTGACGTGGCGGACGCCGTGCAGCAGGCCATCACGGACCTGCCGGTGGTGCCGCGTTCGTAGCCATCTTCCGGGCAAAGAACTTGCACCTGCGCGGCAGCCGGTCACTCGCCTGAAGGGAATCGGATGCCATACGCTCACGAGAAGCTGCCCGTCATCATTGTCGAAGACTACGAGGAGATCGCCCGGCTCGTGGCCGGTCGCATCGCCTCCCTTATCCGCACCCGGCAGGCCGCCGGTGAGCCGGCGGTGCTCGGGCTGGCCACGGGTTCGACGCCGGTGGGCATCTACCGGGAGCTGATCCGCCTGCACCGTGAGGAGGGGCTGGACTTTTCTCATGTCGTGACGTTCAACCTGGACGAGTACTACCCGATGCCGCCGGACAGCATCCACTCGTACCATCGCTTCATGCGGGAGAACCTGTTCGACCACATCAACGTCCCGCCGGAGAACGTCCATATCCCCCGGGGCGACATCCCCCGGGACGAGGTGGCCCGGCATTGCCAGGACTACGAAGCGGCCATCGCGCGGGTCGGCGGGATCGACTTCCAGATCCTGGGCATCGGCAAGACAGGTCACATCGGCTTCAATGAGCCGGGCTCGGGCCGGGAGTCCCGGACCCGGCTGGTCCACCTGGACACCATCACGCGGAAGGACGCGGCGGCCGACTTCTTCGGTGAGCAGAACGTGCCGCGGGAAGCCATCACCATGGGCGTTGCCAGTATCATGGCCGCCCGCGAAGTCGCCATCATCGCCACCGGCGAGCACAAGGCCCTCATCGTGAAGCGATCCGTGGAGGGCGAGATCTCCCACGAGGTGGCGGCCACGTTCCTCCAGGAGCACAGGAATACGACGTTCTACGTGGACGGAGCAGCCGCGGGCGAACTGACGCGCGTGAAGACGCCATGGCTGGTGCGGGAGGTTGAATGGACCGCACCGCTCATCGAGCGAGCGGTCATCTGGCTGTCGAACACCTGCGGTTCGCCGATCCTCAAGCTGACCGCCAACGCATACCGCGAGAACCACCTCAGTTCGCTGCTGGCCAGGTACCCGTCGGAGGACGTACTGAACAAGGCCGTGTTCTCGAGCCTGGCCGGCAAGATCCGGGACACGCCGGACCTGCCCCGGGAGCGCCGCGTCATCGTGTTCAGCCCGCATCCCGACGACGACGTCATCAGCATGGGTGGCATGCTGCGCAAGCTCTACGAGAACGACAACGATATCGTGGTCGCATACCAGACGTCCGGCAACATCGCGGTGTTCGACCACGAGGTTCGGCGGTACCTCGACTTTCTGCAGCGCTTCGTCCGGGACCGGGGCGAACTGGAGGGCTTCCGGGACGGCTTCAATGTACTGGCGGGTAACATCGAGCAGGCACTATCATCGAAGCTGCCGGGCGACGTGGACATCCCGGAAGTGCAGGACATGAAGCGGGAGATCCGCGAGGCGGAGGCGGTGAGCGGGGTGGAGGCACTGGGCATCCCCCGCAGCGCGTGCCGTTTCCTGAACATGCCTTTCTACCAGACGGGCAAGGTTCGCAAGGACCCTATCGGGCCCGAGGACGTGCGTATCATCCGCGAATTGTTCGAGGAAGTGCAGCCGGAGGTCATTTTCGTGGCGGGCGACCTGTCTGACCCCCACGGCACGCACCGCCAGTGCAAGGACGCCATCCAGCGGGCGCTGGCTGCATGGGACGGCCCGCGGCCGCAGGTCTGGCTGTACCGCGGCGCGTGGCAGGAATGGCCGGTGCACGAGGCCGACGTGCTGGTGCCCATGTCCCAGGAGGAACTGCGGCGGAAGATCTTCGCCATCTTCAAGCACCAGAGCCAGAAGGACACGGCGCCGTTCCCCGGCGCCTACGACGAGCGGGAGTTCTGGCAGCGCGTCGAGGCGCGTAACACCGGAACCGCGCAGGACGTGGACCGGCTGGGCCTGCCGGAGTACCACGCCATGGAAGCCTTTGTCGTGCGGGACCCGTAGCAGGACGCCTGGCGCGTGCACGCCTCATTCACGGTCCTGGACGTCGCCGTCCTCGTCGCCTACATCGCCGGCGTCACGGCGTTCGGCATCCTGCTGGCGGGCCGCCAGCACAATGCCCGCGACTACTTCCTCGCCGGCCGTGACGTGCCGTGGTGGGCGATCTGCTTCTCCATCGTCGCCACCGAGACCAGCGCCCTCACCTTCATCAGCATACCGGCCACGTCGTACCAGTCGGACTTCTGGTTTCTGCAGCTGGCCGCCGGGTACCTGCTGGGCCGCGTCGTCATCGCCTGGCTGCTGCTGCCACGCTACTTCAGCGGCGAGCTGGTGACGGCGTACGAACTGCTGGAGCGGCGGTTCGGTGCCGGCGCGCGGCGCTTCGCGTCCATCATCTTCATGGTGACCCGTGCGTTTGCCGACAGCGTGCGCGTCTTTGCCGCGTCCATCCCTGTTACGCTCATCACCGGGCTGCCCTACTGGCAGAGCATTGTGCTGGCGGGCGTGTTCACGCTCATCTACACGTATGCCGGCGGCCTGCGTGCGGTCATCTGGATCGACGTCGTGCAGATGGGCCTGTACGTCTTCGGTGGACTTGCCGCTGTCGTGGTGCTGGGCCAGCTCGTGCCCGGCGGATGGGGCGCCATCATGGAGACTGCGGCGGCCACGGACCGGCTGCGGGTGGTACACCTGGAAGGTGGGTTCGCAAGCGGGCAATGGCTCTTCACGGGCATCTTCGCCGGCGCGTTCCTGTCCATGGCATCTCATGGGGTGGATCACCTCATCGTGCAGCGGCTGCTGGCGGCGCCGTCGCTGGCGGGCGCGCGCAAGGCGCTGGTGGGCAGCGGCCTGCTGGTGATTGCCCAGTTCGCCCTGTTCCTCACGGTGGGCATCGGCCTGTACGCGTACTACCGGGGCGAGGCGTTCGCAGTACCCGACGAGATCTTCCCGCGCTTCATCGTGGAAGGCCTGCCGCCAGGAATCTCGGGACTCATCGTGGCGGGCATCCTGGCGGCGATGATGTCCACGGTGTCGTCGTCCCTCAACTCGCTGGCCTCGGCGACGACGCACGACCTCTACGGGCCGCTGGCCGGCCGGCAGCAGGACGACGAGGGACTGATGCGCGCGGGCCGCGTGTTTACCGTCGTCTGGGCGTTCATCCTCATCGGTGGCGCGCTCCTGTTCCAGCTCGTCCGGCCGGGCACACCCATCGTCGTCATTGCACTCCAGATCGCCTCATTCACTTACGGCGGCCTGCTGGGCGGGTTCCTGCTGGCGGTCCTGTCGGAGCGGGCCGGGCAGCGCGATGTGATCATCGGCATGAGTACGGCCATCGGCGCCATGACCACGCTCTGGGCGGGGCAGCAGTTCGGCGTGGTGCCGCGGCTCGTGGACGGCCTCTGGTTCTCCCTCATCGGTGCCACCATCACTGTCGCCATCGGCTGGCTCAGCGCGACCATCCGCGGGGCGGGTCATGTACGTCGGCATTGACGGCGGCGGCACGAGGGCCCGCGCGCTCCTCGTGGATGCGGCCGGCTCGGAGCTGGCCCGCCTCGAAGGCCCCGCGGGCATCATTGACGCCGCGGACCCGGCCAGCGGTGCGGAAGTCGCCGCATCGCTGGTGACCGGGATCGTCGGGGCCGTTGCGGGCGCACGACTGCCGGTGCGCGCCCTGTGCTGCGGCCTGGCCGGTGCAGGCCGGGCGCCGGAGCGGGAGGCGGTGCGGGTGGCCCTGGTGCTCAGCGGCGTGGCCGAGCAGGTCATGGTCGTAGGCGACGCTGAGGTCGCCATGTACGACGCGTTCGGTGACGATCCGGGCGTCCTCGTCATCGCCGGCACCGGCAGCATTGCCTGGGCGAGGGGGAGCGGCGGCGTGACGGCCCGGGTGGGCGGATGGGGCCGCCTCATCGGGGACGAGGGCAGCGGCTTCGCCATTGGGGCGGCGGCGGTGCGCGCCGTGCTGCGTGCACTGGATGGGCGGGACCCGGAAACGGCACTCACCGCCGCCGTCCTGCGGGACAGCGGGTGCGCCCGGCCGGAGGACCTGGTCTCGTTCACGGCGCGGGCGTCGAAGGCAGAAATCGCCGCCCTGACGCCGGCCGTGTTCGAGGCCGTGGCTGCCGGGGACCGTGCCGCCACCCGCATCGCCGACGAGGCGGTGGCCGCGCTGGTGGAGCTTGTGGTCACGGCGGCCGGGCGGGTGGGGCTGAAGGCGCCGGCTGTCGCGACGGCTGGTGGCCTCATTGAACCCGGTGGTCCCCTGCACGACCGTCTCCGGACAGCGTTGCGCGAGGCGGTGCCCGCTGCACAGGTCCTGGCCCGCACGGTGGACGCTGCCCGCGGCGCGGCGCGGCTGGCTGCAGCGTCGCACCCGTGACAACGGGCGCTGCGTACCCGTATCTTGCCGGCATGCAAAAATACGCACCAGTCAACGAGCAGATGGATGAGATCCGGCGCGGCGTGCTGGAGATCATACCGGAAGAGACGCTGGAGAAGAAGCTCGAGCGCAGCATTCGCACCGGCTCGCCC
>DATHVP010000005.1:0-4678 GCA_035461245.1 Longimicrobiales bacterium | reverse complement strand
GCCTTCGGGCTGGGAGCCCAAACTAACAGCGGCCAATACGCGCCACCCGGCGGCACCGGCCTTGCCCCCTCTCCTGGTGAGAGTAACGCCCAAACAGGAGCAGCATGGCAGACTCGCAGAACAAGGACCGCGCCGACACCGTTCAGCCGCGCCAGGACTCCAGCATCCGGAAACAGGACGGCGGTGCCGGGGCATCAGAGCGGACCGACGCGAACGACACACAGGACGCTGCCACGGAGTTGTCCGGGCGCGGCGGCATCCGTCCCGAGCGGGACGACCCGGCCACGTACACCGATCGGAGCCGACCGCGAAGTGGACGGGAGTCGGCAGGATGAAAGCTGACCGCGTGCGCCGTCACGGCGGCACAATGGGAGGCAGGAGGGCCTGACGGTCCCGGGCTTGGCTCCGAGAGAATGCGAAGGCCCCGGCGAGTGGCGCGCGGCCTGTACGTGAGGCGGTCAGCCGGGTGCGGCAGGAGGGTCTGACGGCCCCGGTGCGAGTTCCGCAGGAAAGCGGAAGGGCAGGCCGTTGGGCCCTTCCGCCTTCCGAGGACTGTCTGAGCACCGGCGGCTGTCAGGCCCATCTGCCGCCAGCGCCGGACATGTTGACTTAGCGGCGAACGTCAGTCGCCCAGGCCGCCGCCCTCCGGTGTCGGGATGGACGGGTCCACCTTCTCCGCGACGCTCTTGGCCTGTGTGAACAGGAGCAGGTAGTCCGGACCACCGGCCTTCGAGTCCGTGCCTGACATGTTGAACCCGCCGAAGGGGTGCACACCCACAAGCGCGCCGGTACACTTCCGGTTCAGGTACAGGTTGCCGACGTGGAACTCGTCAGCGGCATGGTTGAGGCGTTCCCGCTTCCGGGAGTAGAACGCGCCCGTCAGGCCGAACTCCGTGTCGTTCGCCCATTCCAGCGCCGTCTCCCAGTCGGGCGCCCGGTGGAACGCCAGTACCGGACCGAAGATTTCCTCCTGCGCGATGCGGGCCTGCGGGTCCACGTCGGCGATGATCGTGGGCGGGATGTAGTAGCCGCCGGTCTCGTCGGGGCTCTTCGGGTCGCCGCCCAGGACCAGGCGGCCCTCCTGCTTCCCGATCTCGATGTACTCGGAAATCTTGTCAAAGGCCTTCCGGTCGATGACGGCACCCATGAAGTTGTCCTTCGACGTTGGCTCGCCCTGGGTAAGCCGCTTCGCGCCCGCCACCACCTTTTCCAGCACCTCGTCGTAGATGTCATCCACGATGATGGCCCGGGAGCACGCCGAACACTTCTGGCCCTGGAAACCGAACGCGGCGGCGACAATGCCCTGCGCCACCTCCTCCGGGTCAGCCGTTTCGTCCGCAACGATGGCATCCTTGCCGCCCATCTCCAGGATCGTCCGCTTCAGCCAGATCTGGCCATCATGCACCTTCGACGCCCGCTCAAAGATGCGCATGCCGATCTCCTTCGAGCCGGTGAACGCAATGAACCGCGTCCGCGTGTCGTCCACGATGGTGTCGCCGATCACGCTGCCGGGGCCCGGTATGAAGTTCACCACGCCCGGCGGCAGCCCCAGCTCGTCGATGAGCAGCTCCGCGAACTTCGCTGCGATGATGGTGGACGTGTGCGCGGGCTTCAGCACCACCGTGTTGCCGCACACGATAGCGGCCAGCGTCATGCCGCCCATGATGGCGCCGGGGAAGTTCCACGGCGGGATGATCGCTCCCACGCCCAGCGGCACATAGCGCAGCTGGCCGCGCTCACCCGGATACGGCACCACCGGCTGCGGCTGGCCGATGCGCAGTGCCTCACGGGCGTACCACTCGGCGAAGTCAATGAGCTCGGCAACGTCGGCGTCCGCCTCCGTCCAGCTCTTGCTGACCTCGTACACCATGACCGCCGCGAACTCGAACCGGCGGCGCCGCAGCGCATCGGCCACCCGGAACAGGTAGTCAGCCCGCTCCTCCCACGAAACCCTGCGCCACGTCTCGAACGCCCTCTCCGCCTCGCCGATGGCCTCCTGCGCCTGCTCCTTCGTGGCGCGGATGGTACGCCCGATGACCAGGTCCTTGTCCCAGGGGCTGCGCGCCTCGTCGACTTCCCCTTCCGTGATCTTCCGGTCGCCGATATAGAGCGGCCAGGTCCGGTCGAATTCGCCCTTCAGCGCCTCCAGCGCCGCTTCCATCTGCCGGACGTTGTCCGGATCATTCCAGTCCAGGAACGCTTCGTTCGTGAACGCCGGTATCTCCGTCATTGTCGCCATTGTGCTCTCCCTGGAGGCTCGTGCCTCCAAACTCGCCGGAGGCGGGTGCCTCCCAGGTATCGTACCACCCTGCCAGTCTACGCCACTGCCGTCATTCCGGTCAACCGATCACGGGCGCCGGGGTCAGCCTGCCTTCCCCCTCACGGGCTGCCGGGCGCCGCCGACCTTCCCGCTGACGTGCGCAGCGATGCGCTCGCCATGGCCGCGCCCATTCTCGATGAAGACCTTGTTGGCATTATACCCGGCAGTGAGGACGCCGGCGATGTACACGCCGGACACGTTCGTCTCCATGGTCTCGGGGTCGTGGCGCGGGATGCCGGTTTCCGGATCAAAGGCCACGCCCAGCGACCGGAGCATGCGGCCATCGGGGGTATACCCGGTCATGGCCAGCACCCAGTCCGTCGGCAGTTCCTCGACGGCGCCGGTGGCTTCATCGCGAATCAGCACGCTGCCGGCCCGGACCTCGGCCAGCCGGGCAGCGAACCGGGCGGCGATGTGACCGTCCCTCAGCCGCGCCTCGATTTCCGGCCGCACCCAGGGCTTGATGTTGGGGTCCAGTGCCGGCTCGAAATGCACGATGGTCACGGCGGCGCCCCAGCGCTGCAGCTCCAGTGCGGCGTCAACAGCGCTGTTGCCGCCACCGACCACCACGCACCGCTGGCGGAAGTAGACGTGCGGCTCCCGGTAGTTATGGCGCACGTTCGGCAGATCCTCGCCAGGTATGCCCAGGAGGTTCGGCGAGTCGAAGTAGCCCGTGGCGACGACGACGTGCGTTGCCCGATAAATGTGGCCCGCGCCCGTCGCCGTGCGCGTACTCAGGCGGAAGCCGCGGCCGCCCTCATCGGGGGCGACGTCCGTCACCTCCTCGTACTGGCGCACGTCAAGATCGAACTCGTCGGCCAGCCGCTGGTAGTAGCGCAGGGCCTCCCGGCGCGTCGGCTTTTCCCCCACCACGACAAATGGCACGCCACCGATCTCCAGCCGGTCGGCGGTACTGAAGAACGTCATGTGCGTGGGATAGCTCGATATGGACGACACGACGCAACCCCTGTCGAACAGGGTGCACGATACACCCGCCCGGCGGGCGGCGATGCCGGCGGCGAGCCCGCACGGGCCCGCGCCGATGACGGCCAGGTCTACCGCGTCCGCATGCTCACCCATGAGCCACTATCAGCCCGTGCGAGCGACGTGCAGCGCCTGCTCCAGGTCTGCGATAAGGTCGGCCGCGTCCTCGATACCCAGCGCGAGGCGGATGAAGCCGTCGTCGATGCCGGCGGCATGCCGCTGTTCGGGGCTGAGCGCCGCGTGCGACGTATACCGCGGCATGGACACCAGCGATTCCACACCGCCCAGGCTGGGCGCGACGCACATGACGCGAAGTGCGCGCGTGAGCCGGAGCGCCGCCTCGTCGCCGCCGCGCACGACGAACGAGACGACGCCGCCGAAGCCGGACATGAGCGACGTCGCCCGGTCATGGTCGGGATGCGATTCCAGGCCCGGATAATGGACCCGCTCGACCTGGGGGTGTCGCTCCAGCCAGCGGGCGACTTCCAGCCCGTTCCCGTTGTGGCGGTCCATGCGTACCGCCAGGCTCTTGATGCCCCGTTCCAGCAGCCACGCGGCGTGCGGGTCCAGGACCGGCCCGAAACTCTTGACCAGTTCCAGCACCGGCGTCACGCGACGTCGGCTCCCTGCGACCACGCCTGCACTCAGGTCCGAGTGACCGCCCAGGTATTTCGTCGCGCTGTGGAACACCAGGTCCGCACCGTACTCCAGCGGCCGGAAGTTCACCGGCGTCGCGAACGTCGCGTCCACGATGAGCGGCACACCGGCCCTGTGCGCAGCCGCGGCGGCGGTTTGGATGTCGGGGACACGGAGCGTGGGGTTTACCGGCAATTCCATGAGCAAAGCTGCCGCCGGCTGCTCCAGTGCGGCGGCCCAGTCTCCGTCAACGGGCACGTATGTGACTTCCACACCCAGGCGCGACAGTTCCCGGTTCAGGACCCGGAGCGTGCCGCCATACAGTTCCTGCTGGGCCACGACCCTGTCGCCGGCGGCAGCGCAGGACAGGAGGGCCATGGCGCACGCCGCGTTGCCGCTGGCCACCAGGACCGCCTGCTCCGCCCCCTCCAGGGCCGCGATCTTGTCCGCTACGGCCAGGTGAGTGGGGTTGTTGCCGTAACGCGTGTAGCGTACGTCACCGGTGTCGTCAGGGTCGGAGAAAAACGTGGAAGTCTGGTGGATCGGCATGACCACCGGACCGCCGGCCACGGGCGGCGGCGAGCCCGCGTGCACCGCGCGCGTCGAGATTCCTTCCTGCGGCGCGTCAGGCTTCATCACGCCACATCGCCACCAGCCCGGAATACCGGTCCAGCAGCGCCTCCGCGCCATCCGCGTCCGCGGCCTCTACCGTCACAACGAAGTAGGGCTTGTCCGAGT
>DATHVP010000004.1:0-9030 GCA_035461245.1 Longimicrobiales bacterium | reverse complement strand
GGGGCAAACCCGCCAACACTCGCCCGGGCCGTGGCGCCGCTGGCGGATTTGCCGCGGTTTTCGCGGGTAAGGCGCCACGCGGCGGCACGGCTGGACCAGACCGCCGCGGCGGTTGGCGGATTTGCCGCGGTTTTCGCGGCTACAGTGCCAGGCGCCGAGTTCGATACGCGGCCGTTGGCGGGTTTGCCGCGAAAAACGGGGGCAAACCCGCCAACACTCGCCCGGGCCGTGGCGCCGCTGGCGGATTTGCCGCGGTTTCCGCGGCTGCAGTGCCACGCGGCGGCCGAGGCTGGACCAGACCGCTGCGGCGGTTGGCGGGTTTGCCGCGGTTTTCGCGGGTAGGGCGCCACGCGGCGACCGAGACCAGGACCGCGCCGGCGGCCTGACGGATCTTGCGCAACTAGCTCGGCAACCTTTCAGTCACCCCGCGACACGTCAGCCCGCACCTCCCCCGTTCAGAATGACCCATCCCACCATTCCAGCGCCCCGCCCCGACAGCCATCATTCGCGCATGAAATCCGTCGACCGCACAATCATCAGCCTCGCCGTGGGCCAGCACGGCATTGTCGCACGGTGGCAGTTGCTGGCGCTTGGCATTTCACCGGACGCCATCGACCGGCGCATTGCCAACGGGCTGTTGCGCCCCGTGCACCGAGGCGTCTACCAGGTCGGCCCGGTGGCCGGGCGCTGGGCCACCGAGATGGCCGCGGTGCTGGCGTGCGGCGGGCGCGCGTGGGTGAGCCACGGTAGCCGCGGCGTGATGGCGCAGCTGCTTCCGCCGGCGTGTGGCGCCCCCGTGGACGTTGTCGTGCAGGGCAACGGCGGCCGGGTGCGCGGCGTACGTGCACATCGCACGACACTCACTGCTGACGACGTCACGGTGGCGGACGGCGTGCCCGTCGTCCGGCTGGAGCGCACACTGGTGGACCTTGCGCGGATGCTGGACCCGGACGAACTGGAGCGGATCCTGGCCATGGCCGAGCGACAGCGCCTCATCAACCGTCCCCGGCTGCTTGCGGCGATGGAGCGGTGCCGCGGTCACGTGGGCTCACGCCGGATTCGTCGCCTGCTCCGTGGGACGAACGGGCCGGCGTACACGCGCTCGCCGCTGGAGCGTCGCCTGCTCAAGCTGATCCGAGACGCGGGCCTGCCCGAGCCGCTGGCCAATGCGCTTCTCCTGGGCTTCGAGGTGGACCTGTACTGGCCGGACGCCGGACTGGTGGTGGAGGCCGATGGTTTCCGCTTTCACTCCCTGCGCCGCGATTTCGAGCGGGACCGGTTGCGGGACCAGGTCCTCGCGGCGGCGGGACTGCGCGTCATCAGGATCACGGAGCGTCAGCTCACGGACGACCCGCGACGTGTGCTCGAGACCCTTCGGCGGGCACTCCAGGTCCAGTTCGCCATCCCGCACCGGTAGCGACTGCTGGCCGATCAGCCCGGCGCTCGAGGAGAGCCCGCCGAAGGTCTTCCTCAGTCCCGCAGGATCCGCTCCGGCGGGTCGTCCAGGTCGTCGAACTGGCCGCGGGCCGCGGCGACCACGAACATGATGGCGAAGACGGCGCCCAGCGCCACGGCCAGGGGCAGCAGGAACAGGATGGCGTCCATCAGCCGCTCTCCTCCGCCTGCACCATGCCTTCGACGCGATACGCGCCGTAGATGACGATACCGCTGGAGAGGGGCATGAGCACCGCGGCGATGAGGGGGTTGATGAAACCGGCGGCCGCCGCCGCGACGGCCGCCACGTTGTAGACCAGCGAGCGGCGGAGGTTGCCGTCTATTACGGTGCGGCACGCCCGTGCGGAACGGAACCCTGCCAGCAGCGGTGCCAGAGCGCTGGACGAGATGACGCCGTCGGCGACGAGCACACTGCTGGCGGCACCTGTCGCCATGGCGACGCCCACGTCGGCGGCGGCGAGGGCGGGACCATCGTTGAGGCCATCGCCGGCGACGAGCACCCGGCCGCCTGCGTCGCGCCGCCGGCGCACCCAGTCCGCCTTCGCGTCAGGGAGCACTCCGGCTGCGACGGTGGCTATGCCGGCCTCGCGGGCGATCCGGTTCGCGGCGTGCTCGTGGTCGCCGGTGATCAGGACGACGTCGAGACCCTGAGCGCGAAGGGCACCGATGGTTGCGCGGGCGTCGTCGCGCACGGCGTCGGAAAGATGGATACGGCCCGCGGCGCTGGTTGCGCTTGCGCCGCTTGTGCCGGTTGCGCTTGTGCCGGTTGCGCTTGTGCCGGTTGCGGTTGCGCCGGTTGCGCTGGTTGCGCCGGTTGCGCTGGTTGCACCGGCAACTCTGAATGCACCGGCAACGCCGAATGCGCCGGCAACGCGGGACGCGGCGGCGTCGCCTGAAGCACGAAGCTCGACGACGCCGGGCCCGCCGCTGCGCAGCGTCCAGTGCACGCCGTCCACCACGCCCGCCATGCCGACGCCGGCGATCTCCCGCACCTGCGTCGCGGTGGGCAGGGGGATGCCCCGAAGCGCGGCCTCCGCCACCATGGCCCGGGCGATGGGATGGATGCTGTGGCGCTCGAGGCCCGCGGCGACGCGCAGCGTGGCATCGGCTGCAGCCGTGACGGCGAGGGCGCCCTCGGTGACGGTGCCCGTCTTGTCCAGGGCCACGGTATCAACATCGTTGAGCGCCAGCAGCGCATCGGTGGAGCGGAACAGCAGCCCGCGCCGGGCCGCGGCGCCCAGGCCCGCCGCGGCGGCCAGCGGGTGCGACAGCGCCAGTGCGCAGGGGCACGCCACCACGAGCACGGCCACCGTCGCGGCGACGGCGTTGTTGAGCGTGGAGAAGTACACCCAGCCGGCGAAGGTGAGGGCGGCCACCACCAGCGTCGCGGCGGTGAACATGGGCGCGATGCGGTCCGCGGCCGTGGGCTGCACGCTGCGGTCGGCGGCGTCCTGCAGTTGCGACGCCATGCGGCTCAGCACGGTCTCCGTGCCCACTGCCAGCACGCGCACCTGCACGCTGCCGTCCACCAGCACCGTGCCGGCCTCGACATGGTCGCCGCCCTCCACGCCGACGGGTTCCGCCTCGCCTGTGAGCAGCGCCCGCCGCAGCAGTCCCCTGCCCCGCACCACGATGCCGTCCGCCGCCAGCTCCTCGCCGGGCCCCACCTCCAGCGTGTCGCCGACGCACAGCTCCGACGACGGCACCGTCTCCACGCCGGTGTCGGTGCTGCGCCGGGCGGCGTGGGGCACGGAGGCGGCGAGGGAGACGGCGGCCTCGGCGGCCCGACGTCGCCCGCGCTGTTCCAGCATGCGTCCGGCGAGGAGCAGGGCCACGAGCATGCCGAGGGAGTCGAGGTACGTCTCGTGGTTCATGAGCGTGGCGATGACGCCGTGGCCGTAGAGGATGACGACGCCGAGGGCGATGGGCACGTCCATGTGCAGCACGCCGTTGCGCAGCCCACCGATGGCGCCGGCGAAGAACGGCGATGCACACCAGATGGCCACGGGCGTCATGAGCGCCAGGGACGTCCACCGGAACAGCTGGAGGTAGCGGTCGTCCATGACGTCCAGCCAGCCGGTGTAGATGGACGCGTGCAGCAGCATGACGTTCATGGCGGCAAAGGCCGCAATGCCCAGCCGCAGTATCAGGCCGCGGTCCGGCCGGGACTCCTCGCCCAGGGCGCGGGGCACATAGCCCAGCGTGCCGATGCGCGCCGCCAGGTCAGCCAGCGACGTCGTCGCCGGATCCCAGCGCAGGGTGGCCCGCCCGGTGGCGTAGCTGACATGGGCCTGGGTCACGCCGGGCGATGCCTCCACGACACGCTCAACGACCCAGACGCATGATGCACAGCGCAGCCCGTCCACCATGAGGCGCGCCTCACAGGTGCCGTCGTCCAGGTCGGCCACCGGCACGGCGTTCCAGGCCCCGGCGTGGCCGCCTGGCCGGGGCGCGTACTCCGTGCGCTCACGGTAGTATCGCTCCAGGCCGGCGCCATGGATGATCTCCCACGCCGCCTCACAGCCGGCACAGCAGAACGTGCCGACGTTGGCTTCGCCACCCGCAACGGCGCCCGCCCCCACCGCAGCCGCCTCTACGGCGGTGCCGCAATGCGGGCACAGCACCGGGCCGGCGGCCTCAGCGACTCTCGGCGTGGTAGCTGGGTACAACCGGGTCCGCGCCCTTCACGGCGACATAGATGAACGCTGCGTTCGCCAGGAACAGGATGGCGAAGCCGATGATGATGCCGATGACCCACGGCGAGCGCGGCTGTTTATCCTGCATGGTGCTGCCTCCCTTCACGGCCCGATGATTCCCGGCCCCGCCACGTGCCCGGAATCGCCTGCCGTCTTGAACGTCGTGTCGAGGACGCGGGCGCCGGCGCGGGACGAACTCACGCGCACCTTCATGGGCAGTGTCCGGTCCGATGCCGATGCCTGCGGCACGCGTACGACGAGTGGCACGATGCGCCCCTCCGTCGCCTCCAGTTCGAAGCCCGGCGACGCGACGACGGCGCCGTCGATGCCGTCCACCTCCACCGTGAACGCCACCGGCTCGCCGGGCAGGTTATTGGAGATGCGCAGCAGGTACGTGTTGCGGACGAAGCCGTCGTCGTCCACGGTGTAGAGCGTGCCGGGCGCGCGCGCGACGGACACGTCGAACGGCACGCGCAGCGACAGCAGCGCGGTGGTGGCGGTGACCAGTCCCGCCAGCAGTGCGGCGTAGCCCACGGTACGCGGCCGCCAGAAGCGCGTCCTGCGCCGCGCCAGGCTGGCCAGGCTGCCGTAGCCGATGAGCGACCTGTGGCCGAACCGACCCATGACGTCGGTGCATGCGTCAACGCAGCGCGCACAGCCGATGCACTCGAGCTGGAACCCATTGCGGATGTCAATGCCCGTGGGGCACACCACGACGCACTTGTTGCAGTCAATGCAGCGGCCGTCCGTCCGCGCCGCCTTTCCGCCCCGCGGCTCACCCCGCAGTTCGTCGTACCCGATGATGAGCGTCTGGTCATCCACCATGACGCTCTGGAAGCGGGCATAGGGGCACAGGAAGTTGCAGAATTGCTCCCGGAACCACGTGAAGTCCAGGAACCAGACGCCCGTGAAGAAGGCTACGAGCGAGTACGCGGCGCCGCTGGCCGCGCCTGCCCACAGCTCCCGTGCCGGCACGAAGAAACTCATGAATGACATGGACACGACGAACGCCGCGGCCAGGAACAGCGACCACTTCGCCGCCTTGCGCCAGGCCCGGTCCAGGGTCCACGGCCCCATGTCCCGCCGCATGCGCGTGGTGCGCTCGCCCTCGATCCAGCGCTCGATGGGATGCACCCACGCGTCGAGCAGGACTGTCTGCGGACACGCGTAGCCGCACCACAGCCGGCCGAAGAGTGCCGTGAAGAAGAACAGCGAGAAGGCCAGGAACAGCAGGACCAGCAGCAGCAGGATGGTGTCCGATGCCGTGAACGTGGCGCCGAACGCGTACAGCCGTCGGCCGGGCAGGTCGAAGAGCAGCGCCGGGTTGCCCGCGATCTTCACCCAGGGCAGCCCGAACAGGATGAGGTGCAGCACCAGGAACGTCCGCCGCCGCAGCGACTGGAACGTTCCCTTGATGTGCTGCACGTACACCCAGCGCCGTGTGCCCGCAAAGCCCAGCATGCGCGCCTCCTCCGTCAGTCCTGCTGTTCCGACAGGATGTAGGCCGCCACCTGTCGCACCCGCTCCGGCCCGAGGATCGGGCCCCAGGCGGGCATGCCTTTCGCCGGCACGCCTTCGCTGATGGAACGCAGCACGTCCTCCGGCTCACCGCCGTGCACCCAGTCGCCGTCGTTCAGCGCCACGCCGATGCCGCCCTCCAGTGCCATGCCATGGCACGCGGCGCAGTTGGTCTGGTAGACGGTCCTGCCGGCGGTGGCGAGTTCGGGCGTCACCACGAAGTCCGCCGGCTGACCGGACGTGGGCCAGCGCACCTCGGCGCGGGCCATCTCCGCCGCCAGTTCATTCTCCTGCGAGCGGCCGCCGATGACGTGGTAGTGCAGCGTATACGCCACGGCCCAGATGATGGTCAGCCAGAACAGGCCGACCCACCAGTCGGGCAGCGGGTTGTCGTACTCCTCGATGCCGTCGGCCTCGTCGGCGTGGCCGAGGATCCGGTCCTTCTGCTCGTCTTTCCGGTCCTTCATGCGTCGTCCCCCGTGGTCAGCGGCAGCAGTGCCGCGTCCTCGAACTTCCGGCGGTTGCCCTTCGCGAACGCCCACCACGTCCAGCCCACGAAGCAGGCCAGGAACAGGACGGTCATGGCGCCCATGATCCAGCCGTGGTCCACGAAGCGCGTCGCTTCCCTGAACACCGGATTCATCGGAACCCCGCATGTGGATCCGTGGCGCGTAGGTTCGTCGATGACGCCGCGCCCGCCGGAGACGCCGCGTCCGCTGCCGCGCCCGACGCTGCGCCGCCGTCGCCTGCACCATTGCCCGTGCCTGCCTCACGCCGGGCCCGGGCCTCCAGCGCCGCATCGCCATCCCGGCCGAGGCGCTGCAGGTAGGCGATGAGCGCGATGATCTCCCGGTCCGGCTCCGCCTGGATATTCATGCCTGCCAGCGACCGGACAATGGACTGACCCTGTGCCTGGATGGAGGCCGCCACGTTCTCCGGCGTGACACTGTGGTACGGCACGCCCAGCCGCTGCATGGCGACGACGGAGCGGGTCACGTCCCGGGCGTCGATCCGCTTCGTCAGCAGCCACGGGTACGGCGGCATGATGCTGCCCGGCGACGTCGAGCGCGGGTCCCGCATGTGCTCGTAGTGCCACGCGTCAGGGTACTTGCCGCCCACGCGCTGCAGGTCCGGCCCGATGCGGCGCGAGCCGAGCTGGAACGGCCGGTCGTAGACGACTTCGCCGGCGCGCGTCCAGTTGCCGTAGCGCAGCAGCTCCGCGCGCATGGGCCGCACCATCTGCGAGTGGCACGTGTAGCAGCCCTCGCGGATGTAGATGTCCCGGCCCGCCAGCTCCAGCGGCGAGTACGGCGTCACGCCTTCCAGCGGCTCCGGCCCCGCCCGGACGGTGAACATGGGCACGATCTCCACGATGCCGCCGATGGAGATGGCGATGGTGGTGAGCACGGCGAACAGGCCGACGCGGCCTTCCAGCAGCCGACGATGCCAGTGTTCCTTCTGCTGCCCGTTCTGCTCAGACATGGGCCCTCTCCTGCGTCGGGAGGGAGACGTCGCCCGACGGTTCCCGGTTGACACCGCCTCGCGCCGTGAGGATGAAGTTCCACGCCATCATGATGGCGCCCGCCAGGTAGAGGACGCCGCCGGCCAGGCGCATCCAGTAGAACGGCATGAGCTGGTTCACGATCTCGGTGAAGTTCGGGTAGCGCAGCTGGCCCATGTCGTCCACGGCCCGCCACATGAGGCCTTCCATCAGGCCCGCCGCCCACATGGAGACGGTGTACAGCACGATGCCGATGGTGGCCAGCCAGAAGTGCGTCGTCGGCCAGTTCGGCTTCGCCAGCGGCCGGTTCCACAGCCGCGGCGCCAGCCAGTAAAGCACGCCGAACGTGAGCATGCCGACCCAGCCCAGCGCGCCGCTGTGCACGTGACCGATGACCCAGTTCGTGTAGTGGGCCAGCCCATTCACCGCACGGATGGACATCATTGGCCCCTCGAACGTGGCCATGCCGTAGAAGCTGACGGCGACGACCATGAACTTCAGCACGGCGTCGGTTCGCACCTTGTCCCACGCGCCGCGCAGCGTGAGCAGCCCGTTCAGCATGCCGCCCCACGATGGCGCCAGCAGCATGATGCTGAAGACCATGCCCAGCGTCTGCGACCAGTCGGGCAGCGCCGAATAGAGCAGGTGGTGCGGGCCCGCCCAGATGTACAGGAAGACCAGCGCCCAGAAGTGGATGATGGACAGCCGGTAGCTGTAGACGGGCCGCTCCGCCGCCCGCGGCAGGAAGTAGTACATGAGCCCCAGCAGCGGCGTCGTCAGGAAGAAGCCCACGGCGTTGTGGCCGTACCACCACTGCACCAGCCCGTCCGTCAGCCCGGCATAGGCGGGGTAGGACCGGGCCAGCGTCGCCGGCAGCGCCAGGCTGTTGACGATGTGCAGGACCGGGATGGTGATGACGAACGAGATGTAGAACCAGATGGCGACGTAGATGTGCTGCACCTTCCGCCGGGCAATCGTCATGAAGAAGTTGATGGCGAAGACGATCCAGACCATGGCGATGAGCACGTCGATGGGCCAGATCAGCTCCGCGTACTCCTTCGCCTGCGTCATCCCCAGCGGCAGCGTGATGACCGCCGCGACGATGATGGACTGCCAGCCCCAGAAGTGGAGTTGCGACATGGTGTCGTTCCACATCCGCGTCTTCAGCAGCCGCTGCATGGAGTAGTAGATGCCCGTGAAGCAGATATTCCCCGTGAACGCGAAGATCACGGCATTGGTGTGCAGCGGCCGTAGCCGGCCGAAGGTCAGCCACGGCACGCCGCCGTTGGCCGCCGGCCATGCCAGTTGCAGCGCGATGAGCACGCCGACGAGCATCCCGACGACGCCCCACAGCACTGTCGCGTTGAAGAAGAGGCGGACGATGTCGTCGTCGTAATCCGGTGTTGTCGGCGGCCGCGTCCGCGGCGGTTGTGGACGCGGATCCGCTACCGCGATGCCACCACCGTGTCCTGAGGTCTCCACCCTCGCTCCTCCGTTGTCCCTGTTCAATCGCGGCTGGAATCAAACCTGATCCGCGGGCGCGCATTAATTGCCGGGATGCAGGGTCCCGGTTCAATCAGGGGACGGTGGAACGTTCAGCGGGGAAATTCCCTACACAGGACGGGCGAGCCCCTACAAGGCGTACGGCCTGCCCCGATTGAAGTGCGGGATCGGTGTCGCCACGTTCCGCCCATGCACCTGATCCTCGCAGCGGCCCTGGCCGGCCTGATGGCGACGCCCCACTGCGCTGGCATGTGCGGCGGCTTCGCCACGGCATGCGCCCGGCCCCGGGCGGGGCTGGCGGCGTGGCATGCCGGACGGCTGGGCACCTACGCCGTCCTCGGCGCCCTCGCCGGCGCC
>DATHVP010000003.1:0-19816 GCA_035461245.1 Longimicrobiales bacterium | reverse complement strand
CCCTGATCTCGACCGTGGATCTCTACCTGGAGCCCATTGATGATGAGCTCGAGGCTTCGCTGCACAACTGGCGATTGCAGCGACTGGGCATCATTGACCGCTGCATCCTGCGCCTGGCCACGGCGGAGATGGTTCACCTGGCCATTCCCCCGCGGGTGGTCATCCAGGAAGCGGTCCTGCTCGCGGAAAAATACGGTACCAACGAGAGCGCCCGGTTCGCGAACGGCGTGCTGGACGCGATGATGCGCCGGCATGCCGAGGGGCAGGCCACGGGATCCGGAGAACAACGCTGAAGCTGCTGGTCATCAACTGGCAGGATCTGCAGAATCCCCGCAGCGGCGGCGCGGAGATACACCTCCACGAGGTGTTCGGCCGGCTGGCGGAGAGGGGGCATGAGGTGACGCTGCTGACGTCCGGCTGGGAGGGTGCGGAACACCGGACCACGCTGGACGGGATGGACGTGCATCGTGTGGGGAGCAGGCATACCTTCTCCCTCGTGGCACCGGGTCATTACCGGCGCCACCTGGCGCGTCAGGACTTCGACGTCGTCATCGAGGACCTCAACAAGGTGCCCGTCTTCGCCCCGCTCTGGGCCGGTGTCCCCGTGGTGCTGCTCGTGCATCACCTGTTCGGCAGCACGGCGTTTCAGGAGGCGGGTATTCCCATGGCCGCGGCGACCTGGCTCCTGGAGCGTCCGCTGCCGATTGCATTCCGGCGGGTGCCCGTGCAGGCGGTGTCCGCCAGCACCGCCGACGACCTGGTCGGCCGTGGCTTCCACCGTGAAGCCATCACGGTCATTGAGAATGGCGTGGACCTGGATTTCTACTGCCCGGACCCGACCGTGCCCCGTTTCGAGGAACCGACCATCCTGTACCTGGGCCGCCTGAAGAAATACAAGCGCGTGGACCTGGTCATACGCGCCGTCGCCCGCCTCCGGGACGGGGGACTGAACTCGCGCCTGGTCGTCGCCGGCCAGGGCGACCGTCGTCCTGAACTGGAGGAACTGGCCCGGGCGCTGAACGTGGCGGACCGGGTCGAGTTCGCCGGCTTCGTCAGTGAGGAGCGAAAGCGCGAACTGTTCCGACGATCGTGGGTGCATGTGCTGGCGTCGCCCAAGGAAGGGTGGGGCATCAGCAATGTGGAGGCAGCGGCGTGCGGCACGGCGACGGTGGCAAGTGACTCGCCCGGCTTGCGTGACTCCGTCCGGGACGGCGAGACCGGCTACCTGGTGCCCCATGGGAACACGGACGCGCTGGCCGAGCGATTGCGCACCGTGCTCCAGGATCCCGGACTGCGGGACTCGCTCGGCGCTGCGGCCCGGGAGTTTGCCGGGCAGTTTTCCTGGGATCGTACCGCGACCCGGACGGAGGCGCACCTCACCCGGGTCCTCGGCGGGGACTGACGGACACAGCAGCACATATCCACCAGAAGGAGGCTGGCACATGGACATCCAGATCAACGCACGCAACGCCAAGGTGACCGACTCACTGCGAGCGCAGGCGGCATTCCGGATGGAGCGCCTGCAGCGCCTGGAGCAGCGGATCACGTCGGCGACAATCTCCTTCGAGATCGCGGGGACGACGAAGCGTGCGGAGGCGCGCCTGAACGCTGCCGGCGGACCACCCATCGTGGCGGAGGGCAGCGGCGCTACGCTACGCAACGCCCTGGATGCCGCCATGGACCGCATCGAGCGCCAGCTCAAGCGGCGCCGCCAGCGCCGGCGCGACAGCCGCACGCGTGCCGTCCGTGGCCGGCAAGGGGGCCTGGTCGGGCGGTGACACGGCTCACGGTAGAGGAGGTGTTCCTGGCAAAGCGCGAGACGCTGCGCCTGGAACTGGTCACCCCGGAGTGTCCGCTGGACCGCATCGTGGAATCCCCCACCATTTCCAGTCCGGGACTGGTGCTGGCGGGGTTCAGGGACCGCTACCTGCGTGGCCGGCTGCAGGTCCTTGGGGAGACGGAGGTCCGGTACCTGCACTCGCTGGGTGAGGAGCAGCAGCGCCAGACTCTCGACGCGTTTCTCCAGTTGCAGATCCCGGCCCTTTTCGTGACCAAGGGCCTCTCGGTCCCGCCGGTCCTCGAGGAGCTCGCCGTCGCTCACTGCATCCCGCTGATCCGGTCGAAGGTGAAGACGGCGGACTTCTATCGCCGCATCCAGCCGTACCTGGAGGAGCGATTCGCTCCCTCCATGACGGCGCACGGCTCCCTAGCCGATGTCTATGGTGTCGGGCTGCTGTTCATCGGCCGCAGCGGCATCGGCAAGAGCGAATGCGTGCTGGACCTGGTGGAGCGAGGGCACCGCCTCGTCGCAGATGACGTGGTCCAGGTCACCAGGCGCGGCAACGACGTGCTCATCGGACAGGGCCACGAGCTGCAGCAGCACCACATGGAGATCCGCGGCATCGGGATCGTGGACATCCGTGCCCTGTTCGGCATCCGGTCCATCCGCCAGCAGAAGCGGATCGAGGTCGTTGTCCAGCTGGTGGACTGGGACGACCGCACGCAGTATGACCGGACCGGGCTGGAAACGGAGGAGATGGAGATGCTCGGTGTACAGATTCCGAAGGTTGTGATCCCGCTGAATGCGGGCAAGAACATCACGGTAATTTCCGAAGTCATCGCCATGAACCATCTCCTCAAGTACTCCGGCGTGCACTCGGCGAAGCTGTTCAATGAGCGGCTGATGGATTCCATGAAGCCCGTCCGGGCGTACCTCGAGGAAGACTATGAGTGAGGCCGAAGCCGTCCGGTCCGTCCTGGTAGGGCATGGCAGCATGGCGGAGGGCCTGGTGGATGCCGTGCGACACATAACGGGGTGCCCGCCCGACACGCTCGTCGCCATCAGCAATCGCGGCATGTCGCCGGAGTCCCTGGCGGCGGCAGTGCGGGAGGTGGTGGGGGCCGGGCCGGCCATCATCTTCACTGACCTGCAGAGCGGGAGCTGCGGCTTCGCCGCTCGCCGTGTGGCTCACGAGTGCAGTGATGTCGTCGTGGTCTCCGCCGTCAACCTTCCGCTGCTGGTGGACTTCGCCATGAACCGCACCTTGCCCCTGCACGAACTCGTGCCGCGCCTGCTGGAGAGGGGCAGGGCGGCCATCACGTGCTCGCCGGCGGAGTTACCAGGCTCGTGAGCATCGTCCTGTTCCGCATAGACGAACGGCTGATCCACGGCCAGGTCGTGGTCGGCTGGGAAGCGGAGGCGCGGCCGGACCGCGTCATCGTCGTGGATGACGCCCTGGCCGCGTCCCGTTGGGAGCAGGAGCTCTATGAGCTGGGGCTGCCGCCTGCGCTGAGGGCCGTATTTGCCAGTGTCGAGGACGCGCGCGCGCGCCTGGACGAGTGGCGGTCCCATGCCGATCGCATCATCCTGCTGACCCGGGATGCCGCGACCATGGCGGCCATCGGCGGGGGCGGGCTCCTCGACGGCGTGGACATCAATGTGGGCGGTCTCCATCATGCTCCCGGCCGGCGGCAGGTGTTGCCGTACGTTTTCCTCTCGCCCGACGAGGAGCAGGCGTTGAGGGACCTTGCATCAGGCGGCGCACGTGTCAGTGCCAGAGACCTGCCGGGCTCCCGCCGTGTGCCCCTGGAGCAGCTGCTGGGCGGCGAATCGAAGTGACACTCGTCATCCTGTCAGTTCTCGGCGCGGTCGTCGCCCTCGACGCCACTTCCTTCGGCCAGCTCATGCTGTCCCGCCCGCTGGTCGCCGGTACGCTGGCCGGCGCGATTGTCGGCATGCCCCGGGAAGGCGCGCTCATTGGCGCCCTTATCGAGGTGCTGTCGCTGGGCATCCTGCCGGTGGGCGCCGCCCGCTACCCGGAGACCGGGACCGCGGCGGTGGCCGCGGTGGGCAGTATGGGCCTGGCCGGGATCAATGCCGGGCCGGAACTCCTGCTGCTCGTGCTGGCCTGGGGCCTGATCTGGCAGCGTCTGTTCGGGATCACGGTGGTCGCTGAGCGCTACCTGAATGAGCGACTCGTCCATGCTGGGGAGGAGTTGACGCGCAATGACCTGCACGACCGCATCGAGCGCTGGCACCTGACGTCCATGAGCGTGGACCTGCTCAGGGGCGCCCTCATGACGGCCATTGCGATCATCATCGGCGCGCCCGTGCTCCGTTTGGCCGTCACGGCCTCCGCGCTGCCGGAACTGGCAGCGACCCTCGGCATCGGGGCAGCGGCCGCGGCTGTTCTCATGGGCACCGCCCGCGTCGTGGGTGAGTCGCGCGCACTGCTTGCCCTGCTCGGCGCCGGCGCTGCCCTCGGTTCGTTGCTGCTGTGGGTGCGGTGATGCAGTTTCCCCGGTCCGTGCTGCTCCACGTGTTCCTGCGGTCGTTCGCCATCCAGGGATCATGGAACTACCGAACCCTGCAGGGCTCGGGATTTGCCTTTGCCCTGTTGCCCGCGCTCCGCTATGTGCACAGAGACTCCCGGGAACGGCTGGAGGAGGCCGTACAGCGGCACACCCATCTGTTCAACGCGCACCCGTACCTGTCGGGCGTGGCTCTTGGCGCGGTCGCCCGGCTCGAGGCCGATGGCGTGGACCCGGCCCTCATCGAGCGGTTCAAGAATGCGTTGCGCAGCTCGCTGGGTGCGCTGGGCGACCGGGTTGTGTGGGCGGGATGGCGGCCGGCGTGCCTGCTGCTGGCACTGGTGGTGTTACTCGTCACCGAGTCGGCGGCGGCCGCGGTGCTCCTGTTCCTGGTGATCTACAACAGTGGCCACCTGGCCCTGCGCTGGTGGGGCCTGCGCGTGGGCATCGAGCACGGCCGGCACGTGGGCGAACAGCTTCGCCAGGCGCCGCTGCTCCGCTGGCACCGGCAGGTCGTCGGTGCTGCCATGCTGCTGCTGGGCATTGCGCTGCCCCTCGTAGTGACCGGTGCCCTGACGGAGCGGCGGATGAGCGACGCGTGGGTGCTGGTCCCCCTTGCCGGGGCCGCGGCGGGCTGGCCCCTGGGGCCGGCGGCCCGCCTGGTGGCCCTTGTCATCGTGGCGGCTCTGACCGTCGCCGGTTTCCTGATCCGCCTCGGTTGAGCCCATGGAAGAGATGGAACGTGCTATCGTCATACGCAACCGGTACGGGCTGCACGCGCGGCCCGCTGCCGAGTTCGTGAAGCTTGCCACCCGGTTCCGGTCCAGCATCATGGTACGGAAGCAGGACCTGGAGGTGAACGGCAAGAGCATCATGGGCATCATGATGCTGGCCGCCGAGTGCGGCTCCGAGATCGTGATCCGGGCTGCCGGTGAGGACGCCCCGGATGCCCTCGACGCGCTGGAGCACCTTGTGAACAGCCGATTCGGGGAGGACTGATGGGACGCATACACGACGGCATCGGGGCGTCGCCGGGCATTGTCATGGGTCCGGCCCACGTGCTGCTCTGGGAACTGCCACGGGTACCCCACACCAGCATTGACGCTGGCGACGTCGCCGACGAAATCCAGCGTTTCCACGACGCCCGGACCTGGGCACAGGACCGCATCCGCGAGATCCAGCGCCATACCGAACGCCGCCTGGGCATGGTGGAAGCACAGATCTTCGAGCCGCAGGTGCTCATGCTCGACGACGCCGAACTCGTGGACGGCACCGTCGAGTACATCCGCGACAATCACCTGTCGGCCGCACGCGCCTTCGAACTGCGCATGCTGGAGATACAGTCGGCCTGGTCACGCAGCGGTCACCCCATGATCATGGACCGCCTCAACGATCTGTCGGACATCCAGTTGCGTGTCATCCGCCGGCTACTCGACCTGAGTGATCCCGACACGGACCTGAGCAGTATCGAGGAACCGGTGATCCTCGTCGCCCGGGACCTGACGCCCACCATCACTGTGCAGCTCGACCGCAACCGGATCCTGGGACTCGCCACGGACGCTGGCACGCGGACGTCCCATTCCGCCATCCTGGCCCGGTCCCTCGGCCTGCCCGCTGTCGTCAGCCTGGGCGAGCTGGCAACAGGCGTGGCCTCCGGCGATGATCTGATCCTGGACGGCAGGGAGGGCCGCGTCATCGTCAATCCGACGGCCGACGAGCGGCGTGTCTACCGGGAGCGGGACATCAAGGTCCGGGAATGGGAGCAGGAACTGATGCTGCTGGCCCACCTGGACGCCATCACGCCCGACCAGCAGCCGGTCCTGCTGCGGGCGAACATTGACCTGCCGTCGGAAGCGTCGGTGGCGCGGAGCCACGGAGGGCGCGGCATCGGTCTGTACCGCACGGAATTCTTCGTGGTGGGCCGCAGCGCGCCGCCGGAAGAGGAGGAACAGTACCGCTGCTATCGGGAAGTGCTGGACGTGTTCCCGGACGACGCCGTGTACATCCGCACCTTCGACCTGGGCGGAGACAAGTTCCCGGCGTTTCTGCACATGCCGCCGGAGGAGAACCCGTTCCTCGGATGGCGCGCAATTCGTGTGTGCCTGGATACGCCGGACATGTTCCGTACGCAGCTGAGGGCGCTGCTGCGCGCTACGGCGCACGGCGACGTGCGGATCATGCTGCCGCTGGTCAGCGATATCTCCGAGATCCGTCGCACCAGGCAGATGATAGACGAGGAAGCCTATGGACTGGAGCAGCGGGGCGTGCCGTTCAACGCCGGGTACAAACTCGGCGTCATGATCGAAACGCCTGCTGCCGCGCTGACTGCTGCGGAACTGGCCCGCTACGCGGATTTCTTCTCCATCGGCACGAATGACCTGGTCCAGTACACGCTCGCAGTGGACCGGGGCAATTCGCGACTGGCGGGACTCTACAACCCGTTTCACCCCTCCGTCATCCGGCTCATGGAGCAGACGGCTCGTGCGGGCAGGGCCGCGGGCATCGAGGTCAGCGTGTGTGGGGAGATGGCGGGCAACCCCCTGGGCGTGTTCCTGCTGCTCGGCCTGGGCATCAATGCCATCAGTGTCGCTCCGTCCTCGCTGCCGGAAGTGAAAAAGGTCGTTCGGAGCGTACCTGCCGGTGAGGCCCGAGAGGCTGTTACGCGGGCGTTGCGGGCTCCCACCGGGGATGATGTCATTGCGATCCTGGTCGCGGAACTGTCACGCTGGCTCGACCTGTCTCTGTTTTCCGGGCGCTGGAACCTGCCCCGGGCCGACAAGGGCACGGCAGCGGGATGAGCGGGTATTTGACGGATGTCCGAGTGAAGCTGCCGGGGGAGGGCGCATGATCGAAGTGAAGGTTCAGAGTCTGGGGCTGGACAGGTCGTCGAATACGCCGGTCGTGATCCTCCAGGAGGAGGACGGCAGCCGGGTCCTGCCCATCTGGATCGGGCCCGGCGAGGCGAGTGCCATAGCCATGGAGCTGGCAGGGATGAAGTTCGCGCGGCCCCTAACGCATGATCTCTTCGCATCGGTCATCCTCGGAATGGGCGGCTCGCTGCTGCGCGTGATGATCACGAAGGTCGTGGACAACACGTACTTTGCAGAGCTGATCATTCAGCGCAATGCAGAGCTCATCAGCGTGGACGCGCGACCGTCGGACTCCATCGCCATTGCGTTGCGCATGTCTGCGTCGATCTTCACGACGGACGACCTGCTGGAGCATACGGCCATCGAGATCGCGGACGCCTCGGAACAGGACTTCATCTCGGAACCCGGCTCCGAGCGGCCGCCCGACGCGGACAGCCTAACGCCGGAACAGCTGCGGGAGTACCTGCGGCGCATGAACCCTGAAGACTTCGGACGATTCAACCCATGAGGCGGGCAATGCTGCGTCCTTTATCCGTTCTGGCCGCGGTCGTGGCCGGACTGCTGTGGGCGTCACCGGCGCTGGCCCAGGAGCTGGTGGTGCGAGGCCAGGTCTTCGGGCCCGACGCCACGCCCATGGCCGAGCAGCGCGTCGTGCTGCATCGCGTGAACGCGGAGGGCGGTGCCACCATCGCCGAAACGGTAAGCGGCGCGGACGGCCGCTTCGAACTGCTCGCCGAAGCTGAGGCGGACACGGCTGCGGTCCTGTTCGTTGCCGCCCGGTATGACGGCGAGCTGTACATCGGTCCGCCGTTCCGGGCGGGCGACGAGGCGGCGGTGGACCAGTTGATCCAGGTCGGGCTGCCCGAGCTGTCGGCCAGCGCCATGATGGCGGACGATGGCGGTTTCGCGATGCCCATGCCCCGCCGGCAGGACCAGACGCGGACGTGGGTGCTGATTCTCATCCCGCTGCTGGGTGTGGCTGGCGTGGTGATCTATGCCCTGATACCGAAGGGCCGGATCCCCGGTGACCGCGCGCGCCTCATCCGCATCGCCGAACTCGACGAGCGCATGGACACCGCGCCGGATGCGCAGCGTGCGTCCATGCTGGAGGAGCGGCAGCGCCTGGTCGCAGAACTGCGCCAGGGGTGACATCGTGGCGCTGTTGCCTACGGACGCCATCGTCCTGCAGAGCTTTCCGTACGGCGACACCAGCCGGATCGTCCGGCTCCTGACCCGGGGCGCCGGCGTGCAGTCGGCGATCGCGAAAGGCGCCGCGCGCCCGCGCAGCCGCTACAGCACGCTGGAACCGTTCGCCGAGGGCGTAGCCGCGCTGTACATACGCGACAGCCGTGACCTGCAGACCCTCGGCGGCTTCGACCTGACCCGCAGCCGGCAGGACCTCGGGCGAGACCTGGTCCGCTTCGGCAGCGCGTCGCTGGTAGCGGAACTTGTGATCCGCACAGGCAGTGAACAACCCCAGCCGGAACTCTTTGACGCCGTCGCCGCCGGCCTGGACCGCCTCGTGGCCGCCGACCGCGATGCCGTTGAGACAGCGGCGCTGGCCGCGGTCTGGCACGTCATCGCTACGCTGGGCTTCGCGCCTGAACTGGATGCGTGCATCGCGTGCGGGGCGGTGGTGGACGCCGCCGCCGCCGCATCCTTTGACTATGGGGCCGGCGGCGTGCGCTGCACCTCCTGTGCGGCGGGTCTGCCAGGACGGCTCCTTCCACCCCACGCCAGGGCGGCACTGGCCGGATTCAATCGCGGACACGCCGTTCACGCGCCCGTCACCGAGGGACACTGGCGGCTCCTGACCCGCTATCTCGAGCATCACATCCTGGAGGGGTCACCGCTGCGCTCGCTCCAGTTCCTGGTGACCAGCCTCCACGCCGGCTGACCGTGCGCCGCCTCACCCTGGGCACGGCCGGCCACATCGATCACGGCAAGACATCGCTGGTACAGGCCCTGACGGGTGTTGATACCGATCGGCTGCCCGAGGAGAAACGACGGGGCATCACCATCGACATCGGGTTTGCCAGCCTGCAACTGGGTGACATCGAACTGGGCATCGTGGACGTGCCAGGTCACGAGGCCTTCATCCGGAACATGCTGGCCGGCGCTACCGGCATCGACCTGGTCCTGCTGGTCGTGGCCGCCGACGAGGGGGTCATGCCCCAGACCCGGGAGCACCTGGCCATCGTCCGGCTGCTCGGCGTGCGCAGGGGCGTCGTCGCCATCACCAAGGTCGAGACCGTGGACCCGGACTGGCTGGAGCTCGTCACCGATGACGTGCAGGCCCTTCTCGCAGGCACTCACCTCGCCAAGGCCCCGATCCTCGCCGTGTCTGCCCGAACAGGCGAGGGCCTGCCGGCGTTGCGCACCGCCCTCGCCCATGCGGCGGCGCAGGCAGAGGATCGGAACGTGAACGACGTCGCACGGCTACCGGTGGATCGGGTATTCACGGTGCACGGGACGGGCACCGTCGTCACCGGCACCGTATGGTCCGGACGCTTCGACAGGGACAGCCGGATCATCATTCATCCCCGTGGCGAAGTTGCGCGCGTCCGCGGACTGCAGCGTCACGGTGCCGAGGTGGACGAAATCCGTGCTGGCGAGCGCGGCGCCATCGCGCTTGCGGGTATCGATCGCCACGAACTCGCCCGCGGCGACACGCTCATCGCCGGCGCGATGTGGCCGGCAGCGTCCGTGCTGACGGTGAGGATGCACGTGCTGGCGGATGCGGGCGGCCCGGTGGTGACGCGACAGCGGGTGCACGTACATCTCGCAACCGGCGAAGTCATCGGGCGCGTGGCTGTGGCGGACGGCGCCATCGAACCCGGCGGTGACGGCCTTGCGCAGCTCCGGCTGGAGAAGCCGCTGGTCGCCAGGGCGGGGGACCGGGTGGTCATTCGTGCCTGGTCCCCGGCACGGACCATCGGCGGGGCGGTGGTGCTGGAGCCCGTGGCAATGCGCCGTAAACGCTGGTCCGCCGATGCCCGGCGCCTGCTGGCGGACCTGGCACGGCCGGACACGGCGCTGGACTCGCTGCTGGAACTGGCGGGGCCGGCAGGTCTGGCTTTCGCCGACCTGCCGCGGCTGCTCCCACCGGGCGCGGCGGTGGAGGGGAGCGAACGCACCATGAGCGAGGATACGGCCCGGGTCGGCGATCGCCTCGTGCTCGACCGCTACCTTGCTGAGGCGTCACGTCGGCTGACCGCGGCCGTCACGGCCTTCCACGCCCGCGCCCCCATCGAGCCGGGCATGGAAAGGGAAGCGCTCCGGCGCGCCGTGGATGCAGACACGGGGGCGGCGTTGTTTGACGTTGTGCTGGCGACGGCGTTGGCCGATGGGTCCGTCGTATCCCGCAACGGCTGCATCGCGCTGCCCGCTCACGAGCCCCGTCCGGCCGGTGACCAGCAGCCGCTGCTGCAGCGACTTCGTGAGATCTACACGGAAGCGGCGCTCCAGGCGCCCACGGATGATGAGCTTCCTGCGGACCTTGCGAACCATCCGCAACTGGGTGCGCTGCTCGCGCACCTGGAACGGGAAGGCACCCTGGTTCGCCTGGCGCCCGGGCGCTGGTCGCATGCGTCGGCCGTCTCCGACGCCGCGTCGGCCATACGGTCGCAAATGGCGTCAGGGAAGGCACTTGGGATTGCTGACTTCAGGCAGGTTCTGGACCTGTCCCGCAAGCACCTGCTGCCTCTGCTGGAGCACTTCGACCGCACGGGCGTCACTGTTCGAAGCGGTGACACTCGCCTGCTGGCCTGAACCGGTCCACATCGGGTGCACGCTGGCAGCGCGCACCCCGGATGTATGAAAAGCCGCGTACGCGAGGCACGCGGCTTCTCTGCTGATGTCCCTGCGGCCCGTGCCGGCGAGAAGCCGGCCGGGAGTCTCAGTCAGTCACAACCACGTATAGAAACCGGCCGCAGTGCTCGCAGTGGTTGACCCGATCGTTCCGCTGCAGATCACTCATCGCCGCCGTCGGCAGCGCGGAGAAGCAGCCGTAACAGATGCCGTTGATGACCGGGACCACGGCCCGCGCTCCGGACTGACCGGCGAACCGGGCGAGTCGTGACTGGAGCGGCTTCGGTAGCTCCTCCCGGAGTTCCGAGATCCGGTTGTCGAGCTCGGCGATTGCGTCGTCCACGTTGATGTGGAACTCCTGCTCCTCGACCTCCCGGTCATGTTCCGCGAGTTCACGACGCTGGGACTTGAGGTCCTGGAGCTGGAGCAGGATTTCGAGCTGGGGATGCATGTGCTGCCGTCCTATGCTGCTTTCTCTTCGAGGAGGTTGAGGAACTCCTCTGCTGACTGCAGCGAATCGAGGCGCTGCGTGATCTCCGGGTCCTTCGCGAACTGGGCTAGCTTGCCCAGCACCGGCAGGTACTGGTTGCTGACCTCCAGTGGCGGCGCCACGATCAGGAAGAAGTAGTGCACCGGCTGGTTATCTATGGCGTTGTACTCCACGCCCGCCGGCTTGCGGCCGAACGCGACACGGAGCTTGTTGACGACCAGGGAACGGCAGTGCGGGATGGCGATGCCCCGGCCGATGCCGGTGGAGCCCAGGTTCTCCCGCCGCTTCAGCATCTTGAACAGGATGCCCTCGCTCTTCTCATCCAGGTCCAGCAGCGCGATGAGTTCGCGCAATATCTCGTCCTTCGTGTCGCCCTGAACGTTCAGGGCGACGGCCTCTTTATCGAAAAATTCTCTCAATTGCACAGGTGCCTCCGGTTGTCCGTTGCCGCAGGGTGCGGGTTCGGGCGCTGCAAAGATACAGGTGGACTCAGGGGGTGTCAAAGCCGCATCTGATTGATCCAACTGGCGGTTGCCGCTAAATTCCGAGGATGTTCGAGAAGCTGATCGCGCGACTCAACGACGGGTCCACGCCCCTCTATCTCGCGCCGCAGGCCGGTGTGAGCGAATCGCCGTTCCGTCGCCTCTGCCGGCGGTTCGGCGCCGATGTCGTGGTCAGCGAGTTCGTCAGCGCCGAGGGCCTCCGCCGGGGTAGCGAGCGGACCCACGGTTATCTCCGCTTTGACGAGGTCGAGCGACCCATCGGCGTCCAGATCTTCGGCGCAGACCCCGTCGCCATGGCCGAGGCCGCCGCCCTCGTCGAGGAGGCGTATGCGCCGGACTTCCTGGATATCAACTTCGGCTGCCCGGTAAAAAAGGTGGTTTCCCGGAACGGCGGATCCGGCTGCCTGCGGGACCTGGACCTGGTGCAGCAGATTATCCGCGCGGTGCGTGCCGCCATCAGCATCCCCACGACGGTCAAGGTGCGCAGCGGCTGGAGCGAGGACAGTCGCAATCCGGTGGAGATCGGGTTGCGCTGCCAGGACGCCGGCGCGCAGGTCCTGACCCTGCACGCCCGGTCGCGGACGCAGATGTACTCGGGCCATGCGAACTGGGACGAGATCGCCGCTGTCGTGGAAGCGCTGGACATCCCCGTCATCGGCAATGGTGATGTGTGGAGCGGCGCGGATGCTGCGCGCATGAAGGCGCACACCAACTGTGCCGGCATCATGATCGCCCGCGGCTCCCACGGCGCGCCGTGGATTTTCAACCAGGCACGGGCAGCCCTGCAGGGCAGGGAGGTCCCGCCGGCGCCGGACGTGACCGAGCGATTCCGCGTCGTGCTGGACCACGCCCGGGAGGCCATCGCGTTCCGGGAGAGCGTGCCCGGCCGGGACCGGGAGGAGCTGGCCATGCGCGAGTTCCGCAAGCACCTCGGCTGGTATACCAAGGGGCTGCCAGGTGGCAAGCAGTTGCGGGAAGATCTGTTCCGCGTGGTATCGCTGCAGCAGGCCGAGACGTTGCTGGAGGGCTACCTGGCTTCCGCCATGGAGACGGCGGCCGCGTGACGCCGGAATCGCTCAAGACGCTGCTGGAGGCCGTCGCCCGCGGCGACGTCCCGCCGGCCGCCGCCCTGGAGCGGCTGGCCCTGCCGCCGGTGGAGGAGGTCGGCGACGGCGACGAAGCATTCGCGCGCCTGGACCACCACCGCGCCCTGCGCCTCGGGTTCCCCGAGGTCGTCTTCTTCCAGAACAAGACGCCAGACCAGGCTGTTGCCATCTGCCGGCGGCTGGCGGAGCGGGACGCCAGCTTCTTCGGGACCCGGGCCGACGCGGCCACGCAATCGGCGCTGAGGGAGGCGTTCCCGACGGCGGACGTGAATGTTCTGGGCCGGACGGTCCATCTGGCCGCCCCGGACGCCCGCCGCCACACCGATCTACCGCCGGTCGTGATCCTGAGCGCGGGCACATCCGACCTGCCGGTGGCGGAGGAGGCGGCAGCCACGGCGTCGGCGTTCGGTCACGACGTCGACCGCATCTACGACGTCGGCGTTGCCGGCATCCATCGGGTACTCAACAACGGTCACCGGCTGCAACAGGACGGCGTGATCATCGTGGTGGCCGGGATGGAGGGCGCGCTGCCATCGGTGGTGGGTGGCCTCACAGGCATGCCGGTCGTGGCGGTTCCCACGAGTGTCGGCTACGGTGCGGCGTTCGGTGGTATCGCCGCCCTGCTGGGCATGCTCAACAGTTGTGCGTCTGGCGTCACGGTTGTGAACATTGACAACGGCTTTGGCGCGGCATGCGCAGCGACTCGGATACTCCGCCTCCTCGCATCGCAGCGGACCTGAGCCGCCCGGAGACGCGCAGCGCAGCGGCTGCCGGCCTCCTGCTGGTGGGGACCCTCCTCACCGGCGCGACGACGTCGCCCCTGCTCCCTGCACTGGCGGCGGCCCTCGCGTTCTGGGTGCGCTACGAGCCGCGCCCCCTCGTCCTCGCCGCCCCGCCCGTCGCCGGCGTCATGTTGCTGGCCGCTGCCTCGCTCCACGGCGGCGTGACAGCCACCGCCATCCTGGCTGCAATGATCGCCGTGCTCGCCGTTGTGCCCGGCCTGTACTGGCGGCGGGACGTGCGCCGGGGCGTGGCCCGATCTGCCGGTACTGGAGACAGCATGGACGCGCGACGCATCGATCCCTACGTCCTCACCGCGGCCGAGGAGGACGCCGACCTCGATCGCGCTCTCGCCGCCGTCGCCGGCCGCATTGGTGCGTCCGCCGTCATCCTGTGGGATGTGGATGGCTACCATCGTGTGGCCCATCGCAGGGCGGGCTACCCGCGGCATCCACCACTGAGGGTTCGCATGTCGGGTGACCCGCTGGGCTGGACGTGGGAGAACGCCATGCGGTTCCGGGTGGAGCGCTCGCCGGACTGGGCCGAGCCCGGAACGCTGGTCGTCCTCGACCCGCTGCGCCGGATGGGCGAGGGCGGCTGCATCCTTACTTACGCCTTTGAGCCGGGAAGGATGCCGGCAGATGAACTTCCATTCGACGAGACGGCCGTCTACGTGCGCGGCATCCTTAACTTCCGGGAGGCCAGGAAAGCCGCCGAGGAGGACCGCCAGCGGATGCGGACTCTGCTGGCCGGCCTGACGCGGACGCCCGGCGAACTGGACATCGAAAGCTACGCGCCGGAGGTCTGCGAGATCGCCAGAGACCTCGTCGGGGGCACAGGCGCGACCGTCGGCTCCTGGCACGGCGATCACGGCGCCGTCCTGGCTACGGCCGGTGACGATGGCGGGCCGCGCACGGGCGACATCTTCGTACCGCCCGACTCGGAACTCGCCCTTGCCATCCGCGCCGGCACCATGATCGTCCGTACCGCGGCAGAATGGACCCTCAGTCGCACGCACATCGCCCAGGAACATGAACGCTGGCGGTCCCGGCCCCGATCCCTCGCCGTGCTGCCGTTGCGGGCCGGCGAGAACGTCATTGGCGTGCTCGCCGTCTGGAGCTCTGAGTCCGGTGCGCTGAACCCCGAATGGCTCGACGTGCTCCACATGCTGGCGCCCTACGCCGCCATCCATCTCCAGCACGCCCGTCAGTATGGCTCCATCAAGCAGACCGCTGAGCGTGATCCCCTCACTCAGCTCAGGAACCGACGGGCCTTTGAGGAGCTGTTCGCCACCGAAACCGCGCGCTTCGATCGCTACGGCCGGCCGCTGTCACTCCTCATGATCGACCTGGACCACTTCAAGGGCGTGAACGATACCCATGGCCATGAAGCGGGCGACGAGGTGCTGCGCAGGACCGCCCGCATCATCGGCGAGTGCATCCGGGACGTGGACACCGCGGCACGGCTGGGCGGCGAGGAATTCGTTGTGCTCATGCCCGAGACCGGCCTCAGCGCGGCCGTGGATGCCGCCGAGCGCATCCGCAGCGCCATCTCGGCTGCTGTCATCAACTGGCAGGGAACCATTATCCCGGTACACGCCTCCATCGGTGTCTCAACCGCGCCGCATACAGCCCCCGCCCCCTCGGACCTCATCCGCTCCGCCGACGAGGCCCTGTACACCGCCAAGGATCAGGGCCGTGACCGTGTCGTAGCCGCGGCCACGCGGTGAGAACGGTGCGTCGGGCGGGGGGCTACGCCCATCCCGCCCCCCTCACCCGGCTGGCGGTGACGGCCTAACGCGTTGCGGAGCAACACGTTGCGTCGAGCGCAATGCAGACGATGGTCTTGACTGGGGTCGTTTTCTGTGCTAGCTTCAGCATGTCGGGGCCGAACTGGATTCGACGTGGCTGGTGAAGTCGGGATTGCGTGCCGGGGTGCCGATAACCCCGTTAAAAAGCGGCAAAACCAACAAGTGCCAACGATAACCTGGCGCTGGCTGCGTAACTAAACGTTACGTGCCCGTTTCCAACGCTGCCGTGCCTCGAGGCGGTGTTGGAGGCGACGCTGAATCGGGCTGGTCCGTGTGAGCCGCTTCGCCGAGCACGGACGAGACAAAGCGAAGCTGGCCTGTGAGACGCGTTCTACCGGCGGACTGATCAGGCGAGAAAAAAGGAAGGGTAGAATACGCACGTAGAGGTCCTGAGGGATCTAGTGGCGGACGCGGGTTCGACTCCCGCCGGCTCCACTGGAGGGCGCCTGATCAGTTGATCGGGCGCCCTTCTTCTTTTGTGCGCAGGTGGGTCTGGCTCGGGAACGGAGGGGTCCACCCGTCGGCGGCGGGGGCAACGGTTCGGGACTACGCTTCCCGAAATGGAGTGCATCTACTGGCGGGGGATCGCGACGGATACGGCGCTGCTCCCCCCGCCGGGAATCCTCTTGGTCAGTTCCTCGCGGGCGCCACCACCCTCCGTGTGACGCAGCCCAACGGCACCGACAGGGGCCGTCGGTGTCCGACGGCGAGAACGCGGTGTTTCGTGCGCTCGTCCGCGGCGACCACCCGCTGAGCGACCGATTGACGGGCGTGAAGTTCAGTCTCAATCCGAACCAGCGGGTGCTGCCGTTCATGGGCGCCGGCATGATCAGCCTGAGCATGGGCTCGAACACCTCTACCTCGAGTTGCCCTTCACGATCTTTCTCACCCTCACCGGAGCGACGGTGCACGTGGACGGCCGCCTCGTGCTCGACAACGGAGTGCAGGAGACGCAGCGAGACCGGGTGCTGCACCCATGGGTTGGCGGGCGCGGCCTCGGTACTCCAGCGCTGATGACGCCGTTTGGGCTCAGCTTCGTCCAAGTCGTACGCGGCAGCGGCAGCGGATCGGCGAAGAAGTGGAGCACGTTGCCGGACCCACGCCAGCTTGGCTCTCCAGCGGTATCGTGTGGAGCGACGTGGGGTCCTTCAGGTCTGCGGCGAGCACTCTATGCAATGCGGCCGTGCGGAGCAGGGTGGAGGATAGTTGCTGCAGTCTTGGCCGTGGCGGTGCCGGTCCCGGCGGCGGTCGTGACCTGCGGCGCTGGCCATCTCACCTGGCGCCTCGCTGTCTTGGCGGCCGACCTTTGGTCGCTGGCTGCGGCGCTCAGGGGAGGCGCTGGTCGGCGTGCTGGATCGGTTGCTCTGGCTGCTGGTGCAGGGGCGCTGGCAGCAGGTCGGCGTGCCGTCGAACATCATAGTGCTAAACACGCTTGACAGCCCGTATGGGCGAAATACATTGCTTGTCAGTTGCGCAATGCTCACCGCAACACTTGAGTTATTTGGAGCTTCCCGCATGAAGCGTCCCCCGAGCCGGCTTCGCAGTTTCATACTATTTGCGCTGATGGTTACGGCGTGTTCCTCCGATAAGCCGCTCGGACCGCCGCTATTCTCAACGGCAAGTAGCTGTCCTCAGTACCTGCTTGATGACTTTCCAGACGCAGATTGTCGAAAGGCCTACCCCACCGAGAGTCAAAGATCTTGAGCGTATTCTCCGTCGAATCATTCCGGGCCAGCCACGAAAGGTGCAGTCGCTTGTCAAGCGTTGCCAGCGCGCTCGCGGAGAATCAGGACCTGTACGTCGGCGATGATTCAGCTTTGGGCGGCAAGAGCTGGGGCTATTGGGGTGATGAGCGGTCAATCCTCTTCTCGAGTGTTGATCTCATGCACCCCACCAACTCATCTCAATGGCGTCGAATCGTAGTACATGAGGTGGCGCACATAGACATGCAATGCGACGACGAGGACCTCATGGACCGGATCGCGAACTTCTGTAACGGGTATTCGAACGAGTCACCCTTCGAATACGAAGTGTGAGGCCTTTATGACGATCATGATAGCTCTGACGGCGTTGTTGCTCCCGCTGGAAGCAGTTTGCTGCGCGCATCCTGAACGCGAGCAGATCATTGCGTCCGCATTCCGGTGGGTCGCCGAAACGAGGAAGGTTGAGATCAGTGAACTCGTGGTGCAGCCACGGGATGACCTTCCGGAAGTGAGTCGTGCCGCGCGGAGCAGTGGGGCAGCCGTAGGCAAGGCCAGCGATGTCGTGGTCTGCACGGGACCGCTACCGACGCGTCAATGCAGGATGGCGCTCGGTTCAGTCCACGTACATGTGAGTGTGGTTGCTGTTGAAGGCACTCGCGCGCGGGTACGTATAGTGCATTCTAGCTACGGTGAAGGTGGATACGGTCGCATCCACGAGATCGAATTGGATCGTGTAGCGAACAGGTGGACGATCCTCAGTACTCAGGTTGTTGGTGGGACCCTGAGTCACAGGTTACTGTGACGGAGGCGAAGATGCGGGAAGGCGGCGCGGAAAATCAGCGTCGCGGGCCGTACAGCTCGCGGTAGATGCGGGCGATTTGGGGGGAGCACGGGTCGCAGCGGATGCGGGCGAAGCAGTGCCCGAACATGCCGCACCGGAGATAGGCGCGAAAGTCGTCCTCTGCAGATGCCGCCGCCGTCGGGATCGGCCGCGGTGGCTTCGGCGAGGAAGATCTCGAAGTGGTGCTGGACGAGCCGACGCCATTAGCTGCCGGATCCGTCACCGCACCCCGTCGCGAGCAGGCGAGGTTACAGCCAGGGTAACAGCGGCGGCGCCATCTCTGCTGTAAGTACTTGTGGTAGGGTGACATAGCGTTTGCGCGGCCGACTGTCCGCCTACGGGTTCGACTCCCGCCGGCTCCACTCATGGGGCTCTGCCAGTGAAAGCTGGCAGAGCCCTTCGTGTTTTTCGGGAGTTCATGGGCGGTCGCCGGCCTCCGCTGGCCGTTACCGGCGCTCGCTTCGCTCTCCTGCACCGTCGGGCGCTCCGGCTCGACTCCCGCCGGCTGCACTGAAGCGCCCGGCGTCCGGGGCGTTCCGGGCAGGCACTCCCTGGGCATGCCGCGGTTGACCTTTGGGCGGCGGCATGGCATGGTAGTCAGCCAGTTCTGCCCCCCTTTCCCACAGGTGCCTATGCCCGATGCCCCGGGCCTGTTCTCGGAGCTGCGGCGTCGCCGCGTCATCCGAACCGCCGTGGTCTACATCGCGGCGGCGTGGGTCGGGATCGAGGTGGCCACGACCCTCATCCCCGTCTACGGCGGCAGCAACACCCTCGAGCGCCTCGCCGTCGGGTTGATCCTGCTCGGGCTGCCGGTGGTCGTCACGGTCTCCTGGCTGTTCGACATCACGCCCGAGGGATTCCGGCGTGACGCGGGGCCCCCGGGCACGGGCCTCGCCGTGGAGGACCCGCACGCGGTCGCACACCGCGACATTCCGGCGCTCCCGGCTCCCTCGGAGAGGGCGGTCCCCAGGCACTCCATCGCGGTCCTGCCCTTCACGGACATGAGCGCCGAGGGAGACCAGGCCTACATGGGGGATGGCGTGGCGGAGGAGATCCTCAACGCCCTCGTGAAGGTGACGCCTCTCAACGTCTCGGGACGGACGTCCTCGTTCGCGTTGCGCAACCGTGACATGACGGCGTCGGAGATCGGAGAAGCGCTGCGGGTCGCGCACGTCCTGGAGGGCTCGGTGCGCAAGCACGGCGACCGTGTGCGGATCACGGCCCAGCTCATCCAGACGAGCGACGGGTTCCATCTCTGGTCGGAGACGTACGACGGGGACCTGACGGACGTCTTCGACCTCCAGGACAGCATCGCTCGATCGGTGGTCGAGGCGCTGGAGGTGGTCCTGGACGTGGACCAGGTGCGCCTCGTCGCGAGCATGACGACGAGCACCGAGGCCTACGATGCCTTCCTCAAGGGGCGGAGGCTGGCGCAGATCCAGGACGGGGACGGCGTGCTGGCCGGGGCCGTCGAGCACCTGGAGGAGGCGGTCCGTCTGGACCCGGCATTCGCCCTGGCGTGGGCGTGGCTGGCCAACGCCCACTTCTTCCTGCCGGAGCACAACGACGTGCCGGACTGGGCGGAGCATCTC
>DATHVP010000002.1:0-3026 GCA_035461245.1 Longimicrobiales bacterium | reverse complement strand
GCCCGCTCGCTTCGCTCGCGGGCGGGAAGGGGGCGGCAGCAGGCTGGGATGCCGCGCCCCGTGAGTGCGGGCCGCGCGGGTTCATGTGGGCGAGGGCATGGGAGGTGCCGGCGCGGGTGAGGACGTCGCTGCGGGACTGTGCTGGCCGCCGTGCCAGCGGGCCATGTGCTCGGCGTGGGTGTCGAGGTACGCGCCGGGCTGGTAGTGCTCGTCGTAGAAGTCGGTGTCCAGGTGGTGCGCCTGCACGTAGCCGGTGAGGGCGATGGTGGGCACGGTGGCCGGGAACCGGCCGTAGCGGCTGAACACGTAATCGGCGACGGTCGTCATGCAGTCGACGAACTCGTCACTGAATGGTGCGACGCTGCCTCGCACCCGCGCGCTGTCCTTCCATGGCCCGGGCATGGCAGGGTCGTAGGCGCCGCCGGGTCCAAAGCGCCGTTGCACGAACGTCTCGACGGCGGCGCGCATGTCCGGCTGGAACGGCGGGCACAGCGCCTCGAAGTGGCCCTCGAGGCCGACGGGATTGGGCGTCGTCCAGCGCTCATCGGTGGTGAAGCGGAAGCCGAGGCCCCTGACGCCGTCGGCGGCGAAGGCGCCGAGCACGCTCCACCGGTTCACGCCGTTGAAGAACAGGCCGCCGAGCCCCATGGCCTGCTGGGCGAGGACGATGTTGTGGCCCATGAACGCCAGCTCCATGCAGTTCGCCTCGTAGGTGCTGAGCTCCAGCACGCTCAGCGGGAACACCTTCTCCTCGTGCAGCAGGCCGGAGCGGACGAAGGGGGCGAGGTCGCCGGCGGGCTGCTTCGCCATGTCGTCGCGAATCTGGTAGCCGTGGGTGAGGAAAATGGCGAGGATGCCGAGGAGCTGTTCGCTGACGTCGCCCATGGGCATGAACAGGGTGGAGCCCGGTGCGTTGGCCATCCAGATGTTGGGCTCCATCAGGTGGCCCGACGCGGCAGGCAGGTCCAGGCGCGTGTCACCCAGCTTCACGGTGTGCGCGCGACACAATGCCATGATGCGCTCGGCGTCGTCCATGGACTCCATCTCCTGCATCCGCGACGGCTGCACGTCGCGGGTGTTGGTGAGCCACGTGCCGTCGTCATCGGTGTGGAAGAGGACGGGCGTGCCGATGCCCGCCGCCGTGGGCGCCGTACGGCCGGTGAAGCGCTGGGTGAAGCGCCCGTGCTCATCGGGCCGACCAGGGCCGAAGGGGACCCCGAAATTCCAGCCGGAGACGCCCGTGGCCGCGGCGATGAGCACAGCACGCTCCAGTTCCGAGAGCGGTTGCGGGTCGTGCTGCGAGCGATACGCCAGTGGGCCTGACGGGATCTCCATGCCCAGGCCAAAGCGGCGGGCCCTGCGGCCGAAGAGGGCCTGCATGAGGGGGTAACTGCGGATCTGGTCCAGCGCGGTGCCTGCATCAGCCATTGTGGTCTCCGGGTCCGGGGAACGTGGAGTGCTGCGGTGCCGCGGGTGGCGAAGGGCAGGGTTCGCCGCAAGGGCCGAGCCGCGAGACCAGGGTGGTGGGCCGCTCGCTGCGCTCGCGGGTGGTGTCCGCTCGCTGCGCTCGCGGGGGACCGCTCGCGCGGGTGGTGTCCGCTCGCTGCGCTTGCGGGGGACCGCTCGCGTTGCTCGCGGGTGGTGGTCGGGAGCCGGCCGACATGGATACAGCGGTACCCTGACAGCGTCTCGCCGGGTGCATGCCCAGTTTGGAGCCCAACGCGAATCTGGAGGCGCCTCATGGGACGGACGGCACGATCAGTCACTGGGATTCTGGCGACGTCGCTGCTGCCGGCGTTGGTGGGGATCCTCCCCCTCGCCGGACAGGACTTACCGTCAGCGGACCGCGGCTCGGCGGGGCTACCGGCTGAACCGGCGCCGGCCGGAAGCGTGGCGCTCGACAGGTTCTCCGGGGAGTCGGCAGACACGACGTCGCGTGCCGAACGGCATCGCCAACGCACAGCCCTGGAATTCAGCCCCGTGATGGTGCCGGTGGGCTTCTACGGGTTCCGTCTGGTGCACGCGGTGGCGGCGGACGGCAACGTGATGGTCGGCTATATGTACCAGAATTTCACGAACGACTGGGGCCAGTCGCACGCGCACACCGTGCTCCTTGGCTATCAGCACTTCATCTGGCGTGGACTGCACGGTGAGGTGGAGCTGTGGCCGGCGTACAACCGGTGGCGTTCGTCGGTGGACGACCAGGTCTATCCCGGCTTCGAGGTGTGGGGCGAGGGGCGGGTCGGCTACCGGGTGGACGTACGCACCTTCGGGCGACGCTGGTATGTCCTGCCGCAGGTGCTCTTCGGCACCGGCATCTGGCGGGAGGCATCGCCGCCAGGGCCGGAGAACGGCACGTTCGTGTTCCCGGTGCTGTGGGTAGGCGTGCCGTTCCGCTGAGGCGCTGGTCCGACAAGGGCGGTGCAGCCGGCCCGCGGCGTTGCGAGGCCGGCAACGGCGGGCGGCCCCCCGGGGCTAGCTGTCCGGCTGCGCGGTGCCCCGGTCCGCGCGCACGCGCCACGCGGCGGCGGCACCGCCGCGCCGGCGGCCGCCGGTGACCTCGATCATCTCGAAGCTCTCGATGCCGCCGTCGTGGCCAATGCGCTCGAGGCTGCGCAGGATGCTGTCCGCGCCGGCCTCACTGCCGACGGCTTCCACGATCGATGCCCGGAGTGTGGCGGCGTCGCAGTCGACGACCTCCGCGCGGGTCATCGTAAACGAGCGTTCCATGGTGTCTCCCGGGTTATGTAGTGGAATGTCTGCTTAAACATAACCTCACCGGGAAGGGGCGGCCGGCGCGCGCCGCATCCTGCGTCAGTGCCAGTGTCCGTGTTCCGCCGACCAGACGGCGCCCGGCCACGGCGGGTCGTCGGGCTCGGAGCGGTCATAGAACGCCACGGCGGCGGCCACCGCCAGCACGATGGCCAGCGCGATGACGCCCATGAACATCCGCACGGCCTTCCTGCCGCCACTGGCATTGCCGCGCTGCTTCCGCCTGCGCCGGTCCCGACGGTTCTTCTTCTTCG
>DATHVP010000001.1:0-31149 GCA_035461245.1 Longimicrobiales bacterium | reverse complement strand
GCGACGCCTGTGGAGTTCTTCATGCTGCCGGCGGCGGGCACGTTGCTGAAGGACCTGATGCCTGATGACGCGGAGGGCGGCGTACACAGGGATCTGGTGGACCAGGTCACCGCGCTGCTGTTCCAGTCCTTTCGTTTCTGGCTCCACGGCCGGTTCACGTGGGAGCTCACCGGTGCTGCCGCCGCGACCGTGCTGTCGGCGGAGGGTCCGCCGGGAAGTGACCGTGTGGATCCGCCGGAGCCGGCGGGCTACGTACAGCTGCCCCGGAACCTGCTCTGGGCGCGTGTAGCCGAGGACGCGCCGGCGGAGCCGGTGGACGGCTTCTTCTTCAGTGCGCCGACGGATTCGGAAGGTGGCCCGCCCGGTCGCCTCGACCTGCTACTCGCTCTGGGAGTGCGTCCCGGCCGCCCGGGTATCAGCACGGTGGACGTCAGCATAGAGGGCGATGACATGCTCCAGCACTGGGCGGATGTGGACGCCCGGCCCGGCGGCACCGATTTCGGGAACGTGCTGCCCGGCGGCGAGCTCCAGGGCTACCACTCACTGACGACCCGGGCCGAGGTGCTGAAGCTGGCGGCGCGCTGTTTCCGCCTGATGCAGACAGCGGATGGCCAGGAGGTAGAGGGCACGGACGGCCGGCGGCGTCTGGTGGATGGATAGGCACGCCGTCGCACTGGTGCTGCAGGAGATCGCGTCACTCCTCCAGACGGAGCCGGCGAACCGGTTCCGGGCCCGCGCATTCCGGGCCGCCGCCCGTGCCGTGGAAGGGGTCGAGGAGGACCTGCCGGCGCTGGTGGCCAGCGGCGCGCTCCATGACGTGCCGGGCATCGGTCCAGCCACGGCCCGGATCATAGAGGAACTCGTCGTCACCGGCGAGTCGTCCTACCTGGCGACGCTGCAGGAACGGGGGCCTGCCACCCTGCAGGCGCTTCTGCGCGTGCCGGGCCTGGGTCCGAGGAAGATCGGACTGCTGCACTCCGAGTTGGGCATCACCGACCTGGACTCACTCGAGGCCGCGGCACGCAGCGGCCACATCGCCCGCCTGCGCGGCTTTGGCGAGAAGACGCAGCAGGCCATCCTCGCGGGGGTCCCGTTCGCCCGCAGCGTCGCCGGACGGCGCACCTACCTGCATGCGGCCGAAGCGGCCCACCGGCTCGCCGGTTTCATTGCCACACTGCCGGGCGTCCTCAGCGTCTCTGTGGCAGGCGAACTGCGCCGGCGGCTGGAGACCGCCGACCGCATCGTCATCGTCGCGGCGGTGCAGGATGGCGGCCTGGAGGCCGCCCTGGCCGGCAGTCCCGGTCTGGCCTGGACACGCGCCGAGGGCGCCTTCCACGCCCGTCTCGCCGACGGCATCCCGGTCTCCGTCCAGGCCGTGACGCCCGCAGGGTTTGGCGCGGCGCTGCTGCTGGCCACCGGCTCCGCCACGCATGTGGCAGCAGTCCGGCGCAGCGCCGGCGAGGCCGGCCTCCGCCTCGAGACCCACGGCCTGTTCCGCGACGATGAGCAGGTGCCGACCCCGGCGGAGGACGCAGTGTACGAGGCGCTGGACATGCAGCCCGTGCCACCGGAACTGCGGGAACACGGCGACGAGGTGGCCCTTGCCCTGGCCCGCCGGCTGCCGCGCCTGGTGGAGCCCGACGACCTGAGGGGCTGCTTCCACTGCCACACCACCTACAGCGATGGCGTCGCGACGCTTGAGGAGATGGCCGAGGGCGCGCTGGCGCTGGGCTGGCGCTACCTCGGCATTGCGGACCACTCCCGCAGCGCCGGGTACGCCGGTGGCCTGTCCGTCGCGCAGGTTCGCCGACAGCATGCCGAAATCGATGCGTGGAACCGGCGCCGGGGCGACGAACTGCATATCTTCCGCGGCGTGGAGGCGGACATCATGCAGGACGGGCGGCTGGACTACGCCGCCCAGGGCGATGACGCCGTCCTCGCCGCCATGGACTACGTTGTGGGGTCGGTGCACTCCCGCTTCAAGCTGGATCGAAAGGGTATGACGCGACGCATGGTTACCGCAGTGTCCGACCGGCGACTCACGTTCCTGGGTCACGCTACTGGACGGCTGCTGCTCATGCGCGACGGTTATGACGTGGACCTGGACGCGGTGATCCGGACCGCAGCGGAGTACGGCGCCGCCATTGAGATCAATGCTGACCCGCGGCGCCTCGACATGTCATGGCAGCACTGGCCGCTGGCCGGGGAACTGGGCGTACGGACGGCCATCAACCCGGATGCCCATTCTGTGGACGGCATGCGCAACGTGGAGTTCGGCGTGAATGTCGCGCGGAAGGCGTGGCTGACGGCTGACGACGTGATCAATACCTGGGAACTGGCCGACGTGCAGCAATATTTCGAGGAGCGGAAGCGTGGCGGGCAAGGCTAGCACAGGCGGGCGGAGCACGGGCCGGAAGCAAACCGCCGGCGCTCCGCCCCGGCGGCGCGGTGGCTTCGGCCGGGAGACCGTGGCGGCCAGGCGGGAACGCACGGCGGAGATCATACGACGGTTGCACACCGAGTATCCGGATGCACGCTGCTCTCTCGACCACCGCAACGCCTACGAGCTGCTGGCCGCCACGATCCTGTCGGCCCAGTGCACCGACGAACGCGTCAACATGGTGACACCAGCGCTGTTCAAGGCCTATCCGGCGCCTGCGGACCTGGCGGCGGCGCCGCAGGAGTCGGTGGAGGAACTGATCCGGTCCACCGGCTTCTTCCGCAGCAAGGCGAAAAGTCTCGTCGGTATGGCCACGGCAGTCGAGGAACAGCACGGCGGCGAGGTGCCCCGGGACATGGAAGCCCTGACAGCCCTCCCCGGTGTTGGCAGGAAGACGGCCAACGTGGTCCTGGGCAATGCCTTCGGCATCGACGAGGGCGTGGTGGTGGACACGCACGTCAAGCGGCTGAGTGGCCGCCTGGGCCTGACCCGGCATACGGACCCGGTGAAGGTGGAGCCGGACCTCATGAAGCTGGCGCCCCGTGAGGAATGGACCGACCTGTCGCACCTGTTCATCTATCACGGCCGTGCCGTGTGCAAGGCGCCGACACCTCGCTGCGAGGCTTGCGTGCTGGCGGATATCTGCCCCAGTTCCCGGGTCTGAGAAGCAGGCTTCGTGAGGAGACCAACTCGTATAACGCGAAAGCGGAGGTAGCCGTGCCAACACGCGACGACGCATTGCAGCTGCTCCATGAGTGGGTGGACAACGAGGGGCTGCGCAACCACATGAAGGCCGTGGAGGCAGCGGTCCGTTCCTACGCCAGGAAGATGGGCGGCGACGAGGATGAGTGGGGCCTCGCCGGGCTGCTGCACGATCTCGACTGGGAGAAGTATCCCGACGAGCACCCGCTGCGGGCGGTGGACGAATTGCGTGCCCGCGGCTATCCGGAGACAGTGCTCCACGCCATCCTGGCGCACCGCTCGGATTTCACGGGCGTGCAACCGGAGACAGAGCTGGACCGTGTACTCGTGGCCTGTGATGAACTCAGCGGCCTTGTCAACGCTGTGGCCCTCGTACGGCCCACGGGTATCGGCGACCTGACGCCGAAATCCGTGAAGAAGAAGATGAAGGACAAGGCCTTCGCCGCCGGCGTGGACCGGGATGAAGTGCGCCACGGCGTCGAACTCATCGGCTTGGACATGGACACCCACATCGCCAACGTCATCGCCGCCATGCAGGAGATTGCCGGTGAACTCGGGCTGCAGCGGGAGGCGGCGCCGGAGCAGTGATAGCGGCTGTCAGCGCCCGCGCCGAGCCAGCCTGCCGTTTTCATTGATGACGTCTTCCTCCCCGGCGGGATCACCACTCTGGCGCAGCGCCCTGGAGCGCGTTGACCGCATCGAGGCCTACGGCATCCGGGGTGAACGGCAGGTCCGCCTGTATACCCCCGGCTACCTGCGCATTGTCGAACCGGGTCTTGTGCCTCGCAGCTCCGTCCTGTCCGGCATTGGCGAGTCCGAGTTGTCCCGGAGGTGCGGCACGGTCCCACCGCAGTAGACGCCTCCACCAATCCGGCGGGTACCCTGCGCAGGCGCTCAGCCGGATCAGCAGCAGTTCCGCCGGTCCTGTACCGGCGGGCACGGCACGCTCCCGTAGGAGCAGTACACACAGCAGTCCCCCGCCTTCGGCTGAAGGCGCACCCTGCAGGCAGGGCAGTCAAAGAAGTACACGCAGGCATCTGTCGGCATCTGCTCTTCCTTTACTGCACCGCAGTGCGGGCACTGAATGATCGATGTCAGTTCCACCGCACGGCCTCGCCCATCACTGCACGGCCTCACGGATCTTTGGCTCCATGTCCGGCGTGACTACCGCGGGCCGGGCCGGGAGCGTCGAGTCACCACGGCGGCCGCGCTGCTCGATGTCCTCGAGCAGCAGCTTCATGGTACGGATCTCCCGCACCTGCGACGCGATGATCTCGTCCGCCAGTTCCCGCACGCGAGGGTCCCGGATGTCGGCTTTCCGCGCATTGTTGACTGCGATGGAATGGTGCGGGATCATCGCCTTCATGAAACGCGTGTCATCGATGAGGCTCTGCGACCGGTTGACATAGAGAAGCCCGCCCGCGAGTACAACGGCGCCTGCCAGGACAATGACTTTGGTCCGTAGCCCTTCGTACATCGACCACATGAAGCCGAGCATCACCGCCGTCATCACTGCGCCCATGACCAGGGCCGCGATGAAGCGATTGAAGCTGAACATCAGGTGGTCCGTCTCGTAAACAAGCTGGTACATCAGGAAGAACATGATGAACGTGGAGGTGGCGATCATCGCCGCGAATCGTCCCCAGCCCATCTTCATGTCATGCTTCGTCTGGTCCATGGGAATTTCGTCCCTGCGTGAAGGTTGCCCGTGGATGGATGTTGGTCCTGTGCCTCAGGTCACGTCCGCGTTGCGCAGCAGCTGCGCATTGATTGCCACGATCACCGTTGAGAGCGACATCAGCACGGCGCCGACAGCCGGATTCAGCAGGATCCCCCAGGGTTGCAGCACGCCCGCGGCCAGGGGGATGGCAACGATATTGTAGCCGGCGGCCCACCAGAGGTTCTGCACCATCTTCCGGTAGGTGGCCCGGGACAGCCGGACGATGCGTGCGACATCCCGCGGATCACTCCGTACCAGGACCACGTCGCCGGCCTCGACGGCCACGTCCGTCCCGGCACCGATGGCGATGCCCACGTCCGCCGTCAGGAGGGCCGGCGCGTCGTTGACGCCGTCGCCCACCATTGCGACTCGCTTGCCCTGGCGCTGGATCTCCCGGATCTTCTCCGCCTTCTGATCTGGCAGGACTTGAGCGAACACCGTGTCCATGCCGAGCTCTCCGGCAACTGCATCGGCCACAGCCTGAGCGTCGCCCGTCAGCATGACGACCTCGATGTCAGCCTCATGCAGGCGGCGGATGGCCTCCGCAGACTCGGGCCGGACAGCGTCGGCGACAGCGAAGGCGGCAATTGCGCGGCTTCCGTCGATCAGGTAGATGGTGCCCTGGCCCTGCACGGCGAAGCGTTCTGCGGCCGATTGCAGTTCCGCCGCCGGCTCGACGTTGAGTCGCCGGAGCAGGTTGGGACCCCCGCCATGCAACTCCCGGCCCTCCACCGTCGCGCGAACGCCGTAGCCCGGGATGGCCGCGAAGTCAGTGGCAGCGGGAACGTCCAACCCCTTCTCCCGGGCTGTGGTCACGATGGCCCGGGCCACGGGGTGCTCCGCGTCCTGCTCCACGGCAGCAGAAAGCCGGAGGGCCTCATCCGGTGCGATGCCATCGGCCGTGACGATCTCTACGACCCGGTGCTCCCCCAGAGTCAGCGTGCCGGTCTTGTCGAACACGACGGCGTTCAGGTTGCGCGCCTCCTCCAGCCCGCGCCGGTCTCGTACCAGCAGCCCGCTGCGGGCTCCCAGTGTCGTGGAGATGGCGATGACCAGCGGCACCGCGAGTCCGAGGGCGTGCGGGCACGCGATGACGAGCACCGTGACCAGGCGCTCGATGGCAAAGGCGCCGGTGGCGCCCAGGATGAGCCACGCGACGAGGGTGGTCGCCCCGGCCCCGATGGCGATCAACGTCAGGTAGTACGCGGCACGGTCGGCGAGCGCCTGCGCCCGCGAGCGGGACGTCTGCGCCTGCTCCACCAGCCGCATGATCCCGGACAGCGCCGTCTGCTCACCCGTGCGCGTCACCTCTACGCGCAGCGAGCCGTCTCCGTTCACCGTGCCGCCGATCACCTCGTCGCCAGCGACCTTCTCCACAGGTCGCGATTCGCCCGTGATCATCGACTCGTTCACCGAGCTTCGGCCGTCTCGGACGGCACCGTCAGCAGGGATGCTCGCGCCGGGACGGATCAACATGAGGTCACCCTGCCTCAGCGCGGAGACCGGGACCCGCTCCACCTGCTCCCCGGTGACCCGTTCAGCCGTGTCCGGGATGAGCTTCGCAAGTTCCTGAAGTGCACCCTGGGCCTGGGAGATCGACTTCATCTCGATCCAGTGGCCCAGGAGCATGATGGTCACCAGCGTGGCCAGCTCCTCCCACAGGGGCATGCCGGGGAATCCGAGGGTGACGGCGGCGCTGAAGACGAACGCAACCGTTATCGCCAGGGAGATCAGCGTCATCATGCCCGGCAGCCGGTCCTTCAACTCCCGCCATGCGCCCTGCAGGAACACGAGCCCGCCGTAGAAGAAGACCGCGCTGCCGAACACGGGTGCGATCCACTGGGAACCCGGGAACATGGGCGGCATGAACCCGGTGAGGCGCGCCAGCATGTGGCCCCAGATGATGGTTGGGACGGTCAGGGCCAGCGAGATCCAGAATTTGCTCCGGAACATCTCCACGCTATGGCCCTCATGCTTGTCATGTCCCGACTCGTGGCCGCCATGCGCGCCGTGTCCATGGTGCGGCGGATGCATGGGTGATGCTTCGGAACCGGGTGATGCGTCGGCGGGGTCGGGCCCCTCGGGATGTTCTGGATAGCCCGGCTTGGCGGGTGGCGTGGTGTCGCCATCCGCAGCGTCGTGGCCGCGGTGGCCGGTGTGCCCGCGGTGACTGGGGTTGTCGCGCATGGAGGATCGGCCCGGCTGCAGATTACATGCCGCCTGAGAATGCCCGCGTGCCCGTTTCCTGCTGCCCCCGGCCCGCTTTCCCGACCCGCAACCAGCCATCCTCACCGCCGCCCTTGACATAGGGGTGGGGGGTATATATACTTCTCCTTGTCAGATACCCCATGGGGGTATATTGGCCAACACGTCCGGGAGGGAGAAATGGAACGGGTGTCGCTGAAGATCGAGGGAATGTCTTGCGGGCATTGCGTCGCCAGTGTTCGGCGTGCCCTCGAGGGAATTGCGGGGGTGCAGGCAGAGCGGGTGGATGTTGGCTCCGCCAGCGTCGCGTTCGACCCGGCGCGCACGGATGCCAGGCAGATCGCACAGGCCGTTGAGGAGGCAGGGTACGCAGTCCGCCCTGGGACGGACAGTTGAGCGGCGCCGACATCCTGGTGATCCTCGGGGGCGTCACTGCCATTGCCTGGGTGAACTGGTATTTCCTGGTGGCCGGGCGCCAGGTGTCTCGTGCCGCAGTCGGCACAGGCGGGTTGCAGGAGATTCGTATACGCGTGGCCGGCGGCTATGACCCCGCGCACGTGCAGGTCAGGCGCGGACCCGTGCGCCTGATCTTCGACCGGCAGGAGACCTCCGGCTGTTCCGAGGAGGTGGTGCTGCCTGACCTGGGGATCCGGCGCTACCTGCCGGCCCATGAAGAGACGGTGATCGAGTTTACGCCTGAGCACGCGGGCAGGTACGAGTTCACCTGCGGCATGAGCATGCTGCGCGGCAGCGTGACAGTGGTGGAGGATACGGCATCATGAATACGACGAAGCAGGCGGACCGGGACGCGGCGCGGAGCGTGGTTGCCGCCGCGACGGAGGGCGCTGCAGGCGTGGGCAAGAAGGTGACGGTTCCCGTTTCGGGTATGACGTGCGCGGCGTGCACCTCCCGTGTTCAGCGGGCGCTGGAGCGTACGTCCGGCGTGCAGCAGGCGTCGGTGAACCTGATGACAAACAACGCCGTCGTCACGTTCGACGACGCCGCGATCACGCCGGAGCGCCTGGTCCAGGTGATCCGGGATACGGGGTACGAGGCTGAACTCCCCAACGCCGATCGCAGCGCGTTCGAGGAGCAGGAGACTCAGGACAAAGCCCAGGAAGCGGAGTTCCGTGAGCTGCGCCGGAAGGCAGCGGTAAGCCTCGTCTTTGCGGCTGTGGGAATGGTCATCTCCATGCCGGTGATGAGCGCGCCATTCGCGGGTGAGCACGGGGAGCACGCTGCGACGGGCGGCGACCCGTTCATGAACTGGGTGCACGGTGTCATCGACCCCTGGCTGTCGAGCGTGATGCCGTGGCTGTACCGGATCGACGTCCTGCTGCTCACTTACCTGTTGCTCGGCATGACCGTCGCAGTGATGGCCTGGGCGGGCCGGCACTTCTACACGCGCGCCTGGGCGGCATTCCGTCACCATGCGGCGGACATGAACACGCTGGTGGCCATCGGCACGGGCGCGGCCTTCCTCTTCTCCGTGGCGGCCACGTTCTTCCCCGGCTTCTTCCTGAGCCGGGGTGTGGCGCCCGCCGTCTACTACGAGGCCGTGCTCTTCATCATCGCGCTGATCCTCCTGGGCAACATGTTCGAGGCGCGAGCGAAGCGACAGACTTCCAGGGCGCTGCGCGCACTTGTCGAACTGCAGCCGGATACGGCACGTGTGCTTCGCGAGGAAGTGGAGGTCGAAGTATCGGTGGAAGAGGTCCAGCAGGGCGACATCGTGCTGGTGCGGCCCGGTGAGCGCGTTCCGGTGGACGGCGAAGTCGTGGCCGGCAGCTCCGCCGTGGACGAGTCGATGCTGACGGGCGAGAGCCTGCCGGTGGAGAAGGGAACAGGCGACACGGTGATCGGTGGCACCATCAACCGGACAGGCGCCTTCCGTTTCCGTGCGACGAACCTCGGCGCGGACAGCGTGCTCTCCCAGATCGTGCGCCTGATGCGCGATGCGCAGGGCTCCCGGGCGCCCATCCAGAAGCTGGTGGACCGTGTCACGGGCGTCTTCGTCCCGATCTCCATCTCGATTGCCATTGCGACATTCGTCACCTGGTACGTGGTGGGGCCAGAACCGTCGCTGATTCCGGCGTTCGCCGCGGCCGTGGCGGTGCTGATCATCGCCTGCCCGTGCGCCATGGGGCTGGCCACGCCGACAGCGCTGATGGTGGCCACCGGCAAGGGTGCGGAGTCAGGCATCCTGATCAAGGGTGGTGAGGCCCTGCAGCGCGCCGGCGACGTGCAGACGGTCGTACTCGACAAGACCGGGACGGTGACCCAGGGACAGCCGTCCGTGACGGATCTCCTCCTCGCGCCCCGCGCCGAGTGGAGCGAAGGTGAGTTCCTGCGCCTCGTGGCGTCACTGGAGGGCGCTTCGGAGCACCCGCTGGCCGAGGCCATCGTCCGGCAGGCGGAGGAGCGCGGCATCAGCCGTGCCCGGACGGAAAGCTTTGACTCGGTCACGGGACGCGGCGCGGTTGGCGTGGTCGAGGGGCACGCCATTGCCATTGGCAACGTTGCGTTGATGGTCGATTATGCCATCGACATAGGGCCACTCCAGGACGCGGCCGAGGACCTGGCCGCACGTGGGCGCACGCCCATGTACGTCGCCATTGACGGGAAGCTGGCCGGCCTGGTGGCCGTCGCCGACCCCATCAAGCCAACGTCGCGCGCTGCCATCCAGCGGTTGCGACGCATGGGCCTGGCCGTGGTGATGCTCACCGGCGACAACCGCCGCACGGCAGAGGCCGTCGCGGGAGAGGCCGGCATCGACCATGTCGTGGCTGAGGTGATGCCTGAGGGCAAGGTCGCCGAGGTGCGGCGCCTGCAGGATGGCGGAAAGGTGGTCGCGATGGTCGGCGATGGCATCAATGACGCTCCCGCCCTGGCACAGGCGGATGTGGGCATGGCCATGGGCACCGGCACTGACATCGCCGCCGAAGCGGGCGACGTGGTGCTCATGCGGGGTGACCTGAACGGCGTCGCGGGTGCCATCGAGCTGTCGCGCCGCACGCTGCGCACGATGAAACAGAACCTGTTCTGGGCATTTGTCTATAACGCGGCGGCCATCCCGATCGCGGCCGGGTTGCTCTACCCGTTTTTCGGTATCCTGCTGAGCCCGATCCTGGCGAGCGCGGCAATGGCGTTCAGCTCGGTCAGCGTCGTCACGAACAGCCTGCGACTGCGCGCGGTGCGCGTCGCCTGATCCGGCACGCACCCGCTCGTTGCTGAACACATGAGGAATCAGATGGAAGCACAGCAGAAAGCAGGCATACACGCCTGTGGCTGCGGCACCGAGGACGCAACCGGGGGCCGGAAGGCAGTCGGCGTCGATCCGGAGCGCAAGGACAGGAACCTCAAGCGTCTGAGACGCATCGAGGGCCAGGTCCGGGGGCTCCAACGCATGGTGGAAGAGGACCGTTACTGCGCGGACATCATGACGCAGATCTCCTCCGTCCAGGAGGCGCTGCGGTCGGTGGGGCGCGAACTCATGCGCAACCACCTCCGGCACTGCGCGGCAGCCGCCATCCGGGCGGGCGACGAGGACGCCGAGCACATGTACGACGAGTTGCTGGACATGATGTACAGGCACAGCCGCTGAATGGTGGTCACGCCTTGAGGCCGCCCCAGAACCAGTGCGCTATCCGGGGGTAGTATTCGTGACAGCAGGCCAGAAGTTGGCTCGCGTGGGCCTTGTGGGGTGGTGGCCTACGCAGGACTGGGGTAATCCCCTATTCCATTGTCCCTCATCCAGGGGATAGATTCGTCGCATGAGCCGTCGCTTCCGTTTCGTGGCTGCGCTGATGGCGCTGGCCGCCTTCTCCGTATACTTCGGGGAGGGCGTGCTTGCGGCGTTCTGCGTACCACACTCCACGCAGCACGCGGAGACGGCCATGGATCATGCTTCGGGTGACGCTCATGCACATGCCGCCCCCGAGGCACCGGCCGAGGGTTCTCACGAGTCCCAGTGCCCCTTCGGCATGGGCGGGGGCATGACCTGCACGCCGGTCTCGCTGCCGAGTCCCGTGGCGACGATGCTGGCGGCGCCGGCGGCCAGCGATAGCGGATTCGTGCCGCAGCAGCCCAACATCCCGCTCCTACTGACCCGCTCCGTTTATCACCCCCCTCGGGCGTAGCTCCGCGCCGGCGCTGTCCGGCGTTTCGTCATCCAACTGAAAACCTGATCCCGCGCCTGGCGCGCTGGTGAAACGTGCGACTGCGAGTCGCGCGGTACTCGTTGACGAGTGGAGCCATGTACCGGTTCATCGCGGTTCTGGCGCTCATGATGCTGCCCGCTGGAGCGGCAGCGCAGCTGAGCGCATATACGGAAGAGGAAGTCATCGCGGCAGTGCAAGCCGGTAATGCCGCACTCGGCGCTGCGCGTCACGGCGCGGCGGCCGGCGCGCTCGGTCCTGCGCAGGTTACGTGGCCGTCGCCGATGCTGGAAGTCATGCCGATGCCCAGCGCCATCCGGGACGGCGAGTTCGGCGCCCAGGTCATGGCGCGCCAGGCGGTGCCGTGGCCGGCGCGCCTCAACGCCGATCGCACCGCCCGGGCGAGGATGGCGGACGCGTCAGCCCTGGAAGCCGACGCCCTCGAGGTGGAGCTCGTCGCCATGGCCAGGATGGCCTACGCCGAGCTCTGGTCCATCCAGGAGCAGGCCGCCCGCATCGCCGATTTTCGGCGGCAGCTGGACCTCTACCGGGATGCCGCCCTCGCCCAGTACGCAGCGGGTCGCGGCCCGCAACAGGCTGTCCTCAGCATCCAGGTGGAGGCCGGTATGCTCGCGCAGCGCCTCGAGGCGCTGGAGGAGGAGCGTGCTGAGGCCGCTGGCCTGCTGTCGTCGCTGACCGGCGGCTCGGTGCGCGTCAGAGGCGATGCGCAGCTCGCACCGCCTGCGGCACTGCGCCCTGCCGTGGTGACCCGGGAACCGGCGGTCGCCATCGACGGGCACCCCATGGTAGCGGCAGGCGAGGCCATGGCGGCAGCAGAGCGTGCGATGGCGGCCATGAACCGGACCATGCTGCGGCCGGAGTTCACGCTCGGCGTCAACCTGAACCTGTCGCAGATGGCGTTCGATCGGATGTACGGCACTGAGCCGGTCATGCCCGCGGTGGGCGTGATGGTGCCGCTCCAGCGAGGCGGGATCCGGGCCAGAGTACAGGAATCGGAGCTGCGGGCCGCGCAGCGCGAGCTGGAAACGACGAATACGCGCATCCGACTCCAGGCAGAAGCGGATGCGGTGACCGACCAGCTTCTTAACGTGCGCACGCGTGTGGCGGCGCTGGAGGAAACGCTGCGGCCGCAGGTAAGGCAGATGCTCGAGGCGAGCATTGCCGGCTACCAGGCAGGCACGACGCGGTTCCTCGAGTTGCTCGATGCTCAGCGGATGGCCCTGGATGTGGAACTCGAACTGATCATGGCGCGCATGCGCGAGGCGACTCTGCGGGCACGGCTCGATGCTGCCGCAGGGCGTGGCGTGGCCACCCGCGGCGATGACGTCGATGACGAAAGGAACTGAGATGACCAGGATGTTCCGGAACCTGGACCAGCGTCTGCGCGGGGCTCTGCGCCGGCGGTGGCAGGCCGCGCCGGCTGGCGTGCGGAAGGTCTCCCCATTCCTGCTGGTGCTGCTGATCGGGCTGATGATCGGCTCCACGTTCTTCAACCGGGTCGGTAAGACGCCGGACGGGGAGGACGGCATCCGCGCAGCGGACAACGACGACGGCACCGGCGAAGGAATCATCTGGACGTGCGCGATGCACCCCCAGATCCGGCAGCCGGCGCCGGGTACGTGCCCCATCTGCGGGATGACGCTGATCCCGCTCGTGCAGCCGGATGACGATCATGCGGAGCATGGCCAGGCCCCCCGGCTCGTCGTCAGTGAGCGCGCGGCGGCGCTGATGTCCGTACAGGTCTGGCCGGTGCAGAGGGTGGGCACCGCAGGCGAGGTACGCCTGTCCGGGACGATCGGCTATGACGAGACGCAGGTCCACGACGTCGTGGTGAGGACGGAGGGTCAGGTCGAGCGGCTCTACGTGAGCTACGAGAATGCCTCGGTGCGGCGCGGCCAGCGGATTGCCGACATCTACAGTCCGGCGATTCAGGCCGCGTCACTGGAGTTGCTGCAGGCGCGCCGCGCGGCAACTGCCGGCGGAATGCCCGAACTGGTGGAAGCGGCGGCTTCGCAGCTGCTGGCACTGGGCGTCGGCCGTGCCCAGGTCGACCGGATTCTCGAGACGGGCGAGCCGGCGCGTACGGTGAGCGTGTTCAGTCCGGCGGATGGCATCGTGTCCGAGCTGGTGGCTCGGCAGGGCGAATGGCTCATGGCCGGCGGCCGGCTGCTGCGGGTGAGTGGCCTCAGCCAGGTGTGGGCGCAGTTCGAGGCGTACGAGCGCGACCTGGCGCGCCTCCGCGTGGGTGCTCCCATGCAGTTCACCGTCGAGGCGTTCCCAGGCAGGGTCTTCAGCGGGACCATCGCTTTCATTGACCCGGTAGTCGACGGCGGCCGCCGGACGGCGCGTGTGCGCGTCCAGGTCCCCAATCCGGGGGGCAGCCTGAAGCCAGGCATGCTGGTGCGCGGCCAGGGTGGGGACGCGGGCGCGTCCGCGGCCACGGCTCTGGCCATCCCTGCGACGGCGCCACTGCTGACGGGCCAGCGGGCCGTGGCCTACGTACAGATCCCCGGTACCGAGCGCCCGACGTTCGAGGCGCGCGAAGTCACGCTGGGAGAACGACGAGGCGCCTACTGGGAGGTGACGGCTGGGTTGGCGGAAGGTGAGCTCGTGGTTGTGAATGGCGCCTTCCGCATCGATTCGGAACTGCAGATCCGGGGACAGCCGAGCATGATGGCCCCGCCGCAGCAACCAGCTGATCACGGCCGCGTTCCCCTGCGCCTCACCGAGTCGGCGGAACGCGAGCTCGAGCGCGTCGTAACCGCGTACCTGGACCTAACCCTCGCCCTCACCCGGGATGACGCGGCGGCATCACGTCGGGCCTCGGGCGCACTCGGGAACGCGCTGGCGGCCGCAGACTTCAACGGCGTCGACGCCGCCGCCGCGGCGGATTGGCGGCGGGCGCGAGACGCCATGCGGCAGGGCGCCCGGACGATGGCAGGAACGTCGGACCTGCCGACGCTGCGGCGCGAGCTGGTCCGGATCAGTGAGCGGCTCGAAGCGGCGATCCGGCAGTACCCCAGCGAGCGCGTCGGGCCCCTGTTCCGGATCGTCTGCCCGATGGTGGACGGCAGGGAGGGGACATGGCTGGCACGGCGGGAGGTGGTGGAGAACCCCTACTACGGCGCGTCCATGCTCGACTGCGGTGAGGTCGACGGGAAGGTGGCAGGGTAGGCGCATGCGAAACGACGAGAGAATCACCGACCGGTGGCCTGGCGCCATCGCCGCGCTTATCCGGTTCGTGCTGGAGCAGCGCCTGGTCGTCGCCATCGGCACAGTGGCCCTCGTGCTGGCCGGCGTTGCCATGGCTCCTTTCGACTGGGACACGGACTGGCTGCCGCGCAGCCCGGTGGCAGTGGACGCGCTGCCAGACCTGAGCGAGAACCAGCAGATCGTATTCACGGACTGGATGGGCCGCTCGCCGCGGGACGTTGAGGACCAGATCACCTATCCGCTGACGGTCCAGCTGATGGGTCTGCCCGGCGTCCGGGACGTCCGGTCGACGTCCATGTTCGGTTTCTCGACCATCTCGGTGATCTTCCATGATGATGTGGACTTCTACTGGGCGCGCAGCCGCATCATCGAGAAGCTGAACAGCCTGCCGCCGGGCACGCTGCCGGCCGGCGTTCAGCCCGGCCTCGGCCCCGACGCGACAGGGCTAGGCCAGGTCTACTGGTACACCCTCGAAGGCCAGGACCCCCGTGGCAGACCAGTCGGTGGCTGGGACCTGCACGAACTGCGTTCCGTGCAGGACTACTACGTCAGGTACGGCCTGCTCGCGGCGGAAGGGATCAGTGAGGTCGCGTCCATCGGCGGGTTCGTGCGTGAGTATCAGGTTGATGTGGATCCGGATGCCGCGCGCGCCGCAGGCGTATCCATCGAGCAGGTGTTTGCCGCCGTACAGAACTCGAACCTGGACATCGGCGCGAGAACCACGGAGGTGAACCGCGTCGAGTACGTGATTCGCGGCACAGGTTTCGTCAGGAACACCGCAGACATCGAAGCGGCCGTCGTCCGGGCGGGCGACGGATTCACGCCGATCCGCGTAGCTGACGTGGCGACGGTCAGTCTCGGTCCGGCGGAGCGGCGTGGCGCACTCGACCGCGGGGGCGCCGAGGCCGTGGGCGGCGTGGTTGTGGTGCGGGACGGCTACAACCCGCTGGAGGCGATCTCCAATGTGAAGGGCAAGGTCGCAGAGCTTGAGGCCGGCATGCCAATCCGCGCCGTGGTGGACTGGCCGCGCACCACCCTGAATGAGGTTTCGGCGTTTGCCGGGAGCCGCGGGTTCAACGCGTTCACGGACGCCGCCCTCGACCAGGAGGCGTGGCTGACATGGCTGCGCAGCACCCCTGTCGCGGAATGGCCCGAATGGGTCACGACGAGCCAGCTCGCCGTCGTCCCGTTCTACGACCGGACCGGGCTCATCCATGAGACGCTTGGCACTCTCAACGACGCACTGCTGCAGCAGATTCTGGTGACGATGATCGTCGTGATCATCATGCTGATGCACCTGCGGACCGCATTGCTTGTCAGCGCGATGCTCCCGCTGGCTGTCCTGATGGCCTTCATCGCGATGAAGCAGTTCGGCGTGGATGCGAACGTGGTCGCGCTCGCCGGCATCGCCATCGCCATCGGCACGATCGTCGACATGGGCATCATCATCTCCGAGAACGTCATGCGCCACCTCGACGCGGCCGGTCCGGGTGAGAGCCGTATCAACGTCGTGTACCGGGGCGCGAGCGAGGTCGGGTCGGCGGTGCTGACTGCGATCGCGACCACGGTGATCTCGTTCCTGCCGGTGTTCGCAATGACGGGGGCGGAAGGCAAGCTGTTCACGCCGCTGGCGTTCACCAAGACCTTCGTGCTCCTCGCCGCCGTGATCATTGCGCTCACTGTCGTGCCTGTCGTGCTGTATCTGGCGGTGGCGCGCAGGCAAGGCGGCGAGCCCGGCCTCCTCAGGCGAATCTGGACGGAAAGGCGCGTCCTCGCTGCGACCGCCATCATCGGCACTGCCGCGTTTGCTGCCAGCGTGCTCACCGGCTGGATCGTTGCCGCGGGTGCGGCCGCGGCGCTCGCGCTCCTGGCGCTGTACCGCCTGTACGGCGGCCGGCTCCCTGCGGCCTGGCGCGGGCGGGATGCAGCTGTTGGCAGCCTGGCGACGGCATTCGCCGTCGTCTGGTGGCTCGCCTACGCCTGGCAGCCGCTCGGAGCACAGCGGCCGTTTGCCGCAAACCTGCTGTTCGTCGGGCTGCTCGTAGGCGGTCTGCTGGGAATCTTTCTCATCTTCGAGCGGCGCTACGAGGGGATCCTGCGCTGGGCACTGGCCAACCGTCGTCAGTTCCTTGCCATCCCGGTGGTCATGGTGTTGCTCAGCCTGAACGTGTGGCTCGGGTTCGACCGCATGTTCGGTTTCGTGCCGCGTGCGGCGGCAGTCGTGGGTGTCGAGGCGGGTTCTGTGCGTTCGTTCGGTCCATACTCGTGGGCCATGCACACCTTCCCCGGGCTGGGCCGCGAGTTCATGCCGGCCCTCGACGAGGGATCATTCCTGTGGATGCCGACGCTGATGCCACACGCGTCCATGGGCGAAGCCCTGGAAGTGATGGCGCTCCAGAACGCGGCGTTCGAAGGTATCCCGGAGGTGGAATCGGTCGTGGGCAAGATCGGCAGGGCCGAAAGCGCGCTGGACCCGGCACCGATCTCGATGTTCGAGACGGTGATCAACTACAGGCCGGAGTACGCCACCGACGCCGCTGGCCGCCGAATCCGTTTCGCGTATGACCGGCGCACGGGCGAGTTCGTGCGGAATGCCGACGGCGACCTCGTACCGGATCGGCGCGGCCGGCCCTACAGGCAGTGGCGCGAGCACGTACGTTCGCCGCAGGACATCTGGGACGCCATCGTCGAGGTCGGCCGCATGCCGGGTGTGACCAGCGCGCCACGTCTGCAGCCAATCGAGACGCGTCTGGTGATGCTGCAGACCGGTATGCGGGCATCCATGGGCATCAAGGTCCAGGGCCCCGACCTGCTGAGCATTGAACGCGCGGCTGTCCAGCTCGAAGCGGCCCTGCGCCAGGTGCCGGCTGTCGTGGCGGCGACGGTCAACGCAGAGCGGGTTGTCGGCAAGCCGTACCTGGAGATCGAGATTGACCGTGAGGCAGCGGCCCGGTACGGCCTGAACGTGGTGGACGTGCAGAACACCATCGCCATGGCCGTGGGCGGAATGGAAGCCACGACCACCGTTGAAGGACGCGAGCGCTACAATGTCCGCGTTCGCTACCCCCGTGAACTGAGGGCGGACCCGGACCAGATCGGCCGCATCCTTGTCACGGCCGGCGGTGCGGTCGGAATGGGGAGTGGAACGGCGGCCGGCAGCAGTGGCATGGGAGCCGGCTCGGCGCGGCTCGTCGCGGCCCCGTCGCGTCCAACGCAGGTCCCGCTCTCGGAAGTCACCCGCATCCACTACGTCCGCGGTCCGGAGATGATCAGGTCTGAGAACACGTTCCCTGTGGCATACGTGACGTTCGGCGGCCAGGCCGGTGTGGCCGAAGTGGAGGTCGTCGAGCAGGTCCGGTCCTATCTGATCGACCAGGCCCGCAGCGGGGGCCTGAACCTTCCTGCCGGGGTCAGCTACACGTTCTCGGGTTCGTACGAGAACCAGGTGCATGCCACAAGGACGCTCCGGGTCGTGCTGCCCATCGCACTGGCCATCATCTTCCTGATCCTGTACTTCCAGTTCCGGGACGTACCGCGCACGCTCATCGTGTTCAGCGGCATTGCGGTCGCCTGGGCCGGTGCATTCATCATGATCTGGCTCTACGGCCAGGCGTGGTTCGGTGACTTTGCCCTGTTCGGCACGAACATGCGGGACCTGTTCCAGCTGCAGGCGATCAACCTGAGTGTCGCAGTGTGGGTCGGCTTCCTGGCGCTGTTCGGGATCGCCTCCGATGACGGTGTGGTCATCATGACCTACCTCCAGCAGAGTACTGACGAGCGGGCCCCGAGCACGGCCGCTGAGGTGCGCGAGGCAACGGTCCAGGCAGGGCTGCGTCGCGTCCGGCCCCTCCTCATGACCAGCGCTACCACGATTCTCGCGCTGCTCCCCGTGCTGACGGCAACCGGCCGGGGCGCAGACATCATGATCCCCATGGCCATACCCACCGTTGGCGGCATGAGCTTCGTGCTGCTGACCATGTTCACGGTTCCGGTGCTCTTCGCGTGGAACGAGGAGCGCCGGCTGACACGAACTGCACGCCCCGCTTGAGGAAGAGGAGGACTGAATGCGCCGTTCAATGGTCGCCGCAGCCATAGCCGGACTCTCGGTCGCGTTTCTGGCCCTGTCAGGGATGGCGCCGCGGACCCTCGACGGCCAGACGTTCGCGTCGGCAAACGACACGGTCCTGGTACACATCGAGGCGGGCAGCGCCGGTTTCGCGCCGGATACGGTGAGGCTCGTCACCGGCAAACCTGCGAACATTGTGTTCACTCGCACGGTCGCAGCGAGCTGCATGGCCGAGGTGCATATACCGGACATGGGTGTCCCGAAGACGGCGTTGCCGCAGGGGCAGCCCGTGACGATCCGGATCACGCCCGCGGAGGTTGGTGCCTATGAGTTCCGCTGCGGGATGAACATGCGGAGGGGCACGATCATCGTGAGCGACGAGCCGTAGGACGCGCAGGCAGCGCTCGCAGGCAACGCGTCTACGATCGCCTTGTGTCGTAGACGCGCTGCCTCATCGCCTCGCGAGTCGAGTGCCGCATTCAGTCGTCGCGGTCCCGCCGGAATGCCGTCACTGCGCCGGCGTCAGCGGTCGTGGGCGAACCGTATGCGGATGGCGGCCCCCCGGTGGCCGGGGGGGCTTGTGTCATCAGTTCTCGCGGTCGGGGCCCGGTGGGTGCTGCGAGTTCACTCCTTCAGTGGCTCGGCTTCCCAGCCAGACCAGGGCCACGAAGCCGGCCAGCATCAGGTATATGACTACCGCCGGACCATCGTGAGGTATGTTCTGAAGAACCTCGACAAATGTGAGGCCGTCGTCCTGGAGAATGAGACTGGCAAGTATGGACATGATCTGGTCCTTTCGGGCGTGAATCGGTTACGCGGTCGGGGTTGTCCGGCGCGCTCTGGTCACGTCAGCGGCTGACCGCGGCTCGCGGTCAGGAAAGGACGGGTGGACCCCTGGGGGGAGATGCCCGGGACCCGGCGTTCGCGCTGTGGAGGGTGTGGCGGGTGGCCAGGTACCGCAGGTTGGCAACGGCAGCACATACCCTTACGGACTCCAGGCTGATGGCCGCAAAGCCAGCACCATCATGGCGGTATGGCTTGATGGGGCTGGTGACCGGCCGGCCGCCGTCGGCTGCGACGCGGAAGGTGGGTCCTGCAAGTCCAGGTGCCGAGGGATGGGAATGCAGTAAGGCAAGACCGGCGGCGCAGGATGCGCCCTGCCAGGAACAGTCGGCCACTTCCGGCAATACTGAATCCCCGTGCTGGGGCACCAGTAGTACCAGCACATGGACGAAGAGCAGGCTGAGTGAAGTACGCCGGGGTCGTCGCATGATTCCGGGCACGGGGTGGGCCGGCGGGACGCGCCAGCTTCAGCAACTCACCACCTGGGATACCCCGGACGGGTTCCCGGGTTCAGCGCCGGGCTATCGGCGTGAAGCGCGCTGCTCGGGGCCGTCCAGGGTGAACACGGGAAGAGTCCAGCCCCAGATGATGGACGAGATCCTGAGTCCGGCGACCAGTGCCATGCCCACAACCGCTGCGAGGGGTTCCTCGAGCTGGAAGGAGCGGGTGAGCACCAGGTAGGCGATGATGCCGAGGATCGCAGCCGTAGCGTAGATCTGGCCGCGGCGGATGACCATGGGGATCTCGGTGGTGAGCACGTCACGGATCATGCCGCCGGCGACGCCTGTGATCGTGCCCATGATAACACACACGACACCCGGCAGTCCGACCCGCTCGGCAATCTGGGCGCCGCTGATGGCAAACAGGGCGAGACCGAGAGCATCAGCGATGGCAAGGGCGCGATCCGGGGGCCTGAAGCGCTGCGTCCAGACGATGGTGAGCAGCGCCGAGCCCAGGATGACGTACAGGTAGCGCGGCTGGGTAGCCCAGAACACGGTGCGGTCGAGTAGCAGGTCGCGCGTGGTACCGCCGCCGATGGCTGTTACCATGGCGATCACGATCACGCCGAGGAGGTCCAGCCGTTTGCGCCCGGCGGCCAGCGCGCCGCTCACGGCGAAGATGGCGACGCCGACCAGGTCGAAGAACTGGATCAGGCTCACGGCTCCAACCGGGCCGAACGTCCCGTCAGTCCGACTCGGGCCGGCGGTGCCCTGGAGGCGGCACCAGCAGCAGCGGGCAGGATGTGGCCTGCGCCACTGCTGCGGAAACGCTGCCCAGTTCCGGTGGCACCTCTTGCGCGGCCCGGGTGCCGATGACCAGCAGGTCGGCCTTCGCCGCAGCCGCTTCCTGCAGGATGACCTTGGCCGGGTCCGACCCTGGTACGACGCGTTCGGTGACATCCACCCGCGCGTAATCCCTGGCGTGGTCCCGGGCCTCTTCAACCAGCCGATGGATGGCATCAGTCGCATCCTGCGAGCCGGCGGGGGGAGCCACGTGCAGCGCCATCAAAGTCGCCTGTGCTCCCCGGGGGCGCAGCGCCGATGCCCACGACATGGCCACCTCCAGCGCCTCCCGTGCCGCATCCGAATCGTCGACGGCGACGAGCACGCGTTCCAGCGGCAGCCGCAGTTCTGCTGCGGCCACAAGACACGGACACGGCGCTGCGCGAACCACGCTTGCCGCGGTGCTCCCCAGTGGACGCGCCGCGCCCCTCTCCCGGTGTGGTCCGAGGACGACGACGTCGGCGCCCACAGCCCGGGCGTGTTGGACAATGACGGTTGCCGGAAAGCCGGTGATCACCACCGAGTCGTCCGGCTCACCGGCTTCGGGCGCGGCGAGCCGGAAGCTCTCCACGAGCTTCTCCACACCGCCGTCCGACGGCTCCCCGGACGCATGGAGCAGATACAGGCTGGCCCCGGCGAGGGGCGCAAGCCGGGCGGCGGTCTGGATCGCCGGGCGCGAGGCCGCGTCCAGATCCGTGGCGACCAGGACCGACTTCAGGGTCAGTAACCGCATCGTCCATCCAGGTTGTGGGTCGAGCTGATCCTACCCGAGGCCATATTCGGTGTCATCCGGCAGGCGTGCAAGGCGCGTTCCCGGGTTTGCCACGCTCGCGGTACCGCATCCGTTTTCCCGATCTTGCGTCCCCCGGCAGGCGTGGTACATTCCGCGCGCTCACCGGCAAATAGATCGGCGGTGCGGCCAGGGATGGAATACGGAGGATCGATGAAGGTGCAGAAGTCGGTCTGGCAGGGCAGCCTGCTGGGCGTGCTGGCGGTTGCAGTCGCCGCGTGTGGCGACCCCAACCTGAAGGAGCAGTCCGGATACACCCGGGCACCGCTGGGCCAGCCGGGCCTCATCGGCCAGGCCGAGCAGCCCGGCGAGATGGCGCGCTACGGCGGCCCCCGCCGCATGCCTACCGAGCGGATCCAGCTTCCGGAGCAGGTGGAGGAGGCCGCCGCACCGGTCGCCCGGGCGCCCGTGGAGTTGCCGCCTGGCGTGACCCAGGACATGGTGGCCCAGGGCGAGGCCCTCTACGCCACCGGTGGCAACTGCCAGGCGTGTCATGCCGCTGGCGGCACGGGAACGCCGCTGGCGCCCGCACTCAATGACGGCGGCTGGATCCATATTGATGGGTCCTTTGACGAGATCGTCCGCATCATCAGCGACGGTGTCGCCCAGCCGGCCCAGTATCCCGCGCCCATGCCGGCCCGCGGCGGCGCGCCCATCAGCGACGATGACGTGCGCCTCATCGCCGCCTACGTCTACGCCATCAGCCGCCAGTAGCCGACCCGGCCCGCCCGCCGCTACAGCAGCGGCGGGCGTGGCTCCAGCGCCTTCCGGAAGAGCGCCATCTGTTCCTGCTCCCCCAGTTCCTGTGCCCGTTGCAGCGCGATACCAGGCGGCACGTGCCACGACACCCCGGCAATCAGCGCGTCCCGGTTCGCGGACCGGCCGGCCCGGCGGAACAGCAGTGCGTTGTGCCAGGTCCCGTCGTCGTCCGGCTGCGACCGTACCCAGATGTCGCAGCGCTGACCGTCCACGATGATGGCACCGAGACGTTCCTCGATGATACCGGCGGCCGGGTACTCTGCCATGTGTCTTCTCCGGAATCGGTTCTGGCGGGTCCCGCCGGCGGCGGGCCATCGGATATATGGTAGAACGCCCTCGAGGGCGGAAATCTGTAGAACGCCCTCGAGGGCGGAAATCTGGCGTCGGGGAGACGTGCTGGCGGCGGACGGGCTGTGCAAGACGCGGACCGGCCATGCACCTCCGGGGGCATAGCCGGTAGCGGTGTCAGTCGTCCCTGGCTGCGCCTATTCGATGCGGTAGATGCGGATCCGCATGGATGGCGGCAGTGCAGCACCGCTGGTGCCGAGGAACTCCAGGGCCAGTGGCCCGCCGCTGCCTCCGGCGAGTTCGAAGTAGCGGGTGCTGCCGCCGCGCACTGTCTGCACGTTGTGCTGGCCGGCGGTGAAGCTCAGTGCCGTCACACCGAGGGGGAACGGCGTCGGCATGAGCTGGGGCTGTTCCTGGTTGAGGCCGCTGTAAACGCTGCGCAGGTTCCAGGAGCGGACCTGCCGTTCGATGCCCGGCGCGGTACCGGGCCGGTCGTCCAGTGCTGTGGCCAGTGCCCATTCCCCGACCAGGTCGGCGAACGGACGACCGGCCCGTGCCTCGAGGTTGGCCGCGCCGCGGCTGGTGGCCTGTGTCAGTTCGCTGAGGAAATCCTGCTCCGCTCGCCCGCTGTTCTCGATGACGTGGCGCAGGAACAGCCAGCCGCTGCCGTAGAAGCTGCCGTCGTTGTCGGTTACGCGACCCAGCGGTGATCGTGTGTCCGGCGTAGTCATCCACTGGGACAGCAGCATGAAGTGGCCGAACATGATGCCGGGCCTGCCTGCGCATGGCGCGGTGCCGAACGCGCCGCGGATCTCGCAGCCGACACTCTCCTCGTAGCCGACATTGGCGTTGGCGCCGTAGCCAAAGACCTGTCGCGCCCACAGTTCCTCGGCCATCATCGCTGTGGACTCCTCGAGCCACGACTGCTCACTGTCGACGTCCCGGGAGATGCGGGACGCGAAGCTGGCCAGGTGCTTGACTTCGTGGATGACAGTAGCGCGGATATCCCACCACCACATGCCAATGGTCAGGCCGAGGTTCGGGTCGTACTCCGTGCTCGAGCTGGTCGGCACGTAGCCGTAAAAGATCTCAGCCACATTGCTCTGCTCGCACTGGTTACGGCCGTAGAAGTCGCCGCTGAAGACGAAGCCGGCGATGCGGTTGCCATCCACCCGCCTCGTGAACAGCATGAAGATCCGCCCGTCATTGTTGAGCTGGCCATCCATGACGAGTGGGTCGGCGAAGTTGTCCCGGACGATGCCGTACTGCCGCAGGTCGAACTCCTCACCCAGCTGGCGATAGTACGTGTCCATGCCGGATTTCACCGGGTTCGACGTGTCCGCGAGCACGATGGCGCGCTCGCCCACGTAGGCGACCCGGGCCTGGATCTCGTCGTACTGCGTGCACATCTGGTTCGCGCCCGACTCCACCCGGGGCACGCGCATGGTGAGCAGATCACCCTCCGACGGCACACTGGCCGCCGCCGCGTCATGCTGTCGCTGGGCCGGGAGTGGGGTCGGGTCGAGACGGACGCGGGCGACCATCTCGTTGCTCGCCTGGAGCACCGCCGCGTGATTGGCCTGTCGCACGGCGCGTCGATCCACGGCGCGCCGCAGCGCATCCTGCTGCGCGGCATTGCGGGCGGGCCTGGGCGCCACGGCCTGCGTGGCCTCCCGGCTCGCGACGTCCTGCGTCTGCTGCCCCTGCGCAGGCGGGACGGTGTTCAGCCGGAAGCCGAAGGCGGACGTGGGCTGCGGCACCGTGCCGTGGCTGGCCGCCACCGTGCCATCGGTGTTGGTAATGGCAAGGAGGTAGCGCATGCCGTCGGACGGCAGGGCAACGCAGTCGAGGCGGTCGGCATCATCGCTGACCAGGGCCTCGCCGATTGCCAGCGGCCGCGCCTCCACGATCTGCACCGGGTGCGCCCGGCTCGTGATGACGCCGGAAGCGGTGAGCTGGACGAGCCCGTTGCCCGTGGGTACGCAATTGAAGCCGGCCGCGGGCAGCGTCGCCCGGATCTCCGTCTCCGTGGCGGATGTCACGGTGGTAATGGCGCCGGCAACGCGGAGGATCATGGCCGCCGGGTCAGCCGGGAAGTTCACGCCGGTGACGACCATTTCGGCGCCGGGCACCAGCACGGCGGGCGTGATCCCGGCGATGGCCGGCAGCGGCCGCGCCTCGGCCAGGAATGTCACGGCGGGCAGCGACCCCGCACTCGCCGACGCCTGCATGCTGCCCGCCACCGGCCCCAGCGTCCACATCGTGCGGGCGAAGCCCTGCGCGTTGGTGGTTCGGGTCGCGGGTGACAGTGAGCCGGCACCGGCCGTCCACGTCACGGTAATGCCCGGCACGCCGTTCCCGTACTGGTCTGTCACTCGCACAGCCAGTGAGTCGGGCAGCGGAGAGCCGGTGCCGCCGTCCTGGTTGTCGCCTCCCACCTTCAGCAGGGCGACGGGCGTACCGGCGGTGGCCGTGGCCCGGAACTGGACGGTCCGGGCGCTGCCTTCGTCCGGGGTGAACGACGCCTGGAGCCGCTGCTCCGTGCCGGACTCCAGCCCCAGCGTCCAGCTTGCCTGCGCCTGCCCCTCGGCGTTCGTCTGCGTCTGTGATGGGGTCACGCTGCCGCCGCCGGCCTGGACCGCGAACGTAACGACCACATTGGCCACACCCTGGCCCTGCGCGTCGTTGACCCGGACCGTTACCGGCGCCCCCAGCGCCTGGCCCGCCGCGCCGGACTGGTCGTCACCCAGAACCCGGACGATGCTGGCAGGCGGGCCGATCCGGGGGCCGGACGTATCGCCGCAGGCGGACAGCAGCCCCGCGGCAAGCAACAGGAGGGACAGGGTGAAGACCCGATTCATGAATGGCGCCTGCTGGTGGAAATCTGAGGGGATTCTGCAACATAACGGGCGCGGGAATGGCCGTCCACGGCGGGCCGGATCACCTTGCGCCGCGGTGCTGCCACCCGCACCTTCCTCCGGCTCGGCGCGCGGCGGCGCGCGCTCCGTCACATGACCATCCCGGGTGGGGCCATGAATACTGAAGCGCTGATCACGTTCGCGGTCATTGCCGGCCTCGTCTGGGGTGGGTTCCTGCTGATCATCATCACGGCGTTCCGGAAGGAAAGCCGCAAGACCGACGAAGGGTAGTACGCGGTGCCCAGAAGAGACGACATCGAATCCATCCTCATCCTCGGTTCCGGCCCCATCGTCATCGGGCAGGGCTGCGAATTCGACTATTCCGGGACCCAGGCCGTACGCGCGCTGAAGGAGGAGGGCTACCGCGTCATCCTCGTCAACAGCAACCCGGCCACCATCATGACGGACCCGGAGCTGGCGGACGCAACCTACATCGAGCCCATCACCCCCGAGTGGGTGGAGCGGATCATCGAGAAGGAGAAGCCGGACGCGCTGCTGCCCACCATGGGCGGGCAGACGGCACTGAACGTGGCCCTCGACCTGTACGACGCCGGCGTGCTGGCGAAGCACGGCGTGGAACTCATCGGCGCTGACGCCCGGGCCATCCGCATGGCCGAGGACCGTGAGGAGTTCGCCGATGCCATGAAGCGGCTGGGCCTGGGCGTCGGCCACGGCGGTTTCGCCCGCTCCTTCGACGACGCGCTGCGCATCATCGAGGACATCGGCTACCCGGCCATCATCCGGCCGAGCTTCACGCTGGGCGGCACGGGCGGCGGCATCGCGTACAACGCCGACGAGTTCGAGGCCGCCGTCCGCCGGGGGCTGGAGCTCTCGCCCATCGGCGAGGTGCTCCTCGACCGCAGTGTTATCGGCTGGAAGGAGTACGAGCTGGAGGTCGTCCGGGACGGTGCGGATAACGTCGTCGTCATCTGCTCCATCGAGAACATGGACCCCATGGGCGTGCACACCGGTGACTCCATCACGGTGGCGCCCATCCAGACGCTGAGCGACGTCGAGTACCAGAAGATGCGCGACGCCGCCATCGCCATCATCCGGGAGATCGGCGTGGAGGCCGGCGGCTGCAACGTCCAGTTCGCGGTGAACCCCCGGACGGGCGAGATGCTGGTCGTGGAGATGAACCCGCGCGTGTCGCGCTCGTCGGCGCTGGCGTCCAAGGCCACCGGCTTCCCCATCGCCCGGGTCGGCGCCAAGCTCGCCGTGGGCTACCGCCTGGACGAGTTGCCCAACGACATCACGAAGACGACGCCTGCGTCCTTCGAGCCGACGCTGGACTACGTCGTCGTGAAGATCCCGCGCTTCGCCTTCGAGAAGTTCCCCACCGCCGACCCGACACTGGGCGTGCAGATGAAGGCCGTCGGCGAGGTCATGGCCATCGGCCGCACGTTCAAGCAGGCGTGGCAGAAAGGGCTGCGCGGGCTGGAGAACGATCGCGCCGGCTGGGACGCCGGCCCCCGCCCGAAGGACGACGGGCTGCCCGATGACAGCGTGGACTCGCTGCGGGCCGGGCTGCGCCGGCCGACGGCGGACCGGCCGTACCAGCTCAAGCGGGCGTTCGAGGCGGGGCTGAGGGTGGATGAGATCCACGAGATCACCGCCATCGATCCGTGGTTCCTGGACCAGCTCGCGGAACTGCAGGAGGCGGAAGAGTGGTTTGCGGGCCTCTCCGACGTGGACGCCGACGCCATGCGTCGCATGAAGCGGATGGGCTTCGGCGACCGCCAGCTCGCCCGGATCCGTGGCACCACGGAGCAGCGGTTGCGCGAGCTGCGCTACTCGCTCGACGTGCGCCCCACCTATCACATGGTGGACACGTGCGCCGGTGAGTTCCCCGCCGCGACGCCATACCTGTACTCGTCGTACGAGCAGGAGACGGAGGCGGAGCCCAGTGACCGGCCGAAGGTCGTGATCCTGGGCAGTGGCCCCAACCGCATCGGGCAGGGCATCGAGTTCGATTACTGCTGCGTCCAGGCGGCCCTCGCCCTGCGCGACGACGGCTTCGAGACCATCATGGTGAACTCGAACCCCGAGACCGTCTCCACCGACTTCGACATCTCCGACAAGCTGTACTTCGAGCCGCTCACGCTCGAGGACGTGCTGGAGATCGTGGAGCGGGAGAAGCCGGTTGGCGTCATCGTGCAGCTAGGCGGCCAGACACCGCTGAAGCTGGCCAAGCCACTGGAGAACCTGGGCGTGCCCATCCTCGGCACCCCGGTGGACGAGATTGACCGCGCCGAGGACCGGGACCGGTTCGCGGCGCTGTGCCGGCAGATCGGCGCCACCGTGCCGCCCAACGGCATCGCCACCAGCGTCGAGCAGGCAGTGGGCGTGGCCGATGACGTGGGCTATCCGGTGCTCGTGAGGCCGTCATACGTGCTGGGCGGCCGCGCCATGGAGATCGTCTACGACGAGGCATCGCTGCTCGACTATTTCGAGCGCGCGGTGAAGGCGTCGCCCGACCATCCGGTGCTCATTGACCGGTTCCTCGAGGACGCGTTCGAGGCGGACGTGGACTGCCTGGCCGATGGCACCGACGTCGTCATTGCCGGCGTCATGCAGCACATCGAGGACGCCGGCGTGCACTCAGGCGACTCGGCGTGCGTGCTGCCGCCGTACATGATGGCCGACGCGGAAGTTGACGAGATGCGGCGGCTAACCCGCGAGTTCGCCCGCGCGCTCAACGTGGTCGGGCTGATGAACGTGCAGTACGCCGTGCGCGACGGCGTCGTCTACGTTCTCGAGGTTAATCCACGTGCGTCTCGTACCATCCCGTTCGTCTCCAAGGCGACGGGTGTGTCCTTCGCGCGCCTGGCCGCCCGCATCATGGCGGGCAAGCGCATCGCCGAGCTGGACCTGCCGGAAGAGCCGCCCGTGGCCGGCATCGCCGTGAAGGAGGCAGTGCTCCCGTTCAACAAGTTCGACGTGGACATCATCCTCGGCCCGGAGATGCGTTCCACCGGCGAGGTCATGGGCTTCGACGAGAGCTTCGGCATGGCCTTCGCCAAGGCCGCCATCTCTGCCGGCGGGCCGCCGCCGTCCAGCGGCACTGTGTGCGTTACGGTGAACGACCGTGACAAGGCGACGGTCACGCCCATCGTCCGGCGGTTCCACGACCTGGGCTTCCGCATCCTCGCCACCGGCGGGACCCATCGGTACCTGCGCGCCCGTGGCATTCCGTCGGAGCCGGTGTTCAAGGTCGGCGAGGGCCGGCCGAACATCGTGGACCAGATGATCAGCGGCGGGATCCAGCTCCTCATCAACACGCCGCTGGGCAAGAAGTCCCAGTACGACGACTACGCCATGCGGCGGATGGCCATCACGCGCAAGGTGCCGTACTGCACCACGCTGTCCGCCGCGTCAGCGGCGTGCGATGCGGCCATTGCGCTGCGCTCACGGGTCCGGGAAGTACGGTCGCTCCAGGACCGGTTCAAGCCGGCGGCGGCACTTACACCGTAGTCAGGCCCACGGACGAACTCCCGGGGCTTGGGCGCGGTCAGACACACGGCGGCCCCCCGTGCTGGGACAGTCCTCGGAAGCTCGCACGCTTTGCGTGCTGCGCTTCCTTGCGGAACTGCGCGCGGGGGGCCGCCGTGTGTCTGACTCCAGGCGGGACGGCTGGTCCGCGCGTCCGTCCGGCATCCGGACGCGGGGCGGCCGCCGTCTGATCGGTCCGTTCTGCGCAGTCCAGACCAGGCGACCGATGGTCGACGCGCGCTGACAGGATGCGTTGCGCGGAGATGCCGGCGCCGTTCCTGTTCGCGCGATCCCCGAAGGACGGCCGACGCCAGTCCACGTGGTGGGCCGCTCAGAACAAGCCGCTCCGCCGGGAGCGGGCGGGCGGTCAGAGCCCCCGGGCGCAGTTCCGCAGGAAGCGTCGCACGCGGAGCGTGCAAGCTTCCGAGGACTGTCCGAGCACCGGCGGGCTCTGACCGCCCGCCCGCGCGCGATCGAGGACAGTCCGAGCACGAGGTGGAGGGGTCTTGGCCTTCCGGCACTAACGCGCGAGTACGCGCCCTGCCAGCTCGCCGGTAAGGCGGCCGCCGTCCACCACCGCCCGGCCGTTGACGAAGACGTAGTCAATGCCCTCGGGATACTGGTGCGGGTTCTCGAAGGTCGCCATGTCCCGGATGCGGTCGATGTCGAAGATGACGAGGTCGGCGACGGCGCCCTCGCGGATGACACCGCGGTCCTTGAGTCCCATGATCTGAGCCGGCAGCGACGTCGAGGAGCGGATGGCATCTTCCAGCGCGATGATGCCGTGGTCCAGCGCGAAGTGCCGGATCTTGCGCGGGAACGAGCCGTAGAACCGGGCGTGCACGTTGGCGCCGTCGGATGGCAGGGCGATGCCGCCGTCGGTGGCGGTGGCGACCCACGGCCGGGCGGCGTACAGGTTGGCGTCCAGGTCCGAGAGGGAGAAGCCACGGATGCGGGCGCCGCCGCGCCGGTTCACGTCGCCGTTGAGCTGGATGTGGATGGCGGCGTCCACCGGATCGAGGCCGTGCCGCTCGGCGACCCAGGCCAGGGTCTGGCCGACGTACGCGGCGTCGGGATGCTCGAAGATGACGACGCGCTCGGCACCACCACGTCGCATGATCTCGTGGGTGATGTCACCGCGCAGGTCGGCGGCGCGGGCCTCGTCGGCGAGGACCGTGCGGAGGCGGTCGGCGAACGTACCGTCGGACTGGCTGCCGGCGGTGGCCCACGCGGGGATCAGGACCGTGTTGCCGTCGGTGCCGCTGGTCTCGTACGGGTACTGGTCGGCGTAGATGCGCACGCCCCGCTCGCGCGCCGCCTCGATGAGCTGGATGGCGGCCATGCCCGAGCCCCAGTAGTGCGCGCCCTTCGCCTTGATGTGTGACGCAACGACGCGGGCGCCACTGCGCTCCCCGATCTCGATGGTCTCCCGGATGGCGTCCAGCAGTGTGGGTGGGCCGGCGCCGTCCTGGCTCGGCCAGTACCACATGGGGTCGCTGCCCTCACTGCGCTGGTGGGAGATGTAGACGCCATCGAACGGGACCAGCTCCTCCGCCAGCGCCACCACCTCGTCGGTGGTGCTGTAGCGGCCCGGCACGTACTCCAGCCCGGCGGACAGCCCCACGGCGCCCTCCTCCAGCGCCTGCCGGACCAGCGCGCGCATGCGCTGTACCTCCGCAGGCGTGGCCGGTCGCTGCACGTCGCTGCCCATCACCTGACGCCGGACCTCGCCGTGCCCCACCATGAGCATCACGTTGGGCCCCACACCCAGCCGCTCCACCAGCGCGCGCTGGTCGGCAATCGGCCACAGGGACCGGCCGTCCTGGTTGACCACGACGGTGGTGATGCCCTGCGCCACCAGGTTCGGTGCCGAGCGACGTCGCGCGTCCTCGCTCCGGATGTACCGGTCCGGGTTGCCGGTGTCGTCCGCGTGGGAGTGGATATCGATGAACCCAGGCACCACATAGCGGCCGGCGGCATCAATGGTACGGTTCGCGACGACGTCGCCCAGCCGGCCCACGGTCACGATCCGGCCGTCCCGGATCCCCACGTCCGCCGCGAACCACGGGTTGCCCGTCCCGTCCATGACCCGCCCGTTGCGGATCACCAGATCGTAGGGCTGCTGTTGCGCGGCCGTGTCGCCGACGGCAGCAATCAGCAGCGCGACGACGAGCAGGAGTGACCTCGTGAGGGAGCGTGCGTTCATGGCATCATCCGGGTCCGGGTGGACAGGCGTCCGCTGCGTGGTGGAT